>JAWAXF010000001.1:0-135688 GCA_038897035.1 Bathyarchaeia archaeon
ATGGTTATAGCCTCCTTCGGGCATCTCGCCGCGCATGTCCCACATCCCTTACATAACTCCTCATTTACCTGCGCCACACCATTTTCGTTCTTCGCAATTGCCCCAAATGGACATATCTCCGTACAGAGACCACAGCCAACACACTTACCTTCGTCAACAACCGCCTTATCTTTCACGCATAAGTCTATGCCCATAAGACACTCGGCGCAGGGACCACAGCCAAGACAGCGAAGGGCCTCAAACCTCGCCGCCCGCTGTACTCTCTCAAGATAAGCTCTTACCTCCTCAAAGCTTAAATGCGGCTTCTCGACCGGAGACTCATATCTTCGCTTCTTCTTTTCTAATGAACGCCAATCCTTAACCCATGTTGTCTCTTCGATCTTCTCTTCCTCTAGAGATTTTCCCCTCAAATAACGGTGTATTGATAGCGCAACCCGCTTTCCGGCACCAACAGCCTCAATTATGCTTGCAGGTCCAGTAACAGCGTCTCCACCAGCAAACACTCCTGGGATACTAGTTTCCAGCGTTATTGGATTAACTTCAATCAATCCATTTTTGCCTATAATCTCGGGAGGTAAAACTGAGGCTTCAATCACCTGGCCAATTGCCGGCACAACCGCATCTACTTCATACTGGTGTTCTGTGAATGGTATGGGAATTGGGCGCCTCCGCCCAGTTTCATCCGGCTCGCTAAGACGCATCCTCAAGCATTCAATCGCTTTAACTCGTCCATCCTTACCTATTATCCGCTTCGGAGCCACTAGAAAGTAAAATTTCACTCCATCTTTCTCAGCCATCTCGATCTCCCATGGATGCGCAGGCATCTCCTCGCGTGAACGTCTATAGAGAATCATAACTTCCTTAGCGCCAAGTCTCTTTGCAGTCCTCGCAGCGTCAATCGCCGTATTACCGCCACCAATAACCGCCACTCTCTCGCCAATATTTGGCTGCTTGCCAAGGGCAAGGGCGCGTAGAAAATCTACTGCGTGTATGACTCCCTCAAGATCCTCGCCGGGAATGTTCAGTTTTGCACTCAGCTGCGCTCCAATAGCGATAAAAATCGCTTTATATCCATCCTTCTTTAAACCGTCAATAGTTATATCCTTTCCAAATTCCACACCAGTCTTGATTTCAACTCCCAAATCCTGTATATAATCTATTTCATTTTTAACAACGAACTTCTCCAGACGATAATCCGGTATGCAGTAGCGCATCATTCCGCCCGGTTCAGGCATACGCTCAAAAACTGTTACTGGATAGCCAAGTTTAGCGAGCTCGTAGGCGGCCGCTAGCCCGGCTGGCCCAGCGCCTATTATTGCAATCTTCTCATCATACTTCTTAGGTATCGGCTTAGCAGTAACTTTTCCCTGCTCCCGCTCAATATCTGCTACAAGTCTCTTCAGGGATCTTATTGCCACTGACTGATCAATATTGATTCTACTACAAGCATCCTCACATGGAGAGAAGCATACTCTCCCGCAGATTGCTGGGAAAGGTAGATCTCCTCTTATTACTTCAACAGCCTCCTTAAATTTGCCCATTTGAATCAGACAGACGTATGCCTGAACATTGACATGGGCGGGACATGCCGCTCGACACGGAGGAAACTTTCTTACCTCTTCTTCCAATTTTTTCTCGGGCAGGGAAAAACCCCCTTTAAAAAATGAAAAGGATAAGATAATATTTTAACTTTTCTAAATTAATTTTAATGCACAATTGGTTAAAAGGATTATTTGTTTTTAACCATTTTCTTGCCGCGCCTTCAACAATCCCTCATTATTTTTCTCGTTCTTTGCCTTTCTTTCAGCAAATTAGCTATTATGAATAGAGCGACGGTTGAAGCTAAGATAAACGTTATTATTGGCGATAGTAAGCTGAGAGAAGAGAGGTCTGGGTACCCGGAAAACAATTTTATGAGGGTGCTTAAGGAGACGAAGCATAAACATAAACCAAGTGACAGCTCAAATCTTGTCTTTTTTACATATTTAGTTGCGGTGGTACCAATCTGTATGCCAATTAACGAGCCGATAAAAATCAAAGTCGCTAGCATAATATCAATGTTTCCCTTAACGGCATGAGTTAAAGATGCATATATAGAGTTTAACAATACCCAAAAGGCGCATGTTCCGGCGGCGACGGATGGTTCATAGCCAATAATATAAATCAATAATGGGATCAGTATGGAGCCCCCACCAGACCCTAGAAAGCCAGCAAATAAACCGCTAATAAAACCTATTAGAATTATAATCCACACAGATATTTTCTCTTTGTTTGACCGCGATATAGCAATTAGCGGTGGGACTTTAACCTCGCTAAATTTATGCCACAAAGATAAGTTCTCCTTTTTGCAGTCTCCCCGTTTTAAAGCTAAACTTTCGTGGATTATGTACGCCGAGACAAAGCTCAAAATTATAGCGTATGCCAGGCTCACGACGGAACTCATGTATTGAGTGCCAAAAATCTTGAGATACTCAATTATTTGTACACCAGATTCGCTTCCAAGTACTGAAGCAAAAACGGCGACTAAACTAACTTTTGCCTCCACATTACCTAAGAATTTATGCCTTAATGAGTTAACCAGAGAAGACATAGAGATCTCTACAATACTTGTTCCAACAGATATGTTTGCCGGAAAACCCAGGCTGATAAGGAGCGGTGTAAGAATAAAACCTCCACCGAAACCGAAAAAACCTGAGAGAACACCAACTACAAAACCTATAGCAACCATGAATAGATTTAGCAAACCCAGCATAAAACGCGCCTCAGAAAAACAACAAAAAATTAGGGATTAAGAGTTTAATCTCTAGGATTTTAGCCTGATTACTCCTTTAGTCTGCCCTCTATTTTGCTTATCCACTTGCCGTATTCCCTAGCAGTTAATAAGTCCTTTAGCTCCTCCTCGAGCAATAGGGAGTTCTTTGGTTTGATTTCTAGTATCCAGCCTTCTCCATACGGGTCTTCGTTTATTAGGTATGGTTCTGTCTTGAGGGTCTCGTTGACCTTTACTATTCTTCCGGTTACTGGTGCGTGTATGTCGAACATGAACATCCATGTTTCTACCACGCCTATCGGCTCCATCTTCTTTATTTCTTTGCCAACCGGCTCTGTCATGACGTGGGCGATTCCTCTTAGGTGCTTAGCAGCATAATCAGTTAACCCAATACGTATAGTGCCCCCAGGCGTTATCTGAGCCCAAACATGCTTCGGCGTATATAATAGCTGCTCTTGAATCTTCGCTAAGACCTCTTTTCTTCTTTCGGCTGGAATTCCCCTTGCGCGCATCAGTTCTTCTAGGCGTAGCCTTATAGCCTCAGCGACGAATTCTGAAACGCTTCTATAGAGACCGGATTTAACTATTTTTTCAATTTCTTCTATTAATTCTTGTCTCACACTAACGGTTCTCCATTCGGACACCCACATCACCTCCCTTATATTTCCATGATATATAGCGTAAACAAAAAATATATATGTAATGTAAATATAATAATGTTTGGTAATTATTGTATAATCTTGTGAGATCATGGAAAGTAGAAAATTGCAGAGGGTCGGACGTTCAACCATAACAGTCTCCCTTCCAAATAAATGGATAAAAGAGAATGGAATTAAGCCAGGAGATATGGTGTTTATAATTCCGGAGAAGGATGGAGCTTTAAGAATAATACCGAGAGAGCGCTTTCATCGGGAAGAAGTTGAAGAGGAATATGTAATTAATGCCGACACGTGCATGGATCCTGGTCTTCTTGAAAGATTGATTGTCGGCGCTTATCTCCTAGGAAAAAGTATCATCAGAATAATATCGGCAAAGAGGATAGAAAAGAATCACATGGATGAAATCCGAAGAATTGTACGAAAGCTTGTTGGCTTAGGCATACTAGAGGAGACGGAAAATAACGTACTTTTACACTGCTCCTTAGATTTAACCAAGTTTAAATTTGACATGCTAGTTAGACGGTTAGCTCTGCTAGTATTGACAGTATTCTCTGAAGCCATGCAAGCTCTCCTCGAAAATGACAATAAATTGGCTCAAGAGGCAATCGAAAGAGAGAATGAAGTAGACATGATTTACTACTTGGCCACACGCTTGCTCTTATTCGCGCAGGAAAAAGAGGAAATACGTGAGCAAGTAGGTTTAACGGACATTGTTTTTCTGCCAGCTGCAAGGTCGATACTACAATCCCTAGAACTTATAGGGGATATCTCCGAAGATGTTGCAAAAAAGGTAATAGCATTAAAAGAACATAGAGAAATACTTGGTGAAGTGGAAATAAAAAAAGTATATGAAATTGGTGAGATAGCCCAGGAAATTATAAAGACATCTGTCGAGTGTATTTTTACAGGAGACGTTGGGCTGGCTAATAGGGTACTTGAAATGAGAAGATCCCTTAAAAGCGAGATAGAAAAACTCTTTTATGAACTTCCTAATGTACCCTACTTAAGGACTTTTGTTTCATGCATGAGCAATATAATACATGTTGGATCAATGATAGCTGAGATAGCTATAAATAAAGCGTTACGTGAGTACAGCGACTCTCTCAGAGATATACTTGAAATAATTAAGCATACTCGGACAAAGTGATTAAAGATGAGAGAAGAAAGACTAGACATTCTGCTGAAGAAGAGGAGTTCTTTGTTAAGAGCCATCTAGCTTAGAAAGGAGAGCTCCTCTGCCAGGCGTTATCAGAGATGGAGATTTGATCCATTCTTTTTCAGGAAAGAGACCTTTATATGCCATACTAAGACGGGAGTAGATTGATCTATACTATGACTCCAGCAATCAGCAAGAAATCTTTATTTGTTTTCTCCGCTCTTCAGGACCTGATCAATTGTATGCCTATGCTTAAGCCATGCCTCCAGCTTCTCCCTTATTCTCTTCTCAAGTTGCGGGTTTATTTCTATTCCAAGGCACCTCCTATTAAGCTTTAAGCACACCCGCATTGTAGTCCCTGAGCCAAGAACCGGGTCTACGACCAGGTCCCCAGGATTAGATGAAGTCTTTATGCATCTCTCAACCAGCTCATCTGGCAGCTCGTTTCCAGCAGTTTCCTCACCATGATGGTATGGCCTTTTGAGTATCCAGACGTCCTCAGGATAATGCTCGGGCTTATTGAATGTATAACTTTCTTCATCCTTTACTAAAAATAGTAAGTGGTAATGCGATGTAACGAACCTCCTTCTGGTGAAGACCCCAAACTGATACTTCCATATAACATGGTTTAATTGTATGAACCCGGTGTCCTCAACGACATCTAAAACATATCTAAGGTTGTTCCAGCCTGAGACGAGCCACATACTACCATCTGGTTTTAAAGTTTTATAGCACCACTCAACCAGCTCCCTAATAAATTTTGGGTACTCCTCTTTAGGAACCTCAAAGTAGGAGAGAGCGTCCGGTATTCTGTGGTAGGTGGCAAGGTTTCCCTTAAATTCTATCCCAAACGGCGGATCAGCAAATATTAGATCCACCTTCTCTTTCAGGTTAACATTTCTAAAGTCATCAAAAACAACAATATGTTCATCATCAACTTTCAAGGTCTTATTAGATCTGGACACAAACTTTATCAGAGAACCTCACCATTGCCATAGTCACATAGCTTGCACCGAGATTCTCCTATAGGAGACAGCATCAAAATGTCATTTAAGCATTACTCTCATCTAACAGCACCAAAAATACAAAAGACTATAAATAAGATAAAATAGAAAGGAAGTAATTGGCAGTAAGGTTAAGTTTGAAGTAGCTTGAAACCTATTCTAGTCCAAGCACGGTTAGGGCTTACAGGTAGGGCCTTGAACAGTTCTTTAAGGCTTTAGGCTTCAAGGGATACTTCGCCAATAGACGGCCGGGCCTTAAAACTCTAAAACTACTGATGTATACCTAATTAAGGCTGTTAAGAGCGTAGCTGGCTTTAAAATTCACTTTATGGCTTTGGATCATCACCATCAACACTTCACATGTACTAATTTCTCATGTATGAATTGATCCATTAAACTCCAGTTTTATATAAAGCGTCAGCAATGGACCAATTTGTATAAAATTCCTTTACAATAGAGACTACTTGACGCATAAGAGACGATACCACTCAGAAACAATTTTCCAAACTGAATTCTTTCAACTTAAATCACTATTAACAGTGATGAGAAATACAGTATGCCCCTCTAATTCGATTAATATGTTAATACTTTAGGTCTAGATTTAACTAAATTCAGACAATATCCTTAAATAGGGTGAGATTACAAAAAATATTTTGATAGGACAGTATACGTTGGGCCCGTAGCTCAGCTAGGTTAGAGCGGCGGGCTCATAACCCGCGGGTCGCCGGTTCAAGTCCGGTCGGGCCCACCAAACTTTAATTGTCTCCCTCATACATTGGTGGTATTTTTAAGCTTTGGAGGGTGGATTTTACTTTTACTTGAGATAGCTGGAAGACTTATGAAAAATGTTTAAATAAACACTTCGCCCTTCTCTTTAAGGAAACATCTTGCTCGCGGTTGTGGCAGAAATGAATTGTGGGGAGGTTATTATAGAAGTTCTTTCAAAAATCGGATGCCGCTATATTTTCGGGACGCCTGGGGTTCACAATATAGATGTATACCGCGCCCTTTTAAATCACCATGAAATCAGGCACATTTTAGTAAAGCACGAGACTAATGCTGGAGTTATGGCTGACGTTTACGGAAGGTTAACTGGTGAACCAGGTTTTCTTTTAACTACTGCAGGTCCAGGCGCGACTCATTGCGTTACTGCTGTAGCTCAGGCGTATGCAAGTGCATCCCCCCTAATTCATATAAGCGGTGATGTCCCAACCCGCGCATGTAAGGAGCCCTTTCACGGACTGGATTCCAACGATTTCCTTGTTAACGTCTTTAAGCCCGTGACGAAGTGGGCGACACGTGTAAAAGACCCCGCGGAGGTTGTCTCCACACTAATTAAAGCGTATGAGATTTCAACAAGTGGTAGAATGGGCCCTATTCACATAAGTATACCAATTGATGTTATGAGGTCTGAGTATAAAGGCTCATTACAGATACCAGAGCCCAAAAGATGGCGCGAAGCTGGAAGAATTGATGAAATAATTAATGATCTCTTGGGCTCAAAAAAGCTTGTAGTATATGCGGGTAAAGATGTGTCGAGATATCAATGTGAAAATAAACTCCTAGAGCTTTGCGAAATTTTGCGTGCCCCCTTAGTTGTGCATGGCAGAAGAGGAAATGACGATGTGGTTATACCTCATGACCATCCCCTCTATGCAGGTTTTGTGGGAGGTTTTAGTCATCCAGCAGCCTTTCATGCCTTAAATTCTGCTGATCTAGTACTAAGCATAGGCATAAGGTTTGGAAGTGTAGAGTCAGAATTCTTAAAGACGTTGCACCGACCAAAATACATAAGTATCACCGTGGAGAATGACCTGGCTCCTAATACTTTCAGCAATAAGGTTATAGTGGGAAATTTGAAGGAGACTCTTACACTTTTAATTGATAGGTTAAAAGCGTTACCACAACGAGAGGCCGATGAAACTCTATTAAAACAGATTTCGCAAATAAGGAGGGAGGTATCAGAGAAGATAGATAATGATATTGAAGCGCACTTAAACGATAGACCATTACACCCCGGTGTAGTGATTAAAATTCTGAGATCGGCGTTGGATAGAGATTCGATCTTAGCTGTTGATGCTGGACTGAGCTGTCTTTGGGTGAAAGGAATTTATCCAGTTTATTGTATTAAAGGGATTATATGCCCTGGCGGATACGAAGCCATGGGATTTTCTCTTCCGGCAGCTATTACCACAAAAATCGTTTATCCAGAAAGAAACGTTTTTGCGGTCACGGGGGATGGGGGTCTACTAATGTCTTATTCAGATCTCCCAACAATATTTGAAAATAATTTGAAAATTACTGTTTTAGTTTTTAATAATAATAAATATGGTGCGGTGTGGCAACTCCAAAAGGATCGATTTGAAGGAAAATTTATAGCTACAGATCTCCAAGCAACAGATTTTGCAATGATTTTTAGAGCCTTTGGGGGAATAGGCATACGCGTTGAGACAATAGAGGAAACTAGAAAAGCCTTAGAGGAAGCGGTCAACTCGAAAGAGCCGACATTAATAGACATAAAAACTGATTTTCGTCACAGTGCCCCGAGCTTCAGATTCTTCATCCAGAACCCGAAATTAATGATAGGAGAGATTATCGACTAGTCTTAAAATTGATACCAAAGGAAGATTATTTAAATATGATATGGCAAACTACAAAGGTTTAGAACTCCAGAGGGCGACCGCTCAGGCTATCCTCATTAGCTTTACTCGCCGGAAATCTTTGCCTCCCGAATCCTTATGGCTGGAAAGAAGTGTCCTCCCCCGAAGACTCTTCCTTCCTTGGATACTAAATCGATGCCCCTGAGGATTTCTAGTATGTGTCCGCCGACCATTAAATTCTTTACTGGAAAGGACTTCTCTCCACCCTCTATTAGGAAGCCCTCATCCACAGTCGTTGAAAGCTCGCCTGAAACAATGTTTGGTGAGATGGATGCGTTGACTATTAATATTCCCTTCCTAGTCTCATGGATAATTTCATTTAATGTACTGTCGCCCGGCTTAACCCTAACGTTGCTTGGCCCAGCATCAACATAACCCTTATAACCATCTCTGACGGCGTGCCCGGTAGACTCCACATTCATAATTCCAGCCGAATAAGAATTATGGAGGAAGGTTAGCACCACGCTAGCCTCAATAACTTTTACCGGTCTCCTTGGAACGCCCTCCCCATCATATGTGCTGCTGGCTACCGCTCTTGGAATTGTCCCATCGTCGATAATTTCAAGGTTCTCTGGGGCTACCTGCTTGCTAAGGAGGTTTGATGCAAATGTTCTTCCCTTAACTGCCCTCTCGCCTGAGAGGGCTGAGAGTAGGCTCATGAAGAGCGTGCTAGAGACTTCTGGGAGGAGTATGAGCGGTAGCGTTTCGCTCTTAATCTTCTTAGAGCCAAACTGCTCTATAGCCTTCTTGGCGGCCTTCTGCCCAATTATATATGGATCTATACTAGATAAACGCACGCCGTAATCAAATTCATAGGAGCTGCCAACGTCATCATCTTCCCTATATACTGGCTGTATATAGGCTGAGACAATAGTTTTCTCATCATCAATATCAACTCCGGTCGAGGTCGACAAGTGGAACATTAAATGTTTAGCTTGAAATCCACCACGGTACACTCCACCCCTACGTATGCTCTCGCATGCGTCAATCATGTTCCTAGAAATCCTACTCGCATCCTCAAGGGTTAGCTCAATTACCTCTCCATCACATAGCCCCGGAACCTTCTGCGCTTTAGACGGCCCAGGTATGCCCTTAAAGTATGGGTCTGGCTGGGCAACTTGGGCATATTTAACAGCTCTCTTAACAGTCTCCCTGACGTCACTTTCGTCCAGACTTTGGGTGTAGGCTACGCCTAGGCCCTTATTTTTAAAGGCCCTTACGCCTAAGCCAACATCGACTTTCGAGGATGCCTCTTTAATGCCCCTGCCAAATATGCTTACCTCTATTGACTTAGAATATACGGCTACCACATCATAGAAGTCCACGTTTAGTTCGCTGAGGGCTCGCATTGCCCTTTCAACTGGTGTATAAAGGTCAATATTTATATTGATCATCTCCTTCCACCAACAACGATTCCGTCAATTCTAAAGTGTGGTGCCCCACCATCCACATACATGCTCTGCCCGGATTTGCCGCACATTCCAGGCATCTCCAAGCGCAGATCCCTCCCAACAGCACTTATGTTCCTTAGGGCCTCTAGTATTAAGCTGCTTATAGCGACATCTCTTAGGTGTTCAGTCAGCTCGCCCCTCTCGATAAGCCAAGCCTCCTCAACCTTACATGTGAACTGACCTTTTTCCGTCTCAACGTACCCGTACTCTGAGCCTGAGAGGTAAATGCCATAATTAATACCTTCCAGAATCTCTTCTAAAGTCATGTCTCTTGGCGTGAGGTAGATGTTGGACATGCGTACTAATGGTGGGTAATGGTGCGATTGTGCCCTAGCGCTCCCCTCCGGAACTCCCCCGAGCTTAGCTGCGGTCTCAAGTGAATGTAGGAAGCCGACTAAGACTCCATCTTTTATTATTACGTGGGGTTTAGCCCTAACCCCCTCATGGTCGTAGATAAAGCCACCATAACCATGCATTGTTGGATCATCGATTACTGTGACGAGGTCGCTAGCAATCTTCTGCCCAACCTTATTAGCTATTATTGACTGGCCGCTGTAAACGAAGTCTCCCTCGCTATTGTGTCCAATAGCCTCATGCACAAATAAGCCGCCAACTTTTGGATCGACAACCACGCTGAATTTCCCTCTTGGCGGAGCCTTAGCGCTTAATAGGCTAACGGCTCTCCTCGCGGCCCTTATAGAGAAATCTTCGGGGTTCATATCTTCGATTAGCTCGTAGCCAGCAATACTTCCTGACACTTCATATCCGCTCTGCATGAGATCTCCCTCCTTAGCTATGACCTTACATGTAACTATCGTCCTTGGCGTTGTTTCGTCAACAAGTGTTCCAAAGGAATTATGTACAAATACTCTCGTGATAACATCCCTATAGTTAACGAGTATATCCTTAACCCTATCACTAAATTCCCTCACAGGCTTTTCAAGCTCTAGAACTCTCCTAACCTTTATTTCTGGATCAACTTCTTCTGGATCAATCCTCATATTATGAGCTACGCTATCTTTTGACGGCTTAACAGCAGCGATTTTAGCCTCCTCCCCAGCCTCCGCCGTTATGGACTTGGCCCCGCTTATCGCGTCTCTCAAGGCTTTTTCGGCTTCCTCTTTATCCATTAGGTTTGTTGAGGAGAAGCCCCAACGCCCATTAATAATAACTCTTATACCTATGCCCTTCAGCACCCCAGAGGACATAGCCTTAGCAATACCATTCTCAACAACTATGCTATTTATTCTCTCCTCAAAGTATCTTGTCTCGCAAAAGCTAGCTCCTAAGCTAAGCCCTCTCTCAACGATGAATTCGAGGAGATTCTCAATCAATAAAGATCCACCTCTAAGAGGACCCAGAAACATTTTAATAATTTTATAATTTTTTAATATTTTTAGGCGATGGCTCAGAAAAATATTCTTTGTTTACTAGCTTAACGTTTTAAATTGGCGGCCGGGTAAGTCTCCTCTTTATTGAAGCCATCTTCGCCCATTTCAGGAAATCCTCTGGAGGTGGCTCGTCAGAGTAAAGCTTCTTCCTATAGGCTTCTAGGATGTTGTTCTCTAAGCCCAGAAACTCTGCAGCGGTAAGAACATTATGGCCTATACTTAAGGCGTACTCAACTATTGGCTCGAAAATGCTCTTCCAATTTTCATCCCTCAATATATGATGGTCAAGAATAATTATGGGTATGTGCTTAACTAGCAACCTTAAGTTTTCTAGGGCGGCATTTATATCTTCCACCCTCATTCTGAAGTCTGCGAGGTATGTGGGTGGGCCGCCTATAATTGCCAATTTAGGCTTGTCTTTAATAATTATGTTTAATGTTTCCCGCGAGATCGGCCCTTGGATATCTGGCGCGAAGAGTAC
Organism: Bathyarchaeia archaeon; assembly: GCA_038897035.1. Lineage (GTDB taxonomy): Archaea > Thermoproteota > Bathyarchaeia > Bathyarchaeales > DTEX01 > DTEX01. The sequence continues at coordinate 11,573 of JAWAXF010000001.1, forward strand.
GCTTTCACCTCCATACCTTACTGTTGCCATTAAGACCCAGCCTAAATCTGATTCCTCTGGGCCGTGAAAAACTGGCTTAGAAAAAGATATGTGTGTGTAGCCAAAGCTAAATGTTCTTTCGTCCGCTATTTCCAGCCTCTTCGCGTGGCTTCCGCCTGTTTTAGCAAATAGCCATCCACGTCTCCTTTGGCTAAGGTTCACATATTCCTTGAAGCTCTTCGCCAGCACAACCTTCCCCTTATATATCTTCTCGGCTATCTCCGGTGAGCACCAGTTATATGCCCAATCAGTATACGAGGGCGTGTGGTGATCGAAGTGGTAATGGCTAACAGTTATGACATCAGACTTATCAGCGAATCCGATTATCTCCTCACGCTTTTCTCTGAGGGCAATATACTCACGTGGGTGTGGTGGAAGTCCATAGCGGTTAGGGGCGAGCGAGACTCCAGCATCCAATAACACTCTAATATCTGGAGTCTCAACATAAGTGCACATGGATCTAACTCCCAAGCTCTCAAAAGCAATGGGTAGAACCGCTATCTCCCCAGAATACCATGATCCAACACGTGCCATTAAATGACACCTAACTGAAAGCAAATATTAATTCCCGGCATGAGACGCATACATTCTTTTAGAGGATTTCTTCTCTAAGAATTTCATAGCTGGCTTCGATGTCCGGGAATTTTGCCTTGATATGCTCTATAATCTCTAGGACCTGCTCTCTTCTGCAACCAACAATTATAACTGCATCATGCCTATCCTTCTTCCCCATGGCCTTCACTGAAACGTAAGCATTTTAGGATAATGGGGCTCAGCACTCAAGATCCACATCACCGGTTTAAAGCTCAGAAGGGTCAGACTCGTCATCACCCAAAATAAATCTATAAGACAGCTTATTTAAGCTAATCTCTAACAAACTCCAGTCCTATCTGTTTAAGCAATGTTTTCATAAGATTCGGTGAAATATCATGGTTAAATACTCAAAATGCTATAGTGAGATATCTGGTGAAGAGATATTATGTTCTATTTAAACTACGGTTCCTTCGTACTTACACAAACAATTAGTTTAAGTGCGAGAGCGATTATCTTTGTGGAAATTCTGGTGCTATGTATTCTTATAACATTAGCTGGAACGTTCACTGGAGTGGAAATGGAGGAAGCGCAGAAACTAAGCCAAGAAATAAACAACTTAAGGGATTGTGTAAAAAGTGTTGGTTTTCAATTGATCTTTGGCAACAACTTTATGCATGCGTTGATAATGTTTGTTCCAATAGCTGGACCATTTTGGGGTTTCTTCACCTTATATAGTACTGGAAGAATTATAGCCGCCCTTAGCATGGTTAATAAGATTAATCCTGCCCTACTCGCATTTACGCTGTTCCTCTTCCCATTCACTTGGATGGAGTATATCTCCTATGCGCTGGCAATATCCGAGAGCCTAATCCTAACCTATTCTGTAGTGAAGCGCAATCTCAGAAAAGAGTTTATTACAGCATCTAAGCTCTTTGTCTTCTGCTCAGTAATCCTATTAATTGCTGCCATAATTGAGTTCTACATGATATCCCTTCTAGAGGTGCCCCTAAAAATTTAAAGGTTTTAACTACATCTACTTTTTATCGATTAGAGAGAACTGTGGGAATGAAGGGTGCATGGTTTTGGGTTATGAACTCTGGACTGAAAAGTATCGGCCGCGCACTTTAGATGAGATAATCGACCAGGATGAGATAGTTGCTAGGCTTAAGAGCTTCGTTAAGGCCAAGAATGTCCCGCATTGTATATTTGCTGGGCCACCTGGAACCGGTAAGACTACAGCAGCCCTCTGCTTAGCGCATGACCTTTATGGTGAGAACTATCGCGAATATATAATGGAACTCAATGCCAGCGACGAGAGAGGTATAAATGTTATTAGGGAGACGGTTAAAACCTTCGCAAGGACTAAGCCCATAGGTGAGGTAACGTTTAAGCTATTAATTCTGGATGAGGCGGATAACATGACTGATGATGCCCAGCAAGCTTTGAGACGGACGATGGAGCGCTATAGCGAGACAGCCCGCTTCATTTTAATAGCCAATTATAGCGGTAAGATAATTGAGCCAATACAGTCGAGATGCGCCCCATTTAGATTCACTTACCTACCAGCCGATGCTGTTGCTAAGAGGATCAGGCATATTTGTGATAAAGAGGATGTCGAGATAACGGATGATGGGGTGGAGGCTATACTCGAGCTTAGCGGAGGAGACCTCAGAAAGACGTTGAATATTCTCCAGACGGCAGCCTCCATAGGCAAGCCAGTTACAGCCGACTTAGTATATGCCGTTGTAGGCAAAGCTAACCCAGCCGACATTAGAGATATGATGCTCACGGCTCTGAATGGAGACTTCATAGCCGCTAGAAATAAGCTGAGGGAGCTGACTCGGAGATATGGGCTTGCTGGGACAGATATAATAAGGCAGATACATGGAGAAGTGTTCCGTTTAAATATTCCGGACTCCTGGAAGGTTAAGCTGACAGATATTATTGGCGAAGTAGATTATAGGCTTGTTAGGGGCGCGACAGAGGAGATACAGCTGAGCGCGTTGTTAGCAAGGCTAGTTGAGGCTGGCTATGAAATGAAGAAGAGTCTTAAGTAGCTGAGCGGATATTAATGCCTTCTACTTTACCTCCGATTCCTTGGACAATGAAATATAAGCCAAAGTTCTTATCTGAAGTTATTGGAAATGAAGAATCAAAGAAGAAGATAGTTGAGTGGCTACGTTCCTGGGAGAAGGGTGTACCGGGGAAAAAGGCACTTTTTATTTATGGCCCGCCTGGCGTTGGAAAAACGGCGACTGTTGAGGCTCTAGCGAACGACTTCAACATGGAGGTTATTATAACTGATGCAAGCACTTATAGGACGGAGGAGACGGTTAAGCGCCTTGCTGGGAGGGCATCTCAGCTAGGCTCCCTCTTCGGCAAAAGGAAGGTCATAGTCTTCGACGAGTTGGACGGAATAACTGGCACATCTGATACTGGCGGGCTATCGGAGATAATTAGGGTTATAGAGAATACTAGGGTTCCCGTCATCCTAATTGCGAATGATGCATGGGATCCGAGGTTTGCGCCACTGAGGAACATATCCCTTTTAGTGGAGTTTAAGAGGCTCTCCACAACTGAGGTTATGAAGCATTTAGCTAGAATATGCGCCAAGGAGGGAATCGTAGCCGAGGAGAAGGCTCTAAAATTTATAGCAGAGAGAAGCAGCGGTGATGTTAGGTCGGCGGTGCTTGATCTGCAAGCTCTCGCCCAAGGTAAAGATAAGTTAACTTATGAGGATGTCTCCTGGCTGGCTATGCGCGACAGAAAGGAGGAAATATTTAATGTTCTCAGAACGATCCTCTATGCCAAGAGCGTAAATTCCGCAAAGATGGCTGTGAACATGAGTGATGTAGACTTAGACATGCTCTTTGAGTGGATATATGAGAATATTCCATATCATATCAAGAATCCCTCAGAGCTCGCTGCAGCGATGGACGCGATCTCTAGGGCAGACCTATATAGAGGAATGCTTAAGGAGACGGGGGACTACTCCTTCCTAAGGTATATGATAGATTGGATGACCGCTGGAGTAGCCTTCTCATGGAGTAAGAAGGCTACTGGCTGGGTTCCATTCAGGTTCCCAGAACGTATAAAGACCGCGTCTGTAACCAAGGAGGAGAGGGAGATTCTTGAGGAAATTGGGAAGAGGATTGGGAAGAGGTGTCACCTATCGTCTTCACGCGCAATAGTTGAGGTTCTACCATATTTGGCCATAATACTTCAGAATAACCCGAAGATCGGAAAGAGGATAGCCAGATGGCTGAACTTAACCGATGATATGATATCCTTTATAATGAAGAGATCAGGCTAGGATCTCAGGACTGTTCTCGAGCATGCTTTATAATATGTCCAACCTCAGGTAATATTATCTCTTTAAGTGCGAGAAGAGCGCTTTGGGGTGAACCTGGTAGGCAGAATATAGCTTTTCCCATAACAACTCCGGCCGTTGCTCGGGTCACAATCGCTGCCGAGCCGATTTCCCTATAACTTAACATCCTAAATATTTCGCCGAAGCCTGAGATCTCCTTCTCGAAGAGCGAGCGAACAGCCTCTATTGTTATGTCCCTTGGGCTTAGACCAGTCCCCCCAGACATTATTATGACATCGACTTTTCGTGACTTGAGGGCCCTCATAACGACCTTCTGAATCTGCTCCCTATCGTCCGAAACCATCTTCCTCATGGTCACCCTATGCCCATTCTCCCTAAGAACCTTAACTATGAGGTCTCCTGTCTCATCATTAAGCTTCCCAGTTTCGGCGTACTCTTTATATCTAGAGGTACTGCAGGTTATTACGGCAAAGCTTAAGCTTCTTGGCGCCTCAGCCTTATGCCTAAGCGTTGTTTCGCTCATCTTGTCCTTTCACCTTTCTAACAACATGTATATCTTGAATCGACGTGTATGGATATTGACCCTCAGAATCTTTCTCGTACTTCTTAACCATATCCCAGATGGTTAACAACGCCGTGGAGACTGCGACGAGGGCCTCCATCTCGACGCCAGTCTGAGACCTAGATTTAACCGTTGCCTCAACCTCAAGGGCGCTATCACCAACGACCCTCACATCAATATCAACGTCTGTTATGGGTATTGGATGGCAAAGAGGAATGAGCGACGGGGTATTTTTAGCCGCGAGTATACCAGCTATCTTCGCAGTATATATCGGATCACCCTTCTCAATAAGGCCTCCCTTAATTAGCTTAACGGTCTCAGGCTTGAGCTTTATTCGACCTATGGCGGTGGCTTTGCGATAAACCTCGGGCTTAGCTGTTATATCGACCATGCTCATAGGGGCGGTGTCACCCCACTATATTATTGCCGCTGAAACTTAGAGATCTCCTCTTTGACCCTATCTATATGTTTTAGCAGGTCTCTAGCTGACTGTTCGAGGCTTGATACATGCGCCTTAAAACTCTCTAGGCTCTTCCTAAGGTATTCAAGTCTCATATAGACCGCTTCTGGCACATATATTCTCGAAATATAGTCCTTGGCCTCCGACATCTCCTTAAGTCTCAAAACCTCAATCATGCCCTTCGACGGATTTTTCGCTATCTCCTTAGCCAGCTCTATGAAGCTCTGGCTCTGCTTCACCGCCATCTTCAAGTGTTCGAGAGAGTGCTTTGGCGAACCCTGCGTTTCCACAGTCTCCTTAAGAGTCTTTATGAAGACACTAATTAATTGAGTAAACTCCTTAAATGTTCTCTTTATCGACGGCGCTCTCTCTGGTTTAAGAATTAGCAAAATATTCTTAATCTCCTCAACAGTATCCCTTAGAACATTTAAATAATTTTCAGAGTCTGCCAGAAGCTTTGAGGGGGGAGCGCTCTCGTAGAGAACATTAGCCAAGATTTTTCCTGAGATGCTTTGCAATAAGTCCTCAAGATAGGATATCTTAGACTCTAAATCCTTAATTAATAACAAGTTACATCACGCCATAAAATACTTTCTCCAAAAAGATAAAGATTTACTTTATAAATGGTTAGCATTTTAAGGGAGCTTTCCCCCTGCGTGTTGATAGAGAATGGTTAGAGAGATCTTCGAGGTATCTGAAGATGTTCCGCTCTTAGGCTGCATCGCTTTCGGCCTAATTGACAGAGGGACAAATGTTATACAGGTTCGTCCAATAACAACCTGCCCACTCTCATGCATATTTTGCTCAACGGACGCTGGCCCAGCATCTAGATCTAGGCGCACGGAGTATATTGTGCCAGTAGACTATTTGCTTGAAGCATTTAAGAAGGTTGCTGCTTTTAAAGGCTGCCGAAAAATCGAAGCCCATATAGATACCGTGGGAGACCCATTGACCTACCCAAATATAGTTGATTTGGTCTCGGGCATAAGCCAAATTGATGGTGTAGATGTCATCTCCATGCAGACCCACGGGCCAATTTTAACCGAGAAGCTCGCTGATAAGCTATCCGATGCTGGCTTAACCAGAATAAACGTCTCACTGGATGCTTTAAATCCAGAGCTCGCGAGGAAATTATCTGGGACAGACTGGTATGACCCACTGAGGGTGGTTGAGCTAATGCGCTATATAGTCTCGAACACTAGGATCGAGTTACTCATCGCGCCAGTATGGGTTCCCGGGATAAATGATTCCGAGATACTTAAGATAATTAGACTCGCCTTGGATCTAGGGGCCGGAAAGAGGTTTCCTCCCCTAGGCATACAGAAATACCTTATGCATAAACGTGGGCGGAAGGTTAGGGGCATTAGGCCGATGCTATGGAGGGAGTTCTATGATCGCCTCAGAGAATGGGAGAAGAAATTTAGTGTTAAGCTCGTCTTGAGACCAGAGGACTTTGGAATACATAAGCGATTGAGTCTCCCAGTACCATATAGACGTAATGAAATTATACGCGTTGAGGTTGTTGGACCAGGGTGGCTTAATGGTGAGGTGCTGGCCGTAGACTTAAATCGAACTAGAAGCATAACGCTTGTAAATGCTGGGGGAACCCCGATAGGCGCTAGGTTAAGGGCCCGCGTAATCTCTAACAAGGATAATATTTTTGTTGCTGAGCCCATTCCATAATTATTTTAGGCACCCATTAAGAGGTAATGGGATAAATATGCGCATAGTTATTGATGGAAGGGTTGTAGGAGATTTTCCAGGTTTAAGAGTTCTTGCGGTTCTCATGGAGAATCTAAAGGTCGCCGCGAAAAATCCTGAGCTAGAATCTCTTATGGCGAAAGTTATTGAGGAGGTTAAATCTAAGTATAATATTGAAACCCTGAAAGATGTCCTGAGCGTTAGAGCCTATAGGGACTTCTTCTGGAAGATTGGGCTGGATCCAACTAAAAATAGACCATCTGCCGAGGCTCTCATAAGGAGGGCGCTCTTGGGAAATCCGCTGCCGAGAATTAATACGTTTGTAGATTCGCTGAACATAGCCTCCATTAGGTCTGAGGTTGCAATAAGCTCCTTTGACGCCGACAAAATTTTTGGAGAAAAAATCATAATTAGGTATGCGCGTGAGGGTGAGGAATTTTGTGGCATAGGTGTTAGTAAGCTGGTTGTTATGAAGGGCTGCGAAATAGTTCTCTCAGATGATAATGGCTTAATTGCAGTATATCCATATAGAGATTCGGAGCGGACAAAGATAACCAAGGAGACCAGAAGAGCTGTCTTAGTTTTCTGTGGTGTACCAGGCGTGGGTACAAGTATGCTAAGCAGGGCAATGAATATAGCGGTTGATTTAATCACAAAGTTCTGCGGCGGGACAGCCATGCCTATGGAGGTTGAGTAAATGACAAGAAAATTTAGACTCCTAATGGAAGAATCCGAAAGAAAAAAGAACTCTAGAGTGATTCTGGCCCTTGATGTGGTTGATGAAAGCCGAGAAAGAATATTCTCAAGAAGCATGTCCATAATTGAGCAGGTTCATGAGTATATATGCGCTGTAAAAATAAACCATCACCTTGTCTTACCACTAGGTCTATTTGACGGAGTTAAAAAGATTATTGAAGGGGCTAAGGATCTGGGTCTCCCAACAATAGTTGACTGCAAGGCAAATGATATCGGGAGCACGAATCGCGTGATAGCGGAGAATTATTTTAGGGCTGGATTTGATGCGCTGATCGCTAATCCATTCGTTGGGTGGGAGGATGGCTTGCAACCAATATTCGAGGTTGCCGAGAAAATGGGGCGCGGAATTATACTTCTAGTATATATGAGCCATAAAGCAGCTTGGGAGGGATATGGACAAAACGTTTATGATGCAATTTCAGGGAAGGTGAAACCACAATATATTATCTTTGCCGAGAAAGCTCTTGCATGGGACGCTGATGGCGTCGTAGTTGGCGCAACATGCCCGGAGAAAATAAGAGAGACATACCATATTTTAAGCGGCTCTATACCGATATATTCTCCAGGGGTCGGAGTGCAGGGAGGGGATTTAGAGGCGGCGGTCTCGGCTGGTTCACATTACTTAATTGTCGGAAGGCTAATAGTCGAAGCCAATAATCCAGCTAAATCTGCCAAAGCCATAAGAGATAGAATAAATGAATTTTTAAGGGGATTAAATAGAATTTAAGTTGCAGCCGACCTTAGCTGTCCGTCCATTAGTCATGATTCTCCTAAGCGACGGGCTTCCTCATTGGCCAGCTGCGTAATTATCCTAATTACAATCAGTAAATTAAACGTTACTATTGATGAAGTTAGCTATTTAGACCATAACTCGCGTCTCAAGAGGTCTCTGACGGCAGCCCTTATAGCCGCGCTCCTACTGGGATACATATTCTGCCTGACAAGTTCATCAAGCCCCTCAAGATAAGCCTCTGGAAGCAGAACTGTGACCAGTTTCATGCAAGTACCCCCACAACACTAATTAATATGCTAGTGTCGTTTAGATTAAAAAGCATTTTAGATTTAATTTCGCCAAGAAAATAATATCCTCCAAAAATTTTAAGGTATTATGTATAAATTTTCTACACTATATTGATAAAAAAGCCCGCTTATTTAGCATTTTTTGACACATATGTTTTCATAGTGATTATTTATATCTAGAAGTGGCTTTGGCCGCGCCAGCTTAACTTACTCTTCTGTTTCTCCACCCTCTTCCTCTTCGCTCTTCTTTAATAACGTGGACTTTTCTACGGATGCCCTCTGCATAACGTCCTCTGCAATATATATATCTGCTCCGGATCTAACTGCAAGTGCTATAACATCGCTTGGCCTACCGCTAATAGTGCTCTCACCCTTTCCACTCTCAAGAATCACCCTTGCCAGAAATCTATTTGACTGGATGTCGTAGATCTCTCCTCTTTTAACCTTAACATCCATCTCATCAAGTATATCCTTCATGAAGTCGTGTGTATTAGGTGCTGGAAGATGCTCTCCACTCAGGGCAATAGCTATTGATGAAGCCTCCGCGCCGCCAACAGCTATGACTAGAACCCTCTCTCTATCATCTTCTAGCAGAAGAATTGGTGTTAGACCGAATGGTGTATCAACTTGCGCAACCCCAGAAACCCGAACCTTAACAAATTCTTCCAACCAAATTACTTCCAACTGATTGTTGAGATATATTTTGTCTAACCTTATAAATATGCGTTTCTATATAAAGTTTGTTGAAGTATATACGAAAATATACTTTTTCATGTCTAACCGTCATCGGAAGCTTTCCCATTAGCAAAAATCGCCCCATCAATTTTTCTAGATCATTAAAAAGGAAACCTTTTATACAAATATCATTAATATTATTTAGCTATCGTGATGGAAAGATGATTGCAGGGACCTTTGACCCTAAAACCTTTGTTGAAAGGCAGGTTGAGGAGATTAAGCGGGTTATTGGTAATAGTAGGGCATTAGTTGCAGTTTCTGGTGGCGTTGACAGTTCGACTTGCGCGGTATTAACTCATATGGCCATAGGCAATAACTTAGTCTGCGTTTTCCTTGATGACGGCTTCATGAGGCTTAATGAGCCGGAGAAGGTTGCTGAGATACTCTCAAAGCCGCCCCTCAACCTTCCAATAAAGATTGAGCGCGTTAAGGAGCGTTTCTTAAATGCTCTTATCGGCATTAAAGACGCTGAGGAGAAGCGCAAGATCTTCAGAGCAACCTTCTACGAGGTTCTGAGCGAAATAGCTAGAAGGGATAGATGCGAATACCTTGTTCAGGGGACAATTCTTGCCGACATAATTGAGACTAAGGATGGAATAAAAACTCAGCATAATGTCCTAGAGCAGATTGGCATAAATCCGCGTGAATTATATGGTTTTAAGGTAGTTGAGCCCATTGCAAGTTTAATGAAGTGGCAGGTTAGAGAGGTCGCCCGCTATTTGAAGATTCCATCTGAGATAAGCGAGCGCCAACCCTTCCCCGGACCAGGACTTTCCATCAGGGTTGTTGGTGAGGTTAAACTGGATAAACTTATGACCTTGAAGAAGGCTACCATGATTGTTGAAGAGTGTTTAGCCGCTTATAAGCCAAGCCAATACTTCGCAGCTATAATAGACAACAAGTTTAAGCCTAACCCAAATATCGAGGAGATTAAGAGACTTGCTGCCGGGTCTTTAAGCATCGAGCTTAAGGACGTCTCGGTAAGAGTCTTTAATGATAGGGCTACTGGTGTTAAGGGAAACAAGCGTAGATATGGAAATATTGTCGCTGTGGGTTCCCTTAATGAGGGAGCGCGTATGCCACCGCTGGCCAGTCTACTGGAGATGCAAAGAGCTATCATTGAGTCTAATCCATCAATCACAAGGGTCTTATATTTGGTTCAACGCTCTAACGTTAAAAGGAAATATTCAATAGCAATCAGGGCTGTTAAAACAGAGGACTTCTTAACCGCCAGCGTTGCAGAGATTTCATGGGACTGCTTAATCAAGTGTGCTGAAGCGATCCTCAAGGACTGCTTAGATGTTTCTGAGGTATATTATGATGTAACTCCTAAGCCCCCCGCTACAATCGAGATGGAGTGAGTGATTGCCCCTTAACTACCTTTTTATACCCACGCTGAACATTATCTAGTTTTGGTGCATGTTATGAGAGTTAGGGTTTACAGAATAGAGTCATATAGGGACCCGGATGGTAACCTTGGTAAGCGTATAGAGCTTGTTCGGGAGGAAACTACCCCAAGATTTATCATCAGGCCGGAGAGCGAGGAAGCTAGAATAGTTCAGGACATGCTTAGAGTGATACAGCAGCAAATACCGCTATTTAGTGTTCAGACCCAGATAGCTATGCCTAAGATAATTCTATTCCTAACGGAGCGGGAGTACGAAGAGCTCGGAGTAAATTTTGACGTTAACCGCGTATATGAGGTTGAGCTATTCAATCAAACAATAAAGTTTAAAGAAATTTAGCCAGAGAGTGAGTAACTGAGCGCCAAATTGATTGTTGCAAAAATGGAGATGATTAAATTGAGAGTTAGGGCGCATGTCCTCGTGAGCGGTAGGGTTCAGGGAGTCTTCTTTAGGCATGAGACTAGGCTGAAGGCTCTACGGAACAATGTGACTGGATGGGTTCGCAATTTGCCGGATGGCCGAGTAGAAGCAATTTTCGAGGGTGAGAAGGAGACTGTGGAGGCAATGATAGAATTTTGCCGGAGAGGCCCTCCGGGGGCCATGGTCGAGAACGTTGAGATTAAATGGGAAAAGCCAACTGGCGAGTTTAAGGACTTCAAGATAATATACTATTGATGGTATTTAAGCGTTTCTAGATGCCACCAAAAGGAATATTAATGCTGGTTCACTTTTATTGTTTGTCAGTATATTGGTAAGTTGGTGGATTGATGGGGTGGGATATAGTGAGTGAGAGCTGGGTGCAGGCATCTGAAAGGGCCCTTGAGCAGATAAGGAGACTAGCTGAGAGGAAAGATATGGATAGACTTGAGATAGTTCAGTCTATGCGTTTTATCCTAATGGCGCTTCATAGAAGCTTGCTTGGTTGGATGAATTGGGTGAATAACCCGGACATAATGGTCGCCTTCACTAAAGAGGAGCTAGCGGAGATGAACAAGAGGCTAGCGGAGTTCGTTCAAGATTTCATAAAATATGATATTGAGGTCACAAAGCAGGGTGCTAGAAAGAGTAGCGTAAGCATAGAGGCGAGAAGAGAGGCTGAGGAGAGAGCTAGAAGGGAGCCTGGCGAAACCTTCTATATCTAAATCTACTTGAGGGATACCGCGTTACTTCTAAATAAAGAGTTTTTGAGAGGCTCTCTTAAGTAAATCTTGGTATCCTAAAGCGGGATTCTCTTCCTTGGCTGACATACTCTCCCCGAATTGCTCACGCACTATTGAGGCTACCCTAGCAAAGTTCTCAGGGCCGAGATACTGCCTAGGCTTAATTATTATGTAATCTTCCTTAACTTCAAAAATAAGGAGACTCAGTAGGTCTTTGGGAAAAACCCCTTGAACCTCATCAATAGTCCTCATCCTTATAGGCTGGCTCGTGTTCGGCTTAAGCGCGACCCTCTCTCCCTCAACATTTGATTTAACGTAAGCCTTAAGATCCTCATTATTTCTACAAGATCTTCAGAAATTATCTTTAAAAATTTGGATAAATCATCCAAGCGTCTCAAGAGGTCTTTAACGTCAACCTTTTCCATCGGTTAGCATCCCCCAGACATGCCAGAACCAAGTTATTAATGCGCGTAGCCTAATTCCCTAATTACGCATTCAACATATTAAACTATTCTTCTTTGCTTTACTGGAAACCATATATCATAAATTTGATGAACGCTCCGATAAACTAATTCTTCGTAATTGGCTATAATTTTTGAGCTTTAACGCCGTTTACGCCAGATTTAAGCCGCTGAAGCACCCATTTTTGAAAAATTTTCCTGCTCTATCTTTGCGCCAGAGATGCCCAGTAAAGGTTAAGTTTTTTGTCTCGCTTTTCTATTTCTATTTTAGTAGCTTCCTTCAAAGAGGGGCTTTTAGATGCTTGAAATCGATGGCGGACAGAAGAGTGGTAGTGGGACTATTCTACGTCTATCAGTTGCCCTTGCTAGCATCTTGGGTGAGCCGCTACATATTTATAATATCAGGAAGAAGCGGAGCGAACCCGGTTTAAGGCCGCAGCATCTGGAGTCAGTTTTAACTGCTGCTAAGATATGTAATGCTGAGGTTAAGGGGGCTTATGTTGGCTCTCAGGAACTCTGGTTTAAACCTGGGGAGATAAGTGGCGGCGAAATACATGCCGAAATAGGAACTGCTGGCAGCATACCGATGCTAATAATGACTGTTCTACCAATATGCGCCTTCGCTAGGAAGCCAGTTACATTATGGATCACTAAGGGCGGAACAGACGTAAGGAATTCCCCCACCATAAATTACTTGATAAACATTTTCTTAAGATTTCTTGATAGAATGGGGTTAAAGGCGCAAATTGAGGTTAAAAAGTACGGATATTATCCAAAGGGCATGGGCGAGGTCATATTGAGGGTTCAACCAGCTAAAGCTCTTAAGCCTATAAGGCTTGAGGAGTTCGGTGAGATAAAATCCGTTGAGGGGATCTCGGTCTGTACTTTTCTAGCGGATAGGAAAGTTGCCGAAAGACAAGCTAAGGAGGCTGAAAGACTCCTTCGAAGGAGAGGTTTTGACCCAAAAATCCGCATAATAAACGACTTCTCAAACCCCCTGCAGAAGGGCAGTTCAATTGTTCTTTGGGTTGAAACTGATAGGGGCGCGCTTCTGGGAGGTGATTCGATAGGTGAGCTTGGAAAAGCAAGCGAGACTGTTGCTCAGGAGGCAGTTAAAGGGCTATTCGAGGAGGTAGATGCTAAGGCAACAGTTGATATACATATGGCTGATATGCTTATACCATATATAGCCCTGGCTGAGGATGAATCAGTATACTTAGCTAGGATGATCTCCGATCATGTTGAGTCAAACATATGGCTTGCTAAGGAGATACTTGGCGTTAAATTCGATGTTGAAAAAATGAATGGTCTCTATAGGATTAGGAAGAGGGTATAATAAATTGGCTAACGGAATTTTTAGGGTGAAGTTAAGGGGAATATATACTACGGCGTTAACGAAAATACTGCTTGACAACGGCTTCAAAATAGTTCAGCCATCAGAAGTAACAAGGATAAGATTTAATTTACCAGCAACTCGGGAAGATGACTGCCAGCCAGATGTTGAAATATTTGATAGACTCGATAAACAGGGTGTTAATATCGTTGGCCGCGCAGACGCGGCAAATAAGGTGGCATCTATACTGCTGGATTTGCTTTATGACGTGGTAATTAGGCGCCAAATGCAAGTCCTCTCGGCGGTGCAATCAACTAATAGCAATAACGATGAAAGCTTATACGAGGCAATAATAGAGGTGATCTCAGCATCACCGGATATAAGAATACGCATCGATGCGGAGTTCCCTGCAATATCAAAGAAGAAACTTGACGAAATTAGGGCCTCTATCGTGCCAACTATCAGTGGACACCATTATTATAAGGCTTGTGGCGGAAAGATCGCGGGGATGCTTGAGATGGCCGAGAAACTTATTGAAAAGGGCTACTCTCTTAAGGAGGTCGAGAATCTACTCATAGAGTGCGCATTACGTGAGTATCCCCGCGAGAACTCTAAGATAGGTATAGAGCATGTGAAGATTAATGGAAAGACCTTTAATCTCGGCGAGGCACAGGTGGTTGAATTTGATGAGGAAGAGCGGCAGATGAGGCTCGTGAGGATCTTTTCTTCCCAGGGGGTTTATGATGGGCTTAGTGTTTCGAAGGAGCCAGGCGACTTCGCGGTCACAACACTCAAGATTGGTGAATGGTTCCTTAAGACATCATATTTCTCCAGGGATGGCGAATATAAGGGCACGTACGTAAATATAAGCACGCCAATAGAGCTCTACCCAACGAAGATAAGGTATGTGGATCTAGAGGCTGACATATGCATGTGGCCAGACGGGAGATCTCAGAAAATTGATTTTGAGAAGCTAGATAAATTTGTGAAGATGGGGTGTATATCAGAAAAGCTAAAGATGGTGGTATATGGGGTAGCCGAGAAGATAATGGACATATTAAGTGTTGATTCAGAAAGAGAGGCTAAAGACTATATGCCGAGATCTTAGCAGAATGGTTTGAATACTCTGGGGTAAAGAATATATACCTCTTAACCTCTCTTTACTTGGTGATAATTGTTGGCTGGAACACTAAAGTTAAAGCTTGCAATGCTTGCAACATTGGCTGCAATAATAGGCATATCTACGCTCGTCATAGCAATAATACTCTCGCTCCTTGGAGCCAGCCTAATAACTATGGGGATTGTTGTAGTTCTGTGGAACATTTTCCAATGGCTCATAGCACCATATATAATCGACGCAATATATAGAGTCAGAAAGGTTTCAAGGGGTGAGAGACCAGAGTTATACGAGATTCTTAAGAGGGTTAGCGCTGAGAGTGGAATTAAGACGCCAGAGCTAAGGATTGCAGATATTCCGATACCAAATGCATTCGCATACGGCTCACCACTAACTGGCAATAGAGTGGCGGTTACCTCTGGGCTACTCAACACGTTGAGTCTGGACGAGATTGAGGCAGTTATAGGACATGAGGTTGGGCACCTTAAGCACCGCGACGTTCAAGTAATGATGTTCGCATCCCTGCTGCCAGCAATATTCTACTATATTGGCTATTCACTAATGTGGTCATCAATATACTATAGTGGCCGAGGGGATAGGCGCGGCAACGGAAGCTTACTTGTATTGATCGGTTTACTCAGCATAGCGGTGTACTGGATCTTAACTCTATTTACGCTGTACCTCAGTAGGTTAAGAGAATATTATGCCGATAGGCACAGTGTATTGGTTGTGCCTGATGGCGCGAAAAAGCTTGCGCTTGGTTTAGTAAAGATAGTGGAATCTGCTGCGAAGGTGCGTACACGCTATACTAATCTGGGGAACCTAAGCTCCTTTAAGGCCCTCTTCATAGCTGACCCAGACAACGCTGCAAAGGACTTGGCGGATCTCTCAAGATACGGCTTCGCGAGAACTGAGAGCGAACTTATAACTAAGTATTTGAGACGAAAGGTGACTTTAGCGGAGCAGGTAGCGGAGCTATTCTCTACGCATCCAAACATAGTGAAGAGGTTGAGGGCTCTCATAGAGGCGGCATAAACTCTAAAAAGTATAAAATATGATAAGTTTTAAAATTTAAATTCTCTTCAATACGTTAAATAGATTAGTTATTATGTTGTTATATTTGGGTGAGCTTATGAGCATAGACGTGGAGTTTGAGGTTCCTTCATGGGATGATATTTATGAGATGCTACTGGCTCTGGCTAACATGATAAGGAGGGATTCATTTAATCCTGGTGTAATTGTTGGTGTTTCGCGCGGCGGATGGCCCCCCGCTAGGGTTATGTCCGATCTCCTCGGGAATGTCGAATTGGCCAATGTCCGTGTTGAGTTCTATCGTGATGTAGCTGAAGCTGGCAATGAACCAATTATAACCCAGCCTCTATCACTATCAGTTAAGGGTAAGTGTGTGCTCATTATGGACGATGTCGCGGACACTGGAAAAAGCTTAAAGGTTGTTAAGGATCATGTTATTGAGGCTGGTGCAAGACTCACCAAAGTTGCGACGATCTACTATAAGCCTTGGAGCATAGTTATCCCAGACTATTATGCGAGGGTTACGAGGCGCTGGATAGTTTTTCCATGGGAGCGTAAGGAGACTGTTAGAAGCCTTGTTGCGAGGTGTAGGCGTGATGGAATTCCCATCGATGAGGTTAAGAGGAAGCTGATTGAGGGTGGGATGGATCAGCGTCTGCTAGAGAAGTTTATAGCCGAGACTCTGGAGGAGACGCTGTGATAGAGGCCGAGGTTCTAGGCAAGTGCCTTATTGTTGAGGGCTTTAGGGGTGTTAAAATCGATATCATAGATAGAGTTATCAATATAATTAGAGCTAATTCCGGAGGTTGCTATGTCCAGATTTTAGATGCAGATTATATAGCTGGCTTTGAGCACATATTCTTTGCTGTCCTAAACGCGCTTAAGACCTTTAAGGCCGGCTATAATATATCAAGGAGTATACCAATGGAAATTCTACTCTTCGCCTCTGGGCAGGATCAGATTAAGAGGGCCATTGAGGTTCTCGGGGTTAAGGAGACAACTCGTAATGTCGTCCTTGTAATCGTTGCCAGGAAGCGCAATGAGGCCCTCTCAGCGCTCGGTTCTATTGTAAAAGCCTTGGGGTGGGAGGCTGATCAAGGCGTGATTGAAGTATCCAATGAAAAGGTCCAGCGAATAATAGGCGCGTTTAAGATTTCACCTGCAGAGCTAGAAGCTTCTACGAGGGGCTCTCCAGAGGAAGCCATAAAGAACGTTCTTATCGAGAGGGCTGCACTACTAGTAGCACAGCGTTAGGATATCTTCATTGGAGCTTCTCTTTTACTACCGATAGTATGTCTGTTGGCCTTATAACAGAAACCCCTGTCAGCCTTCCAAGGACTTCTATAAGGATTATTTTGTCTGGATTATTTAGGTCTACCTTACGGTTTAGATTCTCCACAGCCGCCTCTATTATCTCTCTGCTTGAGATCTCTGAGTGCCTCTTCTCGATGGTGACTCGGAATGTTTCATTCTCCTGAACCTTGTGGTGTAGGCTCGCTGCGGCCCTCTTAATTTCATCTATCCTAGTCCTCACAACAACCTCGATTGGAATAACCTTTAGGACGTAGCGGAATTCCCAAGGTCTCTCCCTAAGGATCTCCCTTAAACCCTCTATAATCTTAAATGGGTCAAGCCTAGTCTTGGCCACAACTAGGCCGGCCACCTCGGTCTTATCCACTAGCGCCTCCCTATCGCCCAGCTCGCCGAGAAGAAACCAAATTTCAGAACAGGCATTATTTTCATTACCCTTAAATGTAGAGATAAGGAGGTTAAAATCCTCCATCACCATCAGCAATCCTCCAAATCCATAATTATGAGACAATATGATATATCCTTAGCGAATATAAACGTGGTTCACAAAATTGGTGATTTTTGGTCAGCGGAGGTTAGTTTAAGGCTTCATTGCCCATTCATCGAATAGGCTCCTTGCCGTCACCACACATCATCCCAAAAATAAATGAATAATAGTCAATTATTTATCCGTAACCGTTATTTATGGTTATGTTAGGGTGCTTGGATGTCACTGGACGTGTATCTGAGGAGAAGGAATTTCAGTAGAACCACAGAACCACGCTGTGATATTCAGGTCGGAGAGAGATCTCATAATGGTGAGAGAATTTATATCATCCAGAAGCACGCTGCCAGCCATCTTCACTATGATCTTAGGCTTGAGAAGGATGGCGTCTTAAAGAGCTGGGCTATACCTAAGGAGCCGCCGACAATCAAGGGCATTAAGCGCCTAGCCATTCAGACAGAAGACCACCCAATAGAGTACGCGAACTTTGAGGGGGTTATCCCGAAGGGGGAGTATGGCGCTGGGAAGGTTGAGATATGGGATAGAGGAACATTTAATGTTGAAGAGTGGGGCGACGAGAAAATAATTATTCACATACATGGCGAGAAACTTAAGGGTAGATACTGCCTAATAAGGTTCAAGAAGCAGGAAAACAGCTGGCTCCTTCTTCAAAACCTAGCTCTTCCTAAAGGATCTATAAACAAAGAAGATAGACTTACCTGGGTGCTAGGTGGCAAGTTAAGTATAATGATGACGAGATCAAATGTTAATGAGACAGGAGATGAATGTTTTGGAGTTTGAGGTCATTTTCCAGCCGGAGGGGAAACGTGTAAAGTGCCCTTCAGGCGTGACTGTTCTTGAGGCGGCAAGGGCTGTTAGTGTAGACATAACAGCAGTCTGTGGGGGGCTTGGTAAGTGTGGGAAGTGCCGGGTGATAATTGAGACCGGGAAGGAAGACCTAAATCCAATAACGGAGACCGAACGCGATCTCCTCTCTGAGGCAGAGCTATCTACGGGTTATAGGCTTGCATGCCAAGTTCTCGTAAGAAAGAATTTAGTTGTTAGGGTACCGGAAAGGAGCCGTACGGGTAGGCAGAGGCTACTGATAGAGGGCGTAGAGGCCCCAGTTAAACTTGAGCCCTATCTCAGAAAGTATTTTGTTGAGTTGCCTAGACCAGGCCTATCAGATTTAAGGTCGGATGCTGAAAGGCTTCTGGATGCCTTAAGGATAAAGTACGGTCTAGAAGATTTAGTAATTGAGCCCTTTGTTCTCCAAGGCCTCCCCTCAGCTTTAAGAGAGACTGATTGGAAGGCTACTGTAACCATATGGGGTGATAGGTTCATAATCGATGTTGAGCCGGGCGACACTACTAATAGGCTTTTCGGATGCGCCATCGATATAGGTACAACCAAGATTGCTGGGTACCTGCTTGACTTGAATAGTGGGATGGTTTTGGCGGTAGACTCTCTGATTAACCCGCAAGTGGCCTATGGCGAGGACGTGATATCAAGAATAGCCTACGCATCTAAGGGCGCTAAGGAGCTTAGGGATCTTCAAGGATCTGTGGTTGAGGGCATCAACAGGATCCTAACGAGTCTGATGGATAAGACTGGTGTGGATTCAAGTGAGATATATGAGATAACCATCGTGGGCAATACTGCAATGCACCACATATTCTTTGGAGTAAATCCGAAGTACGTGGCCCTAGCGCCGTATCCACCAGTTGTGAGGAGTAGCATTGACGTGAAGGCGAGGGATATTGGCTTAGGAATTAACCCGAATGGTAATATTCACGCGCTGCCAGTAATAGGCGGCTTCGTCGGCGCCGATGCCATCGCAGTTATGCTCGCGACTAAACTGTATGAGAGGGATGAGGTATGCATGGCCCTGGATATAGGGACAAATACTGAGGTTATTCTGGGGAACAAGGATTTAGTGATGGTTACATCATGTGCCTCAGGGCCAGCCTTCGAGGGCGCGCATATAAAGCATGGCATGAGGGCTGCTACGGGAGCCATTGAGAGTATTAGGATAGATCCAGAAACCCTTGAGGTTAGATATAAGGTTATAGATGATGCTAAGCCCTGTGGGATATGTGGTTCAGCAATAGTTGACGCCGTCGCTGAGATGCTTAAGGCCGGGGTGATCGATACCTTCGGAGCATTTAATAGGGAGGCTAAGTCGCCTAGGCTAAGGCTATCTGAGGATGGGTGGGAGTTTGTTATAGCCTGGGGTAGTGAGACGGCCACCGGCAAGGATATCGTGGTCACCCAAAGGGATATTAGGGAGATTCAGCTGGCCAAAGCTGCAATACATGCTGGCTGCATGATACTAATGCGTAAAATGAAACTCAAAGAGTCTGAAATAAGCTCTCTTTTCCTGGCAGGGGCGTTCGGCACATACATAAATCCTGAAAGCGCTAGGATAATAGGCATGTACCCAGAAATCCCTTTAAGTAGGGTTCATGCGGTAGGCAATGCCGCCGGAACCGGTGCGAGGATATGCCTGGTCTCCAAGTCGATGAGAAAGAAGGCCGAGGAAATACATAAGATTATTAAATATGTTGAGCTCGCCGCCGAGCCGAACTTCCAATCAGAATTCTTAAACTCGTACTTCCTACCATATACTGACCTCTCAAAATACCCGGAAACCATCGGCATGCTCAAGAAGCTTGGCAGAAATGTTAGGGAGCCACCGCTAATGTTTGGTTCTGGGAAAGAACAATAAAATACCTTTTAATTGGAGGAATATTCCCTCCTAAAACGCTCAAACATCTCGTCTCTCAGTCTTCTTAGTTTCTCGCTTATCCTCACTGGATATGTCTCGCTATTCCTAATACGCTTATATTTATCCGGTAGGGCGGCTAGCTGTTCAGCGCAGTACCTTCTTATCTCCTTTAGGCTTGGGAAGTCGTAGGCTATCTCGCCCTTAATCATTATTGGTACCAGAAGGGGCTTCGCTCCCTCAACCTCTTCATCCCATAGGGTTATGATATCTTCCACAAACTGTCCATTCTCAATCCTCCTCCAAACCTGCTTCTTGCCGGGCAGAGTAGCCTTGCTCAAGCTGCTCGTGAACTTTGTCACCGGAATCATTCTGCCAGTTTCGTCGCTTGTCTCAGCGATCTTAAATATGCCGTCCAGGGCTGAGACGCCGCCCTCCTTCGTTAAGGAGTCATAGTTTGCACCAGTTACAAGCTTTGTCCCGACACCGAAACCGTCTATCGGCGCGCCGTTGGCCAGAGCATGCTCTATGACAAACTCGTCTAGGCGGTCGCTTGCAAAAATCTTAGTATCGGTTAGCCCAGCCTCATCGAGCATCTTACGCGCAATCTTACTCAGCTCAACGGGGTCTCCACTATCGAGCCTTATTCCAGCTAGCCTATAGCCCCTCTTTTTCAGCTCTAAGCCCACCTTTATGGCGTTCTCAATGCCCTTGATAGTATCGTACGTGTCCACTAGTAAAACAGTATTATGTGGGAAGCTCTCGGCGTACTCCATAAATGCCTTTAACTCGGTTTCTTTAAATGACCTCATCTCCCTATACCGCTCCTCAATAAATTTGTGGGGTATCGTTCCGACAAAGGGTATGCCCCACTTCATGGCGGCTATGACGAGAGATGTCCCATCAAACCCACCTATATAGGCGGCCCTAGCGGCTAAGATAGCGGCATCCCTTCCATGGGCCCTCCTAGCGCCGAAGTCGACGACGGTTTTAGGTGAATAGAGTATATTCTTACCCTTAGCGACGCAAACTATCCTAGAAGCCTTTGTAGCAACCATACTCTCAAAGTTTATGAGGTTAAGTAAGTACGTTTCAAGTAACTGGACGTCTATGGATGGCCCAGTAATATTTATCACCGGCTCATTCGGAAATACCGGCGTCCCCTCTGGAACCGCGTAGATGTCGCCCTTAAACCTGAAGTTCTCCAAGTAGTCGAGGAACTCTTTAGTTAAGTCCTTGCCAGCAACCTTTTCAAGCCACTCACGGCACTTCCTACTTAGGCCCCTATTTAGAATCTGAATGTAGGCAATAAACTGTTCTAAGCCTGCGGCGATAATATATGAGCCCAAATGTCTCGGGATCTCTCTAAAGAAGTAAGTTTCAGTAATGATGTTATTCACGCCATGATCGAAATTACATTTCCCGGAAGTTAGCTCATAGTAATCCATAAAGAGGAAGAGGTCTTCCTCAGATAAAAGTCCGATTTCAAGTCTCTTTCTTTCACCCACCTCTAGTCCTCCCTTGCCTTTAATGTCATGAAAATATCATGAGAGAACAGAAAGAAATATTTAACCTAATCTGTAAATGTTTTATAAATTTTTCATAAGAATGAAATTAAGGATTCTCTAAAAGGGCAATTAATAGTGCCTTTTTGTCCGATAACGATATTATTGCCGTGCAATAAGGTTATAGTGAGGATGAGCTCTAATAAGCTCGATTTTAGCGGGGTCTCAATTATAATTAAGACGTTGAGGGGCTATGAAAATGTAGTAGCACAAATCCTAAAGGAGACTTTTCCGGAAATTGATGCCCTGGCCAGACCGCTGAACTTTTCTGGTCTTGTCCTGGCTAGAGGTAATGTTTCGGCGGAGGATTTAGCCAAGGAGATTAAGTTGAGGGTTCCCGAGGTGGAGAGGGTGTTGCCAGTAAAATGTTATGTGCTGGCCGATGTGGACGCTATAGCCGATGCAGCCAAAAGGGTCGTAGATGAATTGGCTAGCGCGAGGTCCTTTGCAGTAAGCACTGTTAGGAGGGGGCGCCATAGCTTCACAAGTATAGATGTTAACGTGAGAGTTGGAGCCGTGATAAAGGAGGGTTCTGGCCTCCCGGTCAACCTAGATTTCCCAGACAAAGTTGTCTTCGTTGAGATCATAGGCCCCCACGCATATCTGGGGGTAGTTGATGGCGGCGAGTTCCCTAAGAAGATGAGGCCTGGGAAGTTTCAGGTTAGAGAATATTTTAGGAAGGTTTCAGTGGTCCAAATGCCTTATCTCGGCGGATTAGAGGTTTCCCATGAGATGGGCGTGAGGATTGGCCGGGAGACCCAGACATTCGAGGCTGGCGAGCTCGTTATAGCGCCAATAGGGTCCGTTAGAGCAAATGAATTAGCTGCTTTTCTTAAAGGGGTCTTTGAGGGAATCGAGTCCAGATACCAGATCCAGGCTAAGAGCTACGCGCATAAGCCCCACAAAACTGAGGTCTATGTCCAAAACCTCTACGAGCTTGTCAGGGAGAGGGCAAAAGAGCCTATAATAGTTTTTGAGCCGGAGGGCGAGCCAATTAGCTCGGTTTCAGATAAGCTTGCGGACCTGGTGATTGAGAACAGAAGAACGAATTTCCTCATAGGTTCTAGGGAGGGCATACCGCTGGGAATATTTCGCTTCGCAAACCTCGTAGTAGACCTATGCCCCGGAGTAACAATAGCAACTGATCTGGCGGCAGCATCAGCCTTAATGGCGTTAGCATTCGCTGTCCATAAAAAATTGAATAAAAATTTTGATACCTTTTATAGGCATTAGTCAAATTTAAGGTTCCCGTCAATTTAACTAGAATTTTAAAGAAACCTGTAACACTATTTAAGGCTAACTTTTAGGAACTTATTACACTTTGTAAACCTTGCATAATATTCCGCGTAGGGGTTCGCCACCCGTGGGGGGTCGTATGGCCCGCCGCCAAGTAACATGTTCACATTTGAATCTCTAAATCCGTATTCCGTTGGCGCTTTTTCCGGGAACCACCACCCATACTGGGCTCCCACAACTTTTGGGTGAATCTTATCGGTTAAGCGTGCTCTTTGCTTAATCTTCCCTCTTCGTGTTTCTATCCAACCCAACCCCCATCTTTTATCCCAAGATCTTTCGCAGTTAGCGTGTTTATTTCTACAATTGGGTCTGGATTAAGTTTTCTTAACGACCCAATTTGTCTTCCTCCAGATGTAAAGAAGGGTTCAACTCTTAATCCAATAATTAATATTGCGGATATTCTCTTGCAAGTTCTGGATCTAAATACTCGGAGGGTATTTTGGCGTGGGGTAACGGATCAAAACCTAATGACTTAATTAACGTGCTGTAAAACTCAAACTTTTTAGAGGGCGTGTTAAATCCGATCTGTTCATATTTTCTATATCGCATTTCGCCCTTCAAAATGCCTATATTCTTGAACTGATCAAAATTAATTCCTGCATCTTTCAATAACCAATCCTTCCAAGGAAAGTCTTTTTCTAATTCGAGTTTCTTAGCAAGTTGGATTAAGATCTCTTTGTCATCCCAGCATTCTCCAACTTGAGTGACTTTCTGGCGGAGAGTATAGCACCAAAAGAAGTGAATGTCGGCAATATCATCCGTTTCTAACCAGCTTGCCGCTGGAGGGACTATATCTGCTTGCTGTGCAGTCGGCGTCATAAACATGTCGACAACTACTGAAAAATCAACTTTTTCAAAGCTCGCATAACTTTTTAGGGATTTGTGTGAGTTATTAGTGGGTTGCTTCCCATGATAAGTAAAGCCTACCAAGATAAGGTACGCAGGTTGCCGTCGGGCATCTTTAATAAAATGTTTGCTAAAATGAAGATTGGGCGTATAAATGACCTCATTTATGGTAGACCTAAGTCGAGGTTTAAATAAAAATGCAAAAAGCAAAGAATATGATAAATTATTATCTTCAATTATTATCTTCTATTCACCCTTTTATGGATGGCGGCTTCTGCCCTCTTAATCTCTTTTTCCTAGATGTAGCTATTCTTTTAATCGCACTTGCTATCTCGTCATATAATGCTGGAAGATCCCACCCACCTGTAGTATAAGTGAAGTTCTCTTTAGCAGTCCTTATATTAACATTAACCTCGTAGCGCCTTCTCTGGCCTTCTATAGATGATGTCTTAATTATGCTTCTGGCCTCTAATATCGATGGAAGAAATTTACTCAAGCTATTAACTAGCCTGGTAAACTTTGTTTTCGCAGCTTCTGCCTCAAAGGGGTCATCTGGCAGCCCAACAATATATACTGGGGCGCTGGTTTCCTCCTTAGCAGCTATTAGCTTCGTGAAGTCCCTATAGGTTACTATTCCATGCAGTTCCTCTCCAAGGGTCACAAGCGAGTAGGAGCGGCCCTCGGTGAGCATCCTCTCAGCAATGCCCCTTATTGGTGTCTGCGGCTCACACTCAAGCGGGTACGCCTCCATCATGGTCTCGGCCTGATAATCCAGTAGCCTAAGCGTATCCGGCACACCGGAAACGTACCTCTCTCCCCCATAATCCGTGATTAAGTTGAAAACTATGTGCTCAGAGGTTAATACGCCGCGGATCTTCCTATCCTCCTTAACTGGCAGGTGATCTATCCTCCTTCTGAGCATTATCTCCCTAGCCTTAGACACCTTCTCACCTGGGGCTATTGTTACCGTGTGGGGCGTCATGATCTTTGAGACGTTTATATTCCCTAGGGCGCTATTCTTAATTTCTTTAACCAAAGCCTTAACATCGATTTTACCAATTATTATGTTGTCCTGGACTATTGGGAGGGCCCTTAGTTTATAATCCGCCATTATGCGGGCTGCCTCAAAGAGCCTTATGTGGGGCGGCAGCTTGGGAACGAAGTTTAAGAGGTTTTCAATCTTCATGGCAGCTGGATTCTTAGCCTTTAAAATGTCCCTTACGGTTGCCGTTCCAACCTTACTGCCAACCCAAGTAAATACCTCGTATGCCTCCTCCTCTCTCATCAAGCCAATAACCTTTGAAACCAGCGTGGAGGGCTCAACAACAATGCACTCTGAAATGAGATCTTTAACAAATACGTCCCTTCGGGAGACCAAATCGACCCCACAGAAAAGTTATATGCCAAAGTTCCCTATTATAACTAATGGATTTTCCGGAATTTTATGATTGCGATTAATGTGCTGTGAGAGAAGAGAAACACCCTTTATTCCTTACCTAGGTTTACCTCTAATCCAAGCATCTTATTCAGCAGTTTCGGTTTCCGCTTAAAGTACTCTCTTACCGGCTCGAGGATCTTTATGAGGGCCTCAGCTACACCGTTCTTTAAGTCGAGTGGATGTATCTCGCCGCAGAGATAGGCATCCCGGAGATCCTCGTACTTCTCAAATGTTACTGGCCCGCCGTATTTAGATGGTCTAGGGATATCTATATAACCCATCTCAGGAAAAACTATGTACTTCGCGTGTTCGAGTATCGGGTTATCCTCATCTTGCCTGGGCGGGCAGTATGCCGCCTTAATCTTCGCCCTAATATCCTCCGGGGGGTCATGGATGAAGATGCAGCTCTCAGGCTTGCTTTTAGACATTTTTATGCTTATCTTGCGGCTGAGCTTTGCATCCTCATCAAACCTTATTTCCTGTTGCTCGGGGGGGATTTGAGGCTTTAAGCCGGATAACAATGGCGTGTGGAGGCATATGGGTTTCTTCCAGCCCATTTTCTCAGCAACGTCTCTGGCAAGCATGTGTGCTTTCCTCTGGTCTATGCCCCCGCAGGCCATGTCCAGCTTTAGGTGGAATATGTCCGCTGCCTGCATGCATGGATAAAATATCCATGCTGTCTCAATATCCGCTACATCTAACTCGCGACCCATTATAGTAAGAGCTCTCCTGATCCTTAGGAGGGAAGCGCTCTTCGCTATCCTAATAACCTTCTCCCAATAATCCACATCCTTGGCTATGTCTGAGGCCCAGACAAAACTTATATTGCCAGCTGATGTTACTCCAAGGGCCTCGAAACACTGTTTAAAATACTCTCCGCACAACCGTATATTCTCCATTGCGCCGCCAAGTTTATTATTTATCCAGCTGTGCCAGTCCGCAAGGAATATTATGAAGTCGAAGCCCGCCCTGGCAATATCCTTAATCTTTGATCCGCATACAAGCCCCATGCCAATATGCATTAGACCGGAGCATTCAAAGCCCCAGTAAGTCTTGGGCCTCGCCTCGCTCTCCAAGAGACTGCGCAGTTCATTGATGGTAACTATCTCCTCAGTGTTCCGGGCTATTAGGTTCATTCGCTCCTCGAGATCCAAACGCTGACCCCCAAGCAGCATCATTTAACAGCTACTTAAAGGCTTATTTATAAAGGTTCAAAAAAGATGGGTTATTATTAAGCATGGGCTTAGAGAAATTGGACATAAAGTCATAATTCCCCTTAACCTTTCGGGAATGGAATTGAATAGTTTGCTGGGAGCAATGCTAAAAGGGAAGTTTTGTTATTTCTTGTTGAGAGGGTAACGTGACTTGGATTGCGATATAAGCGTCTCAAAGCTTGATTTTGAAAGAACTGCTAATGAGATCGTTGATTTCATTAGGGGCGTTGTTGAAGGTTCCGGCGCCTCTGGGGTTGTTTTAGGCTTAAGTGGTGGCGTAGATAGTAGTTTAGTGGCAGCTCTATGCACCCGCGCCCTAGGAGGCGATAGGGTTCTGGGTGTCATAATGCCCACAAACTTCACACCTAAAGAGGATGTTGAGGACGCTCTTGAATTAGCCGGGATCCTTGGGATAAGGCATGTTACCGTAAATATTGATGAGATATGTGATTCCTTTATAAGGTCTTTGGGCGCGGATCCAGCTGATTTGAGGGTTAGGATGCCGCTTGCCAATCTGCGTGCCAGGGTTAGGATGGTGATATTGTATTTCTATGCGAACCTATATAATTATCTCGTCGCTGGAACAAGCGATAAGAGCGAATACTTAATAGGTTTCTTTACAAAGTACGGTGACGGTGCTGCGGACTTCTTTCCAATCAGGCACCTCTATAAGACCCAGGTTAAGGATCTCGCGGCTTACTTAGGCTTGCCTGAGAAGATTGTTAGGAAGCCGAGTAGCCCACAATTATATCCGGGGCATAAGCTCTCGGATGAGCTCCCAGTGGATTACTCAACTATAGATCCGATACTCGTTGGCCTGCTTGAGAAGAAACTTACATGCGAGGAAGTCAGCAAAATCCTAAAAGTTCCTAGGGAGATAGTTGAGGATATCATGCGTAGGTATCTTAAAAGCATGCATAAGAGGATAAGCCCACCAACGCTAAAGGATGACAGATAGGGGATAAAGTTAAGAAACTTTAATTTAGCTAGTCCCTCACTTGTTAGATTGGTGTCCCTATGAAGATCTCGAGAAGGATGGATGTCATCAAGCCCTCAGGAACAATAGCTATGGCTGAGAAGGCCCGCGAGATCGCTAGGAGTGAGCGGAGGATACTCAACTTAGATATTGGGGAGCCGGACTTTGACACGCCCGAGCATATTAAGAGGGCCGCTATAGAGGCGCTTATGAACGGCTTTACACATTATACCTCGAGCCTTGGAATAATTGAGCTTAGGGTGGCCATCGCAGAGTACCTAAAAAATAGAAGAGATGTGGACGTAAACCCGGAGAAGGAGATCATAATTACTCCAGGAGCTAAGCACGCGATCTACTGCGCATGTATGGCTACATTGGATCCAGGCGATGAGGTTCTTGTCTTGGCGCCCACGTGGCCGACGCATTTCACATGCGTTGAGGCGGCTGGGGCCATCCCCCTGGAGATCCCATGCGGAGACACATATAGCGTTAATGAGGAGATACTTAAGGAGAAGGTAACGGATAGAACAAAGATGATTTTAATAAATTCTCCCAATAATCCCACCGGTGGGGTGCTGAGTATAGATAATTTGAAGGTTATCGCCGACCTTGCTGCGGACCATGACCTCCTAGTCCTTTCTGATGAGATATATGACGAGATAGTTTATGATGGTGTTAAGGTTAAGAGTATGCTGAGTTTCGAGGATATTAGGGACAATGTGATAGTTGTTAATGGGCTCAGTAAAACTTTTGCTATGACCGGGTGGAGACTTGGCTATGCCATAGCTAACGAGAGAATAATTGAAGCTATGAATAGGCTGCAGCAGGCTACTACGACATGCCCAACGAGCTTTGTCCAGGTAGCTGGCATAGCTGCCCTTAAGGGACCGATGGATAGCTTTAAGAGGATGATAGAGGAATTCGATTGCCGGAGGAAGTATATTGTAAGGGCGCTCAACGAGATCCCGGGCGTTAGGTGCGTTATGCCCAAAGGTGCCTTCTACGTCTTCCCAAGACTTCAAGGAGTGAAGATGTCTAGCTTCGAAATAAGCATGAGGCTCCTTGAAGAGGAATGCGTGTCCACAACGCCTGGAAGCACCTTCGGTGAATGTGGTGAGGGTTATATTCGCATATCCTACGCGACCAGCCTTAAAACAATAGCTGAGGCTATGGAAAGAATTAAGAAATTCGTTGAGAGATACTCAGTTAAATAGGAGCTTTCGTTAGCGGTGGAGGGGGTAGGGGATGCCATTTGATAGCAGATCCGTGGATTTCTTAAGGAGGCTTACTGAATCTTTCGGTCCTTCTGGTTTTGAGCGGGAGACCGTAAGAATAGTGAAGGAGTACATGAAGCCGTACTCCGATAATATCCTCACCGACAAACTGGGCTCCATGGTATTTGTCTCAAAGGGGGAGCGTGAGAGACCGCATGTCCTATTAGCTGGTCATGTTGACGAGGTTGGCTTTGTAATATCGGGGGTGGATGAGAACACCGGCTTTTTAACATTTAATCCCCTCGGTGGGTGGTGGGATCAAGTACTACTCTCCCAGAGGGTTGTTATTAGAACCGAGAAGGGCGACATACATGGCGTTATAGCGGCTAAGCCGCCGCACCTATTAACTGATGAGGAGAGGCAGAAGCCCGTTGAGAGGAGGAACATGTACATTGATGTGGGCGTATCCTCCGCTAAGGAGGCTGCTGAGCTCGGGATTAAGATAGGTGACCCCGCGGTACCATGGTCTCCATTCATGTTAACTAATAATGGTAGGGTTGCCATGGGTAAGGCGTTCGACGATAGAATAGGCGTCTTCGTGATAATGGAGGCGATACGGAGAATAAAAGAGAATAGCATTAAGCATCCAAATACTATCTATGCGGCTGCGACGGTTCAGGAGGAGGTTGGGGCTAGGGGGGCTCAGACGGTTGCCCATATAGTTGACCCGGATGTCTGCATAGTCGTTGAGGTGGACATTGCTGGCGATGTCCCGAGTATAAAGCCCAGCGAAGCCCCGACGAAGATGGGTAGGGGGCCGAGCCTATGCACATATGACAGTAGCATGATCCCAAATCAGCCTCTTAAGGAGTTCGTTATTAGAGTTGCTAGAGAGATCGGCATCCCGCTTCAGCTGTCTCAGATAGCTAGAGGTGGGACGGATGCCGGCAGGATTCACATTAGTAGGGCTGGCTGCCCAAGCGTCGTTATAGGCGTGCCTACAAGGCATATCCACAGCCACGTAAGCCTAGTGAACTTGGAAGATGCGGAAAACACCGTTAGGCTCGTGCTAGAGCTCATTAAGAGACTCGATCAAGAGACTGTCGAGAGCTTCATAGCCATATAGCCGAGTCTTCTATATTATCGCCAATTATTTTATCCTCCCTTTAATTACTGCCTAAAAGGTGTTTCGCGGAGCCGTTCGTTGGAAACTGTTTTAAAGTGGGTTTGAGATTAAATACAGCTAGCGTGATTATTATGAGTTTAAGCAGTTTTCTAAGCAAGATAAGGGAGGAATTATTGAAGAAAGATGAGGTACGCCAGGAGACCCAAAATTTAGCGAGAAGGACTACCAGAATATCTAAACAGGTAATCTTCTCTGTTCATAGGGATATGATTGCTGAGGCTGAAAATCTCCTTAGAGAAGCAGAAGCGAACATAAATGAGCTCGTTGAGCTCTCAAAATCTTACCCGGAGATCTGTATTGGGTTAATAGATACTCCGCTCCAAGAGTACGCTGAGGCCAAGATATTTCTTGAGCTCATTAGAAGCGGGAACTTTATGGGCCCCCGAGAGGTTGGTGTTCCAGGGGATTCCTATGTCCTCGGGCTGGCCGACGTCGTGGGCGAGCTGAGGAGAAGAGCCCTTGACCTAATAAGGAGGGATGATATTAGGGGCGCTGAGGAATGCCTAAATCTGATGGAGACAATATACAGCGAGCTAATAGGATGCGACGAGCTCCAAGCGTTGATACCTGGGCTTAGGAGGAAATGTGATATAGCAAGAAGAATTGTGGAGGCAACGAGGGGCGATGTAACCATTGAGGGTAGGAGAACTATACTAAACAACGCCATAAAGGATCTGCAGAGGACCCTGAAATCGATCACAAGTGATGTTGAGAAATGAGGGAGATTAACCTCCCACAGAATATAAACTTTAACTTGGAGAAGGCTCGGAAGGCCCAAATAGTCCTATCAAAGATGGTTATTAGGGAGGATCAGATAAACATGCCGATAAAGTATGTTGCCGGGGTCGATGTGGCTTATGCTGGTAATAACTCCATTGGCGTGGCCGCGGTGCTAAACTATGAGTCTCTTAAGCCAGTGGAGGTTAAGCTGGCTACCGTTAAAGCTAAGTTCCCATATATGCCGACGCTGCTATCTTTTAGGGAGATGCCCGCCGCGGTTGCCGCTATTAAGAGACTCGATATTAAGCCTGATGTTTTCCTAGTGGATGGGCAGGGGGTAGCCCATCCATATAGGCTTGGCTTTGCAAGCCACCTCGGCGTAACCCTAAATGTTCCAGCGATAGGTGTTGCCAAGAGAATTTTGTGCGGTGAGGTTGTGGGGGAGGGTGATGTCTGGAGGCCGATTGTACATGAGGGTGAGGTTGTGGGCGCCGCTGTCTACACGAGGCGTGGTAGTAAGCCAGTCTATGTTAGCATCGGCCATAAAGTCTCATTGGAAACCGCCATAAAAGTAGTCTTAGCGTGCACGAGGGGTCATAGGATCCCGGAGCCGCTTCGCATATCCCATATATCCGCCGAAAGGGCAAAGGAGGAATTTATGCAGGATATTTATTCTCCTAAAGGATCTATTGGAGGGGGCCCGAATGAGTATTGATCCTAGGTTAATGGAAATCATAAATAGGATTAGGGACGAGTCGCTTAGGAGGAAGATGCTGGATCTTCTAAGCGATATCTCGGTTAGGCTTGGTGGGAGGGAGTTCACTGGCTTACCGCTCGCCGAGTCCCCTGCGAGCAGAGCGCATCATCATAGCTACCCCGGCGGGTTAATAGATCACATCTTGTCCATGGTGAACATCGGTTTGGCACTGTGCGACTCCGTGGAGAACGTGTATGGCGGGGAGGTTAACAGGGACTACGTTGTATGCGGGGTCATATTACATGACATATTTAAGCCGTTAACCTATGGAATGAAGAGTGACGGAACCTATATTTTCTCGCAGCTTGGGGAGCGCATAGACCACCTAACATTAATAGTCTCAGAGCTCCTGAATAGAGACTTTCCCATAGATTTGGTCCATGTGGTCGCCTCAAGTCATGGTCAGGGGAGCCCGATATCGCCTAAAACCATCGAGGCTCTAATATGCCACATAGCGGATGAGACTGATTCGAGGCTGAATGGGGAGATACTGAATGCGGCTAAATACTTGGTTAGGGAGACAACCGGCGAGACTTGGGAGAGAATGGATTCAAAGACGGCCATGAAGATCATAGCCCAAAAGGCTAGGGGCGGTTGGGAGGGGCTCAGAGCATGGATAGAATCTATAAAAGGGAAATAGATGCCAAATTAAAGCACCAGCAATGAAGATCATTTTAAAGAGATTTGTATTTTTCTTAGTGAAGGGAAAATTTAACTGCTTGTCTTCTCCGGCAGCTTCTTGGATCTAGCCCTCTCTCTAGGGTCTATGAGCCTTAAGCGCAGTGCATCGGTTCTTGGCTAAATGCCCTAAATGTTAAGTTCTAGTATTTCGGCGCTTCTTCTCTCCGTGTTTAGTATGGCGATTGTTGCCCGCCCGCTTAGATAGCCGCATGCCTCGCCCGGATTTATAACGAGGGTTCTGCCGACGCTATATATCTCTGCCTTATGGGTGTGGCCGTGAACAATCACATCATAATAGCCTGAGTTGATTATGGCTCTGAGTAGGGCTTCGTCCTCCCCATGTATCAATGCCGTCCTCAGCCCACCAACATTTAATTCGGCGAACCTGCCATGAAGATTCGCTCCGATCTCCTCAAATCTCCTTCTTAGGAGATCGTGGTCGCCGTCGTTGTTGCCGAATATGCCGATGAGCTTAGCTTTCAATGGCTTAAAACGCAGTACTGCGAAGGGTGCGACATAGTCGCCTGCATGAAGCACTAAATTAACATTCTCATCATTAAGTCTCTTAACAATTGAATCTATTGCCTGTATTCTATCATGTGTATCAGCGACAATACCAACCCTCTTTGCATCGGGGAAAGCGGTCATACTATGCCCCCTAAACCTTGTTAAGCGGTCTAATTCTCTGCCGCCTCGCCTCTGCCAGCGCCCCGCGGAGCCACCTTATACTTTGTGAAGCCGCAGTGGCCACAGGTGTAGCGGTTTCCATGGTCCGCCATGAAGTATCCTGGGCCGCATCTATCACAGAAGGGGAGTAGTCTCCTAAGCTTTCCATTTTCAATCCTGTAATATGATGAAATAAGATTCTTTTCGCCCTTCTTTGGCATTTACCCTTCACTCTCCCCCTTTTTGGGTGTGTTTCTGGTTATTATATGTTTTGGCTCGAGTATTTCAGCTTGATCTGGCGAATTGTAGATGTGTGCCTCGCCCCTGGTTGTCATCGTTCCAATCCTCGTCTTCATTTTCACTACATAAATTCTATCGACATCAGCTTTGAGTAGGTTAGCTATCTTCTCTCTAACCTCTTTGCGCGTTGGGGTTGGCCCCCTCTCGTGTGAAACCATGAAAAACACCTCTTTTCTTTTGAGCAACTCATTATATTTAGTATCCACTATCTTTACATCAAGCTTCACTCCTCAAACCCCCATGTAATCAAGATTATTCTCTTCATGTATATCCCGCTTATATTCCGTTCTCTCCACAATTTTATGCATCTTTTCCTTTGACTCTTTATTAACACTTATTACCACCGCTCCCTCATTTGGCTGCCCGTACACGACCATCGAGCCCTCCGGGGCCAGCAGAACAGCGACTATCGTTAAGAGGTCCTCCTCACCTTCAACGAGAACCTCGACTGGGCCATCGGAACTGATTGCCTCACCTATAACCAGCCAAGAGTCCCTTGTAATCATGCCAGCTGGATTAGATAAGTTTAGGATTTTATTAGCCCTATAATTCATCCGCTCAATGGGTTTACGCATAGACCTGTTATCTATGATAAAAACGTCTACCCTCAACCCCCTTTCAAGGAGACTTTTAGAGATAATATCGCCCACCGTTATAACCTTGCTTGGCTTATAATCATTAATTATTCTGCCAATGGCCTCTGTAACCTCCTTAATATTTCCCCTTATAAGCAGTCCAAGCGGTTTCTTCAGCTCGTCTCTGAGGTCTGGTGTAAGTATATAGGTTCCCACTTCACCTCACTTTGATGGCGTATCGGCCCTTCTTCTCAATCTTTAGGGTTTTCGCTATAACTGAATTTTCTGGGTCGAATATAAAGACGACGCCGCTGAAGTCCTCGCTTAAGTCCGTTGACTTGCAGTTTGGGCAGACCTTTTCCTCAGTTATATAGTGACATCTTCTGCAGGCTCTCTCAACCACAGATAACCCCTCATTCTTTCTTTTTGGCCTTCGCCTCCTCCTTTGCCTCCAATTCTCCCCTGAGCTTCTTTAGGTCCTCTTCGATCCACTCGATCTTCCCTAAAAATGGTTGCCGGGCCGTCACACCAATTTTTCCAAGTCCAGAGCCCTTGCTAAGCGAGACCGCAGTTATCCTGACGCGCATTCTATCGCCGATGCTTACCTTCCTCTTCGTCTCCTTCCCCATCAAGACTCCCTGCTTCTCGTCATAGGTTATGAAGTCGTCCATAATTTGAGATATATGTAGGAGCGCATCAACTGGGCCGACGCGAATAAATGCCCCGAAGTCCGCAACCTCAACAACCTCCCCCTCGACAACCTCTTGGATCTTCGGCATGAATGTTAGAAGCGAGAAGACAACTTTGTGGTGTGTCGCCGGGTCACCGGGTATTATCTTACCGACCGATGAGACCTTAACATCAGTGACGGCTATCAGGTAGCCTAGCTCCTCATCTATCATGCCAACATACTTTGCCCTAAGCTGCTCTAACGCAACTTTCTCAAGGGGCTCATTAAACCTATTGGGCGGTATGCGGACAGTATCCTCGATGGTTGCCAAGCTAAACGTATTATTTCACTCCCCACAAAAACTTCATCTAATAAATATTATTGAAAATGCATATTGAAAGGTCATTTAAAAACTTTTTGAGGGCTTAGGGCTACTCGAACCTTCTATCTACAATATCCCAGACTTCCGGCCCTGTTCCAATAAACGTCACCGGTATCTTTATCTCACTCTCTATCCTCTTAATAAACTCCCTTGCCTCAGCGGATAAATCGTTAAATGACCTTGCACCCTTACACTCTGGAAATAGGACATCAATCTTAGTCAAGGCCGCCTGAGTGGCGCTATTTAGCATAACCGCCCTCTTAGCCAAGTCAAAGTTGAAGGGGGCAGACCTCCTCCTCCTACCAGTTACAGAGGCTATCTCAGCCCAGCCCCTCCTCTCAGCCTCCTCCCAAGATATCTCGCCGGGGAGTGGCCCGGCGCCAACTCTAGTAACATAAGCCTTAAAGACTACTATAACCTCATCAACCTTCTTCGGCCCGACGCCAACATCCGAGCACGCAGCCGAGGCTGTGACGTCCTTAGAGGTGACATACGGATACGTCCCATGCCAAAGAGATAGAAATGTCCCCTGCGTCCCCTCAATTAAAACGCTCTCGCCATCATCAATGGCGTTATTCACCTCTAATGGCACGTCCCTCAGGAACCTTTGTAGCTCCGGTACGTCTCTGGCCAGCTTCGCCCTCCTTAATACTCGATCCGCATTGCATGGCCCGGTTCCACTTCCTGTCGTCCCTATCTCGGATGCTAGGTGCCCGGATTTATCCGTCTCTATATGTTTCGGCTCAATGATGGCGCATTGGGGGTCAAGCCCAACCCTATCCCCAACATTAAGGAGATTAACCTCGCTTAGAAAGACATTTGGATCGACAATAACCCCCGGGCCTATCAGGAGGCGGCACTTTTCGTAGACGAAGGCGCTTGGAACCATGCGAACCCTAAATGTTTTGCCCTCATGGACCACGGTGTGCCCAGCATTCGGCCCGACGCCAGCCCTCACGGCTACGTTGACCTTATCCCTCAGAGCGAGGTAGGATATTATTTTCCCCTTACCAGTATCCCCAAAAAAGCCACAAACAATAACCGTGCACGGCATACCAAAATCCCCACCACAGTTAAAAAAGAGATTCCTAAAAGATAAAATTATGCTTTCTGATAATAAGGTGTGGAGATCACGAATTGCCGCTGAAGGTTGTTGGGTGGTGTGGAGATGCAGATGATTAGGATAATACCAGTTACTGGGATGCCAATAATTAAGGAGGGGGATGATTTAGGCCTTCTTATATGCGAGGCTGCCGCTAGGCAGGGTACGCCCATCGAGAATGACGATATAATTGTCGTAACCCACGTGGTTATCTCAAGGGCCGAGGGGAGCGTAGTAAATTTGGATAAGATATTCCCCTCAGAGTTCGCTAAGAGTGTAGCGGAGAACCTCGACAAAGACCCGGCGCTGGTGGAGGTTATCCTAAGGGAGTCTAGATCTATTGCCCGCATGGGCGGCGGCCACATAATTGTGGAGACAAAGCACGGCTTCATATGCGCTAACGCTGGAGTGGATAAGTCAAATGTTCCAGGAGATAGGAATGTGGCCCTCCTGCCTAGAGACCCCGACCTATCTGCCCGTAAGATAAGGGAGAGAATAAGGGAGATAACTGGCAAGGACGTGGCCGTAATAATCTCCGATACCCATGGAAGGCCACTGCGGGAGGGTGAAATAAATGTTGCTATTGGAGTGGCTGGGATAAAGCCCATTCGGGATAGGAGGGGTGAGAAGGACCTCTTTGGATATGTTCTTAGGGTTAAGAGGACGGCTGTTGCCGATGAGCTGGCCTCGGCCGCGGAGCTGGTTATAGGCCAAGCCGATGAGGGGATACCAGCGGCGATAATAAGGGGCTACCGATATGAGGGGAGCGAGGATGCAACCGCTAAAGACCTCATAATGCCAAGAGAAAGAAGCCTCTTCCTGTAACCTCTAAGCCAAGAGCCTCTTAGCCAGAGTCTCAGCCCTCTTCAGGTCTAGGGGTGCATTAATGTTCACGAATGTGTGCATCTTTGGGTCTATCTTCTCAACGACCAGCGTAGATATGTAGCGGATACCCTTCAGCAGCGATATCATTGCCCGCATACTATAGCTGCCTCCCTCAAAGGCCCTCCTAGCGGCCCTAAGGGCGGCCTCAGTCCTATAAACTGCCTGAAGCGGCTCTATGAAGCCCTCTGGCCACCGGAGAACTGCAGCATTAACGCCTGCTGCCGCATTGAACAGCAGATCTATGAGCCCCGCGGAGACAAACGGCGTGTCGCATGGCAGAATGGCCGAGTAGCCACCCCTAGCATTCATCAACCCGGTATAAGCGCCCCTAAGCGGGCACTCTGGGAGACCTTCCTCATCGGCGATTATCCTACACTCCTTGGGGAGAATTTGGGAGTAAGATGGTATTTGGGAGCGGTCCTTCAAGCAGACTATAACCTCATCGACAATACTCTGAACCCTACTGACAACATGCATTATCAATGGTCTATTGGCTAGCTGCGCTAGGCCCCTATCGCATCCAAGCCTCCCTGAGCCATTGCCAGCGAGTATAATGGTGGTTCTCTCCACTATC
Organism: Bathyarchaeia archaeon; assembly: GCA_038897035.1. Taxonomy (GTDB): domain Archaea; phylum Thermoproteota; class Bathyarchaeia; order Bathyarchaeales; family DTEX01; genus DTEX01. The sequence continues at coordinate 48,787 of JAWAXF010000001.1, forward strand.
TTCTCTCCCAAATCATTGCCCTCTTAATAATATAGTCGACTATTTCATCGGCTATATTGACGCCCGTTACCGTCTGGAGCCCCATCCAGCCCGGCTGACTATTCAGTTCGACGATGAATGGGCCCCTATCGCTCTCGAGGATATCTACGCCGCTAACCTCGCAGCCAATGACCTCAGAGGCCCTTATAGCTAAGTCCTCGATCTCCTTGGTGGGCCTGTAGGGAACTGGAGTGGCACCTAAGCTGACGTTTGTCTTCCACATGTTAGCGACCCTACGCATGGCCGCTATAACCATCCCACCGAGCACAAATAGCCTCAGATCATAATTTCCATGCGGTATATACTCCTGAACATATATGACCTGGTGGTGGAACTCTAGGGCCCTGAATATCCTATCGGCGACGTCGGGGTCAGAGACCCTTGTCGAGCCTATCCCGCGGGAGCCAAATATGGGCTTTATAACGACGTCTCCGCCCAGCTCGTGAAAGGCCTTTAGGGCCTCCCTCGCACTCTCGGTAACAACCGTTCTTGGTACTGGTAGGCCAGCCTCCTCAAGGAGCGCTAGGGCATAGTACTTATCAACTGAGCGCTCGATCGCGTGGGGCGGATTAATAATATATAGGCCCTGCCTCCTCAACCTATGCAGTAAATCCATCCTGAAGATTATTTCTTCTAGGGAGCCGCGCCCGATCGGCCGGACAATTATCGCCCTTAACACCCTCAAAATATCCACGTCTCCCAGAGAGGCCTCGGGCTTGAGGCCGACCCTCGCCGCTAGGCTCCTGAAGCTGAAGCATAACGGCTGGAGACCACGCTTGGTGATGGCATCCCTAAGCTGAGCCGTACACCAGGAGTTCTCATTCCTCGTCAATATACCTATCTTCTCCATAAGTCTCCTCGCAACACCCCGCTTGTTAACCCTTATAGCCTAAATTTTATTCCGCTCTAATTAAACTAAGCGGCCAAAGATATATTTCGGGCAGATAAGCTTTTAAGTAACCTCGCTATACTCCGCTGGGTGTAGGGGATGATCTTAGTTAATAGGCCGCGCATCTCGAGGTACATCGCCGGATTGTACTTGGCGATAATATTGTTTGTAGCTGGGGAAACGGCGCTCCTGATATATGTCCTTCCCCAATCACTACTAAAATTTTTAGTTGCTGTAGTGCTAGCCGCTATAGAGGATGTGCTAATCCTTCTACTGATCTCGATCTATAGGACGAAATATATTATTACAGGCAATGAACTCATCATAAAGGCGACTAAGCTTATAGGCGGCTCAAAGCGCATTCGTCTAGAGGATATAATAAGCGCTGAGAGAACCCTAATACCATTTAGCATAAGACTACTTGGAGCTAGCCTATATGGAGGATACCACTATATCCCTGGACTTGGAAGAGCCTTCATGACAATGACGAACTTTAATGATGGAGTCCTATTAAGGACGGTTCATGGAAACTATATTATAACTCCAAGGGAGCCCGAAAGGTTCATTGAAAACATTAATGCTATGAGGGGGTGCTAGGTATGGACGTTTATGTGGGTACATCCGGTTGGCTCTATTTTTGGAATGAGGAAGGAACCCTTGACTGGTACATTAGGAACTCCGGTCTGAATGCTGTTGAGCTGAACATGAGCTTCTATAGGTTCCCGTTTCCAAGAGCGGTTAGGTCTTGGAGGGATAAGGGCTCCAGCCTCAGATGGGCAATTAAAGTAAATAGACTGATAACTCATCAGTTTAAGCTTAACGAGAGGGCGCTGGAGAGCTGGAGGAAATTTAGGAGCCTCTTCGAGCCAATGGACCACCTAATAGACTTCTACCTCCTTCAGCTACCACCTTCGATGAAGGCATCCTCCATCCAAAGGATAGAGCTGTTCGCTAATAATACCGGTTTAGGGGAGCGGCTCGCCCTTGAGCCTAGGCACATGAGCTGGTTTAGTGATGACGAGGTTATTAGTTGGGCATCTAATCTCGGCGTAACTCTAGTTAGCGTCGACTCGCCTAGCTTCCCCCTAAAAATCTTCAACACGAATGGCATAGTCTACGTTAGGATGCATGGGAGGACTGCATGGTACTCCCACTACTATACTGATGATGAGCTAATAGAGGTTAAAGAGAGGATTTTAGAGTTAGGTCCAGAGAAGATCTACATCTTCTTTAACAATGACACAAGTATGCTTGAGAACGCCCAGCGGATGCTATCCCTCTTCAGGAGGGGATAATGCCCCTAAATTATCTCCGCCTCAAGATAATTTGCACGTGCCTTAACAACCTTAACGTTAATGAATTCTCCAAGCAGATTCTTCTGGCTCCTAACGACTATTGGCTTATAGGCATAGTTCCTCCCGATCCACGAGTCACTCGAGCCCTTCTCGTCAATAAGTATCTCCCCCTCCCACCTAACCCACCGCATATTCATCTCTAATGAGATTCTGCTCGCAAGTTCTGTTGCCGCTCGGCTTCTCAGGGCAATATCCCTGCTATCAATTTGCTTCATCCTCGCAGCCGGGGTGTTAGGTCTCGGGAAGAACTTTGATATGTTAACGATGTCCGGCTTAACATCCTCTATCAGTTGTAGTGTCCTCTCAAAGGCCTCTTCGTCCTCGCCTGGGAAACCACAGATTACATCCGTCGCAACAGTTATCTCCGGGATCTCCCTCCTAAAAGACTCAATTATATTCTTGAACTCCTCGACGGTATATTTGCGGTTCATCGCCCTCAGGACTTCATTATCCCCGCTTTGGACTGGGATGTGAAGGAACTTGAATACATGTTCATCCTTGTAGGCTTCCATTAGGTCTGGGAGCATCTTTATAGTGTGGTTTGGGTTCATCATCCCAACCCTAATAAAGAACTTACCATCAACACTACAGCAGTCTTTAAGTAGCTCAACGAGGTCTGTCCCTATATCTGCTCCGTATGCTCCGCTGTCTTGTGAGGTTAGCCATACCTCCCTAACCCCATCGTAGACGGCCGACTTAAGCCTACTCACAATAAGCTCCCTTGGGTATGAGAATAGTCTGCCCCTAGCGAACCTAACACAGCAGTATGCACATGCGCCGAGACACCCCTCAGAGATCGAGATTATCTCGATCACCCTATTAAGCCTAATCTTAGGCTGACCCGGCTTCACTATCGGCTTCTCCGAGAAAAATATCCTGTTCTTTTCTCCATCCTCCGCAGCCTTCAAAGCTAAGACCACTTTATCAATGCTATAGGGGTCTAGCACCGCTGAGAAATTCGGAGCGGCGCTCAATACCGCCTTAAAATTTATCTTCGGTAAACAGCCCGCAATGATAAGCGGCTTACCGAGCCCACCAAAGAAGCGTATCTTACCGATCATGCGGTCCTCTGTAGGCTTCTTCACACCACAAGTGTTAACTAGGATTATATCGGCATCCTCAGCCCTACTAACCACCCTATAGCCCGCATTGATTATATGGGCAAGCATCATCTCTAAGTCAGCCCTATTCGCAGCGCATCCGTAACTCTCAATATAAATAGTCTTCCCTAAGACCCCAACATTTCCATCGAGACCAAATCTTACAGGAGTTGTTTCTTCCATGAGTTGAGCTCTAAAACAAAGGAGAAGAATCCGGCGATATAAACTTGACCTCCAATTTTTACAAGAAATTGTCTTAACTTATGAGGTGCGGGAGATGATGATGTGACTGTATTTCTGATAATACTCTAAAACTTATGAATAAAAGTTTTATAAAATGAAGGCACGAAGATGTTTGAATTATATTTTGATATTAATATGTAGATTTTATGCTTTTACTTGCGTGAGCTTTTCTGTGGTGGCCAGATATGAAGTTGATAACAATTTACCTCCCCGAACCATATTTAGAGGCCTTAGATGAGCTGGTTAACAAGAAACTCTATCCTCATAGGGCCGAAGCCATTAGAGCTGCTATACGTGACTTAATTGAGGTTGAGCTGTGGGGTAGGAAGGGCCATGTCAAAGCTGGCAGATAAAGCATTACAGTATGTGTGGAGTGAGAGCTTGCCGGGTGGTTTAAGGGAGCCTGGTTACTGCCGAATACTCGTCATCGGGGTCGGCGGGGCAGGAAATAATACCGTGAATAGGCTTATGGAGATGGGTGTAGCCGGGGCCGAGTGTATAGCAATAAATACCGATCTACAGCATCTGAATGCCGTACACGCCCACCAGAAGATCCTTATTGGTGAGAAGATCACCCGCGGTTTAGGCTCAGGCGGAGACCCAAATATTGGAAGAGCAGCCATCGAGGAGTCGATTGAGCAGGTTGACAAAGCTATAAATGATGTTGATATAGTGTTTGTGACGGCTGGGATGGGCGGGGGCACTGGCACGGGGGCCGCTCCTGCTGTCGCTAAGCTTGCCCGCGAGAAGGGCGCCATCGTCATCGGAGTTGTTACAATGCCATTTAAGATAGAAAAGGGTAGAATTAACATCGCCTTAAAGGGATTGAATGATATGCGTAGGGAGTGCGACACGGTCATAGTTATTGACAATAATAAGCTAATGTGGCTTGTGCCCCATCTGCCAATAAATGAGGCTTTTAGGGTCGGTGACCAAGTCTTAGCCAATATGATTAAAGGTATAACTGAAGTAGTGTCCATGCCAAGCCTAATAAATCTGGACTTCGCCGATTTTAGGACAATAGTGAGGCGTGGTGGTGTTGCCATCGCTGGTATAGGTGAGTCTAATGCGCCCAACAGGGCTGAGGATGCTGTTCAAAAAGCCCTTAGGATGCCGCTCCTAGATGTGGATTATAGTGGAGCGAATGGAGCCCTAATCCACGTGGCAGGCGATGAGAGCCTAACGATTGAGGAGGCAAATACCGTCGGCGAGATAATAACCCAAATGATGAGCGATGATGCTCTAGTAATATGGGGTGCTAGAGTAGACCCGAACCTTAAAAACACCCTTAGAGTTACACTTATTATGACTGGAGTCAAGTCGCCGTATATACTCGGCGGGTATGGATCTAAGACGCCGGAGCTATATGACTTAGACCCAGAATCGGCAAAGAAGCCTGAGAAAATCGGCGTAAGCGAGCTTGGACTACAGGGGATTCCTGTCCTCGAAAGCTAACATTCTCCCTTTTCGTCTAAAGATACTCTTTATTCTAAGCGCAAAGGGCATTCCAGCACCAATTGGTGTGGTTAACCCCCTCTTTATTGACCCAACAATCGAGTCTACGCTCCTTTCCTCGGTATTTATAAGCGTGTATGCTAAGCCGATGGCCTCCACAATATGCGAGTCGCTCCCAGCAGTCTGTGGCAGATTATAGTCCTCGGCAAACTTCTTACATGCTTGAACTGATAGCTTGAATGGGAAGAGCGATGAGTTTATAACCTCTATTGCATCAAAGCCTAGAGATAGGATTTTAGGGCTTAGGTCTATCCCGCCCTTAAAGAGAGATTGAGGATGGGCCGCCACGGCTATCCCGCCGGCCTCATGAATCCCTTCAATCGTCTCCTCCATGCTCAGCCCCATTGGAATAGATTCGGTAACGTTCAATCCTATTATGTGGCCCCTTTTGGTAGAGACCTCTATGCCAGGTATTATTATTGGCGGGCGCTCCAGCCCCGCATCTGAAACAACTTTACAGGCCTCTAAGGCGCCCTCTATGGTGTCATGGTCTGTTATGGCAACTCCATCTAAATGCTTCCTCTTAACCTCCGCTAAAAGGCTCTTTAGGGTTATGTTGCTGTCACCGGAATAGCATGTATGAACGTGTAGGTCAATTTTAAGCGGCATTTTAAACACTATCTCACTTTGCTTCCAGGTCTTATTGGAGCCTCTGGCACAATTAGTACTAGGTTATCCCCGTCCTCGGCTGCCAATATCATAGCCTCGGAATCTATGCCAAAGACACGCCTAGGCTTTAGGTTCACCACAACAGTGACATATTTCCCCTTAAGATCCTCAGGCCTATAATATTTCGCTATCCCAGATATGCACGTTCTGAGGGAGCCGCCGACGTCAATCGTTAGCTTCAGCAGGTTCTGTGAACCCGCCACCCTCTCAGCCTCAACCACCCTTCCTACGCAAATGTCCAATTTCGAGAACTCTTCGTAAGATACCTTCTCGGATTTCTCTCTTATCTTCTCAAGCATGCCCTGTAACTCCTCCTCAGAGACGCTTATCTTCGTGAATAACGGCTCGGCCCTGTTAATCTTGTGGCCTGAGGGAAGCGGCTTATAGGCATCATCCCACGAGACCCCCTCGGGTATATTCAGCATCTCACGGAGCCTACGCGCAGTTATAGGTATAAACGGCTCCAGTATTACTGAGAGGGTCTTGACTATCTGGGCTGATATATAAAGCGTGTTCGCGGCTACCTGCGCATCCGACTTTATGATCTCCCATGGTCTCTTCTCGTTCAGATACCTGTTCCCAGCCCGGCTTAGCTCCACCACCTCCTTGAGGGCTGCTTGGAGCTGACAGTTCTCGAGGAGTTCGCTAACGGCCTTAACCTTCTCATGAATTATGTCCAGTGTTGTCTCATCAATGTCGTCCAGGTTCATTGGGGTTGGAATCACACCTCTGAAGTAGGTATTTATGAACTTGAGGGTTCTGTGTATGAAGTTCCCGAGGGTATCGTTTAGGTCGGCGTTAACCTTCTCTATAAATACCTTCCAGGTGAAGTCCGAGTCCTTCGTCTCAGGCCTTATTGCTATCAGCGTGTATCTCCAGTAGTCTGCCGGGAACATTTCAAGGGCCTCATCTATCCAGACACCTATCCTCCTACTCTTAGACGACTTCTGGCCCGCGAAGATAAGCCACTCGTTGGTGCAGACATTCCATGGCAGATTATAGTCCTCGTGGGTGGCCATTAATAAGGCTGGGAGGATCAGCGTGTGGAAGGGTATGTTATCCTTCCCTATAAAGTAGAGGGTTCTCGTACTCTCATCGAACCAGTAATTCCTCCACCCCTCATCGTCACCGCGTCTCTTAAAATACTCTATTGTTGCCGAGACGTAGCCTAAAACGGCATCGAACCAGACGTATATAGTCTTATCTTCAGCGCCCTTGAATGGTGCTGGTATACCCCACTTATTATCCCTGGTTATCGGCCTAGGCCTTAAGCCCTCCTTTATGAGGTTTAGGCTGAAGTTTCTTGCGTTTTCTGGAAGTCTCTTATTTCCCTCAATATATGCTAGCAGCCTATCCGTAAATTTTGGCATATCGAAGTACCAGTGCTTGACGGTTCTGGTGGCGGGCTTAGATCCGCATATGGCGCATCTAGGCTCAATTAGCTTTGTTGGCTCTAGTAGGCGCCCACACTGCTCGCACTGGTCTCCACGTGCTCTCTCGTACCCGCAGTATGGGCATAATCCCTCAACGAATCTATCTGGCAGAAAGCGCTGGCACTTCTCGCAGTATGGTAGCTCATCCTCCCTGACGAATACGTAGCCATTCTCCTCTATCTTAAGCATGACGCTCCTAACAAACTCCCTATGAACCTCGCTCTCAGTCCTAGTGTAGTTATCGAAGGATATCGCCCAATTCCCAAAGAGCCGCGTGACTATCTCGTGGTTTCTATCAGTTAATTCCTTGGGCGATATATTCTGTCTTATTGCCTCAACCTCTATCGGCGTGCCGTGTTCATCAGAGCCGCTTACAAAGAGAACCTCCTCACCCCTAAGCCTATAATAGCGGGCGACAACATCCGCTGAGAGAATGGGCAGCAGATTTCCTAGGTGAGGTATATGGTTAATGTATGGCCAAGCAGCGGTGACTAGGACCCTTCCGAGTTTGATGCACCCCCACTAGCAGAAATAATCTTAATATCTCATACTTAAGTAAAACGGCTATAAAGGGCTGAAGGCAGTGCGGTCTTAGCTGCTTGCCCTATCTATTTTTCTCACGTTTGTCCTCGTGCCTACGTACGCCGTATGCGCCATATCCAAGAATAAGCCCGTTTCAACAACGCCAGGGATCATCTTCAATATCTCATTTAATTTATAGGGGTTCTCAATAACCCCGAAGTCGACATCCAATATGAAGTTTCCATTATCAGTCACATACGGCACGCCTTTTCCCACCTCACGTAGAATTGTTTTTCCTCCAATCTCCCTTATCCTCTTAGATACAAGGGGCACACCAAATGGTAATACCTCGACCGGCACGGTCTGACCTCTACCCAGCTTATCCGTTAACTTCCTCTCGTCCGCAACTATTATCAGCCGCTTAGACGAGGCTGCAACAATCTTCTCCCTAGTCAACGCCCCGCCCATACCCTTTATCAAATTTAACACCGGATCTATTTGGTCGGCACCATCAATTGTTAGATCTATTACTGGGTGCTCATGTAAGGTCGTTACGGGTATGCCGCACTTAACTGCCAGTAGGAATGATTGGTATGATGTTGGTATTCCTAGAAGATGTAGGCCCTCCTCCTTAACCCTGCGCCCAATCTCCTCTATGGCGTAGGCGGCCGTTGAGCCGGAGCCGAGGCCTACAACAAAGCCATCTCTAACGCACTTAACAGCCTCTAAGGCAGCCCTCCTCTTAGCATCCTCAACCCAATCCAAGCCTACACTACTCCTCGGTCTCTATCTGACTCAGTCTACTAAGAACCTTCTCTATCTCAGCCACTATCTTCTCAATACTTTTGTCAGCCTCGCCTCCCTCAGATGGCCTCTCGGCTTCCTCCCCAACCTCACCTCCCTCAGCGGCCTTTGGCTTAACAGCCTCCTTCCGCCTCTTCTGTACAGCTGGCCTCTCAACCCTCTCCTCTTGCATAGGTGCTTGCTCTCTGGCTTCTTCTACCTTAACCTCCTCCCCCAACGGTTTAACGGTCTGTTCCGTGGGCCTTGGGCTAATTACGGCTTTAAGTTCCTCAATTCTCTTATCAATTATCTCAAGTCTCTCAGAGAACATTTTAATGAACTCCTCTCTCATCCTCTCCAGCTCATTGAGCGCCATTATTGTCTCGCCGCGCGCTATCTCTTCCTTGACCCTCTCCAAATCCTCCCTGTATTTTTTGGCTAATGCGTCCCTCTCCTCAGAAGTTATCCTCCCCTCCGCCTGGGCCTCATAAAGTCTCCTTATAGCGTAGCTCAGAATCTCTCTTTCGACATCGAGTATCCTTAGCTTACCCTTAACCTCTCTGACGAACTCATCAGAAACAGACCTGCCGGTGGGTAAAAGCTTCTCTACCGTTACATCACCCTTCACCGGCTTCGTTTCATCTTTCAGGTACCTTCTTCTCTCCTTCTCTATCAGAAATAGTACCACTAATGCTACCGTAGTGGCCCCTAACACGATGGTCAGGTAAAACCATATTTCTTCGGGCAAATCTCCAGCCCCTTTACTCTACATTATAGTTTCACAAGAATTGGGAAATATAACTTTCCGTAGCTTATAGTCCATATACATCACTTATCTATACCCTTCTGGCCACACTATAAAGTACAGCGAGATTATGCCCACGATAATCGCTGGCAAAGGAGCGCTCAGCCGCGCCTAATCCTGTGCCCATATCTGCCTAGAAGCGGCACGAACGCTACCCCACCAAGGTTCTCCTCAATAATCCTGCAATTCTCCAATTTCCTGACGCGTATCAGCGTCTGATAAAACCCCACCTCGCCTACCGGTATAACCATGATTCCACCCGGTCTAAGTTGCTCCTTTAATGGGGCTGGTATGTTTGGGGCCGCGGCCGTTACAAGTATCCTATCGTATGGCGCCTCATTCGGATAGCCAAGAGATCCATCACCACATATGACAGTAATTCTATCACCATAACCAGCCTCCTCAATATTTTTCCTGGCAAACTCGGCCAGTTCCGGTATGATCTCTACGGTATACACGTGACCCCACTTCCCCCTCGGGGCGTCGCTCGGAGCAACTATCTCAGCTACCGTTGAGGCATGCCAGCCGGATCCGGAGCCGACCTCAAGAACCCTGTGCCCCACATCTAACTCAAGGGCCTCATTCATTATGGATACCATGTCTCGCCGGGCTAATCGCAAGAATTAGCCCTGTGGCGCGGAAACAGTCTGCCCATAACCTATCGGAAGCGGAGTATCAACCGCAGCATATAGCTTCTGATCCTCCGGTAGGAAAAGACTCCTGGGCACAAGTCTCATAGCCCTAATAACCCTAGGAGACCTAAGTATACCGGACGCAATTAAGTTCTCGATGAGTTTTTCCCACTCACCCCCAGACAAGAGCGACACCTAAAACATACAAATAAGCACATAAACTTAAGCATTAACGCCAGCCCCTTAAGAAGACATATATAGAACTAATAGAGATGCCGAGATATGCCTAAAAGGAAAGACTAAAATATTTTATGGTTCTAGTAATCTGACTTGGGATGCTATTGGAGGAGTTTTATGAGAGGCGGCGACATCATCGTAAAGACTCTTATGGAGATCGGCTCCGGGCTTATTTTTGGGCTGCCGGGAGTGCATTGTCTTGATGTTTACCGGGCCCTCTGTTCAGAAAAAAAGTATTAAGCACATCCTCATGAAACATGAAGCCAACGCTGGGGTGGCTGCCGACGTCTATGGCAGGTTAACTGGCGAGCCCGGCATTGTTTTAACTATTGCTGGTCCCGGCGCAAAAACTGTGTTACTGCCGTAGCACAGTCCTACACAGCAGCCTCACCGCTTATCCACATAAGCGGTGATGTACCCCTTCATCCATATAAGGAGCCACTTCATGGAGTAGATTTAGACGATTTTTTAGCTCGCATCTTTACGCCAATAACAAAATGGTCTGTTAGGGTGAAATGTGTTGACGATATCGCGCCAACATTAGTAAAAGCATATGAAGTTTCAAGGGAGGGACGTAGGGGCCCGGTTCATGTAAGCATACCAATAGACGTCATGAATTCTGAGAGCGAATCTCCTATAGGGGGCATATTGAAACCTAGTAGATCATATAAGATTGGCGAAATTGACGATGAAACTATCAATAGGCTATTAACCGCTAAAAGGCCTATTATATATGCTGGAAAAAACGTCTCGAGATACCTATGTGAGGAGAAACTTTTAGAATTATGTGAGGTTTTGCACGCCCCCTAATAGTACATGGTAGGAGAGATGGGAATGACGTTGTTGTTCCTTATGACCACCCATTGTATGCTGGTTTTGTAGGCGGCTTCTCCCATCCCGCGGCCTTTCACGCGTTAAAGGCGTCTGACCTAATATTAAGTGTGGGCATAAGGCTTGGGTGCGGGGAAGCCTTTAGGCTGCATACATATTGATGTAGAGGGGAGAGCTGCCCCAGCCGCAGTCAACAAGATTATTGTTGGGGATATAAAAGAGACCATTTCAGCTTTGGTCGATAGATTGAAAATCTTTTCCTTCCAGAGAACCTGATATCATCTTCTTAAAGGAGATAATGGAGATAAAACGGCAAGTCGCTGAAGAAATAGAGCGGGAAATTGAGACGCACAAAAATAGTAGTCCCCTACATCCTGGCGTTGTAGCCGAGATTTTAAATTCAACCTTAGGTGAGGACTCCATTTTAGTACTTGATTGTGGGTTAAGTACTTTTTGGGTAAGGGACGTATATAAGAGCCCATGCGTCCGCGGCGTATTGAGCCCAGGCGGATATGAATCTATGGGGTTTGCATTACCCGCATCGATCGCTACCAAAATTGTATATCCCGAGAAGAAGGTTTTTGCAGTGATTGGTGATGGGGGCCTTTTAATGTCATATTCAGATCTCCCAACCCTAGTCGAAAACAACATTAATGTCGCCATAGTGGTCTTTAACGATAGTAAATATGGTCAGATATGGCAGCTTCAGAAAAAGTTATTTGGAGATCGATTTATAGCCGTAGATCTCCAAAAAATAGATTTTGCCAGAATCTTTGAGGCTATTGGGGGTAAAAGTATAAGCGCGGAAACAGTTGATGAAGTAAAAGCGGCTTTTAATGAGGCTATGGGCTCCGATAGACCAGTGTTAATAGATGTAAAGACTGATTTCCGCTATAACGCCCCAGGCTCAGACTTACTCATACAAAACCAAGATTTAGAGATTGGACACATTACCGATGAGGGTTCCCCGAGACCTTAAGACAGAGCCTATGACCCTAGCTTTGGGGGAGGCCATAAAGTGCTGGGGAATTTTCCCCGAGGGAAGCGGTCTCACGCATAAGCCCGGCATGGCTGGTTTAACCCTCAAGCGGGAAATCTACTAGTTATTAAAGGCTAAGGCTCTGCAAGCCAGTATGAGAATAAACGCATACCTTAAGCACATCCTGCTGGGACAGTCCAACCCCGCAAATCTCTGCTTTCCAAGGAGAGCCCGTTTTAAGCTCCGTTTTAGGAAAGCAGAATTTTTCTTGGAGCCCCGGGCGGGATTTGAACCCGCGACCCGCGGCTTACAAGGCCGCTGCTATAACCACTAAGCTACCGGGGCTATATTCATCATTTTTTGCTCTCTAAACTTTACTTAACCTTTACGCTTGTTCGCATAATTTTTTGAATCCAAAAAAGTAGATATTTACGCGTTAGTTAAATGGTTTTAGGTGTGAGGGCACTTTGATTAATGGGATTAAGGAAGGTGACTATGTTCTATTGTACTTGGACGATAAGAGAACTTATTTAGTTAGGGCTGAGAGGGGCAAGGTTTTTCACACGCATAAGGGTTTCGTCAGGGTTGATGATTTCATTGGTCGGGAGTTTGGTGTAAGAGTTAAGAGCAGTATGGGCGTAGAGTTTATTGCATTTAAGCCCTACATAAGAGACTATATATATAAGAGCTCGAGGGGGACGCAGATAATATATCCTAAGGATATTGCACTAATAATATTAAATGGCAATATACAGCCCGGAGGCAGAATCGTGGAAGCTGGAACTGGTGTCGGGGCGCTTACAACAGCATTGGCTAGCTATGTCAGACCAGATGGGAAGGTATATAGCTATGAGGTTAGAGAGGGGTTCCTTGAGATCGCGCGTAAGAATCTTGAGAGGGCTGGTGTGCTTGAATATGTTGAGCTAAAAATCAAGGATATAACTCAGGGAATTGATGAAAGAAATGTAGATGCTGTCATCCTTGACATGGCGGCACCTTGGCTTGTGGTGCCGCATGCCTATGAGGCGCTTAAGGGTAGTGGTTCGTTTGTGTCATTCAGCCCAACAATCGATCAGGTTGTTAAGACTGTTGAGGAGCTGAGGGCTTATGGCTTTGCGTATATAGAGACCATAGAGTGTCTTATTAGAAGAATGCGTGTTAAAAAGGGTAAGACGCGGCCAGAGACGTTGATGACTGGACATACAGGTTACATAACCTTTGCAAGAAAAGCCCTTAAAAGCTCGCCCTAATTCAGGATTGAGGGGCGAGGAATGACTGCCCTTAAGGAAATTTACCGTTCTAGATTTATCAGAGTAATTCTACAAGTTATCTTTTCTTTCGTGCTAGCCTTTAGTCTTTTAATGCTCATACGCACACTCCTAGGTGTGGAAAACCCCTTCTTTGTGGTCTCCTCTGGAAGCATGTATCCAACCCTTAATATTGGGGACTTTATAGTTATTCAGAGAGCCACACCAGCCCAATTAAAAATTGGAGATATTGTGGTGTTTATGGATCCGCATGCCCGTCTTAAAGCGCCAATAGTTCATAGGATTGTAAATATATTTGTTGATGAGAGCGGCAATTATAAGATTGCCACCGTTGGAGATGCCGTTAGCGTTGGATTAGATCAGTTCTCCCCGTGGGATGCATCTCTACTCATCGGTAGAGTAATTATGAGAATCCCTTATATCGGCAACCTGTATTTACCATTACTCTTAAAAGAGAGCATTGCCAGAAAAGAAATTATCATCATTATTTCCATAATAATTATTCTTATAGCTCTAATGCTCTTATCTGGTGACGAAGAAAAAAAGGATGCTCAAAAGAAGGTATTATGGAGCGGTGCACGCATTATATATATCCTTGTAATAAATTTGTTGCTCTTATATCTTTTATTCTTTAGTTTATGGGGGTGGGGGATATATAGTTTGGGTATGCTTGAAGAGTATCGGTTAAACGCCGAGAAATATGGAAGCAAAAATGTTTTTTTAACAATAGGCTTTATGACCTATAGAATTGATTGCCTAGTGTATGGCAGTATACGTCAAGGCGCATTAACCTTCTCTTGGTCCCAATTTCTACTTTTAATCATAATATTGTTTAATGTGACGGAAATATTGATTCCATACATCCGCTTTCGTCTAAATAGACGAGTATCTTCATAAAAATGGAAATAAATATAAATGACTCTTTATAAAGCATATATTTTGGGGAAAAATTTATATGTCACAAGCACAGCAGCCTCAAGTTAGGGTTAAAATAGAGAATGTTGTGGCCTCTGCAGTATTGAATCAGAAGATAGATTTAAATGCTGTTGTTAAGGGTTATCCAGGTGTAGAGTATCGCCCAGAGCAGTTCCCCGGACTCGTTTTTAGGCTAAAGAGACCGAAAACTGCAACGCTAATATTCGGTTCTGGCAAAATGGTTTGCACTGGCGCAAAATCCGAGAGGGAAGCTCGTAGGGCAGTCATGAGGGTAATAAAGGAGCTCAAAAGAAGCGGTATAGTAATAGTAAGTAAGCCTGAACTAAAAATACAGAACATCGTAGCTTCAGCAAATCTCGGCGGAACCATCGATTTAGAGAGAGCGGCATACACCCTCGGTAGGACGATGTACGAGCCAGAGCAATTCCCGGGCCTGATTTATCGAATGGAAGATCCAAAGGTCGTCATACTCTTATTTGCCAGTGGGAAGCTGGTTTGCACTGGTGCAAAGAAAGAAGAAGACGTATACAGGGCTGTCGATAATCTCCTGAAGAAGCTTGAGAGGGAGAAGCTAATATATTACGGGCAATAAAATATACTTACGTCACGTTAAATCTCTAGTAAACTAATGGTAGAGGCTCCCTTAGCCTAAATTTAGTATTTATCCTTTCCGCAAAATTCCGAATCTTGGAGATATCTATCTCAGGTAGGTTCAATGCAGTTATCTCAACATCTATATTAGCGTTCTTTAAGGCTTGAATGAAATTTATTATGCTTTTATAAGCCTCTTTAAATTCAGGTCTACAAACTCTGTTGTATGTTTCTTCGTCATGTCCGTTTAAGCTAACGCTAACAACATCAACACCAGCGCTCTTCAGCTCAGCCACGACGTCTCTACCCGGGTTAAGCAGGGGCGCCTGCCCATTAGTGTTTAGCCTAACTTTAAGGAAAGGATGGTACTTCTTAATCCATTTAGTGACTTTTAAGAGGCAATCGAGCCTAGACGTCGGTTCCCCGAAACCGCAGAAAACTATCTCATTCCATCTTCTTCTTGAAATATGCTCTTTTAATTCTTCAATGATTTCTTCAGCAGTTGGTTCGCGGCTGAGCTTTAGTCTGAAGCCCGATATCCCATCCCAGAAGTGTCTGAAGCAAAAGTAACATTTATTGGAACATTGGTTAGTTATATTTAGGTATAAGGAGTCTCCAAGCCAGTAGACTATATCCTCTCTTTTCTTTCTATACATACAATATTGTTTACTTATTTTCTCCCATAAAACCTCTTTGATGACACGCTGAGGATTACGAGTCCGCTCATTATTTGGCAGCCAGAGCAGGCAACGAAGAGCGATTCGAAACCAAAATTGCTGACCATTATCGCGGCGATTAGTGCTGCTAGCGAACCAGCTATCTCGTAGGCAGACTCAGATATGCCAAACAATAGGCCTTTTCTCTTTCTTCCGCCCATCTCAGCAATCATTGCCAACCTTGCTGGATCTTCGAGGGCGCATGAAATTCCGGAGATAAACTCAAGTAAATATAGTTGGATTACATTTGAGACGAAGATGTAAGTTAATGAGCATGCCGCGCCGAATAGAGTGCCAATTAAGAAGATTTTTTCTTTGCCATAAATATCCACCATTCTACCAGCTATTATCCTGAAGAATGCTGATGAAAAACCAAAAACTGTTAGAATAAAACCAATATCAATTACCGTGACAGAAAAACGGTTGAGAACAAATAGTGGATAAATTGGGCCAAGCAGACCCATCGCTAGCGAACTTAGAAAGCTTAACGTGACTATTAGAGCTAATCGCCTCCGCATAGACGCCACCCCTAGGTAGGGTGAGGGTGAATGCGCTGCTCAGCCTCATTCTCCCCTCAAGCCCAACCTCCATTCCCTGATCTGCTTGCCCCCTGATTTCTCCATTATTATATAAGCTTCTCGGGCAATTAAAACCTTATTAATCACGTTACTCTAAACATAATAATTTTCTTCTTAAGAAGCTTTAATTGTCTCTTGGGATGGGAAAAAAGGTTTAATTGTCACTCAAGTCACTTTTAGTGAAATGTCAATTTTGCTGTTGATTGCTTTCTTCCCTTAAAGTGTTCCCATCCTCTCCTCTCTATAGGTATCCTTTTTCCATTGACGTGTGCTTCAACTTTCTTTTCGCTTATGGTTCTCCCCACTTCCATTAATTGTACTCCAGCGCTATTAAGGGCCCTTTTCACTTCATCCCACTTTTCTGGTCTGATTGTTACAACCAGTTCATACTCTTCCCCGCCATATAGGCATAAATCGAGTGGGTCAAGGCCATATATTTTAGCGAAATCCTCCGTTTCAGGGGCTACTGGAATATTATTTATTATGAAGCCTACACCACTAGCCTCTGAGAGTTCATGGAGACTCCATGCCAAGCCATCACTCGAATCTATTGACGCCGTTGGCGCCCCCAGATCCGCTAGTAATAGGCCTTCTTTAAGTCTAGCTCTTGGCATTAAAACAGACTCCACCAGAGGTCTTCTAATATGCTCTGGTGTGCTCAGCCCCTCAAGCAGAATCTTAAGCCCAGCTGCGGTCTTTCCGAAGAGCCCCGTTACGGCAACTATATCTCCTGGCCTCGCTCCGCTCCGTCTAATGATCCTTTCCCTGCCACAGTAACCAACGAGCATACAGCATATTGTTAAGTCGGTGGACTCATTTGTGTCTCCGCCTATAATGTAGACCCCGTATTCTCTGGTGCCCTCATTCAAACCGAACGCTATCTCCATCACATCTTCCTCCGTCAGGTCTGCCGGCAGGCCTATGGATATAAGCGCGGCTATTGGCCTGACACCCTTAGCTGCGAAGTCGCTCACGCTCATAACAATTGCCTTTCTCGCAGCCTGCCTTAGGCTCATGCCCGGGGGAACATCAGTCTTGCCAACAAGCATGTCTGTTTTTAAGACGACTAGATCTTCCCCGCCAGCTGGAATTGCCGTAACGTCATCTCCAAAGGGTATTGGTATATCTGGCATGGAGTTGAAGGTCTTAGTGAGTAAATTTATAACCCATCTTTCACCTAGATCCTTAATTCTTATTCTCCCCATATCATCTCAACCTAAAAGCAACCAGCTAAGACTATTTCTTTAGGAGTTAAATGAATTTATTTCTGGGCGATGCTGGATGCGACGCAAGATAATCACATTAACCACAGATTTTGGTTTAAGGGATTCTTATGTTGCTGAGATGAAGGCCGTTATACTCTCAATATGTACAGAGGCATGTATAGTAGACATAAGCCATGAGGTTAGAAAGTTCGATATTAGAATGGGTGCCTTCCTCTTATTTCGGGCAGCGAGGTTCTTCCCTAGAGGATCTATACATGTGGCTGTAATAGATCCAGAGGTCGGCACTGGAAGGCGCCCAATAATAATTGAGACCAAAAACTTCCTTTACGTTGGCCCCGATAATGGCATCTTGATCCCCTCGGCTCAGAGGGATGGAATTAAGCATATTTACGTCATAAAAAACCAGAAGTATATGTTTAGAGAAGTTTCAAGAACGTTTCACGGGAGGGATATTTTCAGCCCCGTTGCAGCCTATCTGGCTATTGGGGTTCCCCCATCCGAGATGGGGCCGGAGATCTTTGATCCAGTTGTCCCAAGCTTCGCCAAGCCCAGCATCTCAAACGGCTCCATTGAGGGAGAAATAATTCACGTAGACGACTTTGGAAACCTCATCACCAACATAGAATATAATGATCTAAAGTCCGCAGGAATCGAGGAGGGTGATTATTTAACCGTTAAAATTGGGAGAGAGAAGCTGGCACTTAAGCTATGTAGGGCCTATAGTGAAGTGGAAGTTAATGCTCCGCTGGCGATAATTGGCAGTTGCGGTCTCCTAGAAATCTCAGTTAACCAAGGTAATGCTTCCACCTTTTTTGGCGCCAATGTTGGCGAAAAAGCATTTATTTATAAAAAAGTTCTCTAGTCACCCTCTTCTTACTATACGTGCTCCGCCCCCAGGTTTGGCGCATAGCGGCCTGCTCCTTATGCCCACCTCCCCAAACGCATCCTTCATCGCCAATGCGACTTCCTTAGTGCTTGTTTTCTCAGAATTTACCAAGGCTATTATTGATGGGCCAGCCCCGCTTATAGAGACCCCAGCAGCCCCAGCCTTTAAGGCAGCCTCCTTAACGCGATTTAATCCCGGTATTAGATGCGCCCTTGCGGGCTCAATAACAGCGTCCATCATCCCCTTACCCATAACTTCGACGCTATTTAGTGCTATTCCGGCGACGAAGGTTGCAGCCCGACCGATATTATGGACCATGCTTGAGAGACTAACCTGCCTTGGTAGGACGGATCTCGCCAGCCTAGTGTCAACTTTTATCTCTGGCATCACTACCGCGAACTCGGCATTCGATGGAAGCTTTAGCCTTAAGACCTCAAGGGGCTCCCTAGCGACTATCAACGTGAGGTCCCCTAGAATCGCGGCTGAGACGTTATCTGCATGTGGTGATCCGGCCGAGGCGATCTCGCCCATTGCCGCCGCCTCTATCAACTGAGTTAGCGTTAAATTAAGGCTTAAAAGATCATTTATGGCTACCGCTGTCGCGGCGGCGCTTGCGGCGCTACTGCCCAATCCGCTTCCGGGCCTTATACCCTTGTAAACTCTTATCATTAGGCCGCACCTCTCTCCAGCCTTTTTTAGCATCTCCATGGCAACTACTCCAGCGGTGTTCTTATCAGGTTCGGTCGGTATCTCCCCTGAGCCCTCCCCATAAACCTCTATCTTAATGGCCTTATCCTCACTTCTCTTGACGATAACCCTATCGAACAGTACATCTAAGGCAACGCCGAACACATCGAATCCGGCGCCCAGGTTCGCGGATGTTGCCGGCGCAACCACCTCAACAGCCATTAAATCCAACACCATCACCAAAACGTAATCCCTTCATAAAACTAGTTAAGGCTATCCTCTTAATATAAAAAACCTGCGCGGACCCTGAAACAGCAACTTTTATTTCCAACAATCTAATAGTTTATATTTAGGCCATTTACCTCTTAATTATCTAAGTATGGTGTATTGTGATGGTAGTTCCGCTCGAGAGGATTGATAAGTACACTTGGCGTATACCGAAATATAAGCCTGGCATGCGTGTTCCAGGCGTCATCTTCGCAGATGATGATCTGCTTGAGAAGATGAAGACCGATAGGACCCTTGAGCAGTGTGCCAATGTAGCTCATCTGCCGGGCATATACAAGTATTCTATAACTTTGCCGGACGGTCACGAGGGTTATGGCTTTCCTATCGGTGGCGTGGCGGCGACAGATTATGAAGAGGGTGTGATAAGCCCGGGCGGGGTAGGCTACGATATAAACTGTGGTGTGAGACTTCTAGTAACAAACTTTTCGGAAAAAGATGTCAGGCCTAAGTTGAATGAGCTGGCCACAGCAATATTCCACAACGTTCCATGCGGCCTAGGCAGCCATAGGAAGGACTTCTCAGTCTCTATGAATGAGCTTGATAGAATAGTGAGGGAGGGGGTTCCATACCTAGTAGATAAAGGTTATGGCTGGCGGGAAGATATTGAGCACTGTGAGGAGCGTGGGTGCATGCCGGGCGCTAACCCAGACAAAGTCTCAAGCACAGCTAAAAAGAGAGGTGCGCCGGAGCTAGGAACGCTTGGCTCAGGAAACCACTTCTTAGAGATACAGAAGGTTGACAGAATATTTAATGAGGGGATTGCAAAGGCTTTCGGCATAACTCATGAAGGCCAAGTTACCGTGATGATTCATTGTGGCTCGCGTGGATATGGGCATCAGATATGCTCGGACTACCTGAGGATTATGGAGAGGGCCGTGCATAAATATCATATAGAGCTGCCAGATAGGGAGCTCGCATGCGCTCCTGGCACAAGCCGGGAGGCCCAAGATTACTATGAGGCTATGGCATGCGCAGTAAACTACGCCTTCGCAAATAGGCAGATGATAACCCACTGGGTTAGGCAGAGCTTTGAGCAGGTCTTTAAGACCCCCGCGGATAAGATTGGCCTACGCCTATTATATGACGTGGCGCATAACATCGCTAAGATTGAGGAGCACACCGTTGACGGTAAGACTATTAAGGTCTGGGTTCACAGGAAAGGTGCGACGAGAGCCTTCCCGCCGGGCCACAGGGATGTCCCAGCAGATTATAGGAGCCTCGGCCAGCCAGTTATAATACCGGGCTCGATGGGAACGAGCTCCTGGGTTCTAGTGGGCACCCCAAGAGCCATGGAGATAACATTTGGTTCAACGGCCCATGGTGCTGGTAGAATGCTCAGCCGCGCAGCCGCCACAAAGCGCTTTACTGGGGGCGAGATAAAGAGGATGCTTGAGAGTAGGGGCATAGTCGTCAGGGCGGCTAGCATGGCCGTCTTAGCTGAGGAGGCTGACCCAGCTTATAAGAATGTTGATAAGGTTGCCGAAGTGAGCAACGCTGTTGGTATAGCAATGTATGTCGCTAGACTAGTCTCATTAGCAGTTGTTAAGGGCTAATAAAGTCAACAATTTTTTTACTATCCTTTGTATTACTATTCTCTTCTTTCCCAGCGTATGTTGTATACAGAACCTCCTTAATCTTCTCAGATATTTTCTGGCCAAGCCCATAAACATCCTTAGGCCACCTTTCAACGTTCGCTAAGGCGTTAAACGGCGTCTTATAGACTTTAAGCAAACTTATAGCCCTCTCCCTCCCAATGTTTGGCAGACTTGCCAAGAAGAAGATTTGCGCATCAAAGACAGACTCCAGCTTCTTAACCGGGTGGACAGCCGGCTCCCTCTTCTCCTCAAACTGCTCCTGCTTAGCAGAAGTGTAAAGCAGGAGGGCTGTCTCCCTATGATTGATCGTGTTAATTACGCCTATACCATTCTTTGCCAAGGCGAATATTGCGCCCCATACAGACGATGGACTTATTTTACTAAACTTATAAATCAATGGAAGGTAGCCTTCAATCAGCAGGAACGGCTTCTCATAGGCCTCCTTCAGGAGGAAAATCTGCTCAAATAGGTCCCGGCGTGTAAGCGTGTTAACGAAATCTTGTACTGTTTTCCGCTCAAACGCGCATCCATTGGAGATCACATAATCCCCTTTATCAAGGGTCTCAACTCTTATTATCGCGCCGAGCTCCTTGAGGCCCTCAACTATCTTCGGTGCCGCACTAGCCTCCCTACTATCTACAATTACTACTGGTTGATCTGGTTTACCGCCCTTTATATATGGTATAAGGGTTCCAGAGCCAGCCATGATGTATCTCCAAGATAATCGACTGTAAAAATTTTTATCTTCCATCTCCTTAAATATCTTTCAGATATAAAAATAACATGTTTATGCATAATGGCAAAAATAAAAGCAGTGTTGTAGATGAGTAAGACTTTACTTGAAGGTTTAAGGGCAATATATCGTGGCATGTGTCCAAACTGTGGGGGAGAAATTAGTGACAGAGAGCTACTGAGCACTAGTGTTTGCAAACAGTGTCTACCAGTAGAGGTGGCTGATAAAGAGCAAGTCTATCTAGAGCTCGTTAAGAGGGGTCATATTGGCGAATACGTAAAGGTTTTAGAGGTCGAGTTTGAGCTCAAGAGCTTTTCTAAGTTCTTTAGTTCGCTTATTGGGTCTAGGCCATGGGCTCTTCAGGAAGTCTGGGCTAAGCGTGTCCTGATGGGCAGGAGCTTCTCTATAGTTGCGCCTACAGGTATCGGGAAAACGCATTTCGGGCTTATAATGGCCTTATATTTAGCCCGTAAGGGAAAGAAGAGCTATATTATAGTGCCGACAAGTCTTCTAGTTAAGCACTTGCTTGATAGAGCTAGCCTTTTCATTGAGAAGATGGCTGCGAGGGGGGAGCCAACTCCCACGATTATAGGCTATTACTCTGGAATGCGGAAGAAGGAGATGGAGGAGACATTAAATAGAATCAGAGAACAGAATTTCTCCATGCTAATCACAACTGATAAGTTCCTATACAATAGGTTTGAGCTTATTAAAGACGTAGACTTTGACTTCATATTTGTTGACGACGTAGACTCCTTCCTTAAATCCCCGAAGAATATTGATAAAGCTGTTCTTCTTATGGGTTTTAGTGCCGAAGATATTGAGAGAGCCCTAAAAGAGGAAGAGAAAAAGGAACCCATAAGGGTTACTGTCACAGCATCAAAGCGGGCGAACCCCGGGAGAATTTTAATTGTCTCGGGAGCCACATTAAGGGGAAAGAGAACAAAGAGAATAAAGATTTTCAGAAGACTCTTTGGTTTTGAGCCAGGCTTCAGCCCAGAATTTGTCAGAAACATAGCCAACCTCTATATTAAATCCAGAGGAGACATCACAGCGGAGACTATTGAAATAGTTAAAAGGCATGGATCTGGTTGCTTAGTCTTTGTTCCACAAGTTAAGGGCTTAGAGTATGCTAAGGAGATCGCACACGCCCTTAAGGAGGCTGGGATAAGCGCCTTTGTATATGAGCGAATGAGACCGAGGCTGCTTGAGAAGTTTGTAGGTGGTGAATATGCCGCCCTCGTCGGGGTTGCAAGTAATAGGAGCCCATTGGCCAGGGGCCTCGACCTTCCAGAAACAATAAGGTATGTTGTCTTCGCCGGGGTTCCTAGGAGGGAGATCAGAATTAGCGTTAATGAGAACAGCCCACAAAAGATTCTAACGCTGCTTAAGGCCCTCTCACCATTCTTTGAGGAGAAGTTTAGCAAAGAAGCTGCCCCAGTAATAGCTGCCCTCACAAAGGTAGTTCCAGTAACAAAGGATATAATTGAGAGGATTAGGGAGGCTGACGAAAAGGGCATCGAGCTGGATGGCTTTGCGGGGTATGTTCAAAGGATCGTCAAGGAAGCCAGAAAGCTCCTAGTCAAGATAATGGAGGACATAGATCTGAGGAGGATTACCGAGAGACTTGATGTTGACGTGAAGATAGAGGATAATGAATATGTTTTAGTTATGCCTGATGTCGACGGCTATATACAGGCTTCAGGCAGGTCATCAAGATTCTACGCCATGGGGATAAGCCGTGGAGTATCTATACTCATAGTTGATGATGAGAAAGCCTTCTATGGGCTGAGTAAGAGGATTCAGCTGGCCACTGAGGAGGAGTTTGAGGAATACTCTCTTGAAAGGGCTATTGAAGAGTTTAAGCATGTAGATGGCGATAGGGAAATAATTGGGAAGATACGGAGGGGTGAGTTCTCAATAGATACCGTGGACATTATTAGATCCGCCTTGATAATTGTCGAGTCGCCGACGAAGGCTAGGACAATAGCATACTTCTTTGGCAGACCAGCTAAGAGAACTGTAAATGACTTTACTGTCTACGAGGTCGCAAGCGGCCAAATGATATTAAATGTTGTTGCCTCAGGCGGGCACATCTTCGATCTCACAATCGAGGGCGGTTTCCATGGCATCTTAAAAGAGGATGGCTTCTATATTCCAGTCTACACTGATGTAAGAAGGTGCAATAGTTGCGGCGAGCAATTCACTGATAGGGATGAGTGCCCATCCTGTGGTTCAAAGGACATATTCTCGAAGAGAAAAGTCGTTGAGCTAATTCAGAAGCTCGCTATGGAAGTAAATAAAGTCTTCATCGCAACCGATCCGGACGCTGAGGGCGAGAAGATAGGCTATGATATATATGTGATGGCCAAACCCTACTGCAGAAATGTCGAGAGGCTTGAGTTCCATGAGGTGACGCGCAGAGCCCTTAGAAAGGCCATATCCGAGCCTAGGAGCATAAGGCTACCCTATGTTCAGGCGCAAGTTGTTAGGAGGGTTGAGGATAGATGGGTTGGCTTCGAGCTCAGTAGAAAGCTATGGGAGAGGTTCAAGATAATGACATTATCAGCTGGCAGGGTGCAGACTCCGGTTCTAGGCTGGGTTATAAAGCGTGCCGAGGAGCTAAAGAACAAGATCCCGGTAGCCGAGATCCTGCTGGAAAATGGTATTACATCAAGAGTTGTGAACCCGCCGGACGCGGGAGAACTTAAGAGGAAGTTTAAGGAGGGCGAGCTTAGAGCGAGAATTGAGGATATATCCTTCCGCGAAGACAAGATTTACCCACAACCACCATATACAACCGATAGCATGCTTAAGGACGCAACCCAAAAGCTCGGCTTCACCGTTGGATACACTATGGGGTTAGCTCAGAGACTTTTCGAGTCGGGTCTAATAACATATCATAGAACAGACGCAACAACCGTATCGACAACGGGCATAGACATTGCGCGCCGATACATCGAGGAGAACCACCCAGGCCTATTTAAGCCGAGGGAGTATAGAAGTGAGGGCGCACATGAATGTATAAGGCCGACCAAGCCCCTAAATCTCAAGCAACTACGCTTCTATTTGTCATCGGGGGTTCTGAGGGTACCCCAGAAGCTTAGCGCCGATCACCTAAAGCTATATGACATGATATTTAGGAGATTTATTGCCAGCCAGATGAGTGAGGCAAAGGTTTTAGTCCAAGAGTTTACGCTGAGGGTTGATGGCGCGGAGACTAGGCAGAGTAGAGTTGTGAAGGTTCTTGAGCAGGGATTCTTGGCAATTAATCCTGTTGTCAGGGTTGATGATGAGGTTCATGAGGGAGAGTATAAGATTGTGAGGTTGAGGATTAGGCGAGAGTCAACAGTCAGACCTTACCGTGAGGGGGACCTGATAGCGCTCATGAAAGAGAGGGGCATTGGGAGACCGAGTACATACTCGAAGATAATTGATATACTCTTAAAGAGACGATATATAGTTGAAAATAAAAGGGTCTTGTTCAGCACAAGGCTTGGTAGAACCGTATATAATTACTTGGTCGAAAAATTTGGTTCGCTTGTATCAGAGGATTTAACCAGAAACCTTGAGAAAACCATAGATGCCATAGAGAATGGGCAGGCGCATTACCAGGATGTTTTAAGGACCATTGAGAACGAAATAAGAAATATTGTAAAGTAGAGGATTATTTTATGATTCTTTTAGTCTGCGGAAGCGGCAATTTATTCACTAAGTTAAGGCGATACTCATATCTTAAGAACTTCTCAAACTCCTGGAAAACAATGCTTCCAGTTTCGTTCAACTTCATGCATATAGGGTTCTTAGAATACGCTTCACTTAAATCGTAGACGGCTACGTGCCTCCGCATATTCTGGTTCTCAGCCAACATTACAAATATATCCCCTGAGGGCTTCTCCTGAAGAATCCACGCTGTGTAAGAAACATTCACTAACCTATACATTATATCATTCTCACGTATCGGATAAAGGTTGCTGAGAGAGATTGCCCTGAAAGTTTTTGGATAAACCTTCCTAGCGCAGAGGAAATTGTGATATTCTCCACCAGCATATATAATGTCCTCATATAAAGAAGCCCACCAACCCATCAATCTACACTGCCGCTTAAACTGCTTAATCAGATCCCAGACTATGGGTATAATTTGCATCCTTGTCCTCCAAATAGAAAAATACGCATAATCCATCTTATAAACTATACATTTTTATGAAAATTTCGCCTTTATTGAAAAATTAGATTATTTTATTAATATAGAGTCTTTAAGGGTCCCTTGAGAGTCTTATATAACTGCTTATGTCCTCATCTAAGAGGTGATCCTGCGCCGAAGGAAAAGAATAGGGAGAAAACCGATGGTAAAGGATTTTTATTTAAGACTTTGTTCTTCTTTAGATTTCTCTTAGGGGGAGTGGCATATTAGGATAGCTGTTATCGATACTGAGAAGTGCAAGCCTAAGCGCTGTGATAGGGCCTGTTATCGTTTTTGCCCGCAGGTTAGAAGTAGAATTGAGGCTATAAAATTTGAGGATGATAAGCCAATAATTTCAGAGGTTTTATGCACGGGTTGCGGCATATGTGTAAAAAAGTGTCCATTTAAAGCGGTCTCTATAGTTAATGTCCCAGAAGAGCTGAGGGAAGAGTGCGTTCACAGGTTTGGGCCAAACGCCTTTAAACTCTTCCGCCTACCGGTTCCATCTCCCGGGGTGGTCTTGGGTCTATTGGGACAGAATGGCATAGGGAAGACAACTGCGATAAAAATACTTTCTGGCGAGATAAAACCTAACCTTGAAAAATATGATAACCCCCCAAAGTGGCCCGAGATAATACAGTATTTTAGGGGCTCAACACTTCAAGAATACTTTCATAAGCTGAGCGGGGGAGAACTCAAGGTCGTCCATAAACCCCAATATGTTGATAGGATACCGCGGGCCGTGAAGGGTAGGGTTGGCGAGATCCTTGAGCGCATCGACAAGAGAGGTAAGCTCAGGGAGGTTTCCGAGAGACTTCAGCTTAAGGTTATATGGGATAGAACCTTAGATGTGTTAAGTGGCGGGGAGCTCCAGAGGGTTGCTATTGCAGCGGCTGTTTGCCGGGAGGCTGACGTCTACCTATTTGATGAGCCGTCCAGCTACCTGGACATTAAGCAGAGGCTCGAGGTCGCTAAGGTGATTAGGAGCCTGAAGGAGGAGGATAAGATGATAATTGTTGCGGAGCACGACCTAGCGGTGCTAGACTACCTCTCCGACCAGGTATGTATCTTCTATGGTAAGCCTGGAATCTATGGAGTAGTCTCCCATGTTCATGGGGTCAGGGTTGGAGTAAACATTTACTTAGATGGCTTCATACCGGACGAGAATATGCGCTTCAGAAAGGAGCCAATAGTATTCCATGTTAAACCGCCAATTAGTGACTCGTTGACTAATGTGCCTATTCTGAAGTGGAGTGAGATGACAAAGACTTACGGAGATTTTAAGCTTAAGATAGAGGCTGGTGAAGCTAAGCTGGGCGAGGTGATAGGTATATTAGGGCCGAACGGCATCGGTAAGACCACATTTATAAAGATACTGGCTGGGCTGGAGAAGCCTGATCAAGGTTCATCGCCGACGGAGGATATCCTCAGGGTTAGCTATAAGCCTCAGTACATTTCAACAGAGTATGAGGGAACGGTTGAGGATCTCCTTAAGCTGGCTGCCAAAGATAAGTTTGCCTCAAGCTGGTATCAGACTGAAATAATTAATCGGCTTAACCTGGCCCCCCTCTTTGATAGGAACGTTAAGGAGCTAAGTGGTGGGGAGCTTCAGAAGGTTGCGATAGCCGCCTGCCTATCTCATGATGCGGACATATACCTTCTTGATGAACCGAGCGCCTACCTTGATGTTGAAGAGAGACTGGCAATGGCGAAAACCATACGAAGGGTTGTCGAGGATAAATGTGTAACGGCCTTCGTCGTCGAGCACGATATAATCGCCATGGACTTCATAGCGGATAGGCTGATGATATTCGCTGGCGAGCCCGGGGTTTATGGCTTAGCTAGGTCCCCAACTACTCTCCTAGATGGCATGAATAGCTTTCTTAAGGAGATGAAGGTAACTTTTAGGAGAGACCCAGATACAAAGAGACCTAGGGTGAATAAGGAGGATTCTAGGCTCGATAAATATCAGAAAAAGATTGGACAATATTATTATGTTAAATAGTCAGAGTTGATGCAATTTATATTTCATTATCATGTCAACAATGAATCCCCTTTAATATCATTTTAGTCAAAAATTGTTGCAAAATCCATTTATTCGGTTCTAGTCCTCTCCTCTATAGAGGTTAGGGGAGTATATTCATGGTTGTTGCCGAAGAGAAGAGGGAGCCAATACGCTCTCATAAGGTCGTTATTAGGGGTATTGTCGAGGGGTACGAGGTTGCCTCACTCGATGATTTGAAGAAGATTGAGGATCGAATTGAGGGCCTACAGAGCGAAATAAACGCTCTAAGGAACCAGATTAGCGAGCTACAGAAAACGTTAAATGCGACAAATATGAGACTGGAGAGACTGGAAAACTTCTTACGATCGTTTAAATGAAGCGCGCCCCTAGGATTCGATAATCTCACCAAAAAAAGACGAGACCTAGAAATTTTGGAAAGAAAGAGCCCTTTAGTCTGCTCTATTAGCCTAGAATGTGCCATTTTTTGAGGATTTCAAGACCTCATATACCTTTAATAATGCTCTCACCGGATCATCGCTAAGAGTTATGTAGGAGCCGACTACAGCGACCTTCGCTCCGGCTCTAAAGGCCTCCACAATTGTTTCTGGGTTGATGCCCCCGTCAACCTCAATAACTTTGTTGGTAAATCTTTTTGATATTCTTCTCAGCCTATCCGTCGCTTCACTATGATACTTTTGTCCACCCAAACCCATTGGTACGCTCATCACTAAGATTACATGGGCTTTCTCAGCAATTTTCTCGGTGAGCTTCTCTTCAGGAGTTGGGAGGTTTAAGCCGATGCCGGCTCTATAGCCATACCTTTTGATGGTTTCAATGGCCTTTATTGTCTCTTCCTCGGAGCTGAAGGCTTCAACTTGAATTGTGATAGTTATATTTGACCTATCACTGCTTAACATAAACTTATTCATATCCTCTACAAGCTTGAGGGGCTCAAGGGTCATTAAATGCACGCTCAGAGAGGTCTCCTTAATAAGTTCCTCATATAATCTCCTTATCAAATCCACGGAGAACTTAGTCTTATCTGATATCAGCGGCGGCCTCATAACGTCTACGTGGACGCCCTTTATTTTTCCAGTTCTAATTAATTTAATTATGTTCTTGAATGCCCAGCTCTCTCTCAAATTATTTATACTTCTAGATAGCCCAGGCTCGTACTCTAATATTGACAGTGAAATGGGCATGCCCACACACTAATTCTAGAGATCTCGAACTAATAAATGCTAATAAACTGGTGGTGTATTCCTCCACATACTAAGGACTTCTGACTGTTTTCTCTAAAGTGTTACAAAAGAGAATAAAAATAACAGCAACAAATAAGTAAGTCTTTGTCTCTTTTATATAGAATTATATCCAAGGTTGGGTCTGCTTGGTTTCCGAGAAGAATATCCGAGTCAAGATTGACGAGCTGAGAAGCAGCATAGGTCTTTTGAAGGGCGTTGAGCTCTCTATAGGCAAGATAGTTGGTGAGGAGTGGCTTGAGGAGATTGGGCCGACACAGTTCCCAAAGATAACTGACTTAAGGGAGTGGGACCTCAAGCTCCTACAGCGTTATAAGCCCTTCTATATGCCCTTCTGCGACCTCTGTTGCCTCTGCACATTCGGAAAATGTGATTTAACAGGGGATAAGCGTGGAGCATGCGGAATAAATATGTCAGCACAGCAGTCACGCATAGTCCTGCTGGCTTGCTGTATAGGCGCCGCAACGCATGCATCCCATGCTAGGCACCTACTTGAGCATCTAATAGAAAAGTATGGGCGCGATAATCCAATAGACGTTGGCGGCCCAAGCGTTGAGGTGGAGGCGCCAATAACACGCCTAGTATGCGGTATTAGGCCCAGAACCCTCGGTGATCTAGAGGAAGTTCTAAATTACCTTGAGCGGGAAATAGTTAGGTCATTAGCGGCCACGCATACCGGCCAAGAGGCAAGCAACCTAGATTTTGAGTCAAAAGTATTTCACGTTGGAATGATAGATCATGTTGCGCTTGAGGTGGCTGATATAGCGCAGATATCAGCGCTCGGTTTTCCGAAGGCGGATCCAGAAGCGCCCTTAGTTGACATAGGTTTGGGCGTTGTTGACTCGACGAAGCCAGTCATAATGGTTGTCGGCCACAACGTTCCACCAGCAGCAGCTATAGTAGACTACTTGGTTGATAATGGATTATATGGCGGCATTGAGGTTGTAGGCTTATGCTGCACAGCACATGATCTTACACGATATAATCCTAAGGCGAGGATCGTTGGGCCAATATCATGGCAACTAAGGTTTATTAGGAGCGGCGTAGCCGACGTCATAATTGTTGATGAGCAGTGCATTAGAACCGATACGCTCCTAGAGGCCCAGAAGGTTAAGGCTCCAGTTATAGCGACGAGCGATGTGAACTGCGCTGGGCTGCCAGATAGGACAAAAGATAGCGTTGAGAAGATTATTGAGGACTTGGTTCTAAATGGGCAGCCAGGCGCATTGATCTTAGATCCGGAGAAGGCTGCTGAGGTCGCTGTTAAGACGGCTCTATTAGTTGCGCCGAGGAGGATGAAGCTTAAGGCTCTCCCAGACGTAAGCGACATAATTGAGAGCGCAAAGAAATGCCGTAAATGCGATGACTGTAGAAGGGCCTGTCCAAACGATTTGCCAGTAAGAGATGCCCTCGCAGAGGCGTTAGAAGGCAACCTAAATGCTCTTGCAGATCTCTATGAAGCATGTATCGGCTGCGGTAGATGTGAGAGCGCATGCCCAGTAGATCTCCCACTCCACAGCTTCATAGTTAAGGCTGCCGAGAAGAGGATAAAAGAGGAGAAATATAAGGTGCGCGTGGGTAGGGGCGCAATACAGGATGTTGAGATTAGGCAGGTGGGCAGCCCAATAGTTCTGGGCGAGATACCCGGAGTTGTTGCCTTCGTCGGCTGCGCTAACTATCCTAATGGAGGAACCGAGGTTGCCAAGATGGCAGTCGAGTTCGCTAAGAGGCGCTATATTGTCGTGGCAAGCGGCTGTGCAGCCATGTCCATAGGAATGTATAGAGACGAAGAAGGCAAAACGCCATACGAGACCTTCCCAGGAGCCTTTGACGCTGGGGGAATAGTTAATGTTGGCTCATGCGTTTCAAACTCCCATATTGCTGGCGCAGCAATAAAGATAGCAAATATATTTGCTAAGCGTAGACTCAGGGCAAACTATGAAGAGATAGCCGACTATATACTTAATAGGGTTGGCGCAGTCGGCGTAGCTTGGGGCGCCATGTCGCAGAAGGCTGCTGCAATAGCCAGCGGCTTCTGGAGGCTCGGCGTCCCAGTTATCGTTGGACCTCATGGGCTCAAGTATAGGCGTATGCTCTTAGGCAGGAAGGATAAGCCTGAGGACTGGTACGTCTATGATGCTAGGACCGGGGAGAAAATTTATGTTGGCCCGGCCCCTGAGCACCTATTCTATGCTGCTGAGAGTAAGGAGGAGGCCATGGTTATGATAGCAAAGCTATGCATGAGACCAAACGACACTACTAAAGGTAGGGCGATAAAGCTTTCAAATTACATTGACCTCTATAAGCGCTTCTTCGGAACAATGCCGGATGACGTGCACCTCTTCGTCCGCACATTGGCCGATGTTCCGCTGACGATGCGCGAGGAGGTTATAAAGGTTCTTGAGGAGAGGGGCTGGAAAGAGAATATTATACCAGATCCAACGCTCCTACCAAGACTCGTGAGAAAGAAGGCTGGTGAATGATATGGCCGGGAGAGCCGAGTCCTGGCAGACGGCTGAGATACCTGGACCGAAGAAGGCAATGACTATAACCAACCCACAGATAGTCACGGCGCTGATTAGACGATCGAAGGACCCCCTCCTCATTGTCGGAGCAGAAGCACCAAAGACAAAGCTTGGCGGAGGAGATCTAATAGACTACGCTATAAAAATATCTGAAGCTGCTGGAATACCAATACTCTCCTCACCGAGCATCTTGGGAGAGTTCCTTAATAGGGGTTTTAAGAGAATTTTTAGCATGCCTCTCGTCGACATAGCGAATAGACTTACAGACCCTAACTGGGCTGGGCTTGAGGGTAGGGGACAGCATGACCTAGCCATGTTTATGGGCTTTAGGTACTATGTGTGCTGGCTTATCCTCTCTGGTCTAAAGCACTACTCTAAAAACCTCAAGACGATCTCCCTAGAGATGCACTATCAGCCACATGCACTATGGTCATTCCCGAACATCTCCAAGGAAGAATGGGAGAAAAATCTCGATATAATTATTAAAAGTTTAAAAGAGGGAAAATGATTTTTTAAGAAAAGGTTGAAGGGGTAAGGATAATATGTCCATGTTTGCCGATATTCCGGTTGGTGTTGGCGAGGTATACTCTGGCGAGAGGATTAGGTGGCAGGATACTTATGTTGAGTTTGGCGGGTTAAGGGTTCCATACAAGTTTGAACTCGTTAAAGTCCGTAAGATGGATGAGGTTGAGGATGGAAAGATAACTATAATTGGCCCAGATATAAAGGATCTTGAACCCCAGAAGTCTTATCCGCTTGGAATATTTATTGAGGTTGCGGGGAGCCAGCTTGAGGAGGAGCTCGAGGGAGTCGTAGAGCGGAGGATACACGAGTACACGAACTATATTGAGGGCATGATGCACTTAAATCAGAGATACGATATTTGGATAAGGCTAAGCAAGAGATCCTTTGAGAAGGGCTTAAATTCGTTCCACGTCATCGGGAAAGTTTATCAGAGATTGTTTAAGATGGAGCTTCCAATAATTGAGAAGATACAAATAACCTTTATAACAGACCCGGAGAAAATTAAGGAAATGTATGATTATGCACTTAAGGAATATGAGAAGAGGGATGCCAGAGCTAGGGGTCTGAAGGATGAGGAGGTCGACGCATTCTACGGGTGCACCCTATGCCAATCTTTTGCGCCGACACACGTATGCGTTATAACCCCACAAAGATACTCTAATTGCGGGGCCATAAGCTGGTTTGATGCAAGGGCTTCAGCGAGGATTGACCCAAAGGGACCGGTATTTAAGATAGAGAAAGGCGAGTGCGCAGATTCAATAAAAGGCGAGTATAATGGCGTAAATGAAGTTGTTAAAATGAAGTCCGGCGGGGAGATACAGCGCGTATGGCTCTACACTGCCTTTGGCTATCCCCATACATCCTGTGGGTGCTTTGAAGCAGTTGCATTTTATATACCCGAGGTTGACGGCTTCGGAATAGTTCATAGGGGCTTCACAGAAAACACCCCAATAGGCATACCCTTCTCGAAGCTGGCAGACTCAACTGCCGGTGGTAGACAAATTGACGGCTTCCACGGAATATCAATCGAATACATGCGCTCACAAAAGTTCCTACAGGCGGATGGGGGTTGGGAGAGAGTTGTCTGGGTTCCCTCAGCCGTTTTAGAGAGGGTTAAGGACTTCGTTCCAAAGCACCTTTTGGATAAAATAGCAACAGAGAAAGACGCTAAGAATGTGGAGGAGCTCAAAAACTTTTTGGTAGTTAAGGGTCACCCGATAGTTAAGAGGTGGGAGGAGAAGGCTAAAGCTGAGGTGGTTGCAAAGCCAGTTGAGGAGAAGGCTGTGCCAGCATCTGCCGTCGCCGCTCCGGAGGTTACTGCGGAAATGGTGGCTCCGGTGACCGTCGGCGCTGTCGGAGGCTTCAGGATAATCCTTAAGAATGCTAAAATTAGGGCGGAGAAGGTCAAGATAATTCGGGCTAAGGAGAAGTGATGAGATAATGAGTAAGGAGAAGAAGGAGGAGACCGAGGAAGGAGCTCTCATCAAGATTAGCCCAAAGCTCCTTGACCTCCTAAGGGAGTTTGGCGAGATCGAGTTAGAGGATGTCGAGATAGAGGCTGAGGAGCTAGAGATATGGGTCCCAGCAGTTACCGCCGTTGCCCCACCAGCCGCAGCCCCGCCTAGAATAGTCCCAGCCAAGCCAGTTGAGGTAATGAGGGCCGAGTTTAAGCCCCCAATCCAAACATATCAGGGAAGAATAGTTGAGGTTAAACTTGGCGCAACGCGGAGTGAGGGGGGCACAAGGGAGAAGGTCATAAAGGTTGGTGGGGAGGCTGCTCCAGCCTTCTACCTATTTGAGGAGAACCCGCCGAACCCGCCGGTAATCTCGGCTGACGTATTTGACATGGAGGTCCCGCTTCCAAAGGCCATAAAGATGCACGTCCAAGAGGTCATCGGCGACCCGGCCGCATGGGCTAAGCTCGCTGTAGATAAGTTTGGAGCAGACTTGGTTACAGTCCACCTAGTTAGCACGGACCCTCTGAGGAGGGACGCCCCGCCGAGTGAGGCGGCAAAAACTATTGAGAATGTCCTGCAGGCGGTTAAGGTTCCAATAATCGTCGGCGGCTCGGGGGATCCAAAGAAGGATGCCGAGGTATTTAAGAGGGCTGCGGAGGTGGCTCATGGGGAGCGCGTCATGTTGAGCTCGGTAACGCTGGATATGGCTGAAGCTGGCCTCCTTGGAGATATCGCCAAGGCCGCTAAGGAGCACGGTCACGTTGTACTGGCATTCACGGCCATAGATTTGAACCAAGCTAAGGAGCTCAATAGGAAACTCTATGATTATCTGCCTAGGGATAGTATAATCATGGATCTGACGACTGCCGCCCTAGGATATGGGCTGGAGTATTCATTTACTGTTCATGAGAGGGCTAGGTTAGCGGCATTAGCCGGCGACCCTGAGCTCCAGCATCCCACCTCCTCAGGGACTACTAACGCCTGGGCCGCTAGGGAGGCTTGGCTTAAGCTAGGCTCTGAGTGGGAGCCTAGGGAGCTTAGAGGCCCATTATGGGAGACGATCACGGCTCTGACCCTCCTTCTAGCTGGCGTAGACATGTTTATGATGATGCACCCAGCGGCAATACACACGGTAAAGGAGGTCATAGGGAACCTTTATAAACGTGGTGGGGCTAAGCCCGAGGGCATATCTGATTGGGTCTCCATTAAAATATAGTCTTGGGTGAGGGGAATGAGCGCCAGCGAAGCGAGGAAGGGCGTTAGGGAGATAAGCCCACTAGACGTCTATACGCTTCTACCAAGGACGAACTGTGGGAAGTGCGGCGAGAGCAACTGCATGGCCTTCGCAACAAAGCTCGTCAACAGGGAGGTCGCGCTGGAGTTATGTAATCCGCTCATTGAGGAGGATAAATACAAGAGCCAGTACGCAAAGCTGAGGGATCTCCTAGCGCCGCCAATAAAGGAAGTCGTTATTGGGGTTGGGGAGGGCGCAGTTAAGGTTGGCGGCAAGCTCGTAATGTATAGGCATGAGCTCACCTACACAAACCCAACACCAATAGCCATAGACATCACAGATGAGATGCTGGAGGATGAGATGCTCAAGCGCCTAGAGAAGATCAATGGCCTCGCATATACTTATATCGGCAGAACAATCAGGCTCGACATGGTGGCGATTAGGTCAACCTCAAACGATCCAGCGAAGTTTAAGTCGGTTGTCCAGAAAGTTGCATCTGTAACGAAACTCCCGCTGATATTATGCACGTTTAACCCGGACATCATGAGGGCCGGCCTCGAGGTAGTATATGATCGGAGGCCGCTGATATATGCCGCCACAGAGCACAACTGGAGGCAGATGGCCGATCTAGCACTAATGTATAATTGCCCACTAGCGGTCTTCGCCCCAAACAATATAGGGCTGTTAAAGTCTCTCACAAACACCCTCCTGGAATATGGCGTTGAGGGCCTCCTTATGGATCCCGGAACATTTCCGGAGGAAGGTATCGCCGACACCCTCACAAACTTCACAATGATTAGGAGGAGTGCATGCAAGTTCGGTGACAACTTGCTGGGCTTTCCACTAATAGGTGTGCCGATGACGGCGTGGTCTATAAAAGACGCTCCTAAGGAAGTCCTCCATTGGAAGGAGGCATGCCTAGCAGCGATGCTGATTGTCAGGTACGCTGACTTACTCATAATGCATAGCCTTGAGGGCTGGGCCCTACTACCAAACCTGATCCTAAGGGCTAATATATATACTGATCCAAGAAAACCCGTTGCCGTTGAGCCGGGGCTGAGGGTCTTCGGCAGCCCAGATGAGAACTCACCAGTCCTAGTAACATCAAACTACGCGCTGACATTCTTCACGGTGCAGTCTGATATTGAGTCGGCCGGGATAAGCTGCTACCTCATCGTCGTTGACAGCGAAGGATATGCCGTGGAGAGCGCTGTTGCCGGGAGGAAGATGACGGCTCAGACAATAGCGGATGCGCTTAAATCCTCCGGTGTGGAAGGTAAGGTTAGGCATAGGCTCCTCATAATTCCAGGGTTGGCGGCTAGACTAAGTGGCGAGATAGAAGAGATAACCGGCTGGAAGGTTCTTGTGGGGCCCAGAGATTCATCCTTCATTCAGGCATTCTTAAAGGAGAACTGGCCTCCAAAAAGTTCGTGAAAACTTTTTCTTCTAGCTTCTACACATTTTACTCTTACAGAGGGTTTCATCTTGAAGATAATTGTCTCCATGGGTAGGGGTGGAACTGGCAAAACAAGCTTCGTAGCCCTGACCACAAAATACTTTATTGAAAAGGGCGAGTTCCCAATACTCCTTATAGATGCCGATCCAGACCAGAGCCTAGCAGACGTTCTCGGAATAGATTTCGAGGGAGAAGGCAAAAAGACGATCTCAGAGCTCCTCGTCGAGACTTTCATTGAGGGTGGGGGGACGCTAGTCGGGGTTCCTCCATCCGAGAGAATGGAGAGCAGGATTTGGGAGGAGGGCCTATACGAGGGAGAGTACTTTGACTTGATCGCGATAGGGCCTAAGTGGGTTGAGGGCTGCTACTGCCTTCCAAACGATGCTCTAAGGGCGGCCCTCGGGAACCTTATAAAAAACTATAAATATATTATCATCGACACACCTGCTGGTCTAGAACACTTAAATAGACGAATAACCACTAGAGTTAACGATATATTTGACTTAATAGATCCTTCAGTGAAGTCCTTTGAACATGTAGCCAGGGCGTATAGGATAGCGCGCGAAGTCAACATAAAATTCGACAATTTTTATGTTGTCGGCGGCTTTAGATTCCCAGAGAATCTCGGAGGTAGAGTTGAGAGCGAATTAGGCTTGAAGTTCCTTGGGAAGATAGCCTTTGACAAAAATGTTGAAGATTTTGTTCTTTCCGGGAGGCCCCTTCTCGAGATCCCCGAGGCCTCTCCAGCGTATTCTTCAGTTAAGGAAATATTGGCCAGAGCTGGATATTATCTAAGGAGTTGAGAGACACTAAAATGGGCGAGACCAAAAGCATAGACATTTTTCAGATGCTTCTAGAAAGCTCGGGAAAAAGGAGTCGTAGGCATGAGGTTTTAGAATCCCTCGGGATAAAAGAGTATTTCTCTGACGGAAGTATAGAGATAGACAAGAAGACTTGTAGGGGCGTGGATTGTCAGCTCTGCATTAAGGTCTGCCCAACAAACGCTCTCTACTGGAGCTATGGTCAGGTAAACATAATTAGAGATTTATGTATACACTGTACTGCCTGCGTTTTAGTTTGCATGGTTGACGACTGCATTAAAGTCACTAGGAGACGATCCAGTGACAGGGTCGAATCCTTTAGTAACCCAAGGCAAGTATTCAGGATGCTTCAGTCAATTGGCTCCGAAAAGCGCCTCGACGTAGTGAACAGGATCTTTCAGCCTAGAAGACCCTTCTAGGAGGAAGTATTCTTGAAGATTGTTGTCGCTGGTAAGGGTGGTGTTGGGAAAACCCTTGTCGCCGGAACCATAGCCCGAATCTACGCCCGCATGGGCTTCAATGTTCTGGCAATCGACGCTGATCCAGCAATGAACCTCGCCTACGCCCTGGGCATACCACAGGAGACCTCGTCGAGGATAGTG
Source organism: Bathyarchaeia archaeon (assembly GCA_038897035.1). GTDB lineage: Archaea > Thermoproteota > Bathyarchaeia > Bathyarchaeales > DTEX01 > DTEX01. The sequence continues at coordinate 86,390 of JAWAXF010000001.1, forward strand.
CCCATAGCCGAGAACAGCTCCCTGATAGAGGAGCGAACCGGGGCTAAACCCGGATCAGCATTCGGAATACTCTTCAGTTTAACACCCACGGTGGATGATATAGCTGATAGGTATGGTGTTGTTGGACCGGATGGGGTTAGACTTCTTGTCATGGGCACTATAAGATCCGGCGGATCCGGCTGCGCATGCCCGGCAAACTCACTCTTGAGCGCATTGATTAGACACATAACCTTAAGAAGGGGTGACATAGTGATCATGGATGCAGAGGCTGGTCTAGAGCACTTGGGCAGAGCTACAGCCAAGGGCTTTGATACTTTAATATGCATTGTTGAGCCAAGCGCGCCATCAATTGAAACCGGCATAAAAATCAGGAGACTGGCCAGCGAGATAAATATTAGGGATATTATCTTTGTTGGGAATAAGATGTCTGACCCCGCTGATGAAGAGTATATTAGGGGGGAACTAGGTAGGTTCTCCCTAGACCTCTTCCACATAATCCCCCTTGATCAAAGCGTTATTAAGGCTGGAATAGCCCGCGTTGCACCGATAGATCACTCACCATCTTCGCCAGCAATCCTGGCCATAAAGAGCCTCGCCGACAAGCTCATAAGGAGATTTGCTAGCAGCATAAAACTTTAAACGTTAGAAAAAGAATTGGATACTCTCCCCTTAAATATGAATTAAGATAAGCATTTACCCTGAAAAAGCATTAAATATATTTGGGCGAGCTATTTTTGGGCGTAGAGGGACTGGATAAAATATTTAACCCCAGAAGGATCGCCGTCATCGGTGCAAGTAATAGGGAGGGGTCTGTTGGATATAAGTTATTCAGGAATCTTATTGGTTTTAGGGGCTTCATTTATCCAGTTAATCCATTCAACCAAAGCATTCAGGGGGTTACCGCCTACCCAAGCATAAAGAGGATCCCATGGCAGATAGATTTAGCCATAATCGCCACGCCGGCCCATATAGTTCCCGAGATCGTAGAGGAGTGCGGTGAAGCTGGGGTGACTGGAGTAATAATAGTCTCGTCTGGATTCAGGGAGACCGGCCCAAGCGGCAGAGCCCTTGAGGAGGAGATTCAGAGGATAAGATCTAAGTTTAGCTTGAGGATAATAGGGCCCAATTGCCTGGGGGTTATGCGCCCAAGCATAAAATTAAATGCGACATTTGCAAATAGAATGGCTAAGCCCGGCTACGTGGCATTTATATCTCAGAGCGGTGCTATCTGCGCCTCGGTTCTCGACTGGGCTGAAGCTGCAAATGTTGGGTTCAGCGCGGTTGTATCGCTCGGCGGCACAATAGATGTGGACTTCGCAGACCTCATAGATTACTTCGGCATGGATCCAGAAACTGGGAGCATAATACTCTTCGTGGAGTTCATAAGCGACCCTGGTAAATTCTTAAGCGCCGCTAGGAGGTTCGCCGCGACGAAGCCCATAATAGCCATCAAGGCTGGCAGGACCGTGGAGGGCATGAAAGCAGCCTTCTCTCATACAGGTGCAATTGCGAGCGATGACCTCCTTTACGACGCCCTATTCTCTAGGGCAGGTGTGGTTCGGGTTGAGACCATCTCTGACCTATTCTGCTGCTCAGAGACCCTTGCCACGCAGCCCCCACCAAAGGTCCCCGACCTATTAATAATAACTAATGCTGGTGGAGCTGGCGTTATGGCCACCGACGCCCTGATCTCGAGGGGCGGGAGACTGGCAAAGTTAAGCGAAAAAACCATTGAGGAGCTTAACAAGATGCTGCCGCATTATTGGAGTAAATCTAACCCGGTAGACATATGTGAGGATGCAACTGTTGAGAGGTTTAGGAAGACGGCTGAGATATGTATTAAAGATCCAAATGCAGGTGGCTTCCTAATAATCTACACTCCCATTGGAGAAGCGGATCCGAGGGAGACTGCTGAGGTCATAGTTGACGTTTTTAGGGGGTCTAGGAAGCCTGTCTTCGCATGTTGGCTCGGTGAGGAGGAGGTTAACGAAGCTAGGGAAATATTTAGGAGGAATAAGATACCAATATATTCAACTCCAGAGGAGGCTGTTGCATCTTTTATATACATGTACCAATATGCTAGGAATGTTGAGCTGCTCTATGAGCTTCCAGAGGAGATTAGGTTAAGCCCCCCAAGCGATAAAATGCGTCTAAAGGGTATAATTAGACGCGCATTGGACGAGGGCAGATTTATTCTCACAGAGTATGAGTCTAAGGAATTTCTTAAGGAGTATGGGATACCGGTCTCTGAAACGTATGTCGCTGGGAGCCCGGAGGAGGCTGCGGAGATAGGCTCCAAGATAGGCTTTCCCGTAGCTATGAAGGTCCTTTCTCCGGACATAACGCATAAGATGGATGTTGGCGGAGTAATACTAAACATTTACAGCGAGACGCAGGCGAGAAACTGCTTTTTACAGATAATCGAGAATGCTAAGTCCCGTTACCCAAATGCTAGAATCTATGGTGTTACAGTTCAGCCGATGCGCCCAGGGGAATACGAGGTTATTATTGGATCTAGGAGGGATCCGATCTTCGGGTCATTCATAATTTTTGGGAGCGGCGGGTCTAATGTTGAGGTCTTTAGGGATGTTGCCATAGGCTTCCCACCATTAAATCAGGTCTTAGCGAGGAGAATTATTGAGCGGACAAAGGTATACGGGACTCTTTCCAGAGGATTTAAAGGTTTATCTTTAGCCAACCTCAGGCCGATCGAGGAGGCCCTCGTAAAGTTCTCCCAGATAGTGGTGGACTTCCCAGAAATATCGGAGATGGAAATTAACCCGCTCGCCGTCACATCCAGCGGCGTCATAGCTCTAGATGCTAGAATAATAATTGATCTAGAGAAAGTAAAAGTTGAACCTAAGCCGTATGAGCACCTTATAATAAGGCCCTATCCAATAAAATACGTATCTGAGATCACGCTACGCGATGGGACCAAGGTTATTCTTAGGCCAGCCAGACCAGAAGATGAACCGCTGCTCACAGAATTATTTAAAACCTTCTCGGTAGAGACCATGAGGATGAGGTTCTTCCGTGTGCTGAAGGAGATAGATCGTTATGCTGTCGTTAGGCACTGCAATATTGATTACGGTCGTGAGATGACGATTGTAGCAGAGACCGAGACTGAAGGTAGGAGGCGCCTGATGGGCATGGCTAACCTCATTGTCCAGCCAGATGGGGAAAGCAGTGAAATATCCATTGTTGTTGGGGATCCATGGCAGAACAAGGGCTTGGGATCAGCTATGATGGACCACCTAATAGAAGTTGGCAGAGACATGGGACAGAAGAGGCTCTTTGGGGAGTCCCTCGCAGATAACAGAAAGATCCTTCATATCCTACAAAAGAGGGGCTTTGAAATAAAGAAGGTGGATGAAGAAACCTGCATCGCCATACTCAATCTTTAATTAGAATTCTGGAATAATCTTCTCTTCAACTATCCTTTTCACATCTAAGAGGGCCACGCCGGCCTTTAACGGCTCCTTTTTAAGGCATGAAATGTAAAGTTCTCTATCAAACCTGACAAGCCCGTCTATATTCAAGCCTATTTTGGAGGCTCCCTTAACAATGAGATCTCTTATATCATCAGTAACTTTATTGACTATAGCCCAGTATTTTTTCCCCAAAGCATCGGCTACTTTCTTGAGCATTAACGCGAGTTCAAGGGACTCCGCCGTCGGGTCAACTACTGCGAGGACACCATCTGAAACCTCCTCAACACTCCTGCCAACATGCTCTACGCCGGCATCAGTATCAATTACTACAACCTCGCCCCTCTCCAGGCTCAGGTTTCCCAGCAATATTTTCGTGAGTATACTAAATGGGCATGCGCAGCCCTCACCATATTCTCTAACCTTACCTATGATTACAAGCCCTACGCCCTCTCTCGAGGTCGCTATATATTCGCTTGGGAGGGAGCTTAGCTTTATGCCGCCCTTAGCCGTAGACAATGCCTTAAGAATGTCCGGCTTCATTCTTTCAAAATCTTCTTCCTCTTTCTTTCCACCAACATACTCGACTAATGGTCTCGGCGGGTTAACGCCTAAGAAAATTGGCAGGAGAGAATTTGATTCATCTGAGTCAACTATATACGCCTTGAATCTCTCCGAGAGTGCTTTAGCCATTAATATTGATATGACTGTTTTACCGGATCCGCCTTTACCACAAACCATAATCTTCATGGCCCACTCCACCATTAACTCTTAACCTTTAGCTCCTCCTCAACCCTCAATACAAGTACCGAGTTTATGGCGTCAATCATTAGAAAGCCAACTCCTGATATAATTTTCTCTCCACCTTCTATAGTGCGAATCTTAAATGTCCCTTCATCCACAGATACACGCATCACATTGTTAGCTATTAGAGTACTCTCGCCCCTCCCGGCATCCTCAACATAAACCTTTAAAAGGCACAACCATAACACCAGCCTGCAGATTACATAAAGAGATTAATTGCTTCAAAGGGTTAAATTTATAGATGCCCAATCAACTTTCTTTTTAGACGGAACCCAATGAGCACGTCCATATACAGGGAGATAATTGAGTACTTAAAGAGTATTCCGAAACCAACTGATAGGGATGTTCAGGTAGCCAAGATTAGGGTTGCGGAGAAGTATGGCTTAAGCGTAATACCGCCGAACTCCGAGATAATTAAGTATTTGAGGGCTGATGAGAAACAAACCCTGCTCAAGGTTTTGAGGAGAAAAATTGTAAGGACGATTTCAGGCGTAACAGTTATCGCGGTTATGACCAAACCGTGGCCATGCCCGCAGAAGGAGCCCTGCGCATACTGCCCCGGTGGGCCCGCCTATGGGGTCCCGCAAAGCTATACTGGCCGCGAACCCGCTACGATGAGGGGCCTACAATTTAACTTTGACCCCTACAGCCAAGTTAGGCATAGGATTGAACAGCTCGAAGCCATTGGACACATGGTTGATAAGATTGAGCTGATAGTTATGGGCGGGACCTTCCCTGCAATGCCAGTTGATTATCAATTAAACTTCATTAAAAAGTGCCTTGACGCGATGACTGGCGTCCGCTCCTCCTCCCTTGAGGAGGCTAAGAGGAATGCTGAAGTTAGCCCAAGAAGGAATGTTGGAATAACTGCTGAGACACGCCCCGACTGGTGTAAGGAGCCTCACGTAGACGTGATGTTGTCTTATGGAACCACGCGTGTAGAGATAGGCGTACAGAACATTTATGATGACATATATGCCCTTATTAATAGGGGTCACGGGGTCAAGGATGTTATAGAGGCGACCAGAGTGGCTAAGGATGCAGGGCTTAAGGTTGTTTATCATATGATGCCCGGCCTCCCGGGATCAGATTTCAATAGGGATCTAGATGCATTCAAGAGGATATTCATAGATTCGAACTTCAAGCCGGATATGCTCAAAATATACCCGTGCCTTGTGGTTAAGGGAACAAAGGTTTATGACTGGTGGGCTAAGGGGCTCTATAATCCATACACAACCGAGGAGGCTGCTAGGCTAATAGCCGAGGTTAAGAAGATCATTCCAGAGTGGGTTAGGATAATGCGCGTTCAGAGGGATATACCGGCCTACATGATCGAGGCTGGGCCGAGGAGCAGCAACCTACGTGAGATAGCCCTTAGAATGCTCAGGGAGGAGGGCTTAAGATGTAGGTGCATAAGGTGCCGCGAGGCAGGCCACAAATGGCTTAAGGATCACGTTAAGCCGGACCCAAACAAGATTGAGATAATTGTTAGGCGTTATGAGGCCTCCATGGGAGAAGAGTTCTTCATATCTGCCGAGGATCCCGTGAACGATGTCCTAATAGGATACTTGAGACTCAGAATTCCCTCTAGCCTAGCCCATAGGCCCGAGATAGCTGGCAAGGATGCCGCAATAATAAGGGAGCTAAAAGTTGTAGGGCCGCTCGTGCCAGTGGGGAGACGCCCGAGTGAGGAGTACCAGCATAAGGGGTTTGGCAGAATACTACTTGAAAGGGCCGAGGAGATAAGCGCCAACATGGGCTGCAAGAAGATTCTGGTCACAAGCGCCCTTGGGACAAAAAAATATTATATGCGCTTTGGATACAATTATGATGGCCCATACGTGAGTAAAAGCCTATAAGATTAATCTTTTAATAACTAGAGGGAAGATCCCTCTAGTTATTAGGGGTGCGCTGATGGCCAAGGCTCCGGATAAATTTGAGAAGATAAGCGAAATGGCCCGTAGAAGAGGATTCTTTTGGCCTTCCTATGAAATTTATGGCGGGGTGAGCGGCTTCATATGCTGGGGTCCGCTTGGAACGCTCATGAAGCGCAGAATAGAGGACAAATTCAGGGATATATTTCTGAGGCGCCTAAACCTATATGAGGTTGAGACCCCAATAATTGCTCCCGAAAGGGTCTTCAGGGCTTCTGGACACATAGACAGCTTTAAGGAGCCGGTAGTCGAGTGCGTTTCATGTAGGAGGAAGTTCAGGGCAGACCACCTCTTACAGGAAATCCTTGGGTGGAGCTCCCAAGAAACCGATAAGATGGGGCTCCAAGATATTAAGAGGAGCATTGAGGAACACAACGTCAGATGCCCGGAATGCGATGGCCCCCTCTCTGAGCCAAAGTACTTCCTAACGATGTTCCAGACGACAATTGGACCCTACTCAGATGCTATTGGATATGGACGGCCCGAAGCAGCCCAGGGAATATTTACGGAGTTTAGGCGCCTTTATGAACAGGTTAGAGAGCGCCTGCCAGTAGGCTTCGCCCAGATAGGGCACGCGCTGAGGAATGAGATATCCCCCAGGCAGGGGCCAATAAGGCTTAGAGAGTTTACGATAATAGACCTGGAGTTCTTCTTTGATCCGGAGAATCCGAAGTGTCACCTTTTAGATGAGGTTGCCGACGAAAAGCTGAGACTTATCTTGGCGGAGAATAGGCTTAAGGGCGATGAGAGGCCGGTGGAGCTTACAGTTAGAGAGATTGTTAATGGGGGCTATGTTAAGGTTGAGTGGCTCGCTTTCTTCATGACTCTGGCAAAACGTTTTGCCGCCAGCCTTGGCATACCGGAGGATAAACAGCACTTTATAGAGAAGCACCCATGGGAGAGGGCCCATTATTCAGCTCAGGGCTTCGATCAAGAAGTTTATCTTGAGCGTTGGGGCTGGGTTGAGGTAGCAGGCTTCAACTATAGGACAGATTATGACTTAAGCGGCCACATGAGGGAAAGCGGGGTAGATATGAGAATCTTTAAGCAAAGTGATAAGGAGATTAAACATGTTGAGAATAAAATAAAGCCAGTAATACAGAGCATTAAGGAAGACTTCGCTGATAGGGCTCCGGAAGTCATAAAGGCGTTACAAAATGTTAGTCCAGAGGCCCTCCTTATGGCCCTTGACAAGCAGGGCTTCTATGAGCTAAATGGCTTAAAAATTATGCCAAGGCATATTGAGGTTATGAGAGTGGAGGTTAAGAAGAAGGGCAGGCGCTTCATACCACACGTCATTGAGCCCAGTTTCGGCTCAGACCGCTTAGCTTACGCTGCCCTGGAATACGCTTATACAGTCAAGGACGACAGGGTTATATTGAAATTGCCCAGGGATATCGCCCCATTACAGTTGGCCGTGCTACCACTGGTCAGCAAGGATGGACTTCCAGAAAAAGCTAGGGAAGTTTATAATCTTTTGGTTGATGAGGGCTTCTACGTTGAGTATGATGATGCAGGCTACATTGGAAGGAGATACGCGCGCTTCGATGAGATCGGCGTCCCACTCTGCATAACAGTAGATTATCAGACGCTGAAGGATGAAACTGTAACCATACGCGATAGAGATACGTGGAGGCAGGTTAGAAGCCAAATAAAGGAGCTGCCGCAATCACTGCATAAATATTTCCGCTGCAAGATTAACTTTGAGGAGCTAGGCACACTATATAGGTAGATTTTTAAAATGCAATAAATCTATCTTTTATAGAGAAGTGGTTAGGCTCTTTGAGGGATCATTGTGGTCTTTCCAATAGAGACGGAGCAGCGCATCAAGAGGAGAGCTCTAAGTCTCTGCCAAGAGCATTTAAGGAAGGTTATTGAAGTTGCTAGGAAAACTGCGCAGATGATTGATGCATTTGTGGCGGGCGATACCGATTCTATAATACGATTGTATGACGAGGTGCAAAAAATTAGTGAGGAGGTTGCTGCCTCAAAAAGGGCTGTTGCGCAGGAGCTTACTGAAGTGGGTTCAATATTAATTAATCGCGAAGACTTCTTAAGATTCACCTTTGTAACCAGCGACATTTCTGAGCTTTGTAAGGGCGTGTCATTTAGGGTTCTGGCCATGATTGAGCATAAATGGGATATCCCAGAGGATATTAAGAGAGGGGTGGCGGAGCTTTCCAGCGCAATGCTCAACGCTATGATGAGGCTCAGAGATATGACCTTCGCCCTTAACTATGGATCGCCGCAGGTATCTGAGAAAGCTAGGGAGGTTGAGCGGGTTGAGAAAGAGGTTGATAGCCTTTATAGAAAACTCGAAATAATGATTTTAGAGCGGAATATGGAGGTGCCCCAGACACTTCTTGCGAGAGATATCATACGCTTCCTCGAGGACGTAACTGATAAAATTGAGGATGCCTCGGACAATGCTAGAATACTCGCCTTAGCTCTATAGGGGCGTATGCTAATAAAAATGGGACGTAGAAGAAGGGTCGAGGCTGAGTTTATAGAAAACTTCCTAGTAGTTTGGGATCCAAAGGGTGGATCAGAACTCTACAAAATGGGCTTCTATGGGAAGCCGCTTGGAATACCGAAGCCGAAAAGCCCAGACTTTAATGTTCCATTAATCCTCGACCCAATGGAGGGGCTATATCTACTCGAAAAAGGCATAATCAAGGTATACGAGGGCCCAAATAAGGCTAAAGTTACCGTGACAAAGCTAAAAAGTATTGCTAGGAAAGTCTATGAGAATTTTGATCTAAAGTATGCCGCATATAGGGATTTGAGGGAGAGGGGGCTCATCGTAACCCCGGGGGTCAAGTTTGGGTGCGACTTCGCAGTTTATAAGATTGGCCCAGGGCTTGAACATGCGCCATACATGGTTTCGGTTAAAAGTAGGAAAGATGAGATAACCCCAACAGAAATTGTTAAGGCTGGTAGGCTTGCAACCAGCGTGAGAAAGCGCTTCATAATAGCTGTTCCAGATCTAGAGAAGGGTAAAGTTGAATACTTGATCTTTAAGTGGTTTAAAGCATAATTCGCTTAAAAATGGTTATTAGAGCGAATTAGAAACCGTATTCTTCACCATTCCGACCAATAAAGACCTTTTAGATCAATCCCCGAGCAATCGCATTATTTCCTTTTTAGATCTAAATCTTTACGCTTTTCCGCTTCTTCTACAACTTTAACGTTTATTTGCATGATATCTTCAGTTATAGTATTTCCTCTGACGGTCTTTCTTCTTCGCTCGCCCTTCTCTCTAGGCCTGAAACCAGGTCCATCACTGAGGAGAACCTGAGCTTTCACCCCACCATGCACATCCGGTCTCATTGGGAAGCCATCCTTATCGCTTCCACCGGTTATCAGAAGTTTTACTCCAGGCATACCGATTACGGATCCATCAATCATGTCTCCTATCTTTTTACCAATAAAAGGTGCGGCTCTAGACCCCTCAACTTCAATTGACTTAGCTTTACCAGCTTTTGGGTCAGAAACGACCAGCTTGAACTTAGCCATCCCGCTATTCCCTCTCTAGAATAAATCTTTCAAGTCATTTTTAAGCATATAAACTATTCGGCATCCTAACGCTCTATGCGCCATGACGAAAAACCAATTTTGGGATTAAGACGGCTAGATATATCGGCTTGATTAGTGGGAGCCGCTGGTACATTACTTTCTCTTCAAGCCTAAATTCCATAAGATCCTCCTCATAGATATAGAACATATTACCTTCAATAAACTTCTTTATGGACATTAATTCAGAAATGTAATCAGTCACGGTTATATTTGAATACTGGAAAGTATAATGTTCGATTATTGCTGAGTGTGTTATAGCGCTTAAGGGATTATATATTAAATCCGCGCTGACATATGTTAGATCTACTGGGAGCCAGCCCCATGGCGGTACGTAGACTATTGCCCAGCCGTGCCAGCCGACCCGCACTTCCCTTATAAATAAGTGCCCAGACCAGTAGAGGAGACTCTCATTCAGTTCTGGAATATATATGCAGCCGACCTGAAGGAATGCTGGTATTCCAACCGCGCGACACAGAGTTATTAGTAGATTGGCTTGGTCATCACAGTCGCCCAAACGCTGGCTAATCGTCTCATTAGGATATCTCGGAACCTCCGATGTAGCATACTGGATGTTGCTGATTATCCATTCAATAAACCTCCTAAGAATTGTAAGAACCCTCCTCTCATCACCGGCTATCTCTTTAGCGAGGGGCGCGAGCGCGGTCCCATTAAAATGCCATAGTGAGGTCGGCTTGCAGTATTCTTCCCTCAACTCTCGTGGTATATCGTCTAGATCCCCGGAGAGATCCTCCAGTATCGCCGGTGGCTCCCTCTCCCTGTAAATCAGCCTATAGGTAACATTATAGCTCACTTTCCCCCAAGGTGGAACTCTCATATCACCAATATCCAGCAGTATGACTGGATTTCCATCGGAATCATTGTAGAACCTCTTAATAGGATGGGATGTGCCCACCAAATACGCTTTCTGCCAGCTATTGTTCATGAATAAGCCAATGGTAACCTCATCATCCCTTAAAAGCCACACCTTGTTTGGGTCCCTATTCTCATAGGTCACTTTAGTGGTAAGCTTAAATACTCTCTCTAAGGTAACGCTGTACCTAGGATAATACGCATTATAGATCGTGATAAGCGAAATGAAGAAAAGCAGAAAGAGAGCTGTGTTGCTTTTGTCTCCTAATAGATTTTTCATCTTTTCGCAATTCGCTCTCTCATGCTGCATTATCTTTAAATAATGTTTAGCGGCAATATTAGTTTGGTGGTGTGCTTATGCACATTAAGGTTAACGAAACTACTATGGAGCTTGTCAAAGGCGATATAACCGAACTCAATGTTGACTGCATAGTTAACGCTGCAAATAGTATGCTCAAGATGGGTGGGGGCGTTGCTGGGGCGATAAGGAGGAAGGGTGGAGAGAAGATACAGGAGGAGTGTGATAGAATAGTTGCTGAGAGGGGCCCCATACCAGCTGGCGGGGCAGCTATAACGAGCGGCGGAAACCTTAAGGCTAAATATGTTATACATGCGGTAGGCCCGGTTTACGGAGAGGGGGACGAAGAAAGGAAGCTTAGGGACGCTGTGGTAAACAGCCTAAAACTTGCGGAGCAGCATGGAATAACGAGCATAGCCTTCCCGGCGATATCTACTGGAGTTTTTGGAATGCCAAAGAAATTGTGCGCCGAAACAATGCTCCCAGCAGCAATATCGTATGCCAAAAGCGGAACAAGCATAAAGAGAATGATTTTCTGCCTCTATGACGACGAAACATTTAATATATTTAAGGGAACGCTTGAGAACATTAAGGTTTAAAAATTTTTTATAATATAAAAAAGATGGATAGAATTGGCTCGGTACTTCTTGTAGCCTATGTTTATTCTATTCCCCATCTCTTGGTTGTTTTGACTATCAGGAAAATTACAAATGCTATAATTATGAATGTTATGAGCGCGCCTAGAAAGCTACCGATGCGAAAAGGTCCAATAACGATTAGCTCCCATGGAAGACCCGGTGTTACAAACTCAATTATCGGCATTAGCAGGTCTTTTACGAGCGATTGAACTAGGGCGCCTAGATATATGCCCATGACGAAGGCGACGGCCATCCCCATAACCTTGTATTTTGATAGAAAATCCTTGAATTCAGCAATCAGCCCCTTAGGTGGCGGAGGCGCTGGCTTTGGGGCCAAAAGATCCCTGATCTCCTTAAGAACACTTAAAATTTCCTCGTCCCTACTCACCCTAGGCATATAAAATCTCCCCATCTCATTGTTTTTCCTATCAACTACTAACTGTTCATTAGAGTTAAATAATTTTGGGAATAGTAATGAAAAGATAATGTGAGAGGGGTGTTTGGGTTGTCGAGGAAGCCCTGTCCAAACGTAGAGATAAATTTGAGGGATTGCCCATGCACATATCCATGTGATATTAAGGGGATATGTTGCCAGTGCCTATTTAACCATAGGTTGCATGGCGAGCTACCAGCATGCTACTTCCCACCGGAGGTTGAGCGGACGTATGATAGATCAATAAGAAGGTTCATACAGATTCATAGGGGTAAGTAGAATAGGGCTTATTAGCGGGGATGCGTCATGGCGAGAAAACGTAGAACCCTACACGTACTCACTATAATAGTTGTCTTGTTTATTGGATTAATCCTTGGGAGCCTTCTAGGAGAGCCTAGGCTGACTGAGAGGGTCAAAGAGCTTCAAAAGGAGAACGAGCATCTAAGAGGATGGCTTGAGGGGAACATAACTGCATACGGGAATCAGATCGAAGCATACAAGGATCGGATTGAGCTTCTCAATAAGCAAATTAAACTCCTCAATGAACAGATCGAAATTCTTAATGAGAAACTTGAAATAGAGATCCTCGGAGTATACTTTTCTCCAAGGGGTGGTTGCGCAGAAGCGATAATTAGCTTAATAGGTTCTGCGAATAAATCCATCCACATACTAATATATAGTTTTACGTTGGATTCCATTGGAAACGCCCTTATTGAAGCCTTTAAACGCGGCGTTGATGTTAGGGTTGTTTTTGAGAGGAACGAGATCAGCGAGTACAGTGAATACTGGCGTCTCAAGGGTGCTGGTGTGCTAGTACGCAACGATACTAATCCTTACCTTATGCATAACAAGGTTATGGTAGTTGATTCGAAGATCGTTGTCACCGGAAGCTATAATTGGTCTGGGAGCGCTGAGGAGAGAAATGACGAGAACATAATTATTATAAGAAGTAGGAGAATTGCCGAAGAATATGAGAAAACGTTTGAGAAGATCTGGGCGAAAAGTTTTGGCTAAATTTCCTATTTGCTCTAGGAGGCCCAAAGTGGATTACTTTTCCTCATTATTCTAATGACCTCATCTAGAATTTCTATTTCATCCTCACTTAATTTATCCTTAAACTTGGTCTTTAATGTCTTTGCGTGACCCTCTGGGACGTAGACGTATAGTATGTCACCCTCATCAAAGTGCCTCCCAACGATTGGCTTGTCAATTGATATGGCCACCTGCTTCCCCTTTTCAGCGTATGATATCGGTGCGCCTTTATCTTGAATCTGAAGTATCTCACCTATCTCCTTCCCTTCAGCGGTCATTAGCCGAGTCCTAGGTCTAATTCTACCAGCCAGGACCTCAACGCCAACTATAGCTGGCTTTGACCTCCTAAAAACGAAGCCTGGTAGAACTCTTATCTTAGCCGGCCTAATCAGCCTTTCTAGTTCGCCTCTCTCACGGGCCTCCCTCTCGTTCTTCATCCACCTCAAGTAATCGTCAACTAGGTGGTAGATGACATTATGCCAGAATATTGGCACATTATGTGCCTTAGCTTCCTCCTCGGCATCCGGGAGAATCTTAACGTTAAATGCTAGGACCACACCGTACAGCGGCTCCTTTTCCCTAACGATTAGGGCTTCGGTAACATCCCTCTTCGATACATCGCCAACGTCCGCCAACCTTATCGGCACACTATTTCTCGCCAAGCTCTCGGCTATAGCCTCCAGGGAGCCGAGGGCATCCGCCTTTAAAATGACGCCATCAACGCCAGTAAATATTTTGATGCGCTCAACTTCCTCGGAAACATCCTTGACGTACTCGTCGACGCTGTCCTCCGATGGAATAACATAGATAGGTGCGCCTGCAACCGCATCCTCGAGGTTTGGAGCTACGATCTTAACCCCCGCCGCAGCGGATACCTCATCAACGGAAGAGAACCTCTCACGGGGATCCCTTATCTCGTCAAGCGGTTTTGGCATGAGGATTGCCCGGACATTTGTGACGATAGGCTTCTCTTTCCCGCCGAGAACTATGATATCGCCCTTACGTAGGATCCCATCGTAGATTATCGCGTTTATTGTTACTCCTAGTCCGGGTTCCTCCTTAACCTCTAGTACGGTTCCCTTTGCCGGGCCGCTGGTAACCATGAGCCTTTTCCTGAGGTACTGTTGAGTTAAGCCCGCTAGGACGGCTATGAGCTCCGGTATACCCTCGCCAGTCTTGGCGCTCACCGGAATAAGCGCGATGGTTTTAGTGAAGTCCTTTATCCTATCGAATCTATCAGCCCTGAATGATAGCTCAGAAAACTTTCCAATGATTTTATAGAGATGCTCATCTAGGAGCTGCCTAACAGCTGGCTCCTGCATCCTATAGGATTCTAGGAAGGGAGCGTTTGAAACTGGTCTCCAACCTGGTATCCTATCAATTTTGTTCACGGCCACAAGGAATGGCGTCTTCCTAGACTTCAATAATTCTATAACCTCGTACGTCTGCACCTCAAACCCCTTTAAAACATCCACCAATAGTATAGCGATGTCCGCTATGCCACCACCCCTACGCCTAAGGTTTGCGAAAGCCTCGTGCCCCGGTGTGTCAATAACTAAGAGGCCGGGTATATGAATCTCACCGCCAACCTTCTTCAGGAACGGGCCAGCTATTTCCTTAAGGGTCTCCATTGGGAAGAAGCTGGCGCCAATGTGCTGTGTCATCCCGCCGACTTCATGGGCCTGAACACTCGTCTTCCTAATCTGATCTAGAAGGGTGGTCTTACCAACATCCACATGCCCAAGAACACAGACTATTGGCTGTCTAATATACTCCGCCACCTAAACCACTCTCATGTTGACTACCAATGACCTCTATCTTTTACTCCTCCAGTTCTTAGCAAATTAAGAGGTCAAAAAGAGTATATAAATAAATCTCATCAGCCAAGTATCTTCTCTAAATTTACATGAGCCTTAACTAGGTCTATGACGGCATTTATTCTTCTGATATCTTTAGGCTTTATTCTACCAATCACCCTCTGGACATATTGCAGGGTTGTATAAGTGTCATATGGAACAAGTATCAATGGAACTTTAAGTTGGTCTGCTTTTGGAAGAACTTTGACACTTGGATAGAGGTTTCCAGTCAATATTATTGCCGATACGCCCGCTTCAAGGGCCGTTAAAATTATATCTGTTCGGTCGCCGCCAGTTATCACGACCTCGTTTAGGGCTCTGCGAAAGTATTTTATCGCGCTTTCCGGAGTCATGGCTCCTACAAGGATCTCTTCAATAATGTTATCTAGGCCATCCTTCCCCGCTAAGACCCTACCCCCTATAAAGTCGCATATTTCCCTAGCAGTTAGGGCCCTAAGCATCCTATCGTCTGGGATAATCCCCAGCACACTAATCCCATGTTTCTCAATAAATTGCTTAATGATGCCTTTAAATCGCTCAATCCTGTCCTTCGGGGTTCTGTTGAGTATTACGCCGGAAAGCCTCGTCCCCCACCGTATATAGTTATCTTGAGCCTGAAGTATATTGTCAACAGTGAAGTCATTTTCCGCCTTCTCAATTAATATTACGTCTGCATTTAACTCCCTCGCAACCTTTGGGGCCGGGCATCCTATAAATGAACCAATCATAAAGTTGTGAGGGCTCTCAATTAATACAACATCAAATTCTTCAGAGATCTTCTTATAGGCATCCCTTATCTTCTCCATAAATACTTCAGTATTACTACTTACTGCGAAATCCTCAAGAAACTCATCCCCCTTGAGGAGGATGGGGCATATAACATCCTCAGCATATTCCAACTTCAGTATATGTTTCATTATCTCAACGTCTTCATCATGGAATTCTCTCCCATATGTTAGTGAGCTGCTTATCCCTATGGGCTTAAGGTACCCTACTTTTAATCCCCTCTCTGTTAATATTGATGCCAAAGCTATAGTTATAGCGCTTTTGCCGGAAAGCTCCTCGGTAGAGACCAGATAAATAGGCTTTCTAACCACTTTCCATCACCAATTATTCATTAACTATATTTTTATAATTATCCTTACATCAACTCCAAGGCAGCCCTCGCTGCTCTCGTAAACGAGCAGCGGGTTGACCTCCATCTCCGCAATCTCCTCAAATTGGGTCATTACTTGCGACACTTTAAGGATAACGTCTATTATGGAGTTTATGTCTGAGGGTAGTTCGCCCCTGACCCCTCTGAGAAGAACATAGGTTCTTGTTTCTTCGATCATTCTGGCCGCCTCAGCCTTAGTTAATGGACAGAGGCGATAGGAAACATCCTTTAGGAAGTCAACATATATTCCGCCTAAACCAAACATTATCAGTGGGCCGAACTGCGGATCCCTAACGGCGCCAACAATAACTTCCTTACCTCGCGGCGCCATTCTCTGCACTAATACGCCTAATATTCTAGCGCGCGGCATAATTGTCCTCGCCCTCCTAATAAGGAGCTCGTAAGTCTTCTCTGCCTCAGTCCTACTTTTAACTCCGAGAACGACTCCGCCGATGTCCGTTTTATGTAGGATGTCGGGTGAAACTATCTTCATCGCTAGGGGGTAGCCCACCTCATCGGCGAGTCTACCAGCTTCCTCCCTACTCCTAGCAACGGCGGCCCTTGGCATTGGTATCTTGGCCGCCTCGGCAATAATCATACTTTCATCTATTGTGAGAACCGACCGCCCCTCAGATCTTACGCGCTGAATGACTTCTGAAATCTTAGCGGCATCTATGTCCACCCTCGGGATCTCCTCTTCGATAGGAGAGCCGAGTATTAAAGTATACTCATACATTGCTTTCAGGGCGAAAGCCGCCTGCTCAGGGAATGCGTAATTCGGGATCCCACCCCTCTTTAGCATCTTGATGACGGTTGAGCTCTCTTCAAAACCCATAAATGAGGCTAGGATAGGCTTACCCGAGAATCTCCCAGTATCGGCTAGGGTTTCAGCAACCTTCTCTGAGGGGGTTACTGCCTGGGGAGTTAAAATAACGATTATCCCATCAACGTTATTGCTTCTTAATCCAGCCTCAACCGCTAATCTATAGCGTTTTTCGTCAGCGTCGCCTAAAATATCTACT
This sequence comes from Bathyarchaeia archaeon, assembly GCA_038897035.1. GTDB lineage: Archaea > Thermoproteota > Bathyarchaeia > Bathyarchaeales > DTEX01 > DTEX01. Next base: position 103,437 of record JAWAXF010000001.1, read on the forward strand.
GGGTTATTTAGGCTGGCGTATGGAGGTATATTTTTACGCAGTTCCTCTATTATCTCGCGCTCAAGAAGAGATATCTCTAAACCAGCCTTTTCACAAGCATCCGCAGCCAATATGCCCGGCCCCCCTCCATTCGTCACTATTAATGCTCTTCTGCCCTTAGGCAGTGGTTGGGAGCCGAAGGCCAATACTAGGTTAAATAACTCCTCTATGGTGCCCGCCCTTATTATTCCAGCCTTCTTAAAGGCCGCTGAGAAGGCTTCCTCGGAGCCCGCTAAGGAGCCTGTATGGGATGAGACAGCCCTTATACCAGCACTAGTCGTCCCAGCCTTCACCGCAACTATAGGCTTCTTCCTAGAAACTCTTTTAGCAACCTCTATGAAGCGCCTCCCATCTTTGACGCCCTCAATATAGAGCCCAATAACTTTCGTATCCTCGTCCTCGCCTAAAGTCTCTAGAAAATCAGTGGCATTTAAGTCTGCTTCGTTGCCTAGACTTATGAACTTTGTGAAGCCGATCTCGTTCCTAATGGCCCAGCTTAGTATTGCGCTTCCAAGGGCACCGCTTTGGGAGACGAATGCTATGTTGCCTGGAGGGGGCATTGTTGGCGCAAATGATGCGTTCACACGACTCTGAACGCTTATTATTCCAAGGCAGTTGGGCCCCTGCATTCTCATATCATATCTCCGGCATATGCTGACGATCTCGCGTTCTAGCCGCGTCCCCTCCCTGCCAGTCTCCCCAAAGCCGGCGGAGATGACGATTACGCCTCTAACGCCTCTAACGCCACAATCCTCAAGAACGGATGGAACAATTTTAGATGGAACAACTATCACGGCCAGATCAATTTCGCTGGGGGCATCCTTGATGCTTTTATAGCATTTAAGCCCTAATATTTCGTTGGCATTTGGATTTATTGGATAGATAGCCCCGGCAAATCCTCCATCAATAATGTTTTTGGCTATTCTATGCCCTATCTTTGAGGGGTCTCTGCTTGCACCAATGACGGCAATCGCTCTTGGATTAAAGAAAGCATCAAGCTTCATAAAGTCTCTTTACCTCTTCAACTCTCACTATAAGGGTTTCCTTGGCCGCTAAATATTAATTATGTATATGCTGGCGCGCACACACTTATATGTTTCACCCTCCGTTTTTACTTTGAGGGCCCTGATATGCCTAAAGAAGGAATGTGTGAAAGATCCTATGAAGACAAGAGGATGAGCTCAAAAGAGGCTCTGAGATACATAAAGCCGGGGGACCATATTTTCATAGGCTCGGCTTGCGGCGAACCACAGTATTTAGTTAAGGGTTTAGTTGAGATGGCAGATCATTTAGCTGACAACGAGATACTTCATGTGCACACTCTTGGAGTGGCACCCTACGCGAAACCTAGGTACTCAGAGAGGTTTAGGCTTAATGCCTTCTTCGTTGGGGTTAATACGCGCAGGGCTGTAGCTGAGGGCAGGGCTGATTACACGCCGACATTTCTATCTGATTTACCATACCTGATAACGAGTGGGGCTGTTCAAATAGATGCCGCGCTCATACAAGTTACGCCACCGGATGAGCATGGCTTCTGCAGCTTAGGGGTCTCGGTAGACGTTACGAAAACCGCCGCCGAGAAAGCTAAGATAACCATTGCTCAAGTTAATAGGAGGATGCCGAGAGTTTTAGGTGATAGCTTTATACATGTGAAGGATATAGACATAATCGTTGAACATGATGAACCAATACTTGAGACACCCGCGTTCCGAGCCTGACATAGTTTCAGAGCGCATTGCAAAGTACGTTTCTGATCTAATCGAGAATGAGTCAACTCTGCAGATAGGCATAGGCACAATACCTGATGCGATCCTAAATTATTTAGCAGATAAAAGGGATCTTGGAATACATACGGAGCTCCTTACTGAGAGGGTTGTGGACCTCGTTGAGGAGGGCGTAGTAACATGCGCAAAAAAGACAATAAACAGGGGAAAGATAATTGCATCATTTGCCATGGGAACTCGCAGGCTATACGATTTCGTAGATAATAACCCAATGGTTGAGTTCTATCCATCAGACTATGTAAATAACCCATTCGTGGTCGCTCAGCATGACAAGATGGTTGCTATAAACCAGGCGCTCGAAGTAGACTTAACTGGTCAAGTATGCTCCGATTCACTCGGCTATAGATTCTATAGCGGGCTAGGTGGGCAAGCCGACTTTATGAGAGGAGCAAGGCTTTCAAAGGGCGGGAAAGCAATAACCGTTTTGCCCTCAACAGCGAATGATGGAAGAATCTCGCGTATAAAGGATTTTCTAACAAAAGGGGCGGGCGTTGTGTTAACTAGGGGCGACGTTGATTATATTGTTACAGAGTATGGCGCGGCCTACCTTAGGGGTAAAACAATTAAGGAGAGGGTCCTAGCATTAATAAGCATAGCCCATCCAAAGTTCAGGAATAAGCTTCTTGAGTGGGCGAAAAAGCATAACTACGTTCCAAAGGAGATCATGCCCTTCCCGGAGGTTGAGTATCCGGAGGATCTAAAGCGATATATCACATTAAAGGATGGATCAAGGGTACTACTTAGACCTATAAAACCATCTGATGCAACCCTAAAGCAGCATCTCTTTTATACTCTATCGAAGGAGAGCGTTAAAAGAAGATTTTTCGGTTCCTTGGATCTTATGCCCCTTAGGCGGATATGGCCTTACGTTATTGTAGATTATATCAATGAGATGAGCATTGTCGGCACAGTAACGGAGAACAATAATGAGTTCATGGTAGCTCTAGGGAGCTATTCACGTATACCGGGAACGGAGAAGGCGGAGGTCGCGTTAGTTGTGAGGGATGATTGGCAGAACAAGGGTTTAGGGACGGCTATATTTAACTATTTGGCAGAGATAGCGAAGTCTCGTGGAATAAAGACTTTTACGGCATGGGTTCTCATTGATAACGCTAGAATGATGCATATACTCAAGAAGTCCGGGTACCCAATTAGGTATAGGGTTGACGGAAACCTATTCTATATTGAGATAGATCTCACGAAAACTTAGGAGAGGAATTCCTGAGATTGAATCCTATTTGCTCTTGAGGGCCTCCAATATCTTCTCTTTAACGGCATCGAAGTGCTCTGGCAGCTTCTCCGGCGGTAGCCCTCTAGCTAAGTATTCCGAGAAGTATCTTGAGTATTTCTCCGCGCTTGTTGAAGCTAGCAACTCAGCGCATTTTGCTATATGCTCCCCACGTATCCTAGAATCATCTGGCAAGATGGATTCGTCATAGGGAACCTCTACCCCAGCGTCCACAAAGCCCTTTAAGGCTGCGAAAACCGCCGCACCCCTCGAGGGTGTATGCAGACCTATATCCAGAATCGCTTTCTCAATGCCTTTGGCCGCGGCCCTCAGACCGCAGAGTAAGCCTATAAGATATGCTGCTGGAAGATTATTTAGGCTTCCAAGCCATCCAAACCTCTTTCTAAGCTCGCGGGAGTGCGCCGAGGCGATAACTATATCACCTATAACTGTAGCCATAACGACTTGCGCAATAAGGTTTCTGTTAGTCTTCCTGACAACGAACCTTGGAATCTTGGATGTAATGAGCTTTTTTCTAAGCCTGTAATCGGTTTTGCCCTCTCTTCGCCTTCTATATGGAACCGTGTATGCTGGTCCCTTAGCCATCAGCGTTTCCTCCTCAATCCATGGGTCTCGATATACTGGTGTAGATCAGTGATTGACTTAAATACCCCTGCCTTAGCCTTAAGATAGAGTTGCCTGTAAGTTCTAACAGTTATTACGCGCTTCTCCTTGAGCTCACGGAGTCTCCTCCTAATGGCCCTCACCCTCTCAACCCACTCCTTTAGGTGATCGACCCTCGCACCAGATGCGCCGCTCCTACTCCCAGCACCCCTACGTCTACCTCTTCTTTTCTTTTCACGCATCATCCTTGCACGCGCCCTGCTCACGCCCTTATCCTTGATCTTCCTTATAACGCCCTCTTTAATCAGCCTCTTAATATCCTCCCGCGTTATCGCGTTCTCCACGTCCTCGATTCTCTCCGGATCTATCCAGACCCTCTCCTCACCGACGTCCAATATCTCCGCAGCCATCCTACGTTGGCTCTTAAGACTCAGGTCACACACCTCCCATTATGTTTGAGTCACGTCGACACGTTTAAAATGTGTACTCCTAGCTCCCTTGCCCTATTAATTATCTCAGCCCTCTTTCTAGCCCCCACAGTATGGGCTATCCTTATGGCCTCTGTCTTCGGGTCAACTCGGCTTAGGTCGTCAACATTATAGACTATAACCTCGCGGTAGGCGGATGGGTGGAGCCCTCTAGCCTCCTTCGGCCCTCTATAACCAATTTTAACTCTAGCTGGCCAGCCCTTAACCTCCCTGCGCATCTTGCTATCTATCCCCTTCGGTCTCCTCCAGCTTTCATCCACGCGGTCATAGCGCCAGCTCTCCTGCCTAACAAAGTCAGGCTTCTTCCTTTTAATCTTCTTCCTCAACTTAACAGCCTTCTCGGCTTCCTCTAAACCTCTGGTCTCCGCGCTCAACTAACCAGTCCCTCCAGCTTCTCATAAATGTATATGCCATCTAAGAATCTACGCGGGTCCCTCTCCTTTATCTTGGCCGCCTGCTCTATGTTTGCGGCCGTTTGGCTAACCTCCTCCAGGTTTATTCCTTGAACTATCACGTCATCCCCCTTAGCAATCACTTTAACGTCCCCAACTATCTCTGCAACCCTCGGCGCCCTTTCGCCCATAAAGTTCTCTATTAGGACTTTATTCCCGCTGACCTTCACTGAGATGGGGAAATGGGCATAAACGACCTTAAGCTTATATGTGAAGCCCCTCGTTACGCCTCTAATCATATTCCTAATGTGCGCCGCAACTGTCCCCACATGAGATTTCTCTCTTCTCCTCGGCCAAACCGCATAAACCAGAACTTTATCCTCCGAGACCTCTATTAGGACAGGGTTATTTGAAAAGTCCCTTGTCAATTTGCCCAGGGGACCTATAACTTCCACTACCTTATTATTCACATTAACCTTAACTCCCTTTGGGATCTCAACTTCCCTTTTCTCAACCTTAATAACTTCACGAAGCTGCTCTAACGCCTCTAACATTTTATTCCACCACTTAGTAGACGTAGGCTAAGAGCTTCCCTCCAATCCTCCTCTTCCTAGCCTCAATATGTGACATAACTCCATGGGGGGTTGAAACTATAAGTATACCTACATCCCTCGCAGGCAAATACGTCTTCTCCCACTTCTCAATATCCTTAACCTCAAAGGAGTGCCTTGGCTTTATGGCCCCACACTTATTTATCCTACCGAGGAGCTGGATCCTAAATTTGCCGGTCCTGCCGTCATCAATAAACTCGAACTCGCCAATATAGCCGTGCATCTGCATAACCCTCAACACGTTACCAAGCAGCTTTGACGCTGGCATTATATAGCACTCCTTCTTCCTCCGCGCCTCATTGTTATATATTGTGGTTAAACCGTTTGCAACGGTATCCATATTCATTAAAGCCACCTCAATTGTACTTCTTAAAGCCAAGTTTTTCAGCAACCTCTCTGAAGCATTGCCGGCATAGCATCAGACCGTATCTTCTTATTATTGGGCCGTAGGAGCCACATCTTCTACAGGGTCTGCTGCCCTTACCGAATTTCCTCACCTTCTTTTGCTGACCCTTCTCACTCAATTACATCACCTACCTGCTTTTCCCACGTCTTTTCTTTTCCCTTTTCTCCTCAGTTACCCCTACACCAAATTCATCAGTTATATATGCCATAGCTTCCTCGGCAGTTAACCTATGATCTCCACCAACTTTAGATCTTGCGCGCCTCCTATATTTAATTCTATAGCCCGGTCTTGCCATGGATACGCAGATATCCATGCCTATGATACCCATCTCGGGGGAATATTTTGTTCCCGGTATGTCAATGTGCTCCTCTATTCCAAATGAGAAGTTCCCAAATTCGTCAAATGAGCTCGCCGGGATTTTATTGCCAACGGCGTCCAGCGCCCTCTTCAGGAATTCTGCGGCCTTCTCACCCCTAAGCGTAACCATGCAGGCTATGGGCTCCTTACGCCTTATGCCAAAGTCCCTTATTGTCTTCTTAGCTCTCCTGTAGCATGGCTTCTGGCCAGTTAACTCCTCAATTATCTTCATAGCCTTCTCAAGCGGCTCTCCCGATTTGCCGACGCAGCAGTTCACAACAACCTTCTCTATTCTCGGCCTGAGCATCAGATTCTCCTGCCACTTAGCCTTAAAACTCTCAATCAACTCGGCTGAGGGGACGCTAAGCAACCTCCACCACCCTTGGTAAGGAAATCCTAGATGTCTTGTCACCTACAACAAACAAGTAGTCGAGGATTGTTTGGTAGGCGCTTCCCCCCTCCTCTTCTATTGTTACTAGGCACCTATGCTTCTTCTGCCCCTCAATCAAGTTAATGCCTTTGATAAAACCGTGCCTACCGAGATTATCCCCACCAACTATGAGGGCCATCATGCCGACATCGAGCTTAAGATGCTCGAGAATTGCCTGGTCTGGTAAGCTTATCCTTAATGTATCAAGTGTGTGATACTCCTCCCCAACGGGCTTCCTTGGATCCTCACATCTTATAATTATATTTCTTCCATCGTGGAGGTTAAGTTGAATGTGCCCGCCGGGGAGGGTCGTCTTATTCTCAATCCTACAAATCTTGTACTTTACCTCCTCACCGCCTATCTCAAATAATGCTAGGCCCTTACCGTAGGGGAGAACTCTCCAACTCTTATTAATTTCTGGGATGGAGAGAACGTCCATTAGACCGACTGGGAAGTGCACATCACACCTAACCTTCCAATCAACAAGAACCTTACCCTGAACAACAATCTTTTTAGCCTCCCTCATCGTCTCGGCGTATCCCAAAAGATCCCTGATGATTATCCCTAGTGGTATGCAACGCTCAAAGGGGTGTGGTCCAGGATCCGGTTTAATGGCCCAAACATACTTCTTCCTATATATAGGCCAGAATACAGGAGTTGCCTCGCGTCTCAGGTGCTTACTACCACCCATTCTCCCCATGTCTTAACCCCTCCAATGCTCTAAATTTAGGATGTTGCCTCCGCCTCCCCAACGACTTCTAGCCCCTTACCCATCTTCCTCCTCTCTAAAATCTCCTTCCTATATTTATCATCCAGGTTCAGCTTTATGACCTCGACGTTGGATGGATGAATAGGGACTAGCACTGTTGTTCCATCAACTTTCTGTCTAGTTACACCTTCAATATAGATGTAATACTTCTTCCTGTTAACCCTTAGGACCCTTCCTTCAACCCCCCTATAATCGCCCCTCATGATCCTGACAACATCGCCAGCCCTTATTGGAAGCGATCTAGTCCCGTATGTTCTGCGGAGATCCTCTGATAGATGCGCGGACATCAGCTTTCCGCGTAGGTGGTTTGGAGCATTATAGAGTCTCCTCCTCTGCTTAGTTGGCTTAGCTGAGGCGCCTTTAGCCATGAAATCCCCTCCTATATTATTATGCTGGCCGCACTAGCTATCCTCGGCCACCTCTCGGCAGCTTCTCTGGCAACGGGACCATGTATCTCTGAACCGCGCATCTCACCCTCAGGCGTTATTATTACGGCGGCGTTATCCTCAAATTGAACCCATATCCCTTCGGGCCGCCTATAGGGCTTCCTCTGCCTAACAATTACCGCGTGAAACATTTTTTTCCTCATATCAGGCGTTCCCTTCCTGACCGATACGACCACTAAGTCGCCTACTGCCGCTGCTGGAACCTTTCTACGTCTACCCTTATATCCAACTACCTGAACAACCCTTAATTCCTTAGCTCCAGAGTTATCTGTGCACTTAATTATTGAGCCGACATTTACCCCCCTACTTATTCTCACCTTGGGCTTTCCAGCGCCCCTTGCCTGTAACCCTCTTGTTTTAGCCTTCGCCGCCACTTTAAGACCCTTCCCTTCCACCTATCTTCTCCATCACGACGAAGCTCACGGTTTTACTTATCGGCTTACACTCAGCTATTCTAACAATGTCGCCTTCGGCTGCGCCTATACACGGTGGGTTATGGGCTGGTATCCTGCTGTGCCTGCGTTCAAAACGCTGAAACTTTGGCACATAATGGATATAATCGCGCCTAACGATAACTGTTTTCTGCATCTTAGCGCTCACGACGACGCCCTCAAGTATCCTACCCCTGATCTTCAAGGATCCGTGAAAGGGGCAATACTCGTCATCACACGTCTTTTCGGGGGGCTTAACCTTATATGACATTACCAGCGCCTCCTAACAACCTTCTTAATTCTATCTTCAGGCCGACCTACAAGGGCCCTGCCATCAATCTCCACTACAGTCTCATCGGGTAATGTAAAATGGAAAATGCAATTCTCCTTAATTAATATTTTCTCTCCGCCATCCCTGCAGAGAATCTTAAATGTATTCCTTGTTTCATCAAGGACTGTTCCAGATAAGCCAATGCATCTTGGATTGGTACACTTCACAACCCTGACCTTTAGCCCAATAAATTCGTCCTGGAGAATATACCTTAGTTCTCTCATCCCTTAACTTCCCTACTCTCTTCATTATTGATGGTTAGTATGCGGGCTATTGCCCGCCTAATCTCCCTGACTCTGGACGGCTTATCGATTGCTCCCCCAGCCTTAACAGCCATCTTAAGCCTGGCGAGATCCGCGCGGAGCTCAGCTAGCTTCTTCTCACGCTCCTCCCGGCTCATCCGCCTAATCTCTGCAACCCTCAGGATCACCATACCCCGCCACCCAAACTCTATGATTCTCCCTCCCCGCCCCCGGCAGCCGCCTCCTCAACTTTTTCCTCAATCAATTCAACTTCATCCGGGAACTTGGCGTTGGGCTGGACTATGAAGACCTGTATTCCAAATATGCCGGGCTTTAGCTGGACGTGTGCAACTGCCTTCTTAACGTACTTCATTGCTGGGTCGCCGCTCTTCGGTATATATCCGTCCCTAAACTTCTCGGTTCTAGATCTCTCGGTCCTAAGCTTGCCGCTAATAATTATTTCTGCTCCGAGGGCTCCCGCCCTCATTATTTGGTTAAGCGCCCAGAAGCCAACTCTCCTAAAGTGGATTCCTCGCCTGAGCGCCGCAGCTATCCTTGATGCCATAACATATGGATTTAGCTCCGGAACCTCTATCTCGGCTATAGATATCTGTGGATTCGGTAAATTAAATTTCTCCTCAAGGATCTTGGCGAGGCTCTTTATTGTTTCCCCGCCACGGCCTATTATGAGGCCGGGGCGAACAGCATAAATAACTACATTTGTACCAAGCGGGGTTCTGGTTATCTCAACCCCACCATAACCGGCCCTCTCAAACTCTCCCCACAAAAACTCGTCTATCTCCGCCTTCCTAATAGATTCCCTAACAAAATGCTTGACATAAGCCATAATGCTCCCTCACTTCATTTCCTGTAAAACTACCTCAACATGGGTTAGCGTCTCGAACCACCGCGTAGCCCTCCCAAATGCCCGCGGCATATACCTCCTTATCTTTGCTCCGGGATAGGCGGATGCATGAATAATCTTAAGTTTCTCCATGTCCAGCCCCTTGTAATCGGCGTTTGCCTCGGCGTTCTCCAGAACTTCAAGTATCTTTGAGGCTGCTTTCACCGGGTATCTCCCAGCGCCCTCTAGCCCCCTCCTATGTGGGAGCTTCTTCCTATACCGCCTATATGGGACGGCCACCTTCTTGGCAATAACATTCCTCAGGAACTCTTTCGCCTCCCCTAGCATCATACCCTTTATTGCAGCGCAGACTTCCCTAGCAGCCTTTGGCGATATTCTAAGCTCCCTACCGCTAGCCCTAACCATGGTTGTTGGATCATAGGTTTCCATCGAGTAGCTCCATTCCGGCAAGACAGTTCACCGCTACTAGTTGAGTTACAAAAACATTGGAGATATTTATAAGAATTTCCTTTATCTTGGGTTTTATCCTCCGCCTATAACTGTCATCAGCGTTACTGTGTCGCCATCCTTAAGCATGATGTTGCCGCTCTCGCTGATCTTCATTGAAGATCCGTTAAGGGCCGCTATCAATGTTGGGTCGGCGGGGCTCTCCCCTAAACCGCCAATAATATCCTTAAGCGATGGATACTTCTCGGCAACCCTAGTGAGTAAATCCTTGAGTGAGAATCTATCTTCCAACTCATATTCCTCCTCAATTCTGCCAGTCCTATGTCTAAGGACGCCTAAGTATATGACCCGTACCCTCATGAGCCATCTCTAATAGAATAGAAGAGCCAAGAAATTTAAGTTTTCTTAATGCATATTCACGTGTATGCCCGCATAATTTGGCACTGGAAAGTATATTTACACCGTGCGGCTTTAATATCCTTTGAGGTTCGTGCTGCAGAGCATGTCTGAGGAGTACTGCTCAAATATAGAGTTCTCGGACTTCATCTTTGAGAATAGTTTTGTTACCGTAGTCGCTGTTAAAAGCACCCCGAAAATCGACCTCGCGGGCTTCTCCGTCGGCCCATTTGAGGAGAATCGGGAGTACGAGGTTAGGCTCTGGGTTGCCCGCGAGCTAGAGAGGGACCATCTTGTTAAGATTAAGGAGGATGGATTAGATGCCGCCAAGATTTATAAGATCCAGTGGACTGAGCGCATCCAAGCTCTCGGGCAGCTCTCAACCCTCCCAGAGAACTTCTATCCTAAGGTTAGGCGGACTATCAATGAGCTGAAGCAGTCCTCGAAGACGAGCCCGGAGAAGCTGAGGGAGTATGAGTATATCCAGAACCTAACATATGACATAATCAACTGCAGGTTGAGGAAACTTATATCGCTGGCGACGATCCAGCTTCCGGAGAGCCAGGCTATAAAGAACCTTACTCCAGAAGAGAAGGATCTCTACGAGCGGGTTAGGCGGATAGTGTCTGATTGGAGGTCTAAGATAATTTAGGAGGCACCCCTCATGACGGAAGTCGTCGTTGAGAAGCCCCTTGAAAAGTTCGGCTCACTCTTTAAGGCCGCCAAGTACCGCCAGAGGATAGTCCAGATGGCTCTCCACGCATCAACCTCAGTCGTAGTTGACTTTGAGGACCTCCTCATGATTGACCCACACTTGGCGGACATGTTAATGGAGAGGCCCCAGGAATACCTAGCCTACGCCAACAGTGCCGCCTTCGAGCAGCTACAGTTTGAGGTTCCTGAATACGCTGAGAGGATAAGGGAGGTCGGGGTAACGGTCAGGGTTCGTGGGCTGCCGCGCGTAACGCCGCTACGTAAGCTCGGCTCAGAGCATATCGGCAAGCTGGTCATGGTTGAGGGCATAATAATGCGGGCATCAACGGTCAGGCCAATTGTTACGAAGGCCCTCTTCAAATGCAAGAGGTGCGAGACTAAAATAGAGGTCTCCCAGAGCGGGGCCTTCCTAGAGTTCCCATATAAGTGCGCAAACCCGAGGTGTGGGAAGAACGGGCCATTCGAGTTTATCCAGGAGGAGTCTAGGTTCATCGATTATCAGGAGCTCAGGATTCAGGAGTACCCTGAGGATATTCCAGCTGGTCAGACCCCACGCTCCCTCGACATAAGAGTTGTTAGCAAGGATATTGTTGACACTGCTAGGCCCGGCGATAGGGTCTACGTGGTTGGCATAGTTGGGGCGGAGGCAACATCATACCCCAGAACCGGCAAGAGTAGGGCCTTTACGCTGTACCTGGATGCGAACTATATTGAGGCGGCGAGTAGGGAGCCTGAGTCGCTGCTCATAACGCCGGAGGAGGAGGAGCAGATACTCAAGATGGCTAAGGATCATAGCATACACCAGAGGATAATCCAGTCCATTGCACCGTCAATTTACGGCTACGAGCATATTAAGGAGGCAATAATGTACCTGCTCTTCAGCGGGGTCCCAAAGCATCTGCCGGACATAACCGTTAGGGGCGATATACATGTGCTGCTCATAGGCGATCCAGGCACAGCAAAGTCGCAATTGCTACGCTATGTACAGAGGATTGCACCGAGGGGCCTGTACACCAACGGTAGGGGGACAACCGCTGCCGGATTGACCGCTGCTGTCCTCCCCTCGCCGACTGGTGGAATGACCCTTGAGGCTGGCGCGCTGGTTTTGGCGGATAAGGGCATTGCATGTATAGATGAGATTGATAAGATGAGGAATGAGGATAGGGTTGCGATACACGAGGCTATGGAGCAACAGACGGTTTCGGTTGCTAAGGGTGGGATAGTTGCAACGTTGAATGCAAGGACGGCGATATTGGCGGCGGCCAACCCAGCCCTCGGGAGATACGACCCATATAGGACTGTTGCCGAGAACATCTCCTTACCAATAACAATATTATCGAGGTTCGATCTGATCTTCGTCCTGAGGGATGTCCCAGAGAAGGAGCGGGACTCCATGATGAGCGAGCATATGCTTAGGCTGCACGCCAAAGAGGCCCCGCCAATTGAACCTCCAATACCACCAGACCTACTTAGGAAGTATATTGCGTACGCGAGGAATAATGTTAAGCCAGTTTTATCTCGGGAGGCTATGGAGCGCCTAAAGGAGTTCTATCTTGCTATGCGGTCTGCTAGTGAGGGGGAGGGGACGCCGATCGCTATAACCGCCCGCCAGCTGGAGGCCCTCATAAGGATAGCCGAGGCCAGGGCTAGGGCGGCCCTCAGGAACGTTGTTCTCCAAGAAGATGCCGAGGCGGCCATAAGCATAATGAAGAGGTCGCTGGAGGAAGTTGGCGTCGACGTCTCCTCAAAGAAGTTTGATATCGATATTATCATGGTTGGTAAGCCGAGGAGCGTTCAGGATAAGCTGCGCGTCATATTGAGCACAATTGTCGACATGGAGAAGGAGAGCGGTATGGTTAGCAGGGCTGATCTCCTAGAGAGGCTTAGTAGCGAGTATGGTATAGCTAGGAGTGAGGCTGAGAAGCTCATCCAGCAGATGGTGAGAGAGGGAACACTTTATGAGCCTAAAAGCGGATACTTAAAGAAAACATAGCCCCGCGGAGAAAGGCCTTGGCCCTGCTCATAGACGACGTCGACGTACACTCAGACGTAAAGAGGATTCTATTAGAAGGAGGCATAAGGGAGCTTTTTCCACCGCAGGAGGAGGCTATAAAGGCCGGGGCCCTCAAAGGCTTAAACCTTGTCTTAGCCAGCCCAACGGCCTCCGGGAAGACTCTGGTTGCTGAGCTATGCGCCATGAAGCATATTTTAGAGGGTAGTGGGAAAGCCCTATACTTGACGCCTCTGAGGGCGCTTGCAAACGAGAAGTATGAAGAGTTTAAGAAGTACACTGTTATCCGTAAGCCGGATGGTGGGAGAGTAAGCGTCGGGATAAGCACAGGGGACTATGATAGCAGCGATCCATGGCTCGGGAAATATGATATCATAGTAACTACTAATGAGAAGTGCGATTCACTGCTGAGGCATGGGGCCCCGTGGGTTGGCGAGGTATCACTTGTCATCGCGGATGAAGTGCATTTACTCAATGATGTTGAGAGGGGGCCGACCCTCGAGGTTGTTTTGGCAAGACTATCCCAGATGAACCCAGGCATCCAGATACTGGCCTTAAGCGCAACAATAAGGAATGTGAATGAGATAGCCGAGTGGCTTGACGCCAAGGCGGTAACAACTGATTGGAGACCAGTTAAGCTAAGGGAGGGAATACTATATAACGATGAGATACAATTTAAGGATGGCGGCTCAACAAAGGTCGATAGGATTGTTAAGGACCCGGTAATAAATTTGGCGGTGCACTGCGTTAAGCAGGGCGGCCAGGCACTCATTTTCGTCTCTTCTAGAAAGAATGCCGTGAATATTGCTAGAAGGGCTTCTCCGGAGATAAGTTATCTGCTACCCAAGTCATCTAGGCGCTCCCTGGAGAATTTGGCTGATGAGATTCAAGCCTCGGGCGAGAGAACTAGACTCAGCGACGCCCTAGCCGAGCTGATTAGAAGCGGGGTGGCCTTCCACCACGCAGGCCTACCCGGGGCCCATAGGAGGATAATTGAGGATGCCTTTAGGGATGGCATGATTAAGGTTTTAACTGCGACCCCAACCCTAGCCTTCGGCGTCAACCTCCCCGCCAGGATGGTTATAATAAGCGATTATAGGCGCTATGAGCCGGGGTACGGCTATTACCCAATTACAGTCCTAGAATATAAGCAGATGGTTGGGAGGGCTGGGAGACCAAAGTATGATAATATTGGGGAGGCAATTCTCCTCGCTAAGAGCGAGGATGAGAGGGACTACTTATTGACGAGCTACGTCTTCGCTAAGCCCGAAAGGATATGGTCTAAGCTCGGCGTAGAAAAGGTCTTAAGGAGCCACGTCCTCGCAACAGTAGCCTCCGGCTTCGCCTACACGGAGCAGGGGATCTACGACTTCTTCGCAAAGACGCTTTACGCATACCAGTATACCCTTAACGACATTAAAGGGAAAATAAATAAGGTTCTTGAGTTCCTCCACGATGAGGACATGATCAGGGTTAAGGGCGGCTTCTTGAGGGCAACGGAGTTCGGGGCTAGGGTCTCACAACTATACATTGACCCACTATCGGCAATAATTATACGCGACGCCCTAAAGAGGGGAGCCCCAAATATAACGGACATAAGCCTGCTCCACATGATAGCACATACGCCAGATATGTCCCCTAAGGCTAGGCCCACATCGGATGATACGGATAGAGTCGCCCTCTTCGCGGATGAGCATAGAGACGAGTTCATGCTTGAGATCCCGGAGGAGTGGGGCGATAGAATAGAGTATGAGGAGTTCCTGGGAGAGGTTAAGACGGCGATGGTCCTAAAGGCTTGGATAGAAGAGTACAGCGAAGACCAGATAATCGAATATTTTGGTGTCGAGCCCGGAGACCTACATTATCTAACGGAGACGGCTAAGTGGCTCCTATATAGCTCCTATGAGCTGACGAAGCTCTTGGGCCATAAGAACCTACTGCCAAAGCTGGCTGAGCTAATGGAGCGGGTTGAGAAGGGCGTTAAGGCGGAGCTACTCCCTCTTGCTAGGCTTGAGGGGATTGGCAGGGTTAGGGCCCGCATACTCTATAATGCGGGACTTAGGACGATAGAGGACCTGAAGAAGGCTTCTGTGGACAGGTTGATGTCCCTGCCACATATAGGGCCGAAGATAGCTAAGAAGATTAAGGAGCAGGTCGGCGGAACATTAAGCCAAGAGGAGTGGAAGAGGCTGGCTGAGGCAGCCAGCCGAGAGGAACAACAATCACTAACAGACTACTGGTAAAAGCCGAAACTAGGATTTTTCTGAGAGATTAAGGAGCAAAAAATATTTGCATGATGAGATTACAATAATGCTTAAAATATACTGCAAAAAACTCGGCACCAGCGCATTTGGGGTGGCCTATATGTCATTTAGCATCGGTCTTAAGGGGGTTGTGGTTAACTATAGGATTGGACCTAGAGAGCAGTACCCACGTGAGTGCATAATCCAGATCCAAGGGATAAGCTCTAGGAGCGAGGCTGGACAACTGATTGGTAAGAGGGTCTACTGGACAGATGGCAAAAATGATACCATAGTAGGCGTAATAGTCGCGTCACACGGGAACAAGGGCCTCGTCAGAGCCAGGTTCAGGAGGGGCCTACCCGGACAAGCCCTGGGAACAGAAGTCAAGATAATTGGCTGAAGACTAGAGGAGAGGCTAGACCCGGAATACGGCTAGAAAAGACAAACTGAAATCCATTTCTCTAGGAGAGAGAAACTTGATGATGCTCTGTTTTTCAGCGTTTCTCTGGGTGAAGTGACCTCATTATTCCCCTTGCCAGTAGCCTTGCTATTCTCAGCGGCTCCGGCACAGCGCCATGCAACGTGAACTTATTCAATATTCCCTTAGCCTCCTCAGGGGTCATGCCATAGAACCTCACGTAAACCTCAAACCCCGTGTGAAGCCTCATCGGGGTCCTTGGGCCATTCCTACGGTAAACCTCTATCCTCCTCTCATAGTCTTCTGGGAAGAGCTCCATGAAGTACTTCTCTAGGCCCGGGGACTCCTCATACGTGACGCATATCAGCGGCAGTTTGGTCTCCTCATGAACCCTCTGCAGGTCTATCACATTATACCAGCTTATCACGCACCCATTGAGTATCAGGACATTTATGTCGCCCCTGCCCAGAGCCCTATACATCTCTATAACGGAGTCCGTAGCGTCCATCCCGCCTACCGTAGCCCTAGAAAACGTGAACCCATCGATTATCCGGTCGCTCCTCAAGACCACGCCGGCCAGAACGGACTTCTCGCTAAGCCCCTTAATGAAGCACTCAGATATCCCAAGCGCCCTAAAGGCCCTTTTGTGCACATGTAGGCGCAATAGATGGCACCACACTATGATAAATTTATTCTACCGCGAAGTAGACGCGCTTATGCAGCCTACCCTTACTCTCAATCTTAATCAGCCTTATCTGGCCTACCTCCCTAAGGTTCTTCACATGAGTCCCGCCATCAGCTTGCTTATCCACGCCCACAATCTCAACTATTCGCAACTTGGGTATCTCGGGTGGAAGGGCCTTAGCCATCTTAACGGTCCCGGGAATCTTCATGGCTTCCTCCCTCGGCAGCTCATACCATATTACTGGGATATCCTGCCTAAACAGTTCATTAGACTTCTCAACGCACCTCATAATCGTCTCCCTATCCATTTGCTCTAGGCTGAAGTCGAAGCGGACCTTATCCTCCTCAATCTGGTTCCCCGTGACTAGGGCGCCAGTCTCGTTGCACACCAGCGAGGCGAAGAGGTGGGCTGCTGTGTGGCTGCGCATAAGCTTATATCGCCTATCCCAGTCGACCACGCAGCGAACCCTGTCCCCAGCCACCAAGCCATCCCTATTAACCTCATGCAGTATTTCATCGCCAACCTTACTGACATAAGTGACATTAAAAATCTCCTCGCCGCGGATCAATTTGCCCGTGTCGTGGGGCTGCCCGCCGCCACCGGGATAGAAGATCGTCTGGTCAAGAACTACTTTCTTCCCCTCAATAACCTTAACGACCGCTGCCTCGCATTCCCTGAGATAACTGTCCTCTAAATATAGGGCTCTTGTCAAACCCAACGCCCCAATGAAGATAGAAGTGCAAATTAGAATTTATGCCTTTTAATCGAGGAATAGGCTAACAACCCTAAGCCTCTCGGAATCTATTAACCCATGGTCGGTTATCTTGAGTCTAGGCACAACTGGCAGCGACAGGAATGATAGCGTCATAAATGGGTCCCTGACTCGGCAGCCAAGCCTCCTAGCTGCCTCCTTAAGCGCTCTAATCCTCTTAGATATCTCCTCGGCATCTAGGTTGGACATTAAGCCTGCCACTGGTAAAGGCAGCTCAGAGATAACTCTCCCACCATCAACTATCACGAAGCCGCCGTTTATCTCCTTTAGCCTCAAAATCGCACCATATAAGTCTCCATCATCCACGCCAACGACAATAATATTATGTGAGTAATGGGCCACCGTGGACGCTATTGCCCCACTCTTAAGCCCAAAGCCTCTGACAAAGCCCAAGCCGACCCTACCCGAGCCCCATGCCTCTCAACAACACAGACCTTGAGTATATCCTTGCTAGGGTCTGATTTGACAACACCGTTTATAACATTTGCTTCGAGGTGCTCCTCTTCAGTGAGTATCTGCTCCTCAACCAAGCCTATAACCCTTATAACCGCTCTTCCAAATTTAATTCTCGGGTGCCTAACCTGCAGACCCTCAACCTTTAAGCCGCCAATATTGACCCCGCCCAGCCGAAACTCCCACTTCTCAACCACAGCGCACAGGTATTCCCATCCCTAGCAACCAGCCTACCATCTATCAGAACAATCCTGGCATTAAATCTCTTCATGTCATCGACGATCACCATGCCGGCGGATTTCCCAGGGGATATTCCTCCTAGGCTCTTGAGCCCAAAATACTCGGAGGGCTTAAGCGTGACCATCCTTACAGCGTCCACCGGATCCATACCCTCCTCCACGGCCCTTCTTAGGGCAGTGGTCCAAGTGCCCTCGGCGACAATGTCTTCAGCATGTCTATCATCCGTCACGAGCATAACCCTCTCAGGGCAACCCCTCGAGATAATCTTTTTAAGCATCGCTATCGACTTGGCCGTAGAGCCCTCACGGATCATGACCTACATCCCAAGCGATAGCTTCTCGGCAGCCTCATCCGCCCCCAGCGCCTCGTGGTCTGAGCATATGCCCGCCAGAATATAGGCGCAGAGCGCATCGCCCCTTAAGCCCGGCGCATGCCCATCAATAATTATTCCACTACAAGCCATTATCTTATCCAAGATGCTCCTATCCTTGCTAACTACCCCCAGATAATTCATAACCTCGCCTAAGCCGAGAATCCTCCTAAAGCCTTTTAAAACATTAATCTCCTCTAGGCTGATTTCCGCCCCAGAGGTCTCAAGTCCCGTCGAGGGAACTGAGGACGGTATCATAAAATAGACTTTTAGAGGGGTTTTCTCAGAGTCTTCGATCATAAATTTTATTCCCTCTAAGCCTAACACATTGGCGATCTCATGTGGATCCGCGACAACGCAGCATGTACCCACGGGGATAACTGCCCTCGCGAGGGTGCTTTGGCGTCATGAGTGTACTCTCAATATGGATATGTCCATCGATGTAGGCTGGGAGAATATATTTTTCAGGGGCATCAATCCTCTCCCTATAGGGCTTGGGTCTCGAGCCAACATACACTATCATCCCATTCTTGATACCTACATAACCATCAAAGATAACTCCACGATAAACATCGACAACCTGCCCGGAGACAAGAGTATCAAGCGGAAGCAAGCCCAAGCATGCATCAATAAGCGACTCCATGGCCAAACCACCTCCAATAAGCGTACAAGATTAGGCTTACTACGGCTTCTATATTCGTTGGAGTAGGGCGGGCAGCTCACTTAAATGGTTGATTACGGCGAACGCGTTTTTCTCAGCGTCCCGCAAATACCACTTCTTATTCCTAAGCAAAATGAATTTTACACCAGAATCCCTCGCACATAGGGCATCTATTAGGTGATCCCCAACAAATACCGCCTCCGAACTGTGTACACCAAGCGCTTCAAGCGCCCTTAATAAGTGCTCCGGATCGGGTTTATGGCGGGGAACCTCATCCCTAGCGAAAAGAACATCAATATATTTATCTAAGGAGAATGTTTTTAGAACCCTCCTGGCATACGCGCTGCAACTATTTGTCACAACACCAATCCTTAAGCCCAGATCCTTTAGTGCAGCCAAGGTTTCCATGGACCCATCCATAGGCCTAGCTCTCTCCAGGGCCCTTAACTCAGCCTCATTAAACATTGCATAAACCCTATCAATTATCCTTCTTATCATGGCCTCAGTAAAGTTCTTTCCATGCAAATCCTCTATCGCCCTATTAATAATCTCTAGGTTGGACATGCTCTCGCTTAGAAGACCATCGGTGACCCCCGACTCAACCAAGAAACTTATTACTGAAGATTTCGCCTTCTTATAGTCTATTCCAGAAGATATTAATGTATCATCTAAATCGAATATCACCGCCTTTGTCTGCATAATGAGTAACCAAAACAAATCTTCAATGAATAAAATAAATAAAGTTTATTTTAAATCTTCTAGAAACCAAAATATACCCGCAATAACATACTTTTTAATCGATTAGGATGAGCAGATCTCCCCCTGCAAAGTTCATTGTCATCCTATTTGCTGGGCTGCTGGTATTTCTATTATACCTTTACTTAACGGTTGGCATCAATGAGATACTCAGTATTTTTGGGAGACTCGACTTGCGTAGATACTCGCTATATTATGCCACGGCCCTCGCGGCAGTCTTCTTGAGTATGCTCTTTTACTCGATGAGCTGGAATAGACTTATGGAGGCCGTAGGGATAAGGATAGGGTTAAGGAAGGCCTATCTATACTGTTGGCTGGGAAACTTCGTAGACTCAATAATACCTTTTGAGACAATAAGCGGTGAGGCAACCAAAATATATTTTGTTCAGAGGGAGACTAATGAGCAACCGGGAAGAATCGTCGCTTCAGTAGTTGCGCATCGCATAATCTCGACATCCATAGCGCTGAGCAGTCTAGTTGTATCATTGACTCTCCTCATAATAATGTATAAGATTAGCCTCGGCATCATCTACCCCATATTAATACTGATCCTTTGCTCAGCTGCTCTAATAATGCTACTACTATTTGCATCGCTAAGAAGGAACGTAGCCGAGAAGATAATTGATCCGGTTCTAAATTTTGTTTCCTCCATATCTAGGGGGCGCATAAACCTCCTGGAGACCAGGAACCTAGTTTATACAAATTTGCAATATTTTTATAATGATTTTAGGTATCTTGGCGGTGATCGTTGGGCGCTAGTATACGCTATATTTTATGGCCTCATTGCGTGGCTCCTCCACCTAAGCGTCTTCCTCCTAACATTCTGCGCAATCAATTTCTCAGAAATAATCTCCAAAATCTACGAAACGGTCATAGTATACTCGATAAACGCGGCCCTCCAAGTGTCTCCAGCATCCCTAGCTCCAGGCATTATAGAAATAGTTATGACAAATCTATATATAATGCTGGGCTTCGATATGGCGATCAGTGGGACGGCGACTCTTCTCATACGCATTGCAACATTTTGGCTTCCAGTCATATTTGGAGGAGCAATAGCTCAATGGATGGGTGTAAAAAACTTGCTTGCGCAAATCAGCAAAAACACATCAACCTGTTAAAAAGATTTTTCTTTCCTTTAATAACCATCTCTTTTTTGTGGAGAGAATGAGCCGGCAATCATTGATTAGGCTCACTACGCAATACTTCATGAAGAGGGGTTATATTATAGATAAGAGCACGTTAGAAGAATCTAATGATGCATACGCTCCACCTAAGAAAATAGACCTAGTGGTGAGAAGGGGCGGCGAGACGTACCCGGTCTGGATAAAGGAGTGGAATAGAACCGTCGGCGTCAACATTATAATAAGCATCGATAAGCTGGCGCAGAGCCTAGGCTTCACAAGCCCAATAATAGTGGCTGAAAAATTCAGTGAGCACGCGAAGGCATACGCAAACCGAAAAGGAATACGATTACTAACAAGGTCAGACCTACTACGGAGCCTAAAAACATTTTAGCCCAAGTACTTCATCAATTGTCGCTCAAAACTCCTCTAGAATTCCTTCAAGTACTCTTCGAGTTTGCCCTCGGTCTCTAACTTACTTAGCCAATCCACGATTCCAATCCTGCACTCCCTCAACCCATTCAGAACATCCAGAATTTCCTGGACAACATCTTTAGCATCCCTAGAGGTCACATCCACTTCGCATACCTTTTTAATGCCAAATCCGTTCACGGCATCATGAAGGCACACATCTAAGATCTCGGCCGCGAGATTCTCGGAAACCTTCCTTTTACTATAGTTCCGGCTCTTAAGTATGTGTTTAAGCTCCTCCGGACTTCTTCTCAGAATAAACGCTATTGTAACATACTCTGGTGGAACAACGTGGGGCGCGAGGTGACCCTCAATAATCACGTCGCGATCGGAACTCAAAATTATCTCTCGAACTCTTCTAGAAAGTCTCTCTAAATCAGCTATAAGTGTATTCCTCTCTTCGTCCACCCCGGCATAGAGCTTTTCCTCCTTAATAAGTTCCCCGAGGGATATTAGATGAAAATTTGCCTTGGAGGAGAGAATCCTTGATATGGAGGATTTCCCAACGCCCGGCGTTCCAGTAATAACTATTACTCGCTTAATGTCATGCTCACCCTTAGCTGAACAATTAACATATTAACAAAGATTACCGTAATTTAAGAGTTTTGTATGCTTTGCCAAGGGTGGTCTGCAGTTGTTAAATCTTTATCCGCGTCTCCTCCTTTATGCTCCTTAGGACGATGGCCGTTTCAGTACTTATAACACCGTCAATTAACCCTATATCATCAATTATTTTCCTTAATTTGCTCTGGTCCTCTGTTCTAACTTTCACTATAGCATAGTAAGAGCCAGTAACATCGTAAACCTCATAGACGTCATCAATTCTACAAAGAGTTTCTAAGACATTATTAAGCTTCTTTGGATCAATCTTCAGTAGCATAAAGGCCGTTATCTTTTTTCCCAAGACCTCCGGCGAAACTATCGCCGTGAACCCCCTTATAATATTCCTCTTAAGGAGCTTCCTAACCCTAACAAAGACTGTTGCCTCGCTGACCTTCAGCCTTTCAGATATCTTTCTAAAAGAAACCCTGGCATCATCTTGCAGCATCTTAATTATCTCCCTATCAATCTCATCCACTTCCAGCTCCATGGAAACACCCAAAAAAATAAAAATTCTTAACCAAATATATAAATAAATATTCTAGAAAAATATTTATTTGAGGTTTATTATTAAAGATTTTTGAAGAATAACCGAAAGGTTTATAAAGAAAAATGCATTTCTCCTATAAGCGAAGAGTGGGGGCGATAACCTTCAAGGCAAAATGCCCAGAATGTGATGTCGATATAGAGGTTCCGGATGACGCTCTTGATGGTGAAATAGTTAGCTGTCCAGAGTGCGGCTTAGATCTAGAAGTTAGGTTTGATGAGAAGGGAGTGCTCTGCCTAGAAACAGCTGAGATTGAGGGTGAAGATTGGGGCGAATGATGAGCAAGATAAGTTTAATCTATGATAGAATTAGGTGGGAAGAAAAGGCGCTAATAGATTCTTCGAGGAACATGGGGCTAGATTTAAGACTAATTGATCTAAAAGACACTTACGTGGACGTCTTGAGCGATCGCAACAAAATTAAAGAAATTTTTGGGGAATTGTCCCTCCAACGCTGCATAAGCTACTTTAGGGGGCTACATGTAACGGCCCTTCTCGAGAGCTGCGGAATCCATATTATTAATCCATTCCATGTAGCCCTGCTTTGCGGGAATAAGCTATTCACAACATTAGCGCTCATAAAAGCCAAGGTGCCCGTTCCAAAGACCCTCATAGCCTTTACGGATGAAAGCGCCCTAAAGGCCCTAGATTCCCTAGGCTATCCAGCAGTCCTAAAGCCAGTTATTGGGAGCTGGGGCAGGCTAATAGCCCTCCTTAAAGATAAAGATACGGCCCAGGCTCTCCTAGAGACACGCGAGGAGATGCGTGATGCGCTACTGCAAATTTATTATCTGCAGGAATACGTTAAGAGACCCCCAAGAGACATACGCGTCCTTACGGTTGGTGACGAGGTTGCCGCGGCGGCATACCGCTACTCGGCGAATGGTGACTGGAGGACTAATGTAGCCCGTGGTGGTAGAGCCGAGCCGTGCCCCCTCACCAGCGAGCTCGAGGAGCTAGCCCTCAAAGCCTCGGAGGCTGTTGGGGGTGGGGTTTTAGCTGTAGATTGTATGGAGTCGCCTAATGGGATAGTTGTACACGAAGTCAATAGTACACCAGAGTTTAAGGGTCTCTATTCGGCTACAGGAGTCGATATTCCTGAAAAGATAATTAGGTATGCCATTAAGGTGATGAAGAAGTGAAGGTTGGGGTCTTCGGTGCCTCTGGGTATGTTGGCGGCGAGCTCTTACGCATACTTCTTTCTCACCCAAAAGTTGATGTAGCCACGGCTACATCAAATACTTACGCTGGTGAATATGTTTACCGCGTGCACCCGAATCTCAGGGGGCAGACGACATTAAAGTTTGTTAAGTCTAACCCGGAGAGCATATCCAGCTCATGCGATATCCTTTTTGTGGCAACACCCCATGGGGTCTCTTCAAAGTTTGTGCCAAGACTCGTCGAGAGCGGTATAAGGGTGATCGATTTAAGCGCGGACTTTAGGCTAAAGAACCCGGAGGATTACGTAAAGTGGTATGGCTGGAGCCACAGCAGCCCAGAACTCCTAAAGAAGTCCGTTTATGGGCTACCCGAGCTCCACCGTGAGGAAATAAGAGGCGCTCAGCTAGTAGCCGTCCCGGGCTGTATGGCCGCAGTGGGCATATTAGCCCTAGCCCCCGTAGTTAAGTCCGGAAAAATCGATATGGCCAGGATTATAGTAGACTTTAAGGTTGGCTCATCTGGGGCTGGCGCGAGACCATCGATATCGACGCACCACGCAGAGCACTATAGTATCGTTAGGCCCTACAAGCCTGTTGGGCATAGGCATACGGCGGAGATCGAGCAGGAGCTCGGTCTCCTCCGCGGCGAGAAGGTTATCGTCTCCATGTCTGCCCACGCCGTGAACATGGTTAGGGGGATATTATCAACATGCCACACATTCCTCAAGGAACCGATAACGTCTGCAGAGGTTTGGCGCATATACAGGGAATTCTATTCTGGCGAACCCTTCATCAGGTTCATCAGAGATATTAAGGGATTGTATAGATATCCTAACCCGAAAATAGTTGTTGGCTCAAACTATTGCGATATAGGATTTGAGTTGGATGAGCATGCAAATAGACTCGTCATTCTAGCGGCCATAGACAATTTAATAAAGGGAGCGGCTGGGACAGCCATCCAGGACATGAATATAATGTGCGGCTGGGATGAGAGGGAGGGACTAAAATACCCGGCGCTTCACCCAATTTAACCCACTAAGGCAATATTTTAGGGTGCAAAATATGATCGTTATAAAGATTGGGGGAGACATCTTTAAGGGAGGATTAAATGCGAACCTAGCCAACGATATAAAAAGGGTGAGGGAGGAGAGGAGAGAAAAGATAATAATTGTTCACGGCGGTGGAGACGAGGTTACAGAGGTAGCTGAAAAGCTGGGGAAGAAGCAGGTTTTTGTGACCTCACCGGAGGGCATAAGGAGCCGCTACACCGACGAGGAGACCATTGAAATATATATGATGGTTATGGCCGGGAGGATAAATAAGGCTATTGTCAGGTGGCTAATAGATGCTGGCCTACCAGCGGTTGGCCTTTCTGGCATAGATGGATCCTTACTTGTGGCTGAGAGAAAGAAGAAGCTCGTTGTTATAGATGAAAGAGGTAGAAAGAGGATAATTGATGGAGGCTTCACTGGCAAGATAACTACGGTTAATCCTAAATTGCTTGAGATCCTCCTAGATGGCGGTTATCTTCCAGTCATTTCTCCCATAGCTATCGGCGAGGAAAACGAGTATCTTAATGTTGATAGCGATAGGGCTGCCGGGCAAATAGCCGGGGCGCTGAGAGCGGAGAAACTAATATTCCTAACAGATGTTCCGGGAATAAAGATCAGTGAGGAATACTTGAGGAAGATTTCCCTAAAGGAGACTAAAGAACTCCTGCCTAAGATAGGCCCAGGCATGAACGTGAAGGTTATCGCCTCAATAGAAGCCATTGAGACTGGAGCTAAGGAGGCCATAATAGCCTCTGGCCTAATACAGAACCCGATAATAAGCGCGCTAGATGGGCTGAACGGCACGGTGATAGTAGCTGAATAAGAGGAAAGAGGAGATTATATCCCTAGAAAACCTTTTTCTGGCAAACGTGTACCAAAAGTATCCAGTATGTATTGTTAGGGGGAGCGGAGCGGTTCTATATGATACTGAAGGTAAAGCATACATTGACTGCATGGGAGGCTACGGCGTTAGCCTAGTTGGGCATTGCCATCCAAAAGTTGTATCCGCGATAAAGGAGCAGTGTGAGAGACTTATAGCCTGCCACGGCTCGCTATACAATGATAAGAGGGCGGAGCTCCTAGAGAAGCTTGCAAAGATCGCGCCCAAAGGCTTAGGCAAAGTCTTCCTATGTAATAGTGGTGCCGAGGCTATTGAATGCGCGATTAAAGTCGCCATAAAGTATACTGGTAAAAACGAGATAATAAGTATGGTTAGGGGCTTCCACGGGAAGACCGTAGGCGCATTATCGGCTACGTGGAACCCGAAGTATCGTGAGGCCTTTAAGAGCTTATTAAACCCTAACTTTAAGTTTGTGCCCTTTGGGAGGCTAGATAAGACTGAGGAGGCCCTAACAGAGAACACTGCTGCAATAATAGTCGAGCCGATTCAAGGGGAGGGCGGAGTTTATGTGGCCCCAGATGGTTTCTTGGAGGGATTAAGAAAAATCTGCGACGAGAGGGACATCGTACTAATATTCGATGAGGTTCAAACGGGCTTTGGTCGAACGGGTAAAATGTGGGCTTCCGAACACTGGGAGGTGGTGCCAGACATAATGTGTATCGGGAAGGCTATGGGCGGTGGGCTGCCAATAGGGGCAACCCTAGCCAAAGAGGAAATTATGAATGTGCTTAAGGTTGGAGAGCACACAAGCACCTTTGGTGGGAACCCGGTTGTATGCGCGGCGGCATCCGCAGTAATAGATGTTATAATTGAGGAGGGGCTAATTGAGCGGGCATGGGGTTTAGGATGCATGTTTAAGGCCATGCTCCAGAAACTAGTTGAGGAATCCAGAATCCTAAGGGAGGTTAGGGGGTTAGGTCTGATGCTAGGGCTTGAGGCAAGGGTAGACATATATGATATTTTGATGAGGGCGCTCGATAAGGGAGTTATATTGCTTTACTCCGGCAGGAACGTGATCCGCTTCCTACCGCCACTAGTCATAAACATGGAGCAGATAGAAGCCATCGTAAATGCCCTTAAAGAGATTATTTTTAGTGAGGAGAAAAACTCATTAATAATTAGTGGGCGTTAGCGGAGTGACCCCCGACCAGGATTACGCGGTAAACCTTCTGAAGAAGATGCTTGAAATTTATAGCCCAAGCGGCTTTGAGGAGGAGATATCACTCTCCCTTGCGGACGAGATGAGGAGGATGGGCTTCGATAGGGTCTGGCGGAATAATATTGGAAACGTTTATGGCGAGATCAGCTCCGCCGGCCCAACAGTCCTGCTCTGCGGGCACATGGACACAGTACCAGGCAGGATCCCGGTGAGGATTGAGGATGGGAGGATATATGGAAGAGGGGCTGTTGATGCTAAGTCCTCTTTAGCGGCTATGATAAATGCCGCAGCGCTCCTAAAAGAGGGCAGCTTAGAGGGAAGGATCATAGTTGCCGGGGTTGTTGATGAGGAGGGAAAGGGGAAGGGCATTAGAACTCTCCTGAAAGAGAATATTAGTGTTGGCTGCGCCATCTTCGGTGAGCCAAGCGGCATAAACAGCGTAACCTTTGCCTATAAGGGGCACCTTAGGTTGAAGGTGACATGCAAGACGGCTACTGGACATCTGGGCGCACAGCACCTCTTACATAACGCCATCGAGGAGGGAATAAAGTTCTGGTTCAAACTAAAGAAAACCTGTGAAGAGAAGTATAAATCCCCCCATGGCATCTTCTACTCATTAACGCCATCCTTAACAGAAGTATATGGTCGGGGCACAACAGATAGCGTACCGGATATATGCTCCATGAACATTGATTTAAGACTTCCTCCTATAATACCTCCTAGAAAAGCCATAGAAATTATTAGCGGTGTGATTGAGGAGTTTAAGAAGGAAGGTGGCTGTGACATCAGCTTTAAGGTTATTGACATGGTTGAGCCATATATAGCTGATAGAGAAAACATTGTTATTAGATCCCTGAGGGAGGCTATCCTTGAGGAGACCGGTAAAGAGGCGAATCTTGTCCGGAAGACTGGAACTAGCGACATGAACATTTTTGGGTTACGCTTAAAGGTTCCGGTAGCAGCCTATGGTCCGGGAGAATCAAGATTAAGCCACACATACCATGAGTACATAAGTATCCGAGAGTACTTAACCAGTATAAAAATCTATAAGAGGGCTGTTGAGAAGATCCTTAATTATCTAGTAGCTGGGAGAAGCTGATAGTTAATGCTGCCTATAGGTGATGAAAATAAGCCTTCAAAAACACCTTACGTAAACTATGCATTAACCGTCGCCAACATTATAATTTTCTTCTTTTTCCTTATTCAGGGGTGGCGCGCCCTCAATCGGGCTATAATTTTATATGGAGTCATCCCCGCATACATCCTAAGCGGCGAGAGGCTGCAGACTCTATTCACGAGCATGTTTATTCATGCAGATATATTACACCTGCTGGGCAACATGGTTTACTTATGGGTCTTCGGAGACAACATTGAGGATACTTTTGGGCATATCAAGTACCTAGTTTTCTACCTACTTGGCGGCCTCTTCGCCAGTCTCGTCCACATATGCTCAACGCTACTCTCATTATTCGTGAAGCCCATCCCCTATGTGGTATCGGAGCTCAGCACGCCAGCCGTAGGCGCTTCCGGAGCAATTTCAGCGGTTTTAGGCGCCTACATGCTCATATACCCAAATGCGAG
This sequence comes from Bathyarchaeia archaeon, assembly GCA_038897035.1. Taxonomy (GTDB): domain Archaea; phylum Thermoproteota; class Bathyarchaeia; order Bathyarchaeales; family DTEX01; genus DTEX01. The sequence goes on from JAWAXF010000001.1 coordinate 131,637, forward strand.
GATACGGACCCTAGTATTTTACCTCTTTATAGTTACTGTGGTGAGCGTACCAGCGTACTATTACCTCGGATTCTGGTTCATTTACCAGTTATTGATGGGAATCATATCCCTAACAGGCTTATCCTCCGGGGTGGCTTTCTGGGCCCATATAGGCGGCTTCATCTTCGGGATAATCACCGCAAAGGCTTTCAAAGTCAAGCCTAAAAGGAGAGTTATTAGAGAGGAGATAGCTTATAGGCCAGCTGCAGCGCCATGGGCGAGAGTCCCATTAGTTGACGTTTACGTCGAGGCCGATAGGGTCCTTATTATGGCTTATATGCCAGGCATTGAGGAGAGCGATATAGGGGTTAGCGTTTCCGAGTGGGATGTCATAATAGAGGCAGAGCGTGGGGACATGAGATACTATAGGCGCATAGTCCTCCCAGTGCCAATTATACCGAAAGTTATTAACCAAGAGTACAAGAATGGTGTGCTGAGTTTCACACTCTATAGGCTATCATCAGGGCTGATGCACATGTCTAGTGAATTTTAATATCAGGGCACATTAGTATTAAGGTGCCCCCCTTGAACGACTATGTAGTGTTTGCATGCCCAAAGTGCAATACAGTAAGGTATGCAAAGGAGAGACAAAAGACGGCCAGGTGCCTAAAATGCGGTTATCAAATACAAATCCACCCGAGCAAAGTCGTGATCCTTGCAAGGGCAAAAAACGCAAGAGAGGCTATTGAAATAGTTAAAGTTCTTAAGGCTAAATTGAAAAGGTAAATTAGAGACGTTTAGCTTAGATACTTAATATTGATACAATTATCTCCTGGTGGTTTATTGTGTCTGGAAAGACGGAGGGTGGCGATAAAGTTAAGTTGATGGTGGATCTACTTAAAAGCGGAGCAGTATTAACCGATTTGTCCTGCCCGGTATGTGCTTCACCACTATTTAGACTTAAGAGCGGCGAAATATGGTGCGCACAGTGCCAGAAGAAGGTAATTATCGTTAAAGAAGAGGAGGAGGCGAGGGAGGTCGAGGCGTTAGCTACGTTAAGTCAAGCTGAGACAACAATTGCGATGAAGATCTGGGAGATAAACGAAAGGCTGAGGGTTGAGGATGATCCGGAAGAAATCCGGAAACTAAGCATAGTAATGGGTGTACTGCTGGAGAACCTTGAGAAAATAAGGAGAATAGGGAAGAGAGGTTAATGGGAGCTGGAGAGACGTTAGGGACCTATAAGTTTTTTCCAAGAAAGTGTCATTACATGCGCCATCTAAAGTTTGGTGCTCCCCCTGCTAGCATTCAAAAGGCCATTTTAAACACACTATACAGGTTGAATGGGCATGAAGCTAGAGATAATCTCCTTAGCCTTATTGTTGGATCCGATATTGAGATTATCTTAGAGGTCGGCGTCGCTAATGGACTCTCATTCGATTACCTCGATACGGATACATTGAACAATCTCTTAAGGGCTATTAATGAAAAAAGCTTCCACCTGCTAGACTTCCTGCTCGTAATAAGGTATTATAAACTGAAAAGTAATAGGCGTATAGCACTCCGATTCGATTTCTTCCTTCTAAGATTTTTGTTTGATGAGGGCGGCGGGCTTAATATCTTGGCCTTCCATGAAAGGGGTTTACAGCGCATATCCGCCAAGGAACTTATAAGGTTTCTGGTTAAGGAGACGCGTCTTGAACTGTCCGCTAAGAGAGAACTCGGCTCCAGCTTCTAAATAGCCCTTATGATCTTGTTGATTTTAGCCTAAGTCTCTCCAGAACTATTCTCTGAATATCTTGGGCTACCTCCATGATTGGTCTATTCCCATCAACCAGAATGAGGAAACCTTCCTCAACGAGCTTAAGGTATATCTCTCTAACTCTTGTCTGCACTTCTAGGCTCTCCATAACAGATCTCATACGCCCCCTCTGGATGCGCTTCATCACAACTTCAACGGGAACATCTAGGTATATTGCCAAATTCGGCTTTGGCGCCATCCTATTTATCTCCATTATCCACTCGAGATCCAGACCCGCAGCCCCCTGATAAGCCAGCGAAGAATAAATATACCTGTCGGACACGACTATTTTTCCCTCATCGAGCAGCGGCTTTATCTCCCTCTCCACATGATCGACCCTGTCCGCAGCAAACAATAGGGCTTCGGCTGGAATCGAGATACGCCTATCCCGCTTGAGAATAAACCGCTCTATAAACCTGCCAATCTCGCCATCACTCGGCTCAGACGTATAAAATGCATCGAAACCCGCACTCCTCAAATTCTCAACAAGAAGTCTTGATTGGGTTGTCTTACCGCTTTTATCCAGCCCCTCTATACAGATTAGCAACCCTCTTCCCGCCATATAGACCCGCCCACAAGACCATAAATAAATCCTAGATAAAATAATTAATGTAAATTTAGCAATAACAACCAAGACAAAAAATTAATTAGTCCACAAACATTTTTTCTATTAGATATTTCTAGAAGAGCGGCCGTCGTCTAGCTGGTTAGGACGCAGGCCTTCCAAGCCTGTAGTCCCGGGTTCAAATCCCGGCGGCCGCACCAAAGAAGCTTGCTCTTTTTCAAAAATGGGGCTTAAATTTTGCTCTGTTTTTTGCTGGTTTAGGGGGGTGGGGTGCACCCTAACTATGGAATTTTTAAGAAATTCCACAGGGGAAACTATAGAAATTATCAATATGGGAATAATTAAGATATTAAGTACTAGGGGTAAAATGCTAAGGAATAAAACATGGGAACGAAACATCCTCTCTAACACTCATTATTGATATGCAGTAGTATTTTTTGCTATAAAAAAGGGGCCTTTTTGTCAAGGGACTTTTGTAGCAGATTGTAGAGTTCTTAAATGGAAATTCAAGTTTATTGTTAAGTTTTTGAGCATCATAATTAGTATTCTGCACCGTATACCGTGAATACCTCTCTCTTAGAGACTCACGCACTTGTCTTTTCACAATCATGGGGCGAATTTTTATTAATGATCAACAGGCACCTTAGAAACCATTAAATTAGTTGTGATTCTCATGTTAGGCGGGTATGTGGTAAGGGTTGCCTTGGTTACTGGTACGTTGAGGAACGAGCCGGCATCGGAGGGGCATTGCCAAGAAAATCTTGCGGAAACCATATGGTTGCTCTTGCTTTATATGTTCGCCCAGAAGTTCTCTGTTAACCCTTTAACTGAGAAGCCGCTTTTCTGGAGCTTCTCGATTATCGGCTGAGCTGCCTCCCATTCGTCGGGGGTTATTGGTAAAACCCCAACTTTATCTCTAATTTCCCTGAGCACCTGTAGCGCCCTCTCAGAGCCTTCTTGGGATCTTGGTATGACCAGCCATATGTATGTGTTTATTGTGGGCCTAAAAGCCCTGCTTATCGCCGTGAAGATCTCGATGAATATGCTAAAGCCCAGGTCGTATGCGCCGATGAAGGATATTGTTTCACCTTTAACCGACCGGAGCAGTGCTGTGGGCGTCAGCAATGAAAGTGTTATCTCTTTAAGAAGCTGGGCGTAGGTTATTGTTATGCCGCTTGTCCTAGAGAACTCTTCCAGAGCATTCTTAACCTCATCCCTATCCATCTCATTTGGCTGAAAGCCAATATTTCGAAGCGCTTGAAGCAGAGGCTTCCTGACGATAAGACCCATGCTGAAAGTCTTCTTCGCCCTATCAATAAAGCTCTTCCCCACATAAAACATTAAAGGCTCTAGGCTGGCGCTCAATAATTTTCCTCCAAACCCTAATTTAAAATAAAGGTATGCTGGGATCTTGTACTTAAATTTTATTACATCAACTTAAATTTGGCTCATAACGCTAAGACTTAAATTATTTAGGCGCCAATAGATTATCTAAGGGATCACCACATGAGTAAACCTGAAAAGGCGGTGTGCCTTCTTCTGGTGCTCCTCCTTTCATTTCAACCATTGTGTTGCCATGGCATGACCCATTCGCCATCTGATTTTAGGGCCAAGGGAGCTGAAGATTCTATATGGCAAGTTTATTATGAGGGGAAGGATGAGTCCGCGTATCGGTTAAATGTCGGTAGAGATGTGTCGGGTCTAGAG
>JAWAXF010000002.1:0-132259 GCA_038897035.1 Bathyarchaeia archaeon
AAATCACATAAAAATAAATTCACACTCCTAAAATTGCGAAAATCCATAAGTAATAGTGGACAATTCTTCATAGAAGGCAAAGATTTCATCATCAAGGCGTCAACATTTAACAATAATGTCATCATCTTTAAACAATTAAAATTAAATTGTGCTAATATGGTTTATGTAATCCCTCATCTAAAAGATAAATCTTAACAATCTTCTTCCTTCGTTTCTTCTTTAATTAAAGGCGTAAACTGGAGGCAAATAAAAAGATTTAAAGTTCTCCCTATCTCATGAGCGTCTCTATCTGAAACAAGACCAATATGCGCTTAATATGTTCTTTAGTTCACTAATTATTCCCTTAACCTTATTTATGTTCTGCCATGGATCGGATGGCGCTGGGTAATAATCCTCTATACTATCTTCATTTGGGCTTAGCTCCGCTATGCCAGATACCAGCGCATACCAGCAATAGGGTAAAACTTGGATGTTATATCCACTCGCAATGAGGAGCATCGCCCTTCCATTACATACTTCATCTGATACTTGACCTATTAGGCGGGCTATTTTGAAGAAACCCTTAGCCGTCAGTCCGAGACTTCCTAGGTGATCAGCGAAGTGAGCGTCGCTCCCGCCGTTAGCTATAATAATTTCCGGCTTAAACTCTCTTGCAAGTGGGGGGAAAATCTCTTTTAGGGCGTATAGGTAAGATTCTTCGCCAGTTCTCATAGGAAGCGGAACGTTCACATTATATCCAATCCCTTCTCCGGCTCCTATTTCTTGAATGAAACCGCGCCCTGGATAAATGGTCATAGGATCTTGGTGTATTGAGATGAAAAGTACTGTTGGATCTGAGTAATATATATCGCTAGTTCCATTCCCTGCATGAACGTCATAATCAAGAACCAGAAACCTATTTACATTAAATTTCTCTCTTAAATGTTCTATCAGGATCGCTATGTCATTGAAAAGGCAGAAGCCGCCCCCATAATCCCTGCCAGCGTGATGGAAGCCCCCTCCTAGGGCCGCAGCTCTCTCAAACTCACCTCTGAAAACGGCTTCTCCATCCCTAATAACTCCACCGATAATATACATTAAAGACTCTAGGATACTCTTTGAGGTCGGCGTATCTATATCGTAGGGCTCATTTATCTCGGCTAAACGAAAGATGTAGTCGACGTACTCTTCTTTATGCACTCTGAGGAGAATTTCCTTTCTAACGGGCTCTGGTTTGATTAAGGATATATTTGGTAAGTTAAATAATCCCTTTCTCTTAAAATACTCCATAACCTTCACGAATCTATCTCCTTTAAAAGGGTGATTGACGCCCAAATCATATTGAACAAATTTCTCATGATATGTTATGCATGTTTTTCTGGGGGACAAGAATTTTTCCCTCCTCCATGTTTTAAGCTGTCCTAGTGCTGGCTTATTAGTCTCTATTCAAATCAATGCTTGTTCCAAAGTACATATATTGGAGCGATAATCTTTTTAACAATCTCGTTTCTAGGCTTCTCTAAGATCTCCTCAGGCTTGCCACATTGTATTATTTTGCCAGAGTACATAATTGCGATTCGATCTCCAAGCTTAAATGCGTCCTCAGGATTATGGGTTACGCAAAGCGTTGTTATATTAATTTTTCTCCGCAAACCCTTTAAGTTCGCCATGACCTCAGCCTTTGTCATCTCGTCGATATTGCTAAGCGGCTCATCAAGTAGAAGGAGAGATGGATTTATTGCTAGCGCTCTAGCCAGGGCCACGCGTTGCTTCTGTCCACCGCTTAGCTCCATAGGTCTCCGCTTCTCAAGCCCATTTAAGCCAACAGCCCCCAGCAGTTCCTTCACCTTTCTATTAATCTCGCTCTGCGGGTAACCCTTAACCCTTAAGCCGAATGCTATATTCTCATAAACATTTAAATGCGGGAATAAGCCGAAATCTTGTGGCACATAACCTATGTTTCTTTCCTCAATGGGGACGTCGGTAATATCTTCATTATTTATCCATATTGATCCCTCATCCGGCCTTAATGCTCCCAAGATTACTAATAGCAGCGTCGTCTTACCGCATCCGCTTGGACCCATGACAACCATTAGCTCGCTGGGCTCTACGAATAAATCAATCCCATTTAGGGCCTTTACATTACCAAAGTGCTTTGAGACGCCCCGAACGGAAAGGCTCTTCATCTGCTTCTCCCTGCAATTAGTTTAAATAGAAGCAGGGATATTATTGATAGGCTCTCGGCTATCACTGAGGCGGCTATTGCTACTTCTGTGCTTTCTCGAGAGGTTAGATAAACTAGTGATGGGAGAGTTTCTGTCGCCCACGGTATCGCGCCTGCGAAAATTAGTGTTGCAGCTAGCTCGCCCATGGCCCTGGCCCATGTTAGTGAGAAGCCAGCTGTTAAATCTCTAAAAGAGACTGGAAGAAGAATTCTACCCAATATATGGCTGGTCCTAGCCCCTAGAGACCTCGCTATTGTGTCTATTCCGCTCTCTTTTATCTCGCGGAAGCGCCTAGCGGCAAAGCTTATTGTGAAGGGCGCCGAGACGTAAAACTTTGCTATTACTACGGCCGCAAATGTATATGCTAGGCCGAGGGGGCCAAACATGAGTAGATAGACAAGACCCTCCGTAACTGGCGGGAAGGTTTGCGGCAAATCTATTAGGAATGTTTCAAGGATAGATTTTCCGCGGAAGTCAGAGTAAGTTAATACGTATGCAACTGGGATCGCTGCTGCTATGGCTAGAGCGCCAACAAGGAACGCTGAGACCACGCTGATCACTATTGCGCCATGAACCCTCTCATTTAGTAATGCGCTTAAGACAAGATCCCATCTTTCACCTAAGGCAACGTAGAGGTAGAGGGTTGAGATGAGCATATAAACTATTACGGTTGACGCTGTCAACCTTACCGCAAGCTCGACCTTATCACTCATCCTTTCACCTTAAATAATTGCGAAAGACCGAGCTTACTTTTGAGTTAAGAGCAGTATAGCTTGGGCGAGATCCCCGCCCGTCTGCTCAAGAGCGGCCCTCGCTTCTTCTAGGCTAACGTTCGCTTGCTGAGCAACTAAGACGACATCTTCCTCTGGAATTTGAACCTTTCTTATAACGCTTTTTTCAGTTATTTTCCCACCAGTTATCTGGAACATTTTTTGTCCCTGAACTTCTAAAATAGCAACTTCAGGGTTCTCTATTATTATCTCCTTATCCTTTGCTCTAATTACAACTTCATTCACTTCAATTTCCGTCATGCTTAAACCCATGCGCTGTAAAAGTCTTTTAGCCTCTCTGGGACTTAGCCTCCGCATGATTTAACATCACCAATACAGTCTCTTCGCGCCTTATTTATTTTATTTTTCGCATCTACCCTTACGCACTTTAACAGCGATCCCTCTTTTAAAGGCTTTCATCTCATGACCAGAGAGTAGCGCCCTGCCAACAGCAACAATTTCTCCGCTGCTGTCTATGACGAAAACTTCTTCTCCAGGGCGAATCTCCTTGTCGGCATCTACAACATGTTTAGCGAATACGTCATTTCCCTGCTCGATAAAAGGAACGATATTATCATCCACCTTAACCCACAAGCGCTTTTGGTCCATGGATGAAAAGCCCCTTCTTGCACCCTCAACTGTAAGTGTAAAGAGCCCTGTCACTGGATTTAGTACCGCTAGGAGCTCCTCGCCCAAATAGACATACCTTACCTTACCAGTCCCTTTGGAAAAGATAACTTTTACATCATCAGGGAATAATTTTTCTCCAATATTTCCACCAAATTGATAATCAGCTATCCTTCTTACGCGTTCTAAGATATTTCTCCTAGTAAAGTTTTCAGTTTCCCTCGAGGCGCTCGCCAAAATTAACCCCTAAATAATTTTTAAGTAAATAATTTAAAGTTTAAGAGTCAGAAATATTTATTGATGCTTTAAGGTGCCCTGCTTTGCAATGTGATGTTTGTGGTCGGGAGATTATCGGGAGGCCGTATAGGGTGATCATTGAAGGAGCTAAGGTAATTACATGTGTTGAATGCGCTAAGCTTGGGTCAGGCTACTGGACCCCAGAGGACGAGACCCGCTTAAGAAGGGCCCCTTCAAGTTTACCAAGAAGCATAAAATTAACTGCAAGCAGTAAACTCCCCCAGCAGGTTTCACAAGTTGATTTTGAGATTATCGAAGGCTTTGGATCAGTAATTAAGAGGGCCCGCGAGAAGTTAGGTTTGACCCCTGAGGATCTCGGTAAAATAGTTGGAGAGAAGGAGTCTGTAATTAAAAAAATTGAGAGTGAGAAAATTGTACCTGACGTTAGATTAGCAGTTAAGCTTGAGCGTGCGCTGAAGATAAAATTATTAATTAGGCAACCTGAGACTGATTTGGATAGGCTAGTTGGCACCTCGATAAAAGGTAAAAGAAGCGTTACGCTTGGTGAGGTTGTTCAGATAAAGGGTGAGGGGAGGGAGGGGATAGACTAGGACTAAGGCAGTAATAGTATATCGTAAAGAACCCTTTGAGAAATCGTGTATAGAGGAGCTAAAAAGCCTAGCGGATGCAGCTGGCTACGAAGTTGTTGGCGTAGTTGAGCAGGCGAGGTCTCCCCATCCGCGCTATAATATAGGTCCGGGGAAAGTTAAAGAACTTGCTCAGATGGTTAAGGATCTGGGTGCTGAGAAAATAATTTTCGGAGACGACCTTAAGGTGGTCCAGATATATAACCTTGCTAAAGCGACTGGTATAGAGGTAATTGATCGCTTCCAACTGATCCTAGAAATATTCGTCAAAAGAGCTTCAACTAAGGAGGCTAAGCTCCAGATCGAGCTTGCGCGGCTACAATATGAGTTGGCCCATGCTAGAGAGAAGGTTCGGCTTGCTAAAATGGGCGAGCAACCTGGCTTTCATGGACTGGGTAAATATGAGGCAGACGTATACTACAACGAGATTAAGAGAAGAATTCACAAGATCCAAGAAAAACTTAGGGAGATTAGAAGGTTAAGGCAGATCCATCGGGCACGGAGGGCCGAGCTTGGTTTACCGCTGATATCGCTTGCTGGTTATACAAACTCTGGTAAGAGCACACTTTTTTATGCTCTGACAAAGGAAAAAGTTCCAATAGGCCCGGAAGTCTTTACAACCCTCTCTACAACGACGAGAGTTATGGAGGTTTTTGGAGAGAAAGCTTTCATAACGGATACCGTCGGCTTTATAGATCGCTTGCCAATAACTCTAATTGAAGCTTTCTATTCAACGCTGGAGGAAATTACATACTCCGATCTAATCCTGCTAGTAATCGATATAAGTGACCCGATTGACGAAATCCTGAGAAAATTTATGGCCTCGCTTGATATTCTGAGAAAGATAGATGCTATTGGAATACCCATAATAGTTGCGCTAAACAAAATCGATCTGCTTTCTGAGGAAGAATTAAATAAGAAGGTTGAAAATTTAAGCGCAACTTACACAAATCTAAAATTTGTCCCGATATCCGCCCTATATGGAACTAACTTAGACCTACTTAAGATAGAGATATCTAAAATCCTGAGGAGATATGAGAGCTTAGCCCTAATAATGCCCCTGCACCAAGAATCATTCTCTTTGCTCTCGTGGATCTATGATAATACAAAGGTGCATAAAATAGCGTACAACGATGATTCTTTGGAAGTGCATCTTGGCGCGCCACAAAACCTCTTAGAAAAGATCAAAGGGCTTATTGAGAGAATCGGTGGAAAAATTGTGTCATCAGCATAATTGGAGGGTTTTCATTCTTAGGCTCGGGCATAGACCTGAGAGAGATAAGCGTATTACTACACATGTTCTCCTCGTCGCTAGGGCATTTGGCGCCCACGGGGCTTTTTATAGTGGCCATAGGGATGAGAAGGTTGAGATGAGCATTAAAAGGGTTGTAGAATCATGGGGAGGCCCCTTTAGCATAGAGTATGTTGAAAACTGGGTTAAGAAGATAAAGGAATGGCGGAAAACGGGTGGCGAGGTCATACATTTAACTATGTATGGTTTGCCATTAGATGAGGTTATCCATGAAATAAGAAGATCTGAAAGAGATAAACTTGTGGTTGTCGGCGGAGAAAAAGTTCCAGGAATAGTTTATGAACTCGTTGATTGGAATGTCTCTATAACATCGCAACCACACTCTGAAGTTGGGGCCCTAAGCGTTTTCTTACATGAACTATATATGGGAAGAGAACTGAGGAAAGAATTTGAAAATGTGAGGATAAAGGTTATCCCGCAGGCAAAGGGGAAAAAGGTCATAAGGATATCGTGAGAGGTCGTTCCATCTTGGGCCATCTTGGAGATTCCCGATTAGTTTAAGTTTTCTGTTGACAATATTATATTTTGGTTAAGCTGCTGAGAGAGATTAAATATGTCGATTATAAGCCATGATACGCTGATAAAAGTTGCTTACGCAATTGGTGGTGAGAAGGCAGCTAAAATAATGGAGGTTCTTAGTCAAAACAATGGGATGACTGAAGATGAAATAGTATCTAAAACCGGAATAAAGCTTAATGATGTCCGAAAGCTGCTCTATAAGCTTTATGAGCACTCTCTTGTGGGATTAAAACGAGTTAGAAGCACGAACGCTGGCTGGTTTACATTTTACTGGAGGGCACAGCTAGATCAAATTGAGGGCTTTATAATGAGTCAGAAGAAGCGCATACTAGAGAAGCTTGAACAGAGACTTAGATACGAGGAGAACAATAGCTTCTATTACTGCTACACGCCCGGATGCAGGCTTTTGCCGTTTGAAGAAGCAACAGAATACCTATTTAGGTGCCCGAAGTGCAATAAGCCATTAACATATCATGATAATAGCAGGATAATAGAGGCCATTAAAAAGAAGATTGAGAGAATTAAAAGTGAGTTAAATGAGTGATGGATTGCCTTCGCCTGAAGAAGCTCTGAAGATTCTTAGGGATGTAGGCTGCTCCGATGAGGTAATAAAGCATTGTGAGGCAGTTGCGAGACTTGCAGTTAAGATAGCTAGCAAATGTTTAGAAAGAGGAGTAGAAGTTGATATGCAATTAGTTTATGTTGGGGCGCTTTTGCATGACATAGGCAGATCAAGGACCCATAGCGTCCACCATGCGATTATTGGCGCTGAGATAGCAAAATCCCTCGGCTTACCGAGCAAAATTATAGCGATTATAGAGCGGCATATCGGGGGCGGCATATCTTCAGAGGAAGCTGCTAGGCTAGGTTGGCCGAAGAAAGATTATATACCGGAGACCGTTGAGGAGAAGATAGTTTCATGCGCTGATAAAATGGTTGAAGGATCAAGTGTAGTTCCAATTGAGGAGACGATAAGGCGGTTTATGGAGGAACTGGGTGATTCTCACCCAGCTATTGAGAGAATTAAGCGTATTTATTACGAGGTTTCAAGTCTATGCCCTCTTAACGATCTTCATCTCCCATAATGGTGCTTTACACCAAAAAGATATATAGTATCCTAAGTTTTCTCTTAAGTGAAGAGAGGAGCTAGAATGGACGGTCTTGATCTAAGATCCAGGCTCTTAGTAAGGGATATTATGAGCAGCCCGGTAATAACTACTCGTGAAGAAGCTTCCGCCCAAGAAGTTGCTAAGTTGATGAGAGATAATGACATCGGCTGTGTCATTGTAAGTACTAGAGATGGGAAGCCAGTCGGTATAATAACTGAGAAGGATCTAGTTTTTAGGGTTGTTGCCGAGAATATCCACCCCAGCGAGATTACTGCCAAGGAAATAATGAGTACTCCATTAATAACAATTGATGCGGAAAAGACGATAAGCGAGGCTGCTAAGGAAATGAACCGCTATGATGTTAGGAGACTTGCAGTAATGTATAAGGGTAATCTTGTCGGCATAATCACCAGCAAAGATATACTCTCCGTTACCCCAGAACTCCTCGAAATAATTCAGGAGAGAGCAAAAATCTCGGCTACTGATGAACATGAGGAAAAACTGTCCTTAGCCGGGTACTGCGATCACTGCGGAGCCTGGTCGGATAATCTTAGAGAGGTTGATGGAGCATTTATTTGCGAGGACTGCTATATAGAGAGGAAGTACGAGGAGTAATTTCTGATAGCCTAAATCATGAAGATAAAATCTAATTTTTTGGGGACGAAGGGTTGGTTGTAGACCTTATTCTAAAGGGGGCAAAGGTATATATAGATGGTAAAATTATCGAGGCCGGAATAGCCATCGATGAGGGGAGAATAGTTAAAGTTGCCAAGGAACCCAGTCTCCCATGCACCTCAGAGAGGATTAATCTTGGCGGAATGCTTATTCTTCCGGGCGCTATAGACGTTCACGCCCACTTAAGGAACCAGGAATTATCATATAAGGAAGATTTTTATTCTGGTACATGTGCCGCCGCCAGTGGGGGTGTAACGTTGCTCCTTGATATGCCAAATAATAAGCCGGTGACAATGAGCTCAGAGGCGCTTAAGGAGAGGATGAAAATAGCCTCTAGGAAGATAATTGTTAATGTGGCCTTCTACTCGGCTTTCCCAGAAGACATTAGTGAAATACGAAGGATAATACGTGTGGGGGCAAAGGCTTTTAAAGTTTTTCTCTCTCATAAGGTTGGTGGCATAGATCCTAGCGATGAAGACATAATGATAAGTGCTTTCAGAGAGGTTGCGGGTGCTAACGTTCCAATTGCCGTTCACGCTGAAGATGGCTCTATTCTCCATAAGAGATTTGGGGAAATAGGAGATCGAGGTAGCTTTGATGCTTACCTTGAAGTCCACTCTACTGAGACAGAGGTTAGGGGGATTGTGCGCGCAATAAGACTTGCAAGGAGGTCTAACGCGCGTATACATATATGCCACGTTAGCACATCTGAAGGATTAAGAATAATAACAAATGAGAAGTTTCACGGTCTCCCAATCTCATGTGAAGCTACGCCTCACCACTTACTTCTCTCGGAGAAAGATTTAAGGAGAATTGGCAATATTGCGCTCGTAAACCCGCCGCTTAGACCATTATCTAATGTTTTGTATCTGCGGTGGGCTCTGGAAAACGGCTTAATTGATATCGTCGCGTCTGATCACGCCCCCCACGCATTTAAGGAAAAGGATGCTTCTTCTGTATGGGATGTTTCAGCTGGGATATCCGGCGTTGAAACTATGCTCCCTTTAATGCTTACGATGGTTAATAAGGGGCAAATATCACTATCAACATTAGTTAAAGTTCTTTCAGAAAACCCCTCGAGAATATTTGGGTTTAGGGATAGGGGTCGGATAAAGGAGGGATTTTATGCCGATCTCGTTGTCGTCGACTTAAAGAGGGAGTGGACTATAGATTCAACAGAATTTTACTCTAAGGCGAAGTTTTCGCCATTTGATGGTTGGCGCGTGAAGGGGAAGCCCATGAAGACTTTTGTGAATGGTGTATTAGTGGCGGATGAGGGGGAGATCGTGGCCAAGCCTGGAAGCGGAAAGATAGTTGGGTGGGAGGAGCTATGAGTGACATAAAGTTCATGGTCGATGGGATGCTTGGTAAGGTCGCTAGGTGGTTGAGAATGCTTGGTTATGATACAAAATACGCTAACGATTTAAACGATTATGAAATATTGAAAATCGCTGCTGACGAGAAGCGGATTATATTGACAAAAGATTATCAGCTTTTCAGGAAAGCCAATGCCAATGGAATTAAGGCAGTTTTCATAGAGGGGAGATCCCACATTGAGAAGCTAGCGGATCTCTCGAGACAATTAAACATTAAGTTAGAGATAGACATAAAGAAGTCGCGATGCCCCAAATGTAATTCTGCCATTAAACCTGTTAATAAAGAGAGTGTTAAAGGTAAGGTGCCGAGCTCCACTCATAAGATATATAATGAATTTTGGATCTGCACCGGGTGCGGACAGATATATTGGAAGGGTAGCCACTGGAATAAGATAAACAATTCCTTAGATCAAGCCAAAAGGATTCTTTTGGGAAGTTCTAATTAAGACACTTCAATAATATTTCTATCGGCAATCTTCATCCTCCCAATCTTCCTGCTCCGCAAGATCTTATCGAATATAAGTATCCTTTCAAGAGCATTTGGTGACGCTAATAATGGACAGATTATTACATCATAGCACTTATCAATCCCAGATATGATCACTGCCACCTGAGAGTAATGTAGCCTTTTGGCGGAGCCGCATCTTTCTTTAATAGCCTTGTAGATCTCTTCTAGGCGCGGACACCTGTTATAGAACCGTTCCTCTGGACAAACAAAGTACTTAAAGTCTTGAATTATATTGCTCTCAGGCAGCGTCCTCCTTAAAGTTTCAATATCTATTTTTCTGTCAATCTCCCTTTCACCGACTCTACTCTCTTCATACTCCAGGAGAAGTTCGCTTATAGTCGAGGAACCCCCGCCAAAGAGGATTTCCTCTCGGGTTATTTTATTATTCGGCATGTATTCACCTATCCATAAACCATATTGCTTCTCATGAATAATTGGTCGTATCATGAAGCCCCATGACTTCTGCGGGGTTCTTTCAAGCAACCATTCCGCGTCATCTAGCAAGTTTCCATATCCCCTAACATCTCGAAACACAAGCTTACCAAAATCTCTATCAAAGATAATGATAGTGCCGCCGATCTTTATACCTTTTAACCTTTCTTGGAGCATTCTTAACCTTTAAATGTGATTATAAATGCGGCATTTAAGCCTTTATCGCCCTCAGATAAATTCAATTAATCGTAAAATTTATATTTACTTTAAACGTTTAGAGTGCATCAAACATATAGGGTACTGTCTAAAATCTCTATTTCCAATAATATCCCTGAGGAGGAGAGATTATTAAATCTTCATTTCAGGAGTCTCAGGAGATTAAGAGTGTATATAATGAAAGTAGGAAAAAGAAAGTTTTAATTGGTCCACCTAAGCTCACTCGCTTTGAGAAGGCTAGAATTGTTGGTGCGAGGGCACTACAAATAGCCATGGGCGCCCCCATCTTAATAGAGATCAAAGAAAATATGAGGAGCCCAATAGACATCGCGCTTGAGGAACTAAGACGGGGCATTTTACCAATAACAATTCGCAGAACCCTCCCCGATGGAACTTATCAAGACATACCCCTAAAATGGCTTCTAGAAGAAGAATAGCTGGACGGATTGCCAGCTTCCCTGGCTTCGCGGGGCCGAAGACCCCACTAAAACCAGGGACGGAGCGCGGTTTAACTTCCAAGTTCGGAATGGGTTTGGGTGTTTCCCGCACCCTTTGGCCGGCAATCCGTCCAGCTAATTTTTTAACAATCTATATTTTAACTTTTTCGCTTGAAGAAGAGCCATAATGTATATAAACAGATTTTTCACCAAAATTTTTATGAAGGTGGGGCTGTGGTCTAGCAGCAGCTACACTCTAAGTGTGGCTGCTAGAAAGGTATGACGACTGTTGTTGCGGCTTAGAGGCCGCTTAAGCCGTTAGGGGCTCCAGATGCCAGAGAAGGGGTTTGCTGATCCCCTTGGGAGATGAAGATCGTCTGGAGCTGGGAGAAACCCGTAGGTCGCCGGTTCAAGTCCGGCCAGCCCCACCAAGTGCTTCTCTTCCTTCTGGTAAAGAGTAAGGAAAGGATAGCTTAAATGCTGCCTAGTTTCTATAATTCTTAAAGATCTTTGGGGAGAAGATTAAATGTTTAAATGATGTATGGCGCATTTCTCCTTTTCTTACTTAGTTTTATGGCTTCTTTAGCCATCTTTAATGTAAGCTTGGCTATCTTTAATTCACATTCGTCAAGCATCTTAGATGGATCATTGCGCTTCTTAGTCTTCTTTTGATTCCTTTCCATCATCTTTCCGTCCCTTGGATTTAAATGCTTTTTTAGAATCTTAGAGATAATATGAGTGGCTCATTTTTATAAGCATTTCACTGACTGTAAGAATAAAAAATGAGGGTATTTCCCAAGTTTTAGGCTTATATCAGAGTTTTGAGAGAGGCTAGCGCTAGCACGGCATCTAGCAGCTTTTGGAATAGGCCTGCGCGTGTCACTCTACCTATGATTTTACCTTTTTCAATAACATATATGCGCCTAATGTCTTTTTCGACCATGAGCTTCCATGCCTCCCCGAAGGATACGTCTGGGTCGATCGTTATTATTGGGCATGACATTATATCTTTCAATGGCACCCTGTTTACGTCAAAGCCTTTTGCTATGACTCTTCTCAAAATATCACGTTCTGTAACCACGCCCACAGGTATATCTTTGGCCGTGACCACGACTGACCAAACACTATTCTCCAGCATTTTCTTTACGGCCTCTATGACTGGAAGATTCTCATCTAGCGTCACGACCCCGCCTTCCATAACATCCCGAACCTTCAATACTATTGGCATAAAGATCTACCCCTCAAACTATTCTATCTAGTTATAATTTATAAGGATTTAGATATCAATGCTTTGCTTTAGGGAATAGGCTAGCGAATTGTTCCCCTTTTAGGTTTTGATAGATTTGGGGAGACTATGCATATAAGACAATTGGTGACAGAATTGATCTTAATATTTAAATGTGTGTCGTAAAAAGTAATCTGAAGGGGTAATGTTGTTTTCAAAGCCTTTAAGGAGGCGGCAAAAGCTTCATGTAGCTATTCCAGCGTCCATCATTTCAGATGTTTCCCATCTCAGGGAGAAAACATTTAAGGTTGGTTTTATAGGGCGTGCCCTGGCGATTTTCCGCGTGGACGAGGTTATAGTCTATCCAGACATTCCTGGCATCGATCAGCGTCGCGATCAAAAGTTTCTGTATACCGTTCTGTCCTACATGGAGACCCCGCAATATCTTAGGAAGAGGTTATTTGGGATAATGCCTGAGCTCCATTACGCTGGCATACTTCCACCGCTCAGAACCCCTCACCACCCAATCCAAAGCAGAAAGAAGGATCTGAGAGTTGGGGAGTTTAGGGATGGCATTGTAATTAAAGAAGATAAACGTGGTATATTCGTTGATATAGGTGTTGAAGAGCCAATATTCATCTCAGGTGTACGCGTTCAGGGCGGCACGCGTGTAACTGTTAAGATTATAGATGATGGAGATAACCCTAGAGCTATACTCGTGAACCCAGATGAGATCCCAGTATACTGGGGATATAGGGTGACCGTTTCAAATGACCCTCTTGGCCGAATAATAAAAAAAGGTTCCTTCGACTTGGTTGTTGCAACGTCCAAATATGGGGATCCATTCATCAAAGTTAAAGACGAGATCTTGGAAAGGTGGCGCAGGTCAAAGGATGTGCTAATCGCCTTCGGATCGCCGACACAAGGTTTATATGAGATAGTTAGGCTGGAGGGGCTTGAGCTAAGCGAGGTCTCAGATTTTATAGTTAATGTTATTCCGAGACAGGCTGCTGAGACCGTCAGAACGGAGGAAGCGCTTTATGCAACCTTAGCTATACTTAACCTTCTAACGGAGCCCTTAGGTGCCGATGATTAAGTTACCGGTGATTCTTTTCAAGGTTGCTATGGCTGAGAGGGCCGCAATATAGCTTGTTCTAGGGTTGCCTGGGAAGGGCTTATTTACGGCTCTCGTATATATTTCCCCAAACCCACCCCTAACGCGGATTTCATGAACTATGTCCTTCGTGTTCGGGTCAGCTACAATTTTAACCCTTGTTTTGTCGGGGCCTATGCTGGCTAGGCTCAGCGTAGCCGCAACATTAATGTTTTGTGGAAATATTTTGACAGCCTCGCGGGCTGGCCCCTCATACAATACTATCGGCTCCCTTATTGAGGAAATATCAATTTTAACCTTCTTGACTAGGTCAGTATCCATGAAGCTCGCTGGTGGTTTTCTGGTTATTAGTATGACTTCCTCAATATCTCCTAGAGCCGCGGACTTTATATTGTCTATGCCGACGATGGCCCCTGAGGGGACATAAACTTTCCTGCCAGTTCTTTCGGCAGTGTCGATTATTTCGGAAAGCAACTTTTCATCTAATAGGGCACCTGTACTCATAATTAATAAGTCCTTATTATTCTTCAGTATTTCGACAGCATGATCCATAACAAATTCTTGTGAGGCTGCCTCAACAACGAGTTGAACGTCGCTCCTCTTCAAGATCTCGCTTAAAGATTTTGCTACAAAAGGTTTTTGACTTAATCTGGATGCAAGTTTCTCCGCCCGCTCTAAAATAGCATCATAAATTATTATTAGGCTTGCGTTGTTAACGTTTCCCCTATCTATAGCTTCGGCAATAACTGTACCTATTGCGCCACAACCAACCAGCCCGACACCAATTCTCGTTAAAATCACCCTTGCTTATGGGGTCTTTTTAAATTAATAATGTAAAAGGGGCCTTAAATAAAATTTCCCTTTAAGCGCAACATTGATAATTCTTATTAATATGTTACTTTCCAATTGTATCAAGGTGGGTGGAAGGGTTGCTGGGCTGGTTTATTATAGCGCCTATAGCGGGACTTATTTCAGTTGGCCTTGCAGGCTACCTATACAGATATGTCCTGAAACAGGACGCTGGAACAGAGAGGATGAGGGAGATAGCTAATGCCATAAAGGAGGGCGCGAGGGCTTATCTCAGAAGACAGAATATGACGCTGGCAGTCTTCGTTGTAGTTATGGCGGCTATAGTTGGGACGCTTTACACAACATATCACCATGGAGATACATTTTTTGGGGCGAGCATGGCGCTTGCCTACGTCTTAGGCTCTGTATGTACTACAGTTGCAGCGTACATTGGTATGGTGGCCGCAGTTGAGGCCAACGTCAGGACGGCGAACGCGGCCAGGGAGGGACTTAAGAAAGCCTTTCCAGTAGCCTTCTACGGCGGAGCGGTTATGGGCTTATTTATCATCGGCTTATCCCTGCTGGGCGTAAGTGCATTATTCTACCTATATAGGTTCATGCTAGGTTTTAATGACGAAATGGCGGCAAGTATTGTTTTAGGCTTTAGCTTCGGAGCTAGCGCTCTAGCCCTTTTCGCCAAGGCTGGCGGTGGAATATATACGAAGACCGCT
Source organism: Bathyarchaeia archaeon (assembly GCA_038897035.1). Taxonomy (GTDB): domain Archaea; phylum Thermoproteota; class Bathyarchaeia; order Bathyarchaeales; family DTEX01; genus DTEX01. The sequence continues at coordinate 14,929 of JAWAXF010000002.1, forward strand.
GACATAAGTGCTGATCTTGTTGGTAAGGTTGAGCTCGGTATACCCGAAGATGATCCCCGCAACCCTGCCGTAATAGCCGATAACGTTGGAGATAATGTTGGCGATGTGGCCGGCATGGGGGCAGACCTAACGGACTCGTATATCGCGAGTATTATAGCTGCAATGCTTCTTGGAGCGGAACTTCGTGAAAGCGCGCTCGTTATGCTCCCACTAACAATATCAGCCATGGGTCTCTTCGCGTCAATACTGGGCGTAATGATCACAAAAGCCAGCATTAAAAGAAATCCCGGCGCAGCACTTAATAGGGGCTCATTTGGAACATGGGCCATATTCACAATACTCCTATTCTTAATAATATACTACTCAGGTTTAGGCGGAAGTAAATGGCTTGGAATCTTCCTGCCGACGGTAGCTGGTTTGGTTGCCGGGGTCATTATTGGGCTTACGACAGACTATTTTACATCCATAGATAGGATGCCCGCTAAGAAGGTTGCGGAGGCCTCGACTACTGGCGCAGCAATTAATATTCTAACGGGCTTCTCCTACGGCGTAGTAAGCATCGTCCCGCCAATAATAGGTATATGCGCCGCGACGCTAGCAGCCTGGCATCTATCAATCTCATTTGGGGTTAATCCATTCTATGGAATAGCGATAGCGGCTGTTGGCATGCTTGCAACGGTTGGTATGACTATATCGGCCGACGCCTATGGCCCGGTCTCGGACAACGCTAAGGGTATAGCTGAACAGTCTTGGCTTGGCGAGGAGGTGGTTGAGATCGCGGATCGGCTTGACGCCGCCGGGAACACAACAAAGGCTATAACAAAGGGCTTTGCGATAGGCGCAGCGGCGCTCACCGTTCTGGCCCTCTTCGCGGCATATGTCCATCTTGTCGGTATAGGGGAGCTGAGCCTAATGAAGCCGGAGGTCGTAGCCGGTCTCTTTATCGGCGGTATGATGCCACCCCTGCTTTCGGCGCTGCTGATACTAGCCGTTGGGAGAAATGCCGAGAGAATGATTAATGAGATTAGGCGCCAATTCAGGGAGATTCCGGGATTAATGGAGGGGAGGGCTAGGCCAGATTACGCTAGGTGTGTTGATATTGCAACTAAGGGAGCTCTAAAAGAGCTAATTTTACCATGCTTGCTGGCAATAATAGTTCCGGTGCTGGTATTAAGGATTTTATGGACCGAGGCTTTGGCGGGCTTCTTGGCTGGGAGCATTGTCACCGGCATAATATTCGCCCTCTTCATGGCCAACTCTGGTGGACTATGGGACAACGCCAAGAAGTACATTGAGTCTGGGGCGTTTGGTGGGAAGGGCTCAGATGCTCATAAGGCTGCGGTTACGGGCGATACCGTCGGCGACCCATTTAAGGATACTGCCGGCCCATCTCTAAACACGATGATAACTGTAATGGCCTTAGTAGCAGAGGTCTTCGCGCCAGTAATAATTGGATTAATATAACGATCCTCCTTATCTTTTTTACTAAAGACCCGGTTAGCTTAGTAGGTGTATATTTCCTATCCTCACGTTCTTGAGGTACCTCCTGGATATCTCATAGCACTCGTACGCATGTTTCCGGCTCGTTGTTGGTAGGTCATCCATGATATATTGTGGGTAAAGGGCTAGGAGCGTATATGGTATTCTCTGATCTATCTCGGCGATGAACTTGGCTATATTCTCAACCTCAGCAGCGTCCACATATCCTGGAACAAGTAGTGTGCTCGCCGTTAATAGTGGAACCTCGGGTCTCTCAGAAAAGTATCTCTCGCCTATAACCTTGAAGTTCTCGAAAATCTCCTTCTTTGATACTCCACAAAGGGCCATGTAAATGTTTTCGTCCCATGCTTTTAGGTCAAATTTAACGACTCCACCGCTCCTAAGCGATAGCTCAGCCGCTCTTAAAGCGAATTCTCTGCGCATGTTGCCGTTTGTCTCCCAGCATATTCTCAGTATACGCCCATCCCCCACAGCCCTCTTTAGAGCTACCTCACTAGCCTTGATGGCATGGGGCATCTGTACGGATGGATCTCCTCCAAAAAAGCATATGCACGAGACCCTCTCATTAACCCTATCGGCCAATTCCCCGCTGCTCATGTATGGCATAAGCTTCTGCGATAAATAGCGGTAATGCCAGTTCTGACAGAATAGGCAGTCTAGGCCGCAGGCCCCATAAAATACTGCTAGATTCACATAGCCTGTCTCGGCTGTGGGCTTATATGCATACTTCGGATACCCGGCGCCAGTGCAGCCCGGGCAGAACCACCATGCAACACAATTTGTTGGTAATGGGTCATAATACCACTCTAAGATACCTCTTTCGGGCGTTCCACCCCTCCGCTCAATATGCCCATCAACGTTAAATACTAGGCCGCAGAACCCGCGTGATCCCCGCCCAATACTACAGTCGTTAGCGCACATCCCACATCTAACGCCATTTGGATCCCTTGGAACCTCTGGTGGGAGGTCGAAGCGCTCCCGCGATTCCCCCCGAACAAACTTAACCACTTCAAGGGCCTTCTCAGGCTTCTCCCTGATACATTTTATGCAAACTCCCAGTTTACCGGAGATTAATGGCGACCTAGCATTACAGATTAAGCAGGTTCCCATCTTCTCAAGAAATAAAGTGCTCACGGAATCATTTATTTTTTAGCGCGTGGCATTAGCTAAGAGCTAGATAATTGGCAGAATGTTATGCTAGATTTAAATTTTAAAGGTACTGCTCTACCTATTTTATTATGTGGTGATTTGATGGACAAGCTCGAAGAGAAGATCATTGAGATCCTAAGTAAATTGGAGCCACTCACCCTCATGGAGATCGCTGAAAAATTGAATAAAAGCCCAAACGCCGTATTCAGGGCTCTGCGTAAGCTATTTGAGAAGGGTAGGGTTGGATGTGACATAAAGACCAGAAGATACTATCTAGAGGAGGGCTATGAGGAACAAGAGGACGAAGAAGAGATCGAGGATGTCAAAGTCTAAATTTCTCGGCATTAAATGATTCTAGCCTTTTTAACTTATAAGTCCCTCAGTATGTCCGGTTTATCACTGGCTATTCCATCAACACCCATTTTCGTGTAATTGCGTGCCTCCTCAGGCGTGTTGATCGTCCAGGCGATGACCTTCAGACCCTTCTCATGGGCCCTTCTCACGAGGGATGGGTAAATGAACTTGTACATTGGGAGGATATGCTGGGCTTTTATCGAGAGAGCAGCTCCAATTGGATCCCTATGCTTAACGTAAATCAGCCCGGTCTCAACTGCCTCGCTAAGCTCCCTAACCCTCCTCAATGCCTCTTCATGGAACGAGATTATTATGACATTATCTTCTAGCCCTATCCTCCTGACAATATCCAGCACCTTCTCCTCTACGCCGACCTCCTTTATCTCTATTAGTATCTTCACCTTCCTGTCGAGGAAGTCGAGGGCTTCCTCAAGGGTCGGTATCTTCTCACCCTTCTCGGTAGAGAGTCTTTTAAGCTCGTTCAAGGTTAACTCGTTAACGAGACCCTTGCCATTGGTTGTCCGGTCAACCTCAGCATCATGAATAACAACTATCTCACCATCTTTTGTCCTCCTAACATCGAGCTCAACGGCATTTACGCCCAACTCCAAAGCCCTCTTAAAACTCAGTATAGTATTCTCCGGCTCGTAGGCCCTAGCGCCCCTATGACCAATCTTAAATTCCAGCATAAATAACACCAAATCCTCTTATTTATCAACGAATATTTAATGCTTTAATAAGCTAGGGTTAAGTAGCCCTTAGTGTAACGTTATAGGGTTTTCATAAATCTCACTCCGTCTTTTCCATTTCCATAATAGCCCCCTAAGACCTCAAAAACTCTATACCCATGCTTGAGATAGAAGTTTATGGCGACAACATTATCCTTGCGTGCCTCCAAGTAGCAGACTTTAGCTCCCCTTTTCCTCAGGTTCTCTTCAATTGTTTTGAGTAGAATTGATCCAACCCCCCTCCGCCTATACTCCGGTTTAACGGCTATAGAATATATATGCCCCATACACTTTCCCTCAAAATTCTCGATGCGAGCAGTCCCATAACCAATGATCCTCCCCTCTTGCATGGTAACCAGCGTTATGAACTCCGGGCTCTCAAGGAAATATATAATGTAGTATAGCGGGAGGGCATCCTCCGGAAAGCATTCAACTTCTATTTCATATAGGGCCTTTGAGTCAGATCTTTCTGCTCTCCTTACTACCACTTGGTCAAGCATATCTGAAAAAGCTTTAATGCCGAGCAATATAAGCTATGCTGTCTGAATACTCGGGGTGCCTGAGACGAGGGGCATATATGTACTCATCATATACCTAGGCAAGACAAGGAAAATAGAGGTGGGCTCCCTAGGTTTATTAACCTTCAAGAAAGGGTTCTATGTTTACGTTGGCTCGGCCCAAAACAGCCTTGAGAAGAGGATAGCAAGACACTTCAGAAAATATAAACGATTTTTCTGGCATATAGATTATCTTCTTGGTGACGAGTATACGGAAATTGTTGATGTCCTCTTCAAGGAGGCTCCCAAGAGCGAGGAGTGCCGGTTGGCGCGGACCCTAAGTAGCCTTTATGAGCCAGTTAGGGGCTTTGGTTCATCTGACTGCAAATGTTCAAGTCACCTCTTCAAAATAGACGAGCATGAGGAGATTGAAATGCTTTTGAGGGGGTTTGAGCTAAACTTCTTTTTAGGAGAGAACAGATCAATACTTGACAATTTCCCGCACAGGGAGAGCTAAGATGGATGAGAGTTAGGGTCAGGGTGCTGGGGATATTGAGAAAAGCCCTTGGAAAAGATGAGTTGCATGTAGATGTGAATGCTGGGGGAGAGGTAAAGCTAAGAGATATTATCGAGGCGGTTTTAAGGGAAGCGGGTTCATTAAGGGATATTCTGCTGGATCCAGAATTAAAGGATCCGCGCCCAAACACAATAATATTGGTGAATGGAAGGGATATAAGCATACTAGGTGGGCTGGATGCACATGTTAGGGATGGCGACGAGATAGTTTTAATTCCTGTTGTTCATGGCGGCTAAAGATCGTAGCTATAATGCTATCAAAAATTCTTAGGCATCTTTGTTATGAATGATGGAGAAGCCCCCTACTTTCTCTTTTTCCTTCCAGTTCTTTTGGCCGCTATCTGTCCAACTTTGGCCCCGGGTGGCGCGTTGCGTGAGACCGTTGAGGGCTTTTTGGCGCTTTTCCTGCCACTTCCAAATGGATGCAACGCCGCGATCATTGCCCTTCCACGTACCCTCGGATACTTATGCCCCTTAGCCTTCATCCAATGGAATTTGTTGCCAGCCTTAATGAAGGGCTTCTCCGTTCGCCCAGAGGCTGCCACAACACCAATTGTTGCTAAACATCGATCATTAATGTAGCGCGTCTTGCCGGATGGAAGGGATATAAGTGTTCCCTCAGGCGTATGGGAGAGCACTGTTGCATATGCTCCTGAGGAGCGAACAAGTTTCCCACCGTCGCCCGGCAATAGCTCTATGTTGCATATTATTGTTCCCTCAGGTATTACTCCAATCGGAAGGATATTGCCCGTGCTTATAGATGCCTTCCCCCCAACCTCTATTATTTGCCCCTCACGCAGTCCCTCCACTGCCAGAGTATGATATCTCTCGCCAGTCTCAAGCTCTATATATGCTAATGGAGTCCCCCTTCCCGGATCGTGGACGAGATCAAGCACCTGCCCTTTCAAAGATTTATTCATGATATCTATCCCGGATAGACCTTGATACCTTGCTGGCGCAACCCGCCTATGTGTGGCGGCCATGAACGTTAGCGAACCTCTTCCTCTTCTCTGAACCAGTATTCTTTTCCCCATTCTAATCACCCATAGGCTAGAGTATGCCCAGCTTAACCGCTAGGTCGGCTGCATTATATTCTGGTGAAAGTCTCACAAAAGCTTTTTTGTTTCCATCTCTAGTTATAACGGTACTAACCTTCTCAACCTTAACGTCGTATAAATTCTCAATAGCCCTCTTTATGTCGTGCTTTGTAGCCTTACGGTTGGCAATGAATGTTATCTTGTTCTCTTTTTCGATCATCCGGCTTGTCCGCTCAGTTATAAGTGGGTATAAAATAACTTCATGTGGGTCCAATAAGGCTGGCCTCCTTAGTTAAACTGAGCTTTCTAAGCTCCTCAATACTTGAGCTAGTCCAAATAGTTAGCCTTCCTGGATGAGTTCCAGGGGCCAGTAGCTCGGGATTTAAGTCCCTAACCCTAACGACATTTACCCCCGGGATGTTTCTTGCAGCCTTGAATATTCCATTCCCCTTTGAGACCACAATAAGCGGGCCGACAGCCCTCTTGAGCCTCCTACCCCGCATCTTACCTTTACCACTCCTAATATTAATGCTATTCATGACCCTCTCAACATCCGGCCAGACTCCAAGGTTCATTAATGCCATCTTTAAATCTCTTGTCTTCCCTATGCTTTCAAGATCATCCGTAACTATTAGGGGTATCTCTAAAACGTTATCGATTACATGACCTCTAGCCTCAACAATCTCTTTTCTCGCCGTTGCTGCTATTGCTGAAAAGAGTGCCAAGAGCCTCTCCTTCTTAGGTATCCTCTTATGAATTTTCTTTTCGACATGGGGTGGATGCGCTAAGTGACCTCCGACGGTTCCTGGCGCGAACTTCGCCCTGCCAGTACTTAAGCGTGGGATCCTTGCAAGTCCATATCCAACTCCCCAAGACTCAGCGGTAGTTCTCTTTCCAGCGTACGGATTCCTGCCCTTTGGCTGTAGACGGTGTGACTGGATCGCTATAACAGCCCTCTTTATAACATCTGGTCTAAATGGAGTCATAAAAACCTCTGGTAACTCTATTGTGCCAACCTCTTTCCCCTCGAGATTGAAGACCTTAACGTAGATCTTCTCCATAAGCTTCTCCTCAGACGCCCTGCTGCGACTCAAGGGATATGAAGGTTATCTGTGGCGGTGACTCGCTAACCCCTCGAGGTGGCCTAGCGGGATACCTTAACCTTATCAGTCTCTTCGTTGGCCCAGGGACACTCCCGCTTAACAATATATACGTTCCTCTAACTATGCCATAATGCAGAAATCCACCTTTAGGGGTTATCTCTTTACCATCCTTTTTAATCTTTATTATCCTTTTGTTATATTCGGTTCTCTGGTGGTAGCCCATTTGCCCAGCTCTAGGCACCGTGAAGATGACCTTCTTCATGCCTATTGCGCCTAGGGTTCCAACGCCGCGCTCGGTCTTACGCGTTTTGTGCTGTAGGGTTTTTACGCCCCACCTCTTCACCGGACCCTGGATGCCTTTGCCTTTTGTTATGGCTATAACATCAATATACTGTCCTTCTTTAAAGACTTCCTCAATAGGGACAGTCTTACCCAAAATCTTCTTAATGTATTCAAACTGTTCTTTTATTGTCCCGCCGCCAACTTTGATCTCCATCAAATCCAGCTTCTTCTTTGGGACACTGGTTAGCCTCGGCTGGGTGGCCGCCAGAACCCTAAACTCGATTATATTGCCAAGGGCCACCTCTATTCTTTTTAATCCTTCTTCAACCTTCTCTACGCCATAATCCTCCGGGGGAGTTATAACCCTCTCAAAATCCTTAGGTAATGGTGAGGCCCAGACCTCTGTCAGGGTTTTTAGGCCATATTCATCTCGTGCGTATGCGCGGACAGCGGCTATATACATTGGCGGGGTATCTATAATAGTGACTGGCTGAACAACTTCCTTACCAAAGTTTACTGAGCCGGGATCATCATCAATCATGATAACATAGGTCATACCAGCTTTGTATCCAGCAAAACCAAGTAGCACAGGCCCCTCTTTAACCTCAGGCCAATATCTCGCCCTACCAATTGGGCGTGAAGCCCTAGTTCTAGGCAGATATGCTAATGATCCCCTTCTAGGAGCATGATGTTTTGGCATACCTCATAACCTTCGATTCTATACTCCTACTTATCACCGACTTGTCTCTCATCAATTAAGAGAATTAAGTTATAAACCTTTCTCTTCTTTTAGTAGTATTAATACTACCTAATGTAGATTCGCCCGGATGATGGCTTTGGGGCATGCTTATAATTGAAAGTAAAATTTATAGGTGTAGCGGCTTGGGAAACTATAAGTGATGAAAATTGAGTGTTCTAGAAGCCATGTTAAAGGAGAAGATTAGGAGTTTCCTTGAGGAGGACATAGGTCTAGGCGACATAACGACAGAGCTGATCATTCCCAGTGGGATTAAGGTTCATGCGCAGATAATCGTGAAGGAGCCGGCTGTCATTGCAGGGCTTAGTGAAGCAAGAATGGTCTTTGAGATTGTCGGCGCGAGTTTTACGCCAAGCGTTAGGGAGGGCGATGAAGTTCCAGCCAGCACCATCATAGCCGTTATCGAGGGCGAGGGGAGGAGCATACTCTTAGCCGAGAGGACTGCACTAAACATACTTTCAAGGATGAGTGGAATAGCTACCGAGACAAGGAAGCTGGTTGAGAAGGTTAGAAAGACGGGACTTAACGTGCGTATAGCCGCAACTAGGAAGACGGTTCCAGGATTAAGATACTTCGATAAGAGGGCTGTAATCATTGGCGGGGGAGACCCGCATAGATTTAGGCTAGACGACCAGATACTCATCAAAGATAACCATATTGCCATCGTTGGTAGCCTAGAAGAGGCCCTGAGGAGGGCTCTATCCTTTGCAAGTTTCTCAAAGAAGATTGAGGTTGAAGTCAAGACTGTGGACGATGCTATTAAAGCTGCTAGTCTAGGCGTCGACATAATAATGTTAGACAATATGAGCGTTGAGGAGGTGCGAAAGGTGATCAATGCTCTCACGGGGCTCGGCCTGAGAGACAAGGTTCTCATAGAGGTTTCTGGGGAGATAACTGAAGACAATATTTTAGAGTATGCTAAGCTTGGCCCAGACATAATCTCTATAGGAGCTATTACGCACTCCGTCAGGTCTATTGACATGAGCTTAGAAGTAATTGAGGTTAAGGGGTAGTTCTTTAGCTTACATCCTTCCCTTCGCAACTCTTTTAATAACCCCTACAACTATTGAGACTGGCGCATCAGTTTTTATCCCCTTAGCGTGGAAATGTGTTCGCGAAGCCCTATAATTTGCGCTTGAAAGATGAAGAATTATATCCTTTAATGGGGGTGTAGGTACACCCATTTTACCGCAGATTTTATCGACAACATAATAGGTAATAGGCGTATTAACCTCGCCCTTCACTAGAGATATTATCTTTCTAGCTTCATGATTTATGTGGCTGAAATCTTCTTCCATTAGATTTTTCTCTAACATGTTGCAGAAGCCCTCGTCGGCTATCCCTCCAAGCCATAGGGGCCCAGCAGCCTTTAATGTGGAGCCGCACTCCGGGCATTTTACATCATGTCCGGCTAGCAAGATGTCTTGATGGGCCCTCCTATAAAAACACTTAAAGCAGTGCAGTATATAGCCCATTTTCTTTAGTGTCTCATCAGCCTTTTTGGCGCCATACTCGACCAGCAAATATAACCTAATGTAGTGCCGCGTACTATGACTGAATAAAATCTTTATTCCAATGTTATGCCTAGCGGCTGTTGATGCCACGCATCCGGCGAGGAGTCTCACGGCTAATTCATGACAATACTCTGTCCTCAAGGATATACCGCCGTACTTTCTTAGGGCCACTTTGGGGTAGAATCCGCATAAGGGGGCCATATCAGTCGCCGTTAGGGCCAGTAATCCACCCTCCCTCAGCGCTCTAACAGCTGAATCGAGGTAAGGTACCGGGGAGCCAAAGGGGTCTATATCTATAAAGTCAAATCTACTTTTTGGGGCAGCATGTCTACTGAGAAATAGGTTTGCATCCTCGTTTAATACAAAAACCTTCCCTTCAAGGTTATTCAAATGTACATTGTATTTGGCGAGCTGGCAAGCTCTTTCACTTATATCATTGATATAAACACTTCTTACGCCCTTAACCTCTTTGGCAAACCTTATCCCCCTGACTCCGCAGCCAGCTAATGGCTCCGAGACATTTAAATACCTTTTTACAATGCTCTGGTAGGATTGTAGAGCTAGGACCGCTATATCCCTACAAACTCTCATTTGGGGATTATAAAATACTGGCGCCCTCGCTGGGGCATAATCCCAAAACCCCCTCTTAAAAGACTTAAGCCTTGGAACAACTACACTAACGATACCCTCACGGACAACCTCCACAGGGAAACCAAAATTCAAATCCATCATACATCTTCCACTGAAATGAGATCTTAGGGAGAAAATTTGCTTTACGGAGCTCAACACTGTATTATATAAGGGTAAGGGACTTTAAAGGATCATGGTGACCCTCATGTCCGTTAATGAGCTGAGAAAGGACTATATAATAGATAGGTGGGTTGTAATCGCATCACAGAGGAGGAAAAGACCCTCAGACTTTATTGAGAGGCGCCCTGAGGAGAGAAGGCATGCCGCGTGTCCATTCTGCCCTGGGAATGAGCATTTAACCCCACCGGCCTCCCTCGTCTATATAATGGATATTGAGGGTAATGTGATGAGAGAGAAGGATAGGAATGGGGAGCGGTGGAGGAACTGGGTTGTGAGGTGCTTCCCAAATCTTTACCCGGCTTTCTCTCCAGAAGGGGCGGGCGTCGTGCTGGAGGAGCAGGGCAGGCTGAAATATACCCGCTTTGGGGCACTGGGCCACCATGAAGTCCTAGTTGAGTCGCCAAACCACGATGAACACCCGGGCGTAGCCAAGATAAGTCAGCTAATTCACGCGATAAACGCGCTCATAGATAGGGTCTCATTCTTTATGATAAAAGACTATGTAAAGTACGTTTCAATATTCAGGAATCATGGCGCCAGTGCTGGTGCCTCGCTCTCCCACGCGCATATGCAGATAATAGCGATGCCAATGGTTCCAAGGATCGTATCCGAGGAGCTGGCTGCGGGTGGGAGATATTATGAGGATAATGGCAGATGCATCTTCTGCGACATAATAAGCGAGGAGCGGAGGACCGAACGCTTAATATATGAAAACAACGACTTTATAGTCTTTGCCCCATGGGCCTCGATAAATCCATTTGAGTTCTGGATATTTCCTAAAAGACACCAGTCATCCATACTAGATATTGCGGACAATGAGATTAGGGGCTTCGCAGAGGCTCTTAGACTTAGCTTGGGTGGGCTAAGAAGACTACTTAACGATCCACCATATAACCTCGGCTTCCACATGGTTCCAGCAGAATATTATCATTGGCACGTTGAGGTTTATCCAGCCTTATCCATTTGGGCTGGCTTCGAGAAGAGTACTGGAGTCTACATTAATGTTGTACCCCCGGAGGAGGCAGCCGGACATCTAAGGGAGTTACTTGACTCAGAGAAAGAAAGAATCGCTCACTAATATTCCTTTGTAAAGAAATTGTGGGGAAGCTGCTGAACCTCAATTGGTTAACTGTAAATGCTGAGGATCTTCCTTATCCCATCGACTGTTATAAAATATTTTTTGGTTCCAGAGTCCATATTAACTTCAGCGTACCCGTTCTCCATTAGCCTCTTAAGATTCTCCTCCACCCCCTGTTCCTCCATGGATGCCCAGCGTGATATTTCCTTGATTGAGAGAGCCCTGTTTGAGTTTATTGCGCCAACATTATGCATGATATATAGGAGATATACGTCATCTGGCATTCGCGGCAACTTATACCGCATAAAATCACTCTCTGAAAGCTCCCTCATAAACCTCAACCGTCCTTCTAGCCACAGCCTTCCAACTATACATCTCATAAACTTTCCTTTTAGCATTTTGCACAAGCCAGTGTGCATAGCCGGGGTCGGATAAAATCTTATTTACCCCCCATGCTATCGAGTCAGGGCTCTCCTTATAAGCTAAAAAGCCCGTCCTATCATGTTCAATTATCTCCGCCAAACCACCAACGTTACTTGCAACCACGGGGACCCCGGCGGCCATTCCCTCCAGGGCAACTATCCCAAAAGGCTCGTAAACTGATGGAATTACGAGAACGTCTGAGCTCATGGTCAGCTCAGTTAAGTCTTGATCACTCAGGAAACCTAGGAACATTATTCTATGGGGGTACCCGGTGGAGTATGCTAAGCCTTGGAGGCGATCCTTAATCCACCCATTTCCAACCACAATTATCCTCGTCTCTGGATGGCGCTCAAATATTTTTGGCGCTGCCATAATTAAATATTCCACACCCTTCTGTGGAACAAGCCTCCCAATGAAGAGGACAATCCTCTCGCTGGGGTCTATACCAAGCCTCCTCTTAACATTATCGCGGTCGACATTAATCTCATACTTTGATACATCGATACCATTCGGAGCAACGTCTACTTTCTCTCTTGGTAAGCGGAAGTGCTGCTCAAGCTCGCTTTTCATGGCATAGCTTGTCACAATTACCCTCTTTGATTCGTAAGTTAACCACCACTCGAACCCGTCAATTAGGAATGAATCTGGGCTATAGAGGCCCTGCGCTCTGCCTACCTCCGTGCTATGTATGGTTGATATAAGCGGTATACGCAAATAATGTTTTGATATTATGCCGACGGGTGCGACAAGCCAGTCGTGCGCATGAATTATATCAAACTTCTCGTGTTTGCTAATGTCGGCGACCTTTTTCTCCATGAAATGGTTAAATAATAATGTCCAGACGATGAAGTTCGGGTGACCCAGTTCTATGGGAACCCTATGAATCTTTACGCCATTCCTCTCCTCGTAAGGGGGTGCCCCAGGGAACTCCAGAGTGACTATGTGGACGGTATGCCCCATCCTAACAAGTTCTCTTGCTAGCCCCTCACAATGTCTCGATATTCCGCCAACTATCCTAGGCGGGTACTCCCAAGTGAGCATGCAAACATTCATTTAGTCAACACGCTTTGATTAAACTGATTAAGAAACCGCGAACTATTATATTTTTCCTTTGAGATTATTTAAGGAAAAGGTGTTCCCTTTTGATTAGATGATCTATTCTAGGAAACGACTTCCTTGTATATTCTGATAGTGTTCTCAGCAATCTTCCTCCATGTAAACATTTCTAGAACCCTCTTCCTAGCATTTTGGCCGCACTTCCTCCTGAGCTCCTCATCCTCCAAAAGAATTACTACAAATTTTGCTATATCGCCTGGATCATATGGGTTTATGTGAAAGCCTGTTTGATTTGGTCCTGATGGAATAACCTGTTCTCTCATGCCGCTTATACCGCGTGCGCCAACGACGACTGGTTTACTCATGCTCATTGCTTCGGTGCAGACTATCCCAAAGGGCTCGTACTTCGATGGAAAGACACAAACGTCAGCCGCAGCATAATATTTTATTCGCAGATCTTCCGGTAGGAATTCATATTTAAGTATAACCTTGTCCTGAAGGTTTAGTCTGATCACCTCCTCTTTTAGCAACTCTTCTTGCTCCCCAACACCCACTATAACCAGCTTTGCCTTTGGCACTCGACTTAGAATATCCGGCATCGCTAATACTAGAGTATCTGCACCCTTAATCCACGTTAACCTCCCTATGAATAATACCATGTACTCGTCATCCGCTACTCCTAAGCTCCTCCTTACGGCTAAAGTCTCCTCTCTGGTCACAGAGTCAGGCGAGTATTTCTCGGCGTCTATGCCATTATATACGACGCGGACCTTTTTCTCATCATAGCCTAGGCTTACGAGGTGATCCCGCATAGCGTAGCTCACCGTTATTATCCTGTCAGCGTAGCTTGCAGTGAGCCGCTCTAAACGCTTTATTGTTTCTGAGCCGTCGCCAGTCCGGCCCTGCTCAGTACTATGGACGTGGAATATTAGGGGCTTATTTAATCCCCTGCTGGCCAGTATTCCTCCTATTGAACCAAGCCAGTCGTGCGCGGCGATCACGTCAACTTTCCTCTTTTCCGTCCTGACAAGATCATTTACTAGCTTGCTGGCTCCTAGTATATTGTATAGGAATATGTCTCCGAAGAACTTCTTTCCATTCTCGCTCCATCGCTGTATCTCCTCTGGTATAAACATTGGCAGCAGTAGGCTGATGTTCATGTTTTCAACTATTGGCCTATGTACCTCCACCCCACCATATATGTCTCTTGTCGGGGCATCCTTTGTATGCATAGCGAAAACGGTGACATCATGCCCCATCCTAACAAGTTCTCTTGTTATATATTCGGCGTATGTTCCGAGTCCACCAACGAGGTACGGAGGATACTCGTAAGTAAAGAAGACTATCTCCATATGGATTCTCCTCAACTACAGAGACAAGAAGCTCTAAAAGGTTTAAAGTTTTTCTCATCTTTTTGGAAAAGATTTAATAAATCATTATCCAAAGCTATCTCTTTGGGAGTCGCTATGTTGGCATTCTTGTTTGTTCGCGTTAATGTGGATGCCGTGTCAAAGGTTGCATCAAAAATATCTGAGATCAATGGTGTCAAGGAGGTATATGAGGTCACCGGAGATATTGACATAATAGCGAAGGTCTCGGCAGAAAATATTGATGAACTCAGTAAGATAGTGTTTAAGATTAGAGAGATTGAGGGTGTTCAGGGGACGGACACGAGGATAGTATTAGTGAGCCACACTAGGTGACGTTCTTGGAAAAGAAGCCGATCACAGAGCGCATAAAAGAGATGCAGGCAGCTGGCTTCCCAAAGGAAGAAATTATTAAGGTTCTCTACCTTGAAAAATATCCCATATTCGAGATAACCGAGACTTTACTTTTATCATCTGAAGAGCTTTTGGCAATTAATGAGCGGTTACATCTATATCTCTTAAGATGCCCAGCTGGTCATAGATTCTTTGAGGATCCAGTCCTTCATGCTCCTGACGCACATTATTGTGTTGAATGTAAAAGATGGTTTAATGAGTTAACATTAAAAGACGAAATAAATCTCGAAATTAGAAGGCTCAAGGAAAGAGAATCCTTAAGGGGCTCATAAACATTTACTGAAACTCAGTGTTTATCTTCTCCCTTTGAGACTATTAAACTCTTTATTTCCTTCAACCTCTCCTCTAGGATGGATATTAATGCTTCTCTAACTCTTTCCTCCTCACTCCACTTCCTACATAAGTTCGCTATTTTGGCGGCGAGAGATTCATCGCCAATAACCTCGAAGATCCATCTCTCAAAATCCCCCCTACTTAAGTGAAAGATTATTGATTCGAGACTCACCACCCTTATTGCTTTGCAGAGCTCCTCGAGACTTGTGGCTAATATATCTGTTGGGGCGCCAACCGCATTAAAGAACCTGAAGCACTTGCTCCGCGGAATATGTCTTAATAAGCGCCTATACATGGACTCCGTTTTGCTCATCTCCATTAGGCATCTAGCTCCCAAATCTAAGAGAACCTTCATATATGCCTTGAAGGCCTCCAGTGGATGCCCATGCGGGTTAAATAGGCCGTGGACTATGCCGGAGCCCCCACCCTTAGTGCACATATAGTGAAAGTGATCACTTGTCTGTAAATATCGCCAAACTCTGAGTAAATTAGGCTCATTTGCCTCCTTAATAAGGAGCCCGATCTCGTGGAGTATATCAAGCGATATTATCTGCTGCGGGTTCCCCAGCCATGCGCTTAGATCGCGTTCGACATCGGCCCATGAGATAGTATTCTCTGGGGGGACATCTATTTCATCACATGGAGCATACTTCTGGACAACCTCCCTTGGGGTGGACCAGCATAAGTTATCCCACCTTGAGACTTTTATTGGAAGCCACTTAAGGAACTCAAGTATTCCGCTCTCGGCCCAGTAATGTTCGCCGAAGGTCTCATAATCAAGGAATATAACTATGACTTGTCCTGGGGTATGTGCTAGCCAAGCCGCGTACTTATCTGCTGTTAGGGGCCACTGATCCCACCATGTTGATGCGAACCGGAACCCTATATCGTCTGAGAGCCTATAATTGCGCAGTAGGAGGTTGACTGAGGAGCCCTTAGCCTTGTAAAGATAATTTGGCGACCTCCAACCGAGTATCCTATCAACACCCTCAGTGAGCACGGTCCTGAACCCAAGGGATTCAGCAACCTTGGCAATATTATTGTTGTATATACACTCGGTATTCTCGAACGTCTCCGGCACATAATTAAACAGGTCTTTAAGCGCCTGCTTATGCATATCAACTTGCTCAATAACCTCAGAATCGTCGCGCGTGTTTAGACTTGCTAGTGAATGATAATACGTCTGGCTTAGTAGCTCGACGCATCCCGTTTTAATAACCTGCTTAAATAGATCCAGTAAATCCGAATTCCACCTTTCACATTGCTCAAGGAATGTTCCGGAGAAACTGAAAGAAACCTTAAATGGCTTCTTCTCTATGCGGAATCTCTCTATCTGCTCTAAAATGATCTTTGTTGCCGGAAAATAGCATCTCTCGGACACACGTGTAAATATTTCTTTATTGAGTTTGTGGTCGAAATAAGCTTCATAAAGATCTTTACTACCGATCTTTTGGTAGGAGGCAGCCCTAATATCAAAATCACGCTTCAGCCTAAATGGTTGATGTGCTTCAAATATGAGGCAAATATCAGTCAAGCCGGATCACATTAAACGACAAAACGCTTTGATAAAGATAAACATTGTGAAAGACTAATAAGGTTAAAATGCTGCCCCAGACTTTCAGGCCGCATTAGACAAAAATATAAGTAAGTGGGCGGTTGGTATGAATATTGACCAAAATTAGTAGGGGATCTCAAGAGAGCCAGATATGTTTGAAGATAAAAAATTAATCGTTAAATTAGGTAAGAGCCAAATTGATTTGCTGATTGAAGAAGCTAGAAAGATGTTTCCAGTAGAGATCTGCGGGGCTCTCTTCGGATGCTTTAGTGATGGAGAAGCAATAATTAGAAAAATTGTTCATCTAAGAAACACGCTTAATTCGTGCGTTGCTTTCCAGATAGACCCAGAGGAATTTTTAGTGGAGCTAATAAGGGCTGAAAACGAGGGGTTAAGGCATATTGGCTTCTTTCATTCGCATCCGAGTTCTACAGAGCCCTCCAAGATGGACATAAAATTTATGAGATTGTGGCCTAAAAGCATATGGCTAATAATATCATTAGTTAGCTATGAGATTGCGGCCTATACGATTGTTAACGGCAAAGTATGCGATGTCTACATCAAAATAGTTTAAATTGGTGGGAGCGAACCTCTCTTTCTATTGTGGTGTGTTTATGCTTACTGAGAGGGAGGTTTTAGCAGCTATCTTGAAGACCACACGGGATAAAGCTAGCTCCAATATTGAGAGTATTTCTAGAGAGGCGAGAGTGCCGCGAGCAATAGTCTTAGAAATTCTAAATAGACTTCATGAATCTGGTTTTTTGATGATAGATGGCGATGAAGTTATGGTCGATTTAGAGCAGCGTCTAAAAATTGCTGTTAAATCAATAGGCTTAGGTTCTGATGTTGAGAAGATCGCAGATCTTCTAACGTGGTCTGAGTTCGAGCAGTTCTCAAGGAAGTCGCTAGAGCTAAATGGTTTTAGGGCAACTGCGAACTTCCGTTTTAAGTGGTTTGGGAAAAGGTGGGAGGTGGATTTAATTGGTGTTAAGAAGCCTCTTGTCATCTCGGCGGACTGCAAGCATTGGCGCCGGGGGTGGAGTGGGTCCGCTAGTATTGAGACTGCTAGGAGTCAGGTTAAGAGGACTAGGGCTCTGGCTGATGCATCAAGGCGAATTAGGGGCAGGCTCAATATAATTGAGTGGGAATACGCGTATTTTGTGCCAGTAGTCCTCTCGCTGCATCCCTCGCAATACAAGTTTTATGATAAAACGCCAATAGTGCCAATATTACAGATCAGCGATTTCCTCCAAAACCTTATAGTCCACCTGGACGATGTGGCCCACTTTTATATCCAATATGTTTAGCCCTTTTCGTCAAAAACTTTAATAAAACTCTTTAAGCAGACTTTATCCAAAGTGGTGGTGTTGCATTGCAGTTAAACGAGGAGCTCATTAAAATAGTGAATGCTTCTATGCCCTTTCCAGCTGAAGTCATAAGGGCCTACTCGCGTCTCGGCATGGTATTCACAAGCGGCGATCTGGCGAGGGAGGCTGGGATATCAGGTTCTACAGCCAAGTATTACATTAGAAAGATGATTGAGATGCGCATGATCTCGAAGGTTCCGCATAAGAGGAAGTATCAGAAGTATGCGAATGCAAAGAATTTCTCAGATTGGCTCGTAGATCTGATTAGGCTGGCTATAAGGCCGCTTGAGGAAGAGAAGTAGTTTCATGGTGCTGGAGAGTTGTCTCTCAGGGATCTGGCTGCAAAGAAGGGGAGGAAAGGTGGTAGGCGCGGCAGAGTATTAACGTTAAGAGAAATTAGGCGGATGAAGAAGAGGGGTTATCAGGCTGAGAGGGACTTAGTCAAGAAGCTCCGTGAATTTGGGTTTAAATCGGTTAGGATTCCAGTCTCCGCTCCCAGCAATGAGCCATTACCAGACGTGTTTGCAGTTAGGAGCGATTGTATAATTGCATTTGAGGTTAAGGCCCCAAGCCGCGGGAAAGCATACTTCCCAAGGGACCAGGTAAAGAAATTATTCGACTTTTTGGATATGTTCTACGCATACCCAAATAGAGTGGCTGTTTTGGCGGCAAAGTTCCCCCATAGGTGGGTCTTTAAGCGGGTATATGAGGTTAATGACTACCTAATTAGCAGGGATGAGGAAAGCAACGTAAGACTTGAGAAAATTTAAGAAGCGGGATAATGTTTATAGTTCATCGCATCTTCTCTCATTAAGAGTGGTGAATAGCGCGGCTTGTCCCTTGAGATACAGAATCTGGAGGACCTCTTGGGAATCTTAATCTTGGTGGTATCGAGTAAGAGGGTAATATCGAAGAATAGGCTAAAGCATAGAATAAAAAGTATTTGCGAGGGGAACTTCTGCGTAGATGGAAGAGATTTTGATGGAACTATTAAGAGTATGGTTGAAGAGGGCTTAGTAATCGATTACGGAGGTTCCATTAGGTTGACGGAGAAGGGCGCTAGGATAAGTTCCGAGTGGAAGAGCTTTCTCTATAAGGATGAGCCAGTATTGGAGATCGTTGTCGGGATAGCCGACGGATCTATTACAAGCCTTATTGTGATAATTTCATTGCTCATAGCTGGCTTAACCTCTAAAGTTGCACTTATCGCCTCGCTACTAAGCTTAGCGGTTGTTGCACTAACAAACTTCTCAAGTTTTCTATTAGGTGGAATGACTGAGGACTTAGCGGATCTGGCGACTTTGCAGAACCTAATAGCCTATAGTTTAAGTGATATCCCTGATACTGGGGAGAGGAAAAGAGCCCTGCTATTGACAAGGGGAATCTTCAATTTGCTACGCGCCAAGAGGGGCAGATTTAGCATATACGCCTCATTGGCATGTGGTGCAATAACTTTTTTCTCGGGTATAATACCTCTAGCAATGTTCCTGTTGCTGCCCAACCCCATCGACGTGCTTCTCTCCCTACTCACAATTGGGGTTATGATCGGCGTCTTCTTAGTATACTATAGATCTCGCAAGACTAAGATGCCCTGGAATATAATTGTCTTCCAGACAGTTGTAGTGATAGCCGTCGCCGTGACGGTCTCATTATTATTGAGCTCTTACATCTAAAAACAGTACACTATAACGCTGATTGACTGGTGTATGATGTCTTGGACAGAAAGAGCAAGAGTATTGGGCTAATCGTTAACCCAATAGCTGGGATAGGCGGATCCGTCGGCCTAAAGGGAACCGATGGAGAAGATACGCTAGAGAAAGCGCTGAGCTTGGGGGCGAAGCCAGTAGCACCATACAGGGCTGAGACCTTTCTCTCACACCTAAAGAACCTTATCAGCGGAGAAGTTGACCTTTTAGTTGGAGCCGGGTGGATGGGCGAGTTCGAGAGTAATAGGGTCGGTCTTAAATACATTGTTATAGGCCAGAGGAAAGATATAACTACGGCCAGGGACACAAAAGAGGTCGCCGAAAAGACGCTTAAAAAGGGAATTAGCCTGCTGGTCTTCTGTGGCGGCGATGGAACCGCCAGAGATATACTAGATGTTATCGGGCTTAGCTTGCCAGTACTCGGTGTTCCAAGTGGCGTCAAAATGCATAGTGCTGTATTCGCCGTTAATCCGGAGGGCGCTGCCAGAGTTGTCTCTCGCTTCCTGCTGGAGGGGCTACCGCTTAAGGAGGCTGAGGTCATGGACGTCGACGAGGAAGCCTTTAGGGAGAACCAACTCTCTGCCAAGTTGTATGGCTATATGCTCGTTCCATACGAGCCGGAGCTTATTCAGGGCGTAAAAGAGACGAGCCTATCCACCAAGGATGAACTGTACAATCAGGCTGCAATAGCTCTCTACTTTATCGATAAAATTATGGAGCCAGAAACGGTGTATATCCTCGGTCCCGGGACGACCACTAGGGCTATAGCGGCGCTTCTAGATGAGAGGAAGACGTTGCTTGGGGTCGATCTACTCCTCGAGGGGAAGATCATTAGGCATGATGTCAATGAGGCTGATATTTTAGAGGCCATTAAATCTAAGAGGGCTAAGATCGTTGTAACACCAATAGGTGGGCAGGGCTTCATATTTGGTAGGGGGAACCAGCAGATAAGCCCGAGGGTTATTAGGAGCGCCGGCCCAGAGAATATAATAGTCATTGCAACAAAGCATAAGATTAGGGGCCTAAGCTACCTAAGGGTTGATACTGGCGACTCAGAGCTTGATCAGATGCTGAGGGGCTACATGAGGGTAATAATAGATTATGGTGAAGAATGCTTAATTCCAGTCAAATAGTGTGAAATAAACGGCTCTTCCTAATATATTGGCCGCGTATATTTATGTGGAAACCGCACTTAGGGCATCTTTTATCCTCAGTAACATCATAGCGTATGACGCTGAAGTTATACCTCTTTATTAAGACTTCGTTACAGTTTGGGCAGTAGGTGTGCTCGTATCTGTGGCCTGGAACATTACCTATATAAGCATATAGTATGCCCATCCCTTTAGCCATCCTCCATGCTCCCTCAAGGGTCCTTATGCTCGTTGTCGGCTTATCGAACTTGTATGCTGGGTAGTATCTGGTGAAGTGGATGGGTGTATCCGGACCAACCTCCTTAAGGGCTCTCTCAATTATCCATCTCAGGCAATTCTCGTCATCGTTGACGCCCGTTATTATAAGGTTCACGAGCTCGATATGGAAGCCCATTCCCTTGGCCTCCCTAGTGTTCCTCCAGATCCTCTCGACATCTATTCCTCCACAGAACTCCTCATAGACATCTGGGTCCCCCTTAATATCAATCTTTAATCCATCCATGCCGGCCTCCCTTAACGCTTTCAGGGCCTTGAGGGTCATGTAGCCGTTCGAGACATAGCATGAGTATAGGCCTCTCTTATATCCAATTTTAAAGGCGTCGATGTTCCAGTCCGTTAGGAGAGTTGGCTCTTGGAAGCTGGAGCATAAGCCCTCATCACCATATTTTATGGCTAATTCAACTATATCCTCAGGCGGATGATACTCGGCTTTCTTCGGGTCCGGAGGGAACTTTGATAATGTCCAGTTTTGGCACCATGGACATAGAAAGTTACATGACCAGGTTGAGTATGTGAGGGCTGTTGAGCCGGGCCAATAATGGAAGAATGGCTTTATCTCAATGGGCCTACTCTCTATGGCACTTAGGTCGCCATACACGACCGTGTAGAGCTTGCCATTAATGTTCAACCGCGTCTTACAGAAGCCATGCCCCCCAGAAACAATTGTACACCTGCGCTCACATAGTATGCACTCAACCTTATCGTTGGAAGCCCTCCTATAGAAGATGGATTCCCGAACATTAGGTAGCTTAAGAACTTCTTCCAACTTCACCTCAACCCAAAAATAAAATTGCCACCTAATTAAACCTTTATATTTCTTCAAATCCTTAACTTTTGAATAATTTTTTGCGGTGGGCTTGTAATGGCCGCTGTTAAAGTTAAGAATAAATGGGAGATCCTAAGGAATGCCGTGTCTGAGGCCGACCGAAAGGCTAGGGAGATAATCCTAAACGCTATTGAAAGGGCTGTTGAGGCGGCCGACCCAAAAAATATTGTTCGTTCAAGGGTTAAGGTTATTAATGAGAAGCTTGTCATCAATGGAGGAAACTTCGACCTCAAATCCTCCAAGAGGATCTTTGTTGTGGGCGGTGGTAAGGCCAGTGGATACATGGCTGAGACCATAGAGGAGATCCTCGGCGACAGGATAAGTGATGGGGTGGTTGTTATTCCGCGTGGGTCCTCTGGGAAACTTAACCTCAAGGTCATTAGGATTTATGAGGCTAGCCACCCAATCCCGGATGAAAGTAGCGTTGAGGGCGCCCGAAAAATCCTTGAGTTAGTGGGGGAGGCGGGCGAGTCCGATTTGATATTATGCTTAATATCCGGGGGAGGCTCAAGTTTAATGGCGTACCCGCGTGAAGGAGTGTCCCTTGAGGACAAGAGGAGGATTACTGATATTCTTCTTAGATGTGGCGCGAAGATAGATGAGATAAACGCGGTTAGAAAGCATCTTTCAAGGTTTAAGGGCGGGCACTTAGCTAGGGCAGCGTATCCGGCAACCGTGATAAGCCTACTGCTATCAGATGTGATAGGCGATCTATTAGATGTTATAGCGTCCGGACCAACTGTTCCAGACTCAACAACATTCAGGGATGCAATAGGCGTCCTAAAGAAATATGGTGTGTGGAATGATGTCCCAGAAACTGTTAGAGACCTCTTAATTAGCGGGGATAAGGGCTTAGTTGAGGAGACTCCTAAGGCCGGGGATCCATGCTTTAAGAGGGTGCATAATTTTGTTATTGGGAATAATAGGCTTGCCTCCATGGCCGCAGTAGATGAGCTTAAGAGGGAGGGGTTAAATACGCTCCTATTGACGACTTACATGGAGGGCGAGGCGCGGGTTATAGGATCATTCCTTGGCACGATAGCTAGGGAGATTGTGGTCTCGGGGAACCCTGTTAGGCGGCCAGCCGGAATAGTTATCGGCGGGGAGACAACAGTTACGGTGACCGGGAAAGGGAAGGGCGGGAGAAACCAAGAAATAGCGTTGGCATCAGCACTATATATATCTGGCATGAGGGGCGTCGCCATAGCATCCTTCAGCACAGACGGCATTGACGGGCCAACGGACGCAGCCGGCGCAATTGCGGATGGAGCAACAATCCAGCGCTCTAGAACTATGGGACTCAGTCCAGAAGAATACCTCCTCAATAACGACTCCTACAACTTCTTCAAGCAGCTGGGAGACCTCATCTTCACCGGCCCAACCGGCACAAATGTCAATGATGTAACAATACTAATTGTTCTTTAGCGCAAGTTACCTTTTTGAAGCCGCCAATACTCTAGATATTATTTTTCGACAGCGTCATATGCCGCCCCAATAAATCTTTAATACCTTTAACGATAAGAGTAGATGGTATCGGGGCTCTTTATGGAGAGTATTGAGGGACAGGTTTTAAGGCTCGCGGATCTGGTGGATTATCATGAGGGCTCTATAGTTAGTCGAACTCTAATTGATAGGGCGGCTGGAACGGTAACCCTCTTCGCCTTTGATGAGGGGCAGGGTATAAGCGAGCATACGGTGCCCTATACGGCAATGGCCGTTATACTCGACGGGCAGGCGGAAATAACAATTGAGGGTAAACCATTAAATCTCACTAAGGGTGAGATGATGATTATGCCCGCTAATAAGCCCCACTCTGTGAGGGCCCCCAAGAGGTTCAAGATGCTGCTAATAATGATTCGGTCATAATGGAGATAGTTCTTTTTCTAGCATTTAATTGATGCGGGCTTATTAGCCGACTTCCCTGCTATCTCGGCGGCGAGCTTGGCGAGCGAGACGGCGTCTTCACCAAATATAACTATCATTGGCTCCTTGCCGATGTCGCCCATATGGTAGATCACGTCTGGCACTCCCCCAACCCTGCCTATCGCCTGCCTAACGCCCCATGGGATCGTCATGCCCTCAATACGCTTTATCTCCTCCGGCTCCTCAGATCTATCATAAAACGATATCCTTAATCCCCTTTCCCTGAGCGCCTTGAGAATATTCTCCGAGTACCTTAGGTTTATTGCCGCCCTCTTCCTGGCATCATACTTCATGATCTCGATTAAATATCTGGCTAGGTGGCTTGATGCGCCAAACTCTGGTTGCGAGGCAGCCTTTACATGATCAAAGACTTTTACTAGTCTTCCGGGTATAGCGGCTACGTCGTCGGCGCTATCCGCACACGATAGGGCCATAGCAACGTTCATGCCAACCTCCGGCACAAGCCCAGCAATATTGGGCATGGATTCAAGTATATTCTTTGCCTCAGCAACGTTCCTTAGGACGCCGTATCTTTCAGCCTCCCTATAGAGGCGAGCCATCGGGTTAACCGGGCCAGCCCCCTTACCTATATTTAGGCCAAACTTTATTGCCTCTGTAATAAACTCTTTTGCGAGCTTAACCGCTGATACTATGTCCTCGCCCCTGGCGAGGTAGGCTGTTATCGCTGCTGAGAAGCTGCAGCCAGTGCCATGAGTGTTTTTAGTATGGATTCTCGGAGCCCTGAAGATCTTATATTCGCCCCTATAATATAATATGTCAACAGACTCTTCAGCAGACTCGATGTGCCCGCCCTTAACGACAACAGCCTCTGGGCCGAGGGCATGTATTCTCTCAGCCGCCATCTTAGCGCCCTCGATATTTTTTATCTCTATCTTAGAGAGCCTTTCAGCCTCAAACCTGTTTGGCGTAACCACCTTGGCTACTGGAAGAAGATACTCTTTTAATGCCTCCTCGGCCTCCGGCTTCAAGAGCGGCGCGCCCGACTTAGCAACCATGACTGGATCAACAACCAGTAGGAAACCATACTTTGAAGTCTCCTTAGCAACGGCCCTAATCATCTCCGCCGTATATAGCATCCCAGTCTTCCCCGCATCTATCCCCATATCCTCTGCCACCTGTCTGACCTGCTCTCTAACAATCTCAGGCTCAAGGCACTCTATAGCCGTCACAGAATAAGTGTTCTGGGCTGTGACGCATGTTATCGCGGTTGTGCCATAAACCCCAAGGGCTGCGAAAGTCTTTAGGTCAGCCTGTATTCCCGCTCCACCCCCGGAATCGCTACCGGCGATGGTGATGGCAACTGGAATTCTACCGCCAGAAATTTTAAGCATATATTCTTCTCCTAATAAGCCGTATATGCTAGAAGCATAGGGCCCTTAAAGAATCCTTTAACATCTTTATCGCACAGTACTCTGAGCACATTGAACATGCCTCCGGCCTCGTCAGCTTCACCCTACCACGAATCTCCAGCGCCTTTTTAGGATCTATAGCATTCTCTATCTGCCTCTTCCAATCCAAATTGGCCCTAGCCTTAGCTATCTCCAGATCTATTGCTGCTGCCTTCTGGCCCAGCCTAACTATATCAGCCGCATGGGCAGCTATCCTAGCCGCTATAACACCTTCCTTAACATCCTCCACCGTGGGAAGGCCGAGGTGCTCGGCTGGAGTGACATAGCAGAGGAAGTCTGCTCCAGCCAGGCTGGCTATGGCTCCCCCGATAGCCGCTACAATATGGTCGTAGCCAGGCGCTATCTCGGTTACAATTGGGCCGAGCACATAGAATGGCGCCTCCTTGCAGATAGCCTTAGCCAACTTAACGTTTGCCTTGACATGATTTAATGGTAGGTGACCTGGCCCCTCAACCATCGCCTGCACGCCAGCTCGTCTCGCCCTCTCCACAAGCCTCCCAATTGTCAACAACTCTTGGATCTGGAAGTAGTCTGTTGAGTCGAATATACATCCGGGCCTCAGTCCGTCCCCAAGGCTTAAGGCGAAATCGTATTTTGCGGCGATCTCCAAAAGGTAATCGTAATTCTTGTATAGCGGGTTTTCTTCGCCGTGATGAAGCATCCAAGCTGCTAGGAACGCTCCGCCCCTACTAACTATCCCCATTAGGCGGGGGTGTTTAGCGAGTTTCTCAACAGTCTCTTTTGTGACTCCGCAGTGGACTGTCATAAAGTCTACTCCATCTCTAGCATGTCTTTCTACGACATTAAAGATGCCGTCCTCACTCATGTAAACTATTGAGCCCCTCTTCTTGGCGGCTTCTATTGCGGCCTGATAAATTGGGACTGTCCCAACTGGGACATTGACGGCTTTTAAGATTGCCCTCCGAATCTCGTCTAAGTCTCCTCCTGTGCTTAGATCCATAACGGTGTCGGCGCCATACTTAACTGCCACAGAAGCCTTCTCGACCTCAAGGTTTAGGTCACATAGGTCTGGGCTAGTGCCAATATTTGCATTAACCTTTATCCTCAACCCCTTCCCAATACCAATGGGATGAACATTCTCCCTCATAATATTCCGCGTTATTATAACTGACCCCTCAGCGACACGCGCACGTATACTCTGCGGCGACTCTCCCTCCTCCTTGGCGACCAAGCGCATCTCCTCAGTCTCACGCCCCTCCGTGGCAGCCTTCATCTGCGTTGGCATCTCATTCCCCCATTAAAATATAGTTTATACAAAGGTCTAAAAGGAAAATCTCGCTTACATCGATATTTACTTTTCTATTTCCTGTTGAATAGAGGGGTTCTTCAGCGCTCCCTCAATGTCTCCTCGTCTTATGGGCCGATGAAGTTCACGCAAGACCTTTATAAAACATCAATACTCTCTTTATCTTAGATATTAAAAATTAAGGGAGAAGGCATCAAACCGATGCTTATCAAAGTGCATTTTCTCTTTAACTTGAGAAGTATAGTTGGCGAGAAAGAGGTTATTCTGAGATTAGAGAATAATGTAACTACTATTAGGGATTTAATACGATTATTGATTGGGAAGTATGGCGAGAAACTTGAAAAGGTTTTGAGAGGCGAGAGTGAAGAGTTTAATTCATCAATAACCATTCTAGTTAATGGAAGGAATGTTGTCTTCATAAAGGGCCTTGAAACAACGTTATCTGATGGAGATATTATATCGATAATTCCGCCAGCTGGGGGAGGATAAAATTACTTTATATCACGCGAATCTTCGGGAATCCGCTTAAACATATTGTTTATTCGGGAAAATGTCTTCACATTTATATCCTTCTAATGTCTTACCTATGTGAAACGGTGGGCCTAGTATGGTTTATGGATATGCTGGCAAGATATTATATGTTAACTTAGAAAATGGACGGATACATGCTAAAGACTTAGACATAAACTATGTTTATCCGGTGATTGGTGGGGCTGGTCTTGGAATAAGGCTGTTGTTAGATGAGGTTAGACCGGACGTTGATCCTTTATCATCGGATAATAAATTAATATTCTCTGTTGGCCCTTTGGTAGGCGCTGTGCCATGCGCGAGTAGAATGGCTGTTGTCTCTAAGTCTCCATTAACTGGCGCTGTTGGAATGTCTCTTTCAGGAGGATATTTTCCAGCAGAGCTCAAATTTGCTGGGTATGATGCGCTAATAATATCTGGCAGGGCAGATAAACCATCTTATATATGGATAAAAGATGATGATGTCACGATTGGCGACGCATCTGATATTTGGGGCCTCACAACCACTGATACTCAAGTCATATTGAAGGAGAAGCTGAATCAGCCTGATGCAAAGGTTGCTTGTATAGGTCCTGCTGGCGAAAGGCTTGTTCGTTATGCCTGTATCATAAATGAGAGGAGAGCGGCGGGGAGGAAGGGTTTAGGGGCCGTTATGGGCTCAAAGAACTTGAAGGCTATAATTGTTAGAGGTTCAAAAAAGATTAAGGTTGCTGATGAAGAGAAATTTAGGCAAGCAATTAAAAGAATGCATGAATTAATGAGGGAGAACCCGGCATTATATCCTTTATTTTCAAAGGTAGGGACGCCGGCAGCTGTTGATGGCACCGCTGAGTTGGGGATTTTGCCAGCTAAAAATTGGACCGCTACTGGTTTATTTGTCCCAGTTGAAACTCTTGGCGGAGAAGCTCAAACGCGTTACACGATTACTCGTATGAGCTGCTATATGTGCCCAGTAAGGTGTGGGCAGGTAAAGGTTGTTAAGAGTGGACCATTTGCTGGTTTCATGACCGAGGGGCCGGAGTTTGAGACGACCTATAGCTTGGGAACCATGGTTGGAATTAACTATTTGCCGGCCATTATTGCTGCTGATCGATTATGCGATGAGTACGGTTTAGATACTATTTCAACCGGGGCGAGTATAGCGTTTGCAATGGAACTTGTCGAAAAAGGAATACTCTCAAAAGATGAGGTAGATAGCATAGATTTAGAGTTTGGCAACTATAACGCCACTATAAAGATGATTAGAAAAATAGCATTCAGGGAAGGGTTTGGCAATGTGCTTGCGGAAGGGGTGAAGAGGGCATCTGAGATAATAGGTAGAGGATCTGAAAGGTACGCTTTACATGTTAAAGGTCTTGAGCTGCCTGGATATGATGTTAGGGGCGCTAAGGCTCATGGACTAAATTATGCTACAGCATACACTGGCGCCGATCATAATAGAGGATATGCGATACAAGAGATATTTAATGCGCCAATTCCATATAGGGTTGATAGATTGGCAATAGAGGGTAAAGGCTTTATATGTAAATGGAATCAAGATGTGCGGGCAGCCGTTTGCGATTGTATGCCTCTATGCGCGTTTATATTTGATATAGTGTTAGCCCCCGTTGCTCTTGAACTGACGGCCAACATATATTCTGCATTAACTGGTTTAGAAATTAAACCGAATGAGGTTCAAAAAGCTGGGGAAAGAGTAAACAATATAGCTAGGATCTTTAACTTTAAAGCAGGTTTTACGAGAAAGGATGATACTCTTCCAGCTAGACTCGTGGAAGAAGAGGTTCCCGGCGGCCCCTCAAAGGGACAATTAATTACCAAAGAAGATCTAAATAAGATGCTTGATGAGTACTATGAGGCGCGAGGCTGGGATAAAGAAGGGATCCCTACAAGAGAAAAAATGTTAGAGCTTGGGCTTCCCCTCGAGTGGCTGGGCTGGGGCTAAAAATTCACTGGGCAAAATATTATTTACAGCCTAATCCAGAGAATAACGAAGATGATTGATGTGGGGGATAACAAACTCTGGAGGGAACATTCATGACATCTTTAATAAAGTTTCCCACGGAGCCGGAGCCCATAAGTGTGGATCTTTCCAGGTCTTCTGTCATCGTGGTTGATATGCAAAATGTTTTCTTAAGTCCCGGTGGATTATTTGATCTAATGAGCGTCAATATATCGAAGATTAGGCGCATAATTAAGCCAGTTAAGGGCGTGCTAAATTACTCAAGAAAACATGGCCTGAGAATAATATATTTGAGGCAAGCATATTCACCGGATTTATCTGATTCAGGTGGACCCGAATCCCCTAATTACTGGAAAGTACGTAGCCTAGTGCTACTGCGTGAGAAACCAAGTCTTAAAGATAAGTCATCAATCAGGGGGACTTGGGGTGCCGAAATAATTGATGAAGTTAAGCCGCTTCCGGGAGAGCTCGTCATTGACAAACAGAGATATAGCGGTTTTGTTAACACCAGATTGGAGGATATATTAAAGAACTTGAATATAAAGTATCTTTTCTTTGTAGGGATCTTCTTAAATGTTTGCGTAGAGTCTACCGTTCGTGATGCCTTTTTCAGAGATTTTTGGCCGATCGTAATATATGATTGCTGCGAAGCCATAGGGCCATTATATGCGAAAAAGGTCTCCCTCTGGAACATTAGTAATATTTTTGGTTGGACAATAACTTCAAGGAAATATATTAGGACATTAAAGGAAACAGTAAAAATCTAGCGCCCCTAATGACGGTAACAGCCTGTTAACTTTTAACGTGTCCTTCAAATGTAGATAGGTCTAAGAGCCCATGTCCACTGAAACAGAAGACTATCGTCTTTTTCAGGTTTTCTCTTTTACACTGTTGCGCCTCAACCATTACCTGTTTGATCGCGTGGGCTGTCTCCGGAGCCGGAACTATTCCCTCAACCCTCGCAAATATTTTTGCCGCCTCTAGAACCTCTTCCTGCGAGTAGGCTTCTGCCTCAACAATGCCCTCCTTTATGAGTAGTGATAGGATTGGCGCGGCGGCATGGTACCTCAGTCCAGCCGCATGGATCGGGGGTGGCACATAGTTTCTCCCGACAGTATACATTTTCAGCATCGGGAGGTATCCGGCGGTATCTCCATGCTCATAAATGTAGCTTCCTTCAGTCATTTTGGGAGAGGCTTTGGATTCAACCGCGATAAATCTGGTATCCTTAAAATCTCCATCCACAAGTTTCTTGCCGATGAATGGGAAGCTGAAACCTGCGAAGTTGCTTCCTCCGCCCACACAGCTAATAATTATATCTGGGCTCTCACCCAGCTCTTCTAGCTGCCGCATAGTTTCTAAGCCTATAATTGTCTGGTGTAATAAGACGAAGTTCATGACGCTGCCCACGGCATACTTCACTCTAATATTCTTCATGCAGGTTTCAACAGCCTCGGAGATGGCTATTCCGAGGGAACCAGGGTGCTCCAGGCTCTCCCTCAAAAGCCTCCTGCCGATCTCTGTGCGGTCACTTGGGCTTGGGACGACCTCGGCGCCATAGAGGCTCATAAGAGTCCTCCTATAGGGCTTCTGTAGGTAGCTGCTCCTTGTCATGAATACCAAGCATTTGATGTTAAACATTGCGCATGCGTAGGCCAATGCTGAGCCCCACTGCCCGGCGCTGGTCTCGGTTGTGAGCGCTTGAATGCACTCCCTACTGGCGTAATAGGCTTGGGCCAGCGCCGTGTTAACCTTATGGCTCCCAGTTGGGCTCAAATCTTCACGCTTGAAGTAAATCTTCGCCGGGGTCTCAAGGAACCTCTCAAGGTTTACAGCTCTAACGAGCGGCGTGGGCCGCCCTATCCTCTTGTATATTTCTAGAACTTCGGAGGGTACTTGAACATATCTCTCGGCGGTGAATTCCTGATCGAGCAGCGCTGCCGGGAAAAGTCTTGTTAGGAGTTCAATCCGGGAGAAACTGTTATCGTCATCAGGGTCCCTTGGGGGCGGTAGTGGGCGCGGCAAATCTGGGACAATATTGTACCATAAGCTGGGTATGCCGACCAAACCTAAACCTCCAAGGCTTTTATGAGGCTGAGGACGTACTCTTTAAGCCCATCTAAATCTGACGCACCGCATAGCAACTTAATTATAGCACTACCAACGATAACCCCATCGGCCCCAGCCCTTATACAGTTTGAGACCTGATGCGGCTCGCTTATAGCGAAGCCTACTAAGAGCGGCGTCCCACCGATGAGCCCCCTCATAATCCTAATTGTCCTACTTATGGTGATGGGCAGAAGGATTCCGGTTGAGGCCATCAATCCCAGATAAATGAAGGCTGGGTTTAGCTCAGCTAGCCTAGAGACGAGCCTATGTGGGAAGGAGCTTGTGGCGAAGAAGATCGGCTCAAGATCATATTCCTTGCAGAGTCTCATGTACGCGCCTAGCTCCTCAGGGTAGTCTATTAATAGGTCTGGAAAGAGTAAACCCTCCGCACCGGACTCCAGGGCCAGCTCCGCAATCCTCTCTAAGCCGATCCTCTTCGCATACTCTAAATATGTGAATATTATTTTGTGATCAACGTGGAAGCTTTTTATGATGGAGAAAATTTCCTCCAGAGCTGTATAGTTCTCTAGGACCCTCTTGTAGCTCGCTCTAATCGTCGGCCCATCATACTTCGGTCTCGCGAGGGGGATCCCAAACTCGAAGATCCTAACCCCGCACTCAGAAATGGCTCTCACAGTATCACCGCTAACGTACGGATCCCCGGCAGTCAAGTAAACCATCAGTACTTTCCTCTTCAGCCCCTCCCTAATGAGGCACCGCATAGCCCCAACCCTTAAACCCAATAAACCGAAGCCCGTAAACCAAAGATGTGACCATACGACCACAAGGCATTTAACAACTAACATACAAGGACATATTTAATCTTTTCCGAACAAAAATGTACATAATCTAACCAGGGGTAGGAGAGACTAGGCCCATATTAATCGCGGGAATGCATTAACTTTATGCAAAGTTTTTACAAAGATGATCAACAAATTCATATAAATGCGGAATATATTTTAGCATTGGTTTACCGGGGCCATTGGCACTTGTCCCGCCTAGTTCAGCTGCTTGAGCTGAAAAAGAAAATTTTGGAGGAGCTTGGTAATAGGCTTAGTGAGGGGTCTAGGCTTAAGGCCAGCGGGGACCACCATTCAAGGAGAAAACCCAGGCCATGCGGAATGACGATACATACTGGCGTAGGTTGCAGCTACAGCTGCGCATACTGCTATATCTACGACATGGGCTTCACAGCGAAGCCAAAGCTATATCCGCTTGAACCGGAGGAGATAGCTTACGCGCTTGCACTAAATCCATATGTTATCCAAGGGAGAACCCTGGCAGCATACGGCTCGGTGACAGAGCCATTCCTCCCAGAGACCACTAGACGGGCGATCGATTACATGAGGGAAGTGTATAGGTGGCTTAGGCCCCCAACACAAATCTCAACAAAAGCCATCCTTACGGAGGAGATATTAAGGGGAATTTCTTTGGGGGACCCGAGGACGAGCATACTCGTAACGACAGTAACTCTGTCTAATAGGAGGGTTGAGCCGAGGGCCCCGGATCCAGTAGAGAGGATAAAATTTGCTGGAAGAGCCTCTATGGCTGGCTTTGCAGTCTCATTATTTATGAGGCCAATAATCCCAGGGATAACTGATGCTGAGGCAGATAAGATACTTGGCTTAGCGGCGGAAAACGGTGTGAAATCTGTTGCCCTTGGATCACTTAGGGTTACTGAGAGAATCCTCGCGAATCTTGGGCGCTGTGGCGCCAACATACATGAAATTAAGGGGAGACTAGCAAGGCCACCTAGGGGATCGGAGCAGGTTGAGGTTAGATCGGCCGATTTAAAAGGGAGGATTGAAGGGATTGCTGAGGACCTAGGTCTCATGGTCTTTAAGGCCGCCTGTGAGGCAAACGTTTATGCGCACGGAAGGCACTGCGCCATGTGTAATATGGGCCCATGCAACACCAGTGCAAAACCGGAGCAAATTGAGGATGGCGACATAATAGATCTGCTCGAGGGTTTAGGGGTCCAGCCTGAGGGGGTCGAAGTGACGGATACTGTAGTGAAGGTAGCCCTGAAGGAGAAGCTAAGAGATGATAGAATAGGGGCGATATTAGCCTTAGCAACGTATAGGAGGGCAATCTTAAAAATCCCTAAGCCATAAACCGCATTGGTAGGGACTGCCGTCTCCCATTGGGCAGCGTCTCAAGCAGCCCACGCAGGCCATATGATTATAAAAATTGCAACATTACGTCATAGTCTTCCTAGATATTTATCCGGATCTAGGCTTGGCTACGATTCTCCCTCATGACTACATAATTTTAGGCTTCCATTATATGCATATGCCAAGAAAATATGTTGAAGAATCCCTCTTCAAGAAAGGCTTATGGGGGCAGCTGCTTAAACTTTGGCAAATCGTGGAAAATGACTATGATCTCAAGCGCCTACAGGAGGAGTTCATGTTTACAATAGAGCGGGAAAGCAAGGAAACACTAAAAAGCCTCCAAGAATGGCGCACTTTCTGGCATGAACATTTAATGAGGGGGGCTTAGTTTGGGGTTGTACAACCTCTCGCAAAGTATATGGTAGCGGGGGTTAACATGCTTTGTTTCGGGAGAAGGTGCTTGGGCGCGGGCGGACGTACGAAAAGATTTATATGGTAGCGGGGGGACGATTTGAACGTCCGATCTCTGGGTTATGAGCCCAGCGGGTTAACCTGGCTACCCCACCCCGCTACTTTACATAACTTAGGTTTATCTATTTTTCAAGAATAAATGGAAAAGTTCTGGTTTAAAAATTTATCTCCGGGATTTATCCGCTTTTAAGTTCATTTATCAGTTAGTTTAAGTGTTTAATTGTACATTGTTTAGTGATGGTGGTTGTTTTGGTTTCCAGGTATGCTGAGACTGGGGTTGATGTTAGGAAGATGGGTGTGGAGGTTTTTAGTTCTCTTCTAGATAACATTTTTCCAGGTGCTTTCTGTGTTGTTAGTGTGGATCCAGACCTACCTGGTTTTGGTATTGTTACCCATATTGATGGCGCTGGCAGTAAGCCTCTTCAGGCCTATCTCCATTGGAAGGAGACTAGCGAGCTAAGGTGGTTTAGGGGCTTGGCCCAGGATGCCCTAGCAATGAACTTAGATGATATCATTTGCGTGGGCGCTGTGCCAATAAATTTTGTCGATTATGTGGCGGTGAACCCCCTTAGAGTTGATAAGATTGGCGTGCTAGGCGCCTTAAGCGATGGCTTCAAGGAATGCCTATCCCTGCTGGATAGCTTAGGCATTAAGGTTTTCTTCTCAGGTGGTGAGACTGCGGATCTACCAGATCAGCTTAGGACTTTGGATATTGTGGTGGCCATGAATGGGCGTGTGGAGATCTCTAGGGCCATAACTGGAAGCGGAGTTAGGCCCAATGATGTGATTATAGGCTTTAGGAGTGGGGGGAAGACAAAATACGAGAGGACTGAAAATAGTGGAATAATGTGTAATGGGATAACATTGGCACGCCTATGTCTAATGGATAAGATCTACCAAGAGAAGTATCCGGAGATAGTTGAAGCCTATGGCGGAAAGAGGTCGTATTATGGCAGGTTTAAGTTCGACGAGCATATCGATGAGCTCGGCATGACAGTTGGCGAGGCAATCCTATCGCCAACAAGATTCTACGCGCCCGTAATTCTGAGAATCCTTGAGCGCTACAGAGAGCAAATCACTGGGCTAGTCCATAACACTGGTGGGGGATTAACAAAGTGCCTGCGTGTGGGGAGGAACATTCACTACATTAAGGATAATTTGTTTGAGCCGGACCCGATCTTCAAGATAATACAGCGCGAGTCTGGCGAAGGTTGGGCGGCGATGTACGAGAATTATAATATGGGAGTTGGCTTTGAGGTGGTCGCGAGCCCTGAGGTTGCTGACGATATAATCAGCCTATCGGAGAAGTATGGTCTAGAGGCAAGGGTCATTGGAAGATGCGAAAAGAACTGTGAAGGGAATAAGTTGACCATAAAGAGCCGCTATGGAGACTTTCACTACATATCTAATAGATAAGAAGCATGGAGTTATGTAATAGAGGCTGTAGCCTAATCAAAGCAACCTGGCATATTATCTCATTCCTCCATTTCATGCACGCGCTTA
This sequence comes from Bathyarchaeia archaeon, assembly GCA_038897035.1. Taxonomy (GTDB): domain Archaea; phylum Thermoproteota; class Bathyarchaeia; order Bathyarchaeales; family DTEX01; genus DTEX01. The sequence goes on from JAWAXF010000002.1 coordinate 50,096, forward strand.
AGTAGTCTTTCGCATGCTTTCTCAACCTCCTCCAGAACCCACCCAACATTAATAGTCCTTATTTCCCTGTCTTCCATAATTATCTGTCCATCAGCCACAACCGTTTCGACGTCTGAGGCCTTGGCGGCGTAAACCAGGTGGCTTATTTCGCTATACACTGGTTTTAGGTGTGGTCTCCTAAAATCAACTATAATTATGTCGGCCCTCTTCCCAACCTCTATAGACCCGATCTGATCGTCCCATAGGAGGGCCCTAGCACCGTCTATTGTCGCCATCCTAAGCACGGCTTCGGCCGGAAGCAATGTTGGATCCCCATTAACCCCCTTATGCAGTAGGGCTGCGAGCTTCATAGTCTCAAACATGTCAGCCGAATTATTTGAGCATGGGCTGTCCGTGCCGAGGGCGACTATTACGCCAGCCCTAATCATATCTGGGACGGGGCTTATTCCAGAGGCGAGCTTAAGATTTGAGACCGGGTTATGTGCGACCTTAACCCCCTTAAGCCCTAGGATCTCAATGTCCCTTTCTCCTAAGTGGACGCAGTGTGCTGCGAGCACATCTGGGCCTAATATGCCAAGCGAATCAACATATTCCACAACGCTATCCTCGACGCGGATATTAAATGAATCTCTAATCTTTTGCGCCTCATCTTTCGTCTCCGCTAAGTGAATGTGCCATATTATCGGGCCTATCCCCCGAGCATATCTATCATTAAGCTCCTCCGTCGTAGCCCTGAGCCCCTTCATGTATTCTGGGTCGACGGTATATGGCGCGTGCGGGTCTACACTAACCCGAATCCTCCCATTAGCTCCTCCATGCCACTTTGCGGCTAGATCCCTTAGGCTTCTGATATCCCGCTCCCTGCGCCATGAGAAGCATACGTGGCCGACTACGCCGCGCAATCCGGATTCGGCGATGGCTCTAGCCTCGTTGTAATCCTCCATGTAATGGTACATCGTGTTTATGGTGGTTGTTCCGCTCATAATTGATTCTATGGCGGTTAGGAGCGAGCCTATATATATGTCATATCCAGTCATATGTCTCTCTACTGGCCAAACCCACCTTTCAAGCCACTCTTTGAGCGGGTAATCATCTGCATAGCCCCTTAATAGACTCATGGCCATATGCTGGTGGGCGTTGATTAGCCCAGGCATGACGACCTTTCCCCTAGCGTCAATCCTCTCGTATCTCGGATACTTACGCTTAATCTCGTCACTCCTTCCGATATCAGTTATGACGCCATCCTCAATTACAACAGCCCCCTCACGTATGATCCCTTTGGTACCCATTGTGACAACAGTACCATCAAGTATCGCGATCTCCATAAAGATACCCAAAGCAGAAAATAATCAGCTATGCCCCTTATTTACTTTTGAGGTTCTTAGGCGCTGGAGCGCTAGAAGAATTACTGAGGAGCGATTGTTAAGTTACGTTAGCTCCCACTCTTCTTCTTACGTTAATAGGAGGGATGCCTCACACATAAATACGTGGGAAGATAAAGGATTTATTGTGAAAATTCTTGGGGGGATCTCATGGAGATACTCCTCGGCCCGGATAGCTTGCGTAACTATTTTCGTGAGATCTATGGGCCTGAAGCCCGCGTTCTTAGAATTATAGAGCTTTTTTCTGGGAAGGAGAAGGGTGTGGAGCTTAAGGGCTTCGGCTACGGTACCCCATATTTAATTGAGGTCTTAGTTAACGGCGAGGTTAAGAGGGTTGTCCTTGAAACCATTAGGCCAGGCGGCTTTGGGCACGAGCACTTCTCAGACAGGGCTCAGATACTCCTTTGGCAGCACTCAGCCTTCAACAAGCTCCCAAGACATGTTAGGTCAATAGATGTTGGCGCCTTCACAACCAGCGGAACATTAAAGTCCCTTAGAGACTGTAGCGAGTTCTTTATATTAACGGAATACGTTGAGGGTAGACCATATTACCTAGATTTAGAGGATATAAAGGCCCGAGGCGAATTAACAAGTCTTGATATAGAACGCTGCCTAGCACTATCTGATTACCTCGTCGAGGTCCATTCGGTTAAGGGGGTTGGATTAGAATCGCTCTATATTAGGCGTGTTAGGGACCTTATTGGTCATGGCGAATGTATTATGGGCTTGATAGATAGCTATCCACCTGGGCTGGATTACGCGGATGAGAGGACCCTAATGGAGATCGAGCGTAGATGCCTTGAGTGGCGCTGGAGACTGAAGGAAAAGACCCATAGGTGCGCCAGAGTTCACGGAGACTTCCATCCATGGAACATACTATTTCACGAGGGAACAGACTTCACAGTCCTAGATAGGAGCCGGGGTGAATGGGGCGAGCCAGCGGACGATCTAGCAGCCATGACAATAAATTATCTATTCTACTCGCTACAAGCTTACGGCGAGTTTAGAGATTCCTTCAAAAGGCTATTTGAGATATTCTGGGAAAACTACCTAAATAAGGCTGGCGACGAGGAAATTCTAACGGTCATACAGCCATATTATGCGTGGAGGGGGTTAGTAATAGCATCGCCAATATGGTACCCAAACCTAGCAAAAGAGACAAGAATAAAGATATTCAACTTCATAAAGAGCATACTTGAAACTGAAAAGATCGATATTAAACTGAATTTGAATTTTTAACTCTTAGTTGTTAATGTCGTTCTCTATGGATAGAAAGTCTTATAAATTTTTATTGTGGAAAAATGTCTTGGGTGTAATTATGTTGGGGAATAAGATGAGAATTTTAGCGGGGGCTTTGCTGGTTTTACTGTTCCTAGGAATTCTCATGTCAGAGATTCCAGTCTCATACGCCCAGGTGCCAAAGGGTCCTTGGGTTGATGAAGTTGTATTCTCCGTAGAAACGGATGAGGCGAAGACCGTAGACATGCTACTTAAGAACGAGATACAAGTATACTTTAGAGATATAAGAGACTCAGAGCTATTTAAGAGGGTAAAGGCTTCGCCAGACCTCTGGTATGTTACGTCTTTTGGGCTATACTTTGAATTAACATTTAACCCCGTAGGGCCAGAGTTTCCTGCAACTGGCAAGTTGAATCCATTCTCAGTCCCACGGATAAGGGAAGCAATAAACTACTTGGTTGACAGAAAATATATCTGCGACGAGATAATGGCTGGGATGGCTGTACCTAAGTACACAGTTTTAACACCAGCCTTCCCAGAGTACGCAAGATATGCGGATGTGGTTAGGGAGATTGAAAAGGAGTATAGTTATAATTTTGAAAAGGCTAGGGAAATTATCACTGAGGAGATGATTAAGCTCGGCGCCGAGCTAAGAGATGGGAAATGGTACTATAAGGGTGAACCAGTTACGATAATATTCCTTGTTAGAGTTGAAGATCAGAGGAGACCAATAGGCGATTATGTGGCCTCACAGCTCGAGAAGCTGGGCTTCACAGTTGATAGACAGTATAAAACTAGTAGAGAGGCAGCGCCAATATGGATAAGAGGTAACCCGGCTGATGGGAAATGGCACATTTACACCGGCGGATGGATTGTAACCGCGGTTTCCAGGGATGATGCAGATAACTTTGGCTATTTTTACACGCCAAGAGGCGCTATGGGCCCCTTATGGAGCGCTTATAAGCCAGCACCAGAATTCGATTACGTGGCTGGTAAGTTATGGGCCAGAGATTTTAGAACCATCGAGGAAAGAAACGACCTCATGAAGAAAGCCTTAACACTTTCAATGAAGGATTCTGTAAGAGTATGGCTGGTTAATCAGATAGCTCCCTGGCCTGCTAGAAAAGAGGTATCGCTAACGTATGATCTGGCAGCGGGCTTCTCTGGTGCAAGATTATGGCCATACACTATTAAATATGTCGATAAAGCTGGCGGCACAATTAAAATAATGTCCACGGACCTGCTTGTAGATTCGATAAATCCAGTTGGAGGAAGCAACTGGGTATATGATGCCATGTTCTATCGGGCGCTATCCGACCCAGCCGTTATACCAGACCCATTCACTGGGCTCTACTGGCCTCAGAGAGTTAAGAAGGCAGAGGTCTATGCTGAGAAAGGGTTGCCTCTTGGAGTTACACTGGATTGGGTTTCCCTGAAATTTGTTGATGAGATAACTGTGCCAACAGATGCATGGTATGACTGGGATCCGGTGAAGCAGGAAATAATCTATGCTCCTCCTGGAACAAAAGCAAAAACAAAGACCGTGGTTTACTATGATGAGAACCTATTTAACACGAAGTTCCATGATGGAAGTAAGCTCTCACTAGCGGACATATTATTCGATTATATACTGACTTTTGATGTAGCTAAGCCTGAAAGCCCAGTATATGATGAATCAATTGTTCCCGCGTTTGAGGCCTTCAGAGAATACTTTAAGGGCTTTAAGATAGTGAGCACGAACCCGTTAGTCATAGAATACTACTCAGATATGTTATATCTGGATGCCGAGTGGATAGTTGCTGAGGCTGCGACAAGGTTCTATCCGGAGGATCAAACTCTGCAGTGTCCTTCTCCATGGCATATGGTTGCCATCGGTTGGCTGGCTGAAGCAGATAAGATGCTGGCCTTCACGGCTGATAAGGCTGAGAGCCTTAAAGTTGAATGGATGAGCTATGTTGCAGGCCCCTCAATACCAATACTGGCCGAATACTTGGAGAAGGCTATTAGGGAGAAATTTATACCCTATAAGAACGTGCTTGGCAAGTATGTTAGCGAGGCGGAAGCCCTAGAGAGATATAATAATCTAAAGAAATGGTATAGCGCGAAGGGCCACTTCCTCATCGGCAATGGTCCATTTTACCTAGATAAAGTTGACCCGACCGCTAGGATAGTTGTGCTAAAGGCCAATAGGGAATTCATCGATCCAGCTGATAAATGGCTTAAATTCTCTAAGCCAATGATACCGGAAGTTAAAATTGCCGCTGCGCCCACAATTGTACCGGGCTTACCTGCGGAGATCACGATTTCAGTAACATTTGAGGGCAAGCCATATGGAAAAGCGGACATGAGCTACGTTAAGTATATGATTACCAGCCCAACAGCAACCTTGACCGGAACAGCTGAGGCTGTGGCAGATGGAAAATGGGTTATTAAGCTCAAGTCGGAGGAGACAGCGCTATTAGCTGCTGGGGCGGTTAGCATAAATGTAATAGCTGTCTCCAAATTGGTTGGTATGCCGGTGTCTGTGAGCGGAACAGCTATGATCATGAGTGAGACAGAATATCTGATGAGCGAGCTAGCAAAGGCTAAAGCCGATTATGAAGTAAAGCTGTCGGATCTAAAAACTGGGCTGGAAAGGAGAATTAATGAGATTAATGCGAGGATTGATGAACTAAAGGATGCAATCGGCACGGTTACGACGATTATGTGGATTAGTATAGTAGCCATAATAATTTCTATAGTGGCGATAATACTCCCAATACTAAGAAAGAAGTAACCACTACTTTTTTATTCTTCCTCTTCACCTATTTTTTCTTTAGATTGTGAGGAAAGAAGGATAATGCTTCCAAGAATAGTGAAGTATGTACTAAAGCGCGCCATCATACTTTTCATAACGGTGGTCATCGCAGTTTATGTAACAATTTGGATTGCAAATATGGGCGGATACGTTGATGAAATAGTTAAAAGCGATATACTTTTTTGGGTTTCTCAAAGTGTTCGGCAGAATCCGGCATATAAGGGATTAAATGAAACCCAGATAACAAAGATAATAAGCGAGATTTATGATAATGAGCTGAAGAAAATAGGCTTTGATAAACCATTCATATATAGAAGCTTCATTTACTTGAAGGATGCTATAACGCTTAGCCTTGGAAGGGCATTATTCTTAAGCAGCGATAGCGGATCAAAAAGTGTCCGCATAATAATTCTTGAAAGACTGCCAAACACTGTTCTCCTATTCACAACAACGCAGCTGATCCTATTCTTCATAGGGCTATTTTTCGGATTATTCCTCTCTAGGAGGTATGGAAGTTTTTTGGATAGACTCTCTGTTTTGCTTGCTCCTCTCTCGTCCTTACCAGGATGGTTTTATGGAATATTCCTCATACTAATCTTCGCGTCATTCCTGAGACTGTTGCCATATGGAGGCATGGTTGATGTCCCGCCGCCAGCAGATAAGCTGGCATATGCATTAAGCGTCCTAAAACATATGACCCTACCGGTCTTATCGTGGCTAATAGCCTACTCCTTCATAAATGTCTACGTGAGAAGAACCTTCTTCCTAATGTTTTCAAGCGAGGATTACGTGGAATTTGCAAAGGCTAAAGGCTTACCCGACTCTTTAATACAAAGGAGGTATATACTCAGACCAACATTACCACCAATAATAACCGACTTCTCATTAACGTTAATCGGCTCATGGATGGGGGCAATAATAACTGAGAGAGTATTCAACTGGCCTGGAATAGGAAGCCTATTCTACGCGGCATCCATAATGTTCGATACACCAGTACTTGTAGGACTCGTTGTCATATATGCATACCTTCTCGCAGCAACAGTTTTCGCTCTTGAATTTATATACGCAATCCTGGACCCAAGAATCAGGGCTGGAGGAACATAAAGCTTGTCAAAAGTTAAAGGCGCCCTTAGTCAACTATTACTCTACAAGTCCATGCTCATTGGACTAATCATCATACTTTTTCTAGTTGGGCTCTCTATTTACACTGTTATAACAATACCATATGAGGAGGCCACGCGGCTCTGGAGGGCTGGCGAACAATATTGGCTAGATAATCCACGCAACGCCCTACCCCTATGGGTGAACATCTTTACGCAAAAAAGGCTTCCTGAAACAATAGTATTGAGCACGGAGAAGCCCCAAGTTGGCGTCTCTAAAACTATAGTTCCAGCTCCGGGTGAAAAGTTCAGCATAATTAAGGTAAAGTTCTCATTCAGCTATGAGTACGACGATTTTCCAAGTGAGATAAACCTATTCCTTAAGGCGAGCTTTAATGAATCTAATCCCCATCTAACAATCTACTGGGTTAAACCCAGTGGGGAGCAAATAACTCTGAGGTCACTTTTAATATCGAGGGAAGATAGATATTACATATCAAACGATGAGGAACTAGCCAAGGAGATCAGGGGCTATATCTCAAATAAAATTAACAAGACCATAGAATATGAGGCGCCAATCACCATTCTACTCTTTGCAGAAGAGGATAGTAGCATCCTGAGTCCAGATACGGCTAGGGTAATGAAGGGGGTGTACGAACTTTGGATAGAGGGCATCGTCTTTGAAATTAATGTGGACCTGGATGCTAAACTAGTGGTGTATGGTAAGGTTTATGGGCTAGCTGGCACAGATCACCTAAGAAGGGATCTAAGGATAGCGCTTTTATGGGGCACACCTATAGCGCTCTCTTTCGGCGTGACTGCCTCTGTCACTGTGGCATTGATACAAATGTTTATTGGGGCTATCAGCGCCTGGTTTGGAGGGAAAGCAGATACCATTTTGCAGAGGCTCACAGAGGTCTTTATGGTTCTTCCCTTCCTACCGCTATTAATAATGATATCTACATTCTATAAATTTAATATATGGGTGCTCTTGGCAGTCATTATAATACTCACGGTATTTGGTAGTGGCGTCAAAAATTATAGGGCAATGTTCCTGCAAATCAAGGAGCTCCCATATGTGGAAGCCGCTAGAGCCTATGGGGCCGGTAACCTTAGAATCATAATGCTCTATCTAATCCCGAAGGTCCTCCCAACAATAATTCCATCAATAGTTATCTCAGTTGCAGATTTCGTCTTCCTAGAGGCTGCGTTAGCAATACTCGGTTTAGGCGACCCATTAACTCCCACATGGGGAAAAATAATTGATGACGCATATACGTATGGAGCATTATATAAGGGATTATATTATTGGGTTCTACAACCATCAATAATGTTAGCATTAACTTCGTTGAGCTTCGCAATATTGGGCTTCGCATTAGATAAAATATTCAATCCAAGGTTAAAGGAGATGTAAATGGAGGAGGAACACCTGAGCGTAAAAAACTTAACAATGTATTATAGAACCATGAAAGGTGAAGTCAAAGCTGTCGACGATGTATCATTCTCGCTACTTAAAGGGGAAACAATGGCCTTAATAGGTGAATCAGGTTGTGGGAAAAGCTCATTGGCAAAGGCGATAATAAGATTAATGCCCAGAAATGTCTCCGTATATAAAGGCACAGTTTTACTTAATGGCGTTAATTTGATGGATTTAGATGAGGAAGAGTTTAGAAGGAAAATTAGGTGGAGCAAGATTGCGTATGTTCCGCAGGCGGCGCTAAACTCTTTGAATCCCATCGTTAAAGTTGGGGAGCAGATGATAGAGCCGCTTATCCTCGTCTACAGGATGAGTAAAAGGGAGGCTTTGGAGAAAGCTGCCGGAGCATTAAGAAAGGTTAGTATAAGTGAAAGCTTCATAGATCATTATCCTTTTGAATTAAGCGGAGGAATGAAGCAGCGAATTACCATAGCAACTGCTCTTCTTGTAAACCCGGAACTGATAATTCTGGACGAACCAACATCCTCATTAGACGTGTTAACCCAGGCTAACATCATGAATATATTGAAGAGCATTAAATGGGAGAGAGATTTAAGCATGATATTTATAACCCACGATATCAGTCTCTCAAGCGAATTAGCCGATAAAATTGCTGTGATGTATGCTGGCCAAATAGTTGAGTTCAATGTGGCGGAAAAATTCTATAGTGATCCGAAGCATCCGTATTCTCAAAGATTGATGGAGAGCGTTCCAACGCTTAGAACTGATAAGAAGCTAGGCTTCATACCAGGTTCGCCACCCAGCCTTCTAAATCCGCCTAAAGGGTGTAGATTCGCAGAAAGATGCCCTTTCGCCTTTAATAAGTGCTCCGAAGATCCGCCCATAATTTACCTAGATGAAGATTTTTACGTTAAATGCTGGCTTTATGCGAAGGAGTAAGTATGGGCGCACCATTATTGCTGGTTGAAAACTTGAAGAAGTACTTTGAGGTAAGAAGGGGTTTCTTGGGTAAAAAGGTTTATTTGAAGGCTGTTGATGGGGTGAGTCTAACATTAGTTAGGGGTGAGGCTATAGCGATAGTTGGCGAGAGCGGCTGCGGAAAAACAACCCTTGGTAAAACAATACTTAGGTTGTACGAGCCTACCGGTGGGAGAATAATATTTGATGGGAGAGATATAACCCGCTTAAGATGGAAGGATTTGAAGTGGTATAGGTGTGAGACTGGCTTAGTTCAGCAGGATCCGTTCGGTGCATTACCACCGTTCATGACGGTGAAGAGAATATTGGAGGAGCCGCTGATAATTAACGGCGTTAAGAGTAAGAGGGAGAGAGAAGAGAGGATTTACAGGGCTTTGGAGAGGGTTAAGCTGACGCCAGTTGAGGACTTTATCAATAAGTATCCGCATATGTTAAGTGGGGGTCAGCAGCAGAGACTAGTTATAGCTAGAGCGACAATTCTGGAGCCAAAGATAGTGGTCGCCGATGAACCCGTTTCAATGCTAGACGCATCAGTTAGAATAGAGATCCTCAAGCTACTTCAAGAATTGCAGCAGAAGTATAATCAAAGTATAATATATATAACGCATGATCTTTCCACAACAAAATATTTTTCGGAGAGAATCTATATAATGTATGCGGCCCAGATAATTGAGAGCGCGAGTACAAGCGAGCTACTGTGGAACCCGATGCACCCATACACAAAGGCTCTGCTCAACGTTATACCAGATCCAGATCCAGGTAACCGCCTTATCATTAAAGATGTGCCGGCGGGCGAGCCGCCTAACCTAATGAGTCCACCATCCAGCTGCCGCTTCCATCCGAGATGCCCGAATTTCATGAAGGGGGTTTGCGATGCAAGGGAGCCGCCGACAATAGAAGTTACAAAGGAACATTATGTGAAGTGCTGGCTTTATGATTAAAATGAGTAAAGAGGCCCTTGAGATAATCATTGGAGGTTTTCTCTTAGTAGCTGGCTTCGCCCTCTCATTTCTAATGGTTGTAGACATCTTGGAGAAGCACATATCCCTATTGATACTAGCTTTCTCCATATCCTTCGCGGGCCTACTTATAGGTTTTTATGGAATATACGGGTTAGTGATTTCGCACCGTAAAGGTGATTGAAATATGCCCATAAGCGGCTGGTGCGCTTGGGTTACTGGTCTACCTGGCAGCGGTAAGTCTACAGTTGCGCATCTTCTTGCCGAGAAGCTTAGGGCTCTTGGAATACACGCTTATGTTCTCTCCTCAGATGAACTCCGCAAGGTTATGACGCCTAGCCCAAAGTATACTGAGGAGGAGCGGGACATAGTCTATGCTACACTAGTCTATATTGCCAGAATTTTAACGGAGAACGGCGTGAATGTGATCATCGACGCAACTGGCAATAGGCGTAGGTACCGTGATGAGACTAGAAGGCTGATCCCAAAGTTTATGGAGGCCTATTTAAGATGTCCACTGGAGGTCTGCATCATGAGGGAATCTAAGCGTGGCCCAGATTTTTATGGGGCTCCAGGCGGCATATATGCTAAGGCGCTTAGGGGGGAAAGTGAAACGGTCCCCGGGATCGGAGCGCCATACGAAGAGCCGATAAATCCAGAGGTAACGGTAGACTCGGATAAACTTAGCCCAGAAGAGTGCGCAGAAAGAATACTAGATGTCATATTAGAGCGCTTTAAGCCCGCGCCATAAAAATTTTCATAGGATTTGGAAGAAATTCTCAGTTCATGCTCGAGGTTAAGTAGGGTAAACTTATTCTTTGAGGGGCCTCTGTCATTAAAGAAGTGACCGCTTGTGTAGAGATGAGTGGAGGATAATACGGGGCTAGTTACTAAGAGGCGAAATGAGAGGTCAAAAGAGCCTGGTTTTAGCGTTTGGTGGAACAAACCTCCTCAATTTCTGGAGCATTTCTAGGCGTTCTTTATCACCCAAATTAGCCCTCTCAACAGCCTCCCTCAAGATTCTTATAGACTCATCCATTGCCCTCCTATTAACTGGATATGGGACGCCGTCTTTTCCACCGTATGCAAATGAATATTTAACGGGATCCCTCCAACTTGGCTTACTGCCATAAATTATTTCGGCGACGAGCGCCAGTCCCCTAACTGTTAAGGGGCCTATACCCCTAATCCCAAGTAGCTCCTCATAATTTTTTGGCTGTATTTCATAGGCCCTCTTCAGGGCCTTCCAATTTATTGATAATGGCATCTTAAGGAACTCCGCAACATATTCCTTTTCCTCTTTGGGTGCTGCCTCTGGAATCCATTCTTTTAGGGATCTTTGGTATGATGGCCTTATCATATCTAATAGTCTCGTAACCCTTTGGGGTCTCTCCTTAGCCAGGTCCACTGAGGTCTTTCTACATTCCTCGCTTTCTTTGGCGGTCATGTCTAGGGCGAGGGGGCGCCTCACATCTCCGACTATGGCGCTGTGCGGCTCCACAACAAAGTTTTCAACGTGATCTGATAGCCAATGATATCTGCGCGCCGTCCTATCGTTCACGTTCATCCCTTGCTGAATAACGGCCCACTTGCCGTCCTCTGTGACGAAGAAAGCATGGTGATAGAGCTGGTAGCCAGCTTGTATGGCCGTATTATCAACTTTGGCACTCATCCTACTAGCATATTGTAGATCACTTATCTTAGACGTGGATAAATTGAAGATCTCTCCAACAGTTGTTATTTCCAAGAGCGTTTCCCTAGATGCCTTCCCCTTACCCCCACATATAGCTACTCCTAGATTCGCCTCTTTAAGCGCCGTCTTTAAGGCCCCTGTAACGACTGTTGTTAGCCCTGATGAATGCCAGTCATACCCCAGCACACAGCCAAACGCCTGGAACCAGTGGGGCTCTGAGATTCTCCTAAGGAATTCTTCTCGGCCATACTCGTCAATAATGATCGTAACTATCTCCTTTGCTAACTCTATCATGCGCTTAACTAGCCATTGCGGGGCCTTCCCATCATGTAGGGGGAGCTCTGCTAAGCCAGTTTTCTTCAAGTAAATCACGGCATCTGCCCAAATATGCTCAACAATAATAATAGTTCCTTTTAAATTTTTCCTTACCTAATTAATCGGCCCTCATGATTTATTTCGCCGCGCTTGATCCTCGTCGTCGAGATTGGAATCTGATCCTCTGCCAAGACCATATCTATGACAATTACTTCTAATGGTTTGATCCCCCTTCTCCCCCTCAAAATATTTATTTCCCTAGCCTTTTCCTCCGTCTCCCTGCTGACGACGATCGCCTCGATCTCCGGGTTAGATGCCGCCGGACCATATGGGTCGTCCAATGGGACTATCTCAGCCCTGCTAGAGACGCTCAAGTCCTCAAGGAATTTCATGAGATTTCTAAGTCTAACATCATAGGGCGCAATCCCATGGTTTTTGCGCAGTTTCTTGGCGAACCCATCTGTGGTCAATCCTATCCAAACAGTCTCTCCATACTCAAAAGCGGTTTTCAGCAGAACTTTATGCCCCTTATGGAGCTCATCAAATGTTCCACCAACACCAACTATTCTAAAAGGCCCTCTCTTATTCTGATATAGACATGACACCATGATCGGCATCCCGCCACTCATTATTTTTTAGTCTAAACGGATTTGTGATTCTTTTAATTGATCTTAGGTATAAAGTTAAGGGCAAGCTTTAGCATTTAGTTCAAGAGTGTTGATGTAGATTATTATAATTGTGTATATTAACTAAACAAGAATAAATAATTCTTGGTCAAGTGTTTTAAAAGTTTTCGGAGATGACCCTGGTGATCTGATCACTCAATTAAGTATATTTTGTTTAAACATTACATATGAAATTCTTATATATCTATATATAACAGTTATTTTTAATACTGCCTGGATAGTGTTAAAATATGGCCAGTCAGCCGAAATCACTAAGTATTATCGCAACCACTATATGTGCGGCTTTATATGCCGTTAGCTCCTATGCAACCGCCTATATTCCGTCACCTTGGGGTTTTGGGCAGTTCAGACCAGCTGTCGTTATACCAGCCCTATTTGCAGTTCTTTTCGGTCCATTACCGGCGGGTATAGGCGCGGCAATAGGAACATTGATTGCAGACTCGGTTAAACATGGAACATTATATTTTGGGAGCTTATTTGCCGCCGTTCCGGGGAACTTCGTTGGCTTCTACATATTTGGAAGAATTTGTAGAAAGTTTAGCTGGAAGAGGTTTATAATCGCGGCAAATGTAACGCTTACTTTAGCAAACTTTATAACAGCTTTTCTATATATCTATCTATATAGATACCTATTTCTGCAAGCCCTTAAAGTTGGCTTCATGGACATTATGCTCTTATCGGTTGGTTTAACCATATGGTGGTACATAACTATGCTTCCATTTGTATTAATATTCGACCCACTACTTATAAAGGCAGTCTCGGCCGCGGTTCCCTCGATCGTCCCAGAGGATGTTAGGTATAAAAGTTTTAATGAGGAGTACTCAAATACCAGCTTCGGGCTCTCCCTAATGGCTCCAGGGCTAATTCTTCTAGTGCTGGGATTACTTATCACATTCACAGATTTTGGCAAGCTAATGGTATCTATCACTAAGCTCCCGACAATAGCCCCACTCCAGACACTCCTCTATGGCAGTGGAGTAGTGTTAGTACCGCTTGGGGTACACTCCCTTTCTAAAGCGAAATCTAGGTCTACATAATACTTCCTCAAGCATCTAATAATTGACATGGAAGCGTGAATTGATCCTTCCTACCTCATGATATTACAATTAAGATTGCAGGATTGTTGTGTGAATTCAATTAATGGCGAAATGAGAACGGGTGTTAGTGAGAGCAAAGTTTAATTAATGGGGTGGATCTGATATATCAGTGCTTTCTATTTGAGGTGCTTGCCCGTGGATCCGATACTTGAAAGGAAGACGAATGTGCTTATTGAGCTTAGGAACTATAAGGTTTTGGGGAGGGAGGAAAGTGAGGATGGCGTATTTACCTTGGTTGAGGATAAAGAAGGTAGGAAGATCCTCATATGGACCGCTGCCATATCCGAGATGGGTATTAAGCATGTGAATAGTATGGCTAAGTATATGAGGGATAGGGGCGCAGAGAGTGGCATAATAGTGAGTAACAAGTATTCACAATCCGCAAAAACCCAGGCTAAAAAAGAGAATATTGAGCTTATTCCCCAAGACTTCCCCTCATTTAACATATTTAAGCATTACCTTGTTCCAAAGCACGAGATCCTGTCGCCCGAGGAGAGACAAGCCCTCCTAGAGAAGTATCGCATAGAACCATATAAGCTACCGCGCATAAAGGCTTCTGATCCAGCTGTGCGTTTAATTGGCGCTAAGCCAGGAGACATTGTTAAAATAGTTAGGCGGAGCCCAACCGCTGGAGAGAGCGTATATTACCGCTATGTTGCTGAGGGCTAATAGGCTTATATGCCCTTTATAACCTTAATTATTTCCTCCGTTCTCCTGACTCCTAGCTCCGTTATCTTATATTCTCCCTCAGAAGCCCTCTCAACCAAACCACCCTCAATGAGTTTTGGCAATTCATTGGTCACTGTTTTCTTAGCCTTACCAGTCAGCCTTGACAGCTCGCCTACTGACAGTGTATCTTTACTCAGCTTCCCAATTCTACTGCCAACATAGGCCCCCAAGAGGGCTAGGCATATGGCGTTCTTTGCAGATAACTCTAGGCTTGGATTAATTATTGGGCCGCTTGAAGATATCTCCACCAGACCAGATATGTTATTTATGATCTTAGCTAGATCCGGTGTGTACATGATTCTACGCAGCAGCTCTATGTTTGGGCAGATCTGCGATATAAAGCGCAATAATGAATCGAAAACTTGTTCAGAGCTTCCCTCAAAATTTACCTTCATGTCACCAATCTCTAAGTGGACTTTAACCGCGCTCAACCCCGATCTCCCCCTCTGATTTAATTTTAGGTAATACCTCATCGAAGAAGAATTTTACTCCAAGCGTTGTTAATCTATATTCTCCGCGCCCAACCCTCTCAACGAACCCCATGTCCGTAAGCTCACTTAGGCGGGCGGCAACAGTACCACTCTTGCACCCGGTTGCGGATGTCAGGTCAGCTACTGAGAGGGAGTCCTTTTCAATGCGTCCAACTCTATAACCAACATACACCTTAACTAGGTTGAGCAGTATGGCGTTCCTATCTCCTCCTAACCTATCGCGTGGAACAGTTATAACCGGACCTTCTGGCGTGAGAGCTATAATGCCCCTAACGCCCCTCAGAAGGTCCTCTATGTCCACGGAGAGCGTCAGCTGGGCAGCAAGGTCATACGCTGGCAGAACTCTACTAATAAAGTTTAGGAGAGCCCTTATAACCTCGTCTGGCTTACCAGCAAATCTTGCTTCAAGATTCCTATATCTCACGGTTAATTCTAAATTTCCCTCTACACTCTTCATCTCACTACACAAATCCTCTTTCATAATAATCTTCAAAAATTATTATAACATGATTTTATATCTAAAAGATTTTTGCCCACATAATTATCTGGATGAGCTTCTCAGTAGAAAGGATATATTTTTGAGAGGAAATCTACTAGTATAGGTACTGCCTACCAATTAATTAGAAGATGATTTGAGGGTTAAAAATGAGTTCATCGAAGGTTCTCCCAAGGCGCTTAAGTTTTCCCAAGATATGCGAAGCACTAGTTGCTTACCTCAATGCTGGCGCGGATAAGGAATATGTAAGCGTGGGTGACGTCGCCGAGAAAACCACGGTCACCCTACATAACATTAGCCGAAACAATAGTTTTTTTAAGAGCTGGGGCTTCATAGAGGAGAGTGAGAAGGAACAGGGGAAGTATAGGCTGACTAAAGAGGCTGCGGAATTCGCCTACGCCTATAGAATTGATCCAGATGGTAGCAAAACAAAACTTCTTCTGAGAAACATTCTTTCTAAGGATGAGGTTTTGGTCGAGTTTGTTGAGCGGATAAGGGGCGAGAGAATTAATAGGGAAGCAGCCCTAATAGATCTACCAAGGATAGTTGGTGATCTGAGGGCTGATAAGGTTGGGTTGAACGCGTTTTTGGACATGGTTGCATATTCCTTCGAAATAAATTGGCTCTCTACGCCAGTAAGAGTGGTTAAGTCCCCGAGAAAACTAGTTCCCGCGGAGACTAAAGTGGTTAGACCACTTCTCAGGAAGACCGAGGGGAGGACTTCGCCAATGCCCGCGATATCTCTGGAGCCTAGAACAAACATAACAATAAACTTAACTATAGCCCCAGAGATCACACCCGCGATGCTTAAGGAATATATTAAGGCAATGCTAGAGGCATATGAAGAGTATGCAGAGAAGAGAGCGGCCAACAAGGTTGAATAAGGCATATACCTGGTTACATCTTCATTATCCTTGGTAGAACCTCCTCTTTAACCCATCGCTCACCCTTGGGGGTCAGAGCCCATCCAGGCTCTTTTTGAGAGAGCTTAAAAACTAGGCCCTTTCTAAACATCTCATTTAGTCTCGAAGAGATTTGGACGGACATTCCCGAGTACTTAAGGAGGCGCCTTATCTGCAATGGTCTAAAACATTTATCCCTAGAAAAGTATAAGAGTAGACCAATCGCCTCGCAATGTGTAATAGAATCCGGGTTCTTTAGGACTAGCACGGGCCCCTCCTCGGTACACTTCACCACATTGTTGACTGCTTCTTCGGGGCTAATTCTTTTATTCGCTGCGATTTTTCCCGAAATTAGGTTTTCTAGGTCTGTGAAGAAGTTTTCCGGTAGCTTTTCTAGTGTTTCAAGGAGTTCGCTTGGTGTTGATCCTTCTATTACCACTCTACCGAAGGGCATGTTTATTTCAGCCTGAACTCTGCCCAAAGAACATCACTAATATCTATTTGGTATACGTGAGCCTTAATAACATTTGTGGCGATTAAATATGGATTATCTGCCCGCAATTTCCTCCAAAATCTTCTCCTTGAGAATTCTGTTGACTACTTCAGGCTTAGCTCTACCCCTCAGTTCTCTCATAAGAGTGCCCATTAATGTGCCAAGCGCGCTGAGACCCTTCTCAGCGATGAGATCCTTATTTCTCTTAATGTGCTCCCTCGCGATCCTGCGGAGATCCTCCTCGGATATCATGGTTAAACCAAGCTCCTTCACAGCATCTATTGGGCTGGCGCCCTCATGCTTAGAGAGCCACTTTAGTATATCCGGTATAGCCTCTTTAGTCGTCTTCTCTTGGCCTACAAGCCTAAAAGTCTCGATTATCTGCTCTTCAGTTAGCGTGTCGACATCGAAACCATCGCGTCTAAGGGCCTTAATGGTCTCTGTTAGGGCCGTTGCTACAACCGTTGGTGCAACCTCCGTCTCCTTAACAATCGTCTCAAAGAGGTCGTCGTAATCCGTGTCTAGAAGCTGCTTAGCAAGCTTCTCATTTATACCATAATTTTTCATCAACTCCCTAATTTTCTCCTCGGGCGGCTTAGGTAGCTGTATCCTAATCTTCTCTAGGAGATCTTTAGTCACCTTTGTCGGCGGTATATCGGTCTCCGGGTACATTCTAGCGGCCCCTGGCCTGGGTCTCATATACCTCGTAGTTCCATCCGGGTTCGCTGCGCGGGTCTCCTCTGGAACCCCCCTAAGAGCCTCCCTCGCCCTCTCTACAACGGCCTCGAGGGCATTCCTCGCGTTCTCAGCCCTACCCGCAACTAAAACAATAGCGTCCTCCTCCGAAGCGCTCATTCTTCTTCTCAGCTCGTTCTCCTCCTCATCTGTGACACCATAAAGCTTAAGCTCATCCGTGTGGAGTATTCCGCCAACCCTACCCCAGAACTTAGCCCTATCAGATAATTCCCCCCCAAATCTTAGCCCCGGAATAAGCTCAAAGCCTAATAGACCGGCGAACTTAGGCAGCTTCACGGCCATCACGATCTCACCCCTATTTATTGCATTCTTGATCACGCGGCACCTAGTCTCCCTAAATATTGGAGTTGCATCGACGAACTCCTCCTTAATATCCTCCTCCTTCAGCCCGCGTTTCCTTAACTCATCCCTTATCTTAAGCAGATTAAGCTGACGCTGGGCCTCGTACTCAACAACCTTTGAGATGATCTCTAGCTCCTGGACGCCTTTTATCTCCACGAGGGCCCCATCCCTGATAGATATGTTTAGATCCTGCCTTATTGTGCCTATCCCGCGCTTAACCCTCCTGGTTGCCCTAAATGTCTTCCCTATTGCCAGAGCGACTTTCTCAGCCTCCTCCGGGCTGTTTATCACTGGGCCGGTTGCAACCTCGATGAGTGGTATGCCAAGCCTATCAATCCTATATCTAACTATGAGGCCCTCCTCGCCCATCTTTCTGGCGGCATCCTCCTCTAGGCTTACGTGCTCTATTGGAATCTCCTTCCCATCAACTGTTATAGAGCCATTTAACGCTACAACGCACGTCCTCTGGAAGCCAGTTGTGTTTGAGCCGTCTATCACGATCTTGCGCATAACGTATATCTCGTCGACGGGCTTGGCCTTCATCATTAGGGCTACCATTAAGGCTATCTCCAGCGCCTCTCTGTTAAGATCATGCGGTGGCTCCTCATCCATCTCCACGAAGCAGGATGTTCCTGTGTTAGCCTCATATAGAATTTTCACGCCCTTCTGAAACTCAAAGTAGGCCGCCGGATCCACCTGGCCCAGTTCGCTCTGAGTCGGCCTAAGTCTCCGCAGAAAGGTTATCTCCGGCTCACACTTGAAAAGCTCGGGGCTACAGCTACAGAACAATTTCTCGCGCGTCGCTAGCTGCTGGTGGCATTCCAAACCAACCTTAAGCCCAATCTCCCCATAATCAACCTTCAATCGCCGGCAGCCCTCCCCGCATAAGTTTTCGGGAGCTCAACATATTCGACAGTTCTTGGAGATATCTCTCCAGCCATATTGGTTAATAGGAGCCTCTTAACCTCTTCTGGATCACTTGTCTGGGCTAGGCACCACATCATCTTCACCAGCGCTGTCTCAGCAAGCATATCGCCCAAGGGGACAACCCCCATCGCGAGCAGATCTCTCCCAGTAGAGTAAACGTTCATGTTCACGCGGCCCCATATACACTGGGACGTCATCGCCACGATCACGCCACTCTCAATGGCCCTCCTAACCGCCGGGAAGCACTCCCTACGAATATGCCCTAGACCAGTCCCCTCTAAGATAATGCCCCTATATCCCTTAGAGACATACCAATCGATAACTTCTGGGTTTAGGCCTGGATAATACTTTATCAACGCAGCCCTCTCATCGAAACTTGGCTTAAGAATAAGCTCTCTGCTGGGGTCTCTTGGGCGATAATTGTCCGTTAACATGATAATCTCATTGCCAATTATTCTGGCTAATGGGCTGGCATTTATTGTCTTAAAGGCATCCCTCCTACTAGTATGACACTTCCTCACCTTTGTTCCCCTATGCAGGATTATTGAGTCGTCTGATGGGGTCTCATGCATCGCCGCGGAGACTTCCGCGAAGGGTGCCCTTGAGGCTGCTAATACCGCACCTATCAGGTTTAGAGCAGCATCCGAGCTTGGTCTATCCCCCGACCTCTGTGCGCCGACAAGAATCACCGGGACCGGTAGGTTCTGGAGGGCGAAGCTTAATGCGGCTGCAGAGTAGCCCATCGTATCCGTTCCATGCGCTATAACGACTCCCTGAACACCATTTTTAATTTGCCTTGCAACGGCCTCTGCCATTCCAGACCAGTGCTTCGGGGTCATATCCTCGCTAAAAATGCTAAATAACACCTCCGTCTCTATGAGGGCTATGTCAGCTAGCTCTGGGACGATGCTGTATAAGTCGCTGGCCGATATAACTGGCCTAACAGCCCCAGTCCTATAATCAACGCGGCTGGCTATAGTTCCACCAGTGCTCACTATTGTAACCTTAGGTAAGCCCGCCCTCTGCTCGGGCGGCGGCGGGGGGATAAACGCTGGTTTCGCCTCAGAGCCGAGCCGAATAACCTTTGTAGAAGGCGTGACTTCAACCCCTACATTGTAGCCAGATCTAATTTTTATCACTATATGCCTGTCGTCGCTATACTCTGACCTCGGAATTAAGATTCCCTCTAGAATCAAGTCATCCTTAACTATGCGTATTAGGTCGCCTATCTCCGCACCAGCGTCAAGCAGAGCTTTTAGAGCCAGCCCCCTATACCCTGGCAACTGTTCGTCCACCCAATCTACCTCCATTTATGGTAAATATATTAGGGAGTAGATAAATGAGGAGGATGAGCTGCCATTAATCTACAATAGGTTACCGTATACCCAGCTGAAGGGCATCTTTCAATAGGATACCGAAAATAAATTATTAGTTATTTCTGAATGATTTTGTATACCTTATCTCCTTCCCTAACTCTCTGGGCGACCTTTAGGCCAATGCTCTGCCCGCTATAAGCAGTGTTAACGTTTTTGTGCTCTATCTGCATCGACTCAACACTCTGCTCGAGATTTGTGGTTGTTCCTTTTATGAGGATCCTATCTCCGACAGACAACGTGTCTATTAGGCTGATTACGGCGACTCCTATCTTTGTATAATAGTGGGTTACTCTGCCAACCTCCTTTAATTCCTTCTCAGACACATACACCACCAAATAGAAATTATTAGAACTAAAGTATATTTAAGCCAAATTCAGATTCCCAAACTATAGAAAAAGGGGGTTATGCGATTACTTCCTTAAGCTCCTCTAAGCTAGCTCCCAGCTCCTTAGCCCTCTTAACAAGCTCTGCGAGATCGGCCTTAATCTTCTTTATCTCCTCATCCTTAGACAAATAGACCGTGAATGTTTCCAGGGGCTTTATCTCCATCAACTCGACAGTTGCCGAAAGGGGTATAAATTCGCCACGAGGACCACTCTCATAATTTATTATTAGCCTCGTAGGCTTATCTGAGGCATTACGCTTATTAACCTCCTTAACAAGCCTCGAAGCGAGATCGACCCAGGCCTTCTTATTAACTTCCCTAACATCGGCTGGAAGCTCCTTTGTATAGAAGATTGAGTAAAACCACCTCTTAGCCCTAAACAGGGCGCCCCTACTTGTGGGCGTAATTCTAAACCTTTGAGTGGGCATAACGTTACCCAAGACAATAATATTTATATATACTGCATATAAACATATCGAGCAAATATTTACTTAAAGCCCAAAATGGGCTCAGCCAAAATTAATTATAATTATAGGTGATGGGGACTAAATTGACTACTGTCCCAAAATCCCTATCACGATAGAGGTTGTATCAGAGAGAGGAGAGACCAGTCCCGGAAAGCAGCTCCTCAATCTAGAGATCATTTGTCCGCAAATCTAATCTTCGATATCATGAGCCCGCCAATAAGTCCTGGAGTTCCTTGAGTATTTCTGACAACTTTGGTGTATCAAAGAATTTTCTCCCAGTTAACTCGTTTGCCGCAGCCATATACATCTGGCTTATTAGGGTCTTTAGTCTCGGCTTAAGCTTTGGCGGCGGAACCTTCACCAGAGTTCTCCAATCTTCTATGCCCTTCTCCCGCGCCATCTTCTTTGCCTCCTCAACCTCCCTAGCCCACCTCGTCCGCCTATAATATATTCTGGCAACCTCCTTGCTAACATGAAGCCCACTATATGTGAACCTACACTCATCCAATGTGCCAACAACATCGACAACCATTAGCCGTCTCAAAGGATCAAATGCTAACTCTATCTTGCCATCCTCATTCACCAAGCCAGCCCCATCGGCTATCTCGGTTATAGTCTCATCAACCTCAAAGAGAATCAACTTAACCTTCTCAACCTCCTCATCAGTTAAGCCAGCTATCTCCTTAGCCTCCCTCCAG
Organism: Bathyarchaeia archaeon; assembly: GCA_038897035.1. Classification (GTDB taxonomy): domain Archaea; phylum Thermoproteota; class Bathyarchaeia; order Bathyarchaeales; family DTEX01; genus DTEX01. Next base: position 71,842 of record JAWAXF010000002.1, read on the forward strand.
GTAATGTACCTATCGCCCTCCTCAAGCTTTGTGCTAACATCAAAGATAGGCCTCAGGAGCCTCTCGCCGGGCTTCGGCATATGATCTAAACCCAAATCCTCCAAGGTTATAAGCCCCTGACTAAGCCTCCTAAAGATCGATGAACCCTCGGGCAAACCATTCCTATAGATTATCTCAAGGGGCAGAAGATAATTCTTCAGACCTGGCGTGAAAATACTATAATCATACTTTAGCTTCCCATTTTCCACATAAGCCCTAGGCCTATAAACGTTCACAAGATTTATCTCCATAATGTTTGAGGGCTCTTCAATCTCATCAAAGCGGAGAACCAGCCCTCTAGAGTCTACTAGACCGCGGTAGTGGGTTCTCACTCCCTTCTCCTCAAGTCTCTCAAAACAGTATGCTCCCATGAGACATAGGGATGCGCCCTTACCCCCTATGTGATCAGGCATCTCACCCCAATCAAAAACCGAGTACCTGTCTGAAAAATGGAATCGGGCTACCCCCATACTATCAACGGTTGGCCTCTTAATGACCTCTAAATCTTTAACACTGCCCATCCTAGGCACCAACCCCACAGTCATAATGCCTCTGATTCCCACGTTACCTAAAAATAGCTGTCCCAAAGCCTAAAGAAAAATATAGTGGCTTTTAACCCTCCTGTCGTCGAAAAATTTGAATAAAATACACGCATATTCCCAGTAGAAAACTTAATATTGCGTAAGTCTCCATTTTTAACAGTCAATAGAAAAGGAGTATAAAGTGGAAGTTCCGAGAAGAGTAAGAGGAGTTAGAGAGTACGGATGACAAGCAGATCTTATGAGGGAGCTGTCCAAAAACCGCTGAATATATTGGTAGATAGGATGGACAGCGAGAACTATAGGAAACTATGCGCCATAAAGGATGCCAGAGTCCATCAATTCATCACCGAAGCAGCAGAGATCTGTAACCCAAAAGATATATTTATATGCAGCGACAAGCCAGATGAAATAGCATATATTAAGCATATGGCAATCGCAAGTGGTGAGGAGTCTGCTGCCCTAGAGATCCCAGGTCATATATTTCACTTCGATGGAATATATGACCAAGCGAGGGATAGAGAAGTCACAAAATTCCTTGTCCCGAGGGGCGATAGGCTGAGCCCGGCGATTAGGCAGATTAATAGGGATGAGGGTTTAAGGGAGATTTTTAGCCTACTTAAGGATTCTATGGTAGGCCGGACCATGATTGTACGCTTCCTAACACTTGGACCACCAGACTCCGTTTTCACAATACCTTGCATGGAGTGCACAGACTCGTGGTACGTGGCGCATGCAGTAAGTTTACTTTACCGAAAAGGTTACGATACTTTCCTCAGAATGACGCCCGATACAGAGTTCTTTAAGACCCTCCACTCCTGCGGGAAGGTTGATGAGCGCAGGATAAGCGTTGAGTATGAGAAGAAGCGCATCTACATTGACTACACAACGAACACCGTCTATAGCATTAATACGCAGTATGCTGGGAACTCCATCGGCTTTAAGAAGCACGCCCTACGTTTAGCCATTAGGAAGGCCCATAGGGAGGGTTGGCTAGCCGAGCACTTCATGATAATGGGCGTCCACGGCCCTGGGGGGAGAAAAACATATGTGGCTGGAGCCTTCCCAAGCGGCTGTGGAAAAACTTCTACGGCGATGCTCCCAGGAGAGACAATACTCGCTGACGATATAGCATATCTACGCAATATTGATGGTGTCTGCCGAGCCGTGAACCCCGAGGCCGGAATACTCGGGATTCTGAGGGACGTTAACCCGAGGGATCAGCCGCTACTCTACCGGGTTCTCACGAGCCCAAACGAAATTATCTTTACGAACGTCCTAGTTAAGGATGCGAAGCCCTGGTGGATTGGGATGGGATGCGACCCCCCAAATGAAGGCGTAAACTTCTCCGGAAAGTGGTGGAGGGGAAAGAAGGGGCCGGATGGCAGGGAGATTCCACCAGCCAGCGATAACGCCCGCTACATAATATCCCTGAAGGCCCTGCCTAACTATGATCCAGAACTGGATAATCCCTTAGGGGTCGAGTTAAGTGCCATTATTTACGGGGGGCGCGATTATAGGGCTTATGTGCCAATACAGCAGGGATATAGCTGGGAGCATGGCATAATATCTTACGGAGCGGCCCTAGAGACGGAGACGACATTCGCCATCACAGAACAGGGCAGGTATGAAGTCAATATAATGGCAAACCAGGACTTCATCTCAATACCCCTCGGCCAATATATCAAGAATTATCTGGAGTTCGGCAAGAGACTAAAGAAGCAGCCGCTGGTCTTCGGAGCAAACTATTTTCTACGCGATCTAAATACTGGTGAATTTCTGAATAGCCCCATTGACAAGCATGTCTGGGTAAAGTGGGTGGAGCTCCGCGTGCATGGAGACGTTGGCGCAATACGCGCGCCCACAGGACTAATTCCTAGGTATGATGATCTAGCAAGACTCTTCAGGCAGGTTCTAAACAAAGAGTACGCCATGGAGGATTACAGGAGACAGTTTACTATCAGGGTTCCTGAGAATTTGAGTAAGATTAGGCGTGTGAGGGGGTTCTGGTCGAAGCAGGTTGATGACGCTCCAGAGGAATTATTTAAGATAATGGATGAGCAGGTTAGGCGCCTCATTAAGGCTAGGGATCTTTACGGCGATTACATACCGCCGGATAAATTTGAGGAAGAGTAGGTCCTCAGCGTGATGCTTAAAAACCTAAAACACTTAAATATCTGGTGGTAAAGTTTTTAGATAATGTGGTGAGGGTTAAATATTGAGCAAGGTTATTTTTACCCTTCTCCTTAACGATGTTCTAAGTAGGAGTGGGCTTAGGGTTAAGTTGAGCGAGTTTGAGAAGAATCAACTTTATGGAGAACTCTTGAATCATTTTGGATTGGTCGGCGGGTTAAATGTATGTGAGGCTCTTGAAAGGGCTTGGCAGGACCCATATGTGAAGGGTAAGATTGAGGATTTCATCCTAGCGTGGCTTGGAAGAAAAGTTAGGAAGGTGAGGGGCGAATATAGAACCGGGATAATTTAAGCCCCTTGATCAAAAACCTAGATGCTATATATGAGAATATTCTTAATTCTTATGTAAGGAGAAGAAGCTAAGTTTATATCCGGCTCTTATTGCTTATTACACTCTAATTACACGGGGTTTAGAGGAAGCCCTAGGAAGGAGCCTCGTGAAGCATAGAGACGCATAAATAGAAAGGAAAAGATTGATGACATTCTTAGTGAGTTTAAGGTCTTGGTCAACAATCTTATTCCAGTAAGTCCCAATCAGGGTTGAGTGGATTTGTAGTGAAATTGAGAGGCTGATTAGGGAGCGCCCGGACTTAAGGGCGAAGATCGAGGAGTGGTGTAGATCTGATGATGACTCTGGGTTATTGAGCGGCTAATTCAAGCCATTGCCGAGGCGAAGAGATGGAAATTGGAGGGGAAGCAATAGACCGTACATGCTTTCCCAAACGCTTTTAATACTTAGGGGCATTAATTCTCTGCGGTGAATTTTATGGGGCATTTAGAGGTTAGGGGGCGGAGGGAGTTCCTGTTTAGGCTCCCTTATGACTCGGATCTCCTACTGGCATTAAAAGACTTGGCTAAAAAGCTCGATGTGAAGACCGGAGTATTCGTTTTGTTGGGGGCACTGAAGAGCGCGACTATACTATATTACATGCAGGAGGAAAAGAAGTATGCAAAGATTTCGCTCGACTTCCCCCTCGAAATAGCCTCCGGAGTTGGGAATATTGCTATGATGGGTGATGATGTGCTCATACATACGCACGTCGTGCTCTCGGATAGGGATGGGAGGTGCTATGGAGGCCACCTATCTGAGGGCTCAAGGGTATTCTCATGTGAAGTCTATTTAAGGGAGCTATCGCCGACAGTGCATAGAAAATACGACGAGCTCACAGGCCTAAACCTCCTTGACATATAGGGTCTGCCCACTCGGCTTCTACGGGGCAGCTCAAACCTCAAAGCAAGATAATATATCCTTTGTGGTGGCTAGCCCCATGAGTCTGCCTTCTGGTGGGAGGGCTATCCCATATGTATATAAAAGCGGCGCTGTAAGGTCCCCTCGGAGTGGCCCCTAAGCGCCCTATCCCCCTCAGGCTATGTGACGTATATAAACTTGGCATCTGCTGGTATGCGAAGCTTACCAATTGACGCTGGCGATAATGGATATACTATATACTTGCCTGAGGGGAGCGAGATGCTTAGTACGAGCGCAACCCTATACCTAAGCATATACCCATGAGAACAGCCTACGGAGAACCTTTTCCTAGGCAACATATTTTCCACGTATTTCTCTCCACGATAGAAAACCTTTCTATATTCTGGGCTAGCACACGCAATAATATCAATCTTCATCCCTATATCCCTCACCCATATTATAGTAGTCCTGCTAACGTGGTCACTTATGGTAAAGAGCCCAGCAGCCCATCAGCCTATAAAAACAAAGGAAAAAGGATCCAAGTTACCATGAATCATGAATAGCTGAGCGACGAGGTCTAGATCTAAAATGGATAAAATATAGCAACCATTTCAAGGCTCTCAAACAAGCTCCTCAATATGCTGATGAATATAAGGGCGCCCTTAAGACCTTTAAAGGCGATAACCGGAATAAAGGGAATCTTTCCAGTCCACAATTTATCAAAGATTAAATTAGGAATAATATATCGAGCAACATTCTAAATATACCCTCTCCTCTCCCCCGCTTGAAGCCATTTTTTCTTCCAAGATGACTTTTAATGAAATCCTGATTCAATTCTTAATGTACGAAGATTAAGAACTGCTCTCTTTGTGGCGGGCCCGGGGGGAGTTGAACCCCCGACCCCCGGGTTAAAAGCCCGGTGCTCTGTCCTGGCTGAGCTACGGGCCCCAACCTTAATTTGATGAATAAAGCCAGATTTATGGCTTTCTGTTACCATCACTTTCCGCGCATTTTGTGTATGATGATAGAGGAGCGTTTTCAGAGGCGCTTTTGGCGAAAGAAGGCTAATGTAGGGTTCTCTATTACCATTGGGGATGGTAACAGATACACCTTTTTCAGCCTTCATTTTCCCAATGGCGCCATTTTCAGGCTTCCCCAAAAAGTTTGTATATCCCTTCGCCTTCATCAAGCCGCCCAATATAGCACCATTTAACCTCTGTAGAAAGAAATAGGCTCGAATAGCTTTGCATTTTGCTCTTTCTATGGGCTTTAACCTCGAACGCTATTATCATATTATCCTTAACGGCAAAAACGTCTGGCAGAGGCTTATTCGCCTCCTCAATTGGCTTAAACCGCCATAACTTATAACTGCTTTAAGCAGGCAAAAATTTACGCTAAAGATTTATGCGCTATGCCAGTAATATCATCATTGCTTAAGAGGATTGTTAGGGAGAGGGAGAACGGGCTTCTCGACTGGGTTCACGCGGTTAAGAGACTTAAGAGATAGGGTTTTCCAGGCGCTAAAAAGATCATGAAGTAAGAAAATGGATAGTTTTTCTATCCATCACTTAGAAATAACATTTCACATGAGGTCTCCCGGTTTTTCTGGCGGTTATGGCGGCGTTATAGGGCGGGGGCATGGATTTCAGATAGAAAAACTGTCCAAAATAGGGGATTAAGTCTTCCCCAAGAGGCTTCCACGCGGGTTGATGGACAAACTTTTTAGCCATCCTAAAAATGCAGTTAACCTTACGGCCCTAAGGTTAACAAAAAGCGCCCCTCCAGGAGCGGAAACGTTAACCCTTTCTTACATAAGGTTAAATAATCCGGGAACCAGCAGACAAAAGTCCACTTATGCCAAATGATGACATAAGTCTTTCCTGAGAATAAATTTTAGAGACGTAATCAAAGAAAGAAGCCCAATTTATGGTTTACTGTTACCATGGAGACATAACGGGCCCTCTTTTCTGCCTTAAAAATTCTTGGGTTTTGCTGTTTTCTTACTTCTCTCGGCACTTTTATTGTGTCCTTGGTAATTGTGTATTACAAAAAGATTGTGGTGCGAATTATGATTATTCTATGGGCCCATGGGTGATCTTTGTAGGTTCGCGCAATATCTCGAATATCTTTACTTCAAGGTCGCTTATAGTTGGGTTCTTTTTTAATGCCGAGAATAGCTCTCCCCTAAGATATGTCTCCACTGAAGCCTCATCTTTAAACAAGTAAATTCCAGAGAGTAGGCTTTCAGATTCATTTATGAGCCAAATCTTCCATAAAAGTCCCTGGACTTCACCACCAGGTCTGAATTTTGGAGCGACTTCTAAGATAGATTTTTCAAGCTCAGCCCTTGGTACTTTAAATTTGAACCTCACCTGAAGTACTCTCATTCTAGGCACCAAAAAAGTATTTTTAGAGCCCACTTTTTAAGTCTTTTCTGAAGAACCGAGAATTTAAGACGTGAGACGGCGTTTCTCTTTTCTCCATGTTTGAGGGTTATTTAAGTACAACTTAAATGAGCGCGGAGGGAGCCGCGTTAAACGTTAAAATCTGCACTAATCCAACCGTCAAAATGGCCTTAAATCCTCCGAGTCTTAGCGCCTCCTTATCAGACTTCAGGGAATACTATAATGATGACTTTGAAATCGTAAGGGACTTTGAGAGAATAAGAGATCAATATATCATTTAATACTGCCAAAATATCTAGAGAGGGCTTCTCTTATTCTACTATATGGAATGTTTATCCAAGAGCGCTTGTAATTCCAGTAACCTCTTCGAAGTCCATGTAGTCTCCGCCAACAACCTTGAGTTTCGCCTCGATTCTCTTGCCTTTAAGCTCTATCACATTATATGAGTTTAGAAAGAAGCCACGTAGCTTCTCGCATGAGATGCTTCCAGCATGGAGCATCTGTATATCTTCTATTCGCCATCTCCATGGTCTATGCCGATGCCCGCACAGAACCAAGTCTACCTTCCCCTTTATGAGGGTTCTGAGTACGTCGCCTGCATCCAAGACCGTGATCTGGTCCGCGCCAGTATCCGGAACCGGGACTATGTGGTGGTGTATGGCCACAATCTTTACGTGATTCTTATAGTTCTCCAGCGTGCTTTCAAGCCAAAGGTTCTGTCTATGCCCAACTTCCCCATCATCTCTGTCGGGGCGCGCGCTACTCAGCACGATCATTATGACATCGCCAATTTCAGTAACCTGGTTAAATGGGAAAAGCTGTTTAAAAAGTAGATAGCCCGTGGATCTGTAGTCGTGGTTCCCGCTAATGTAAATAACTTTTTCAGTCTTTAGCCGCTTAAACTCTTCACGGGCCATTTTAAACTCTGAGAGTATACCATTTTCTGTTATATCACCAGTCACCACAACCACATCTGGTGAGAGGGCATTTATTTCATCCATAGCGGTGTGAAAAACCCCGTAATTAAACATCGGCCCACAGTGGACGTCTGAAATCTGAACGATAAGCATGGGTATCCCTCCCAATATTTCTTACCAAGACCCCTAAGTAAATTTGTTTATCTGTGTTATTGCGTAAGCTAATGATGCTATAGAGAGAACCACATAGAAAATGGTTCCCGTGAGTGCCAGTATGCTTAAAATATCTTGGCTAAAGGAAAAGGTCATTGCGGCTAGCGTCACAAACCCAAACGTGAGACTGATAAGTGAGATTAGAGCCAATGTATAAAGTGTCCCCCTTCTTTTTCCATATACTCCACAGGATGCAATTATATTGAGCACGCCTACCAGGCATATATGAACAGGAACATATTTTGATTGAGTAGCAACGATTATCAACGCTATTCCAGCAATAAAATAGGCTACTGAAATAATGTGTGACATGGATATCCTCTCAATCATATTGCTCTCATCCGGGATGCTTTTTCATTAAGTAAAGCATATATTTAATACAAATCTTTATTCCTTGCCGACAGATATGAGCAATCTAAACCTCTTTATATCACCAGCACCGCTGTTCGGTGGCTATCAAAAGGAGTTTAAGGATGCAGAATACATTGTTTTTGGAGTACCCTTCGATGCAACGAGTACATATCGCTCAGGAGCCAGATTTGCACCCACAGCCATTAGGGAGGCGTCCCTTAATATAGAAACATACAGCTTTAGGTCAGGCATTGACCTAGAGGATCTGAAAATACATGACGCAGGGGACCTCCATACAAGCATGAATGCTGGTGAGACGCTGAGAAGAGTGGAGGCGGTTTGCCGAGATATCCTCAAAGAGGATAAAATGCCAGTTATCATAGGTGGCGAGCACACAATAACTTTCGGCGCGGCAAAGAGCATCAAGGGAGACCTCACGATAGTCAGCTTTGACGCGCACCTAGACTTAAGAGATGAGTATATGGGTGAAAGATTATCACATACAACCTTCCTTCGGAGGATAAATGAGGAGATGGAGCCGAAGAGAATAATGGTGATCGGTGCTAGAGCTGCATGCAGAGAGGAGCTGAGGTACGTCTCCGAGTCCGAGAATATTAGGTATATAACCTCACAGAAGATTTTACATGAGGGTATTGAGGGTGCATTAAGAGACATTAAGGACTTTCTCTACGACCGTGATAGGCTGTATATTACAGTTGACATGGACGTTCTAGACCCATCCTTCGCACCCGCCGTTCAAAATCCTGAGCCAGAAGGAATCTCCTTAACTATGCTTTTAGATATACTGCTGGAGATTTGTGATGATCGATTAGCTATATTTGATCTTGTTGAGGTCACACCGCACTATGATAATGGCATAACAGCGGCGGCCGCCGCTAAGATAATATTTGAGACCCTCATGCATCATCATAAGGTTATTGAAAGAAGAAGGGAATAATAATCTGTAAGGAGATTTTATAGAGCTCCTTCAGTCGTTACATCGATCAGTCTTTGGATTTCTCTCTCAAGATCCTTTGGCAACCCAAATATGCTTACATCCATGAAGCCCCTGACAATAAGGGACTCCGCCTCACTCCTCGAGAAGCCCCTGGCCATCAGGTACTGAATCTGCTCCTCCGATATCTTCCCAACAGCTGCCTCATGCGTTAGTTCGGCACCCTGCGCCTTAGCCACAAGCTCCGGAATCGCATGGATCATTGCCTTATCGGACAATAATAGGCCTCTGCACTCTAGGTGGGCCCTTGTGTCCCCATGCTCGCTCACTAGGAAGCCTCTAGCATATATTTGCGCCCTGTCTCTTGCAATCGCCCTGGAAATAACCTCGCCTCTGCAGTCCTCGTTTTGGAGGACTATTTTTGAGCCTACGTCGATATAGGAATCTCCCACACCATAAATGATTGTATTGAATCTGGCGCGCGCATCCTTCCCACCGCAGTATGCGACTGGATAAGCCTGTAAACTCCTAAGCGGCTTGAAGCACATATAATTGCTTACAAATACCCCATTGTCCTCGATAATCGCCCCGGATCTGGGCCTAGAATCAAATTTTTGAGTCCAGTTATGGATCATGGTGAACGTTAATTTGGCATCCCGTTTAATATAGAACTCCGTTATGCCTATGTGGAGCCCGCGCTGGACGCTTGGGTGTAGGGTGCAGCCAGTTATTATCTGAGCTTCTGAGCCGGGCTCAGCTATTATTACGTTGTGGACGTTTTGGTTCAAGTTGTCTGTTGATATGAAGAGACATGCCTGCAGGGGTAGAACAACTTTTTGATCCTCAAGTATCCTAATGAAGTATCCCTGATCTAACGCGAGCTCAGCTAGGGCGGTATACTTGTCCTTATCAACTTCCACGCTTCTCCACCAATACTCCTTCAGCCAGTCATATTTGGCAAGCGCCTCCTTGATACTCATTATCTCAACTTTATTCTCGAAGGCTTCTTGAATCGCCTTGAAGACGACAGAATGATCTATTTGAAAATATGTTGCGGACCTCTCCTTCTCATCAGCTACGACGCCAACGCTTAGCGCCCTATCCAAGATATCCCTCGGGAGAGCAGAGAGCAGACATGCATCCCAATTTTTTGCCTCTCTAGAGTACTGGCTTATGTCGAGATCCGGGCCGTACTCAGATGGCTTATTTATAGCTCGCAGCGCTCTATCTTTGCTTGAATACATTTCTCGCACCACGCGTAACCCTCATTAAGTATTTGACCTAAAATCTTGATTGGCGAGCCGGAGCAAACTATAGATCCATTCATCAAGACATGCGCATCGTCTACATCAATATACTGGAGAATAACTCCTAAATGCGTAATTATCAGTGCTGAGCGGCCGCGTAACATTTCATTAATAACCGTGCCCAAAGTTCTTAAGTTCTCAACGTCAACCCCGGAATCTGGTTCATCAAGCACAACGAGGTCGCCGCCATGGGCTAAAACCTGAAGAATTTCAGACTTCTTAATTTCTCCGCCTGAGAAACCCAAGTTTACGTCTCTTTCGAGGAAGGTTTGCGGGAACTTTACCCTATTGAGGAGATCCTGAATTTTATTATCGTCCAATGTTAAATGCCTCAGGATGTGCCCGAGCTTAACGCCCCTGATTGCTGGCGGATGCTGAAATGCTACGCTTATACCCATCTTAACTCTCTCGTCTGTTGGAAGATCTGTTATATCCTTGCCTTTGAAAAATATTCTGCCGGAAATAACCCTGTATGCTGGAAAGCCTAAAAGAGTCATAATTAGCGAGCTCTTTCCAGAGCCGTTGGGCCCGAAGAGCACATGAGCCTCGCCTTCAGGTATCTGCAAATTTACATTGTTTAATATTCTTCTACCGGACACCTCTACACTTAAGTTGCATATCTCAAGTATATTCTTTGTCATAACCAGTTATCCCTTAGTTTCTCAATATTAGGGCATCGCTCTAATTAACGTTTCTCTGCAACTGGAAATGGGGCATATTAAATGTAATCCATAATTTTCTTTTGCATGCCGCCCTCCTTCAACCCGATAACGTAATTAATTATGTCGTCAACCCCCTTAAATCTCAGGTTTAAGAGTTTACTGAAGCCCCAGCCTGTGCATTTTATGCTTGAGATGATTGATGCCGCTGTCACGGCCTTCATTAAGTCGTTTGTCTGCTTATAGGCTGCTAGGAAAGAGCCACACCATGTGTCACCAGCACCAGTCGTATCTACAACTCTTTCAACCGGGATCCTTAGCGCTGGCACAAGCTGTATATCACCATCTCTGCTTACTATTGCCCCCAAATCACCCAATGTTACAATTAAAGTCTTAGTCTCTAAGAGCTTCAGAGCAGTTGCTAGGCTCTTCGCATTTGTCAAGGCTTTTGCCTCAGAATCATTCAGTATGAAAAAGTCTACTTCTGAGGTTATCTCTCTAAGAGTATCCTTATTCTCACCTCTAATGTATCCTATCCAAGTATTGACGGAGATCTTCACCTCGGGCTTCTTTTCCCTAATTAACTTAACGATCTTCTTAACCCTTAAGGGGGAAAGAGGCGAGATATGCACTATACTTTCTTGACCCAGGGCCTCTACCGGAACTAGTAGCGGTGATATTTTAAGGCCAGAGCCATACCTCGCCTCTAAATATTTTGCCTCCCACCGCTCATTATATTTTATGCTAAACCTTGTCGAGGAAGCATTTGAAAACTTTATGAACCTTTTTGAGAAGATATTTAAAACTTCCAGAAATGGATAATCTTTGCCTAGAACGGAGACCAAATAAACATTTTCTAGGAGGGTTTTTGCGGCAATGGCTGCATAAAGCGCGGCTCCCCCCGGCTGTAGATTAGAACCATTAATATTCTGAACTTTATCGATTGAGACATGTCCAATGAAAAATAGTCCATCGATCATGGCTGCAATCCCATTTTCTCCAACTTTAATTAATCTTAAAAGAACATTGATTATGAAAAGATATATTTGGCTGTATTTGTGGTTGAGTTTAGTGGAGCCTGATAGGTTTGAGGAGCGATGTTATTAAGTTTGGTGTTGAGAGGACCCCGCATAGGGCTCTGTGGAAGTGTTTAGGGGTTACGGATGAAGACTTTAATAAGCCGTTTATCGGCATAGCAAATAGTTTCACAGAGCTGGTTCCGGGGCACATTCACCTAGATAAACTTGTTGAGTATGTTAAGGCCGGAGTTAGAGCTGCTGGCGGCGTCCCCTTCGAATTTAACACGATCGCTATATGCGATGGCTTAGCCATGGGTCATAAGGGCATGCACTACTCGCTCCCATCAAGAGAGATTATCACCGATTCTATTGAGGTCATGGCTGAAGTATACAACTTTGATGGTTTAGTTCTATTGACTAACTGCGATAAGATAACTCCTGGTATGATGATGGCTGCTGCTAGGCTAAATATTCCTGCGATAGTTGTAACTGGTGGGCCAATGTTATCAGGTAGGTATGGGCGTAGGCGCGTTGATGTGACGGCAATATTCGAGGCTATAGGTGAATACTCGGCTGGAAAAATAGGCATAGAGGACTTAAGGGCACTTGAAGATTATGCCTTTCCCACATGCGGCTCATGTAACGGTATGTATACGGCTAATACGATGGCGTGCATAGCGGAGGCCATTGGCTTATCATTACCGGGATGTGCAACAGCCCTGGCCTTCTCGTCCAAAAAAGCCAGGATAGCTAAGAGAAGTGGGGAGAGAATCGTGGAAATGGTTAAGGAGGGTCTTAAGCCAAGCGACATTTTAATCAGAGAGGCTTTTGAAAATGCTATAGCGGTTGATGCAGCCCTAGGTGGCTCAACAAACGCGGTTCTCCACCTAAAGGCTATAGCCGAGGAGGCTGGCGTGGATCTCCCATTAGAAGTCTTCGATGAAGTATCTAGAAAAGTTCCGCATATATGTGACATGAGGCCAAGCGGACCCTATGATATGGAGGAGCTTGAAGCAGCCGGCGGAATACCAGCAGTCATGTGTGTCCTTCGTGACAGGCTCCACCTAGATGCCTTAACTGTTACTGGCAGAACCGTGGGTGAAAACATTAAGGGCGTCAAAGTTCACGATTGGGAGGTTATTAGATCGCCCTCAAATCCAGTTCACGGGGAAGGTGGGATAGCAGTTCTTTTTGGAAACATTGCGCCATTAGGGGCCGTCGCAAAGATCACTGCAATATCACCTAAAGTGCTCATGTTTAGGGGTCCAGCCAGAGTATTTGATTCGGAGGAAGATGCTATGAGAGCTATCTTAAGCCGGAAGATCAGCGCTGGCTATGTAATTGTCATCAGGTATGAGGGGCCTAAGGGAGGGCCGGGGATGCGTGAGATGCTTGCGCCGACGGCTGCCATAGCTGGGATGGGTCTAAGCGAGTCTGTGGCCATGATAACTGATGGGCGCTTCTCAGGCGCAACAAGGGGCCTATGCATTGGCCATATCTCGCCGGAAGCTGCCGAGGGTGGACCCATAGCGGCGCTAAGGGACGGGGATATTATAAGCATTGATATACCCAATAGGAGGTTGAATGTTGAGCTTACCGATGAGGAGATTAGACAACGTCTTTTATCATGGAAACCTAGGCCGCCGTGGATCTTTAAGGGATACTTGAGAAGATACTGGTACTTTGTACAATCGGCCGATAAGGGCGGGGCATTGAAATCTCAACCGCGGTCCTTAACATTTTAAGAGGGGACACTAATGAAATTTAGCTTAACTCTAGCTCTCCCCGATAAGCCTGGTCAGCTACTAAGGGCCCTCGAACCAATAGCCAAAAATGGCGGAAACATAATATCTATTATCCACGAAAGAGATAAGCCCGTCGAGGGCTATGTTCCAGTAAGTCTTGTGGTAGACTTTCTGTCTCACCAGAGCTTTAGGAAGACCATAGAAGAATTAAGGAGCTTTGGAATATCCATTATAAAGTCGGAGGAGGTGGTTGAGCGACATAGGCTTACGTTCATTCTTATAGGCAGCATGGATATAAAGAGGGTTATTGAGTCTAGGCTTGATGGTGTAGATATAATAAGTGTTGAGGTCGTGATGTCAAAGTCTGGTGGTGTCTCAATTAGATTGGAGATTGAGGCGCCCGCAGATGTGACTGAAAAAGTTGTCGAGAAGCTTAAGAGGATCGTCAGCGAGCAGAGCGCCCTACTAATTCCGTCAATAGGAGTATAAGGTTTCAAGGGGATACCTTATGAGACTGGCAATCATTGGTTTTGGCTTTCTCGGAAGAAACCTCTTAAAAGTAATATGGGAGAAAATATCCTTCCTCAGAGAACTTGATAAAAACTTCCTTATCGTTGGAGCTGCAAATAGTAAGGGCTACATTTATGATGAAAATGGCTTAAATGCGGAGAGATTAATTGCCGCGCACGATCTTTCAAAACTATCAGAATTTAGGACTGGTCCTGCTATCGATCTAATTAGAAATGATCTATGTGACATAATTGTCGAGGCGACTCCTACAAACATTAAGGATGGGGAGCCAGGTTTAACCCACATTAGGCTTGCATTAAGTAGGGGCATTCATGTTGTTACTCCCAATAAGGGCCCCCTTGTTTTAGCCTTTAGGGAGTTAACGGAGTTAGCAAAGGAAAATAATTGTGACCTTCTCTATGAGGGGGCTGTCGCCGGCGCGATTCCAATATTCTCACTTGTTAGAGAGTGCTTACAGGGCGATAAAATAATCAGGTTATATGGGATATTAAATGGCACAACAAACTACATTCTCTCAAGAATGTTCTTTGAGGAGATAAGCTTTGATATAGCTCTCAAGGAGGCCCAGGAGAAGGGAATTGCTGAGAGGGACCCCTCCTATGATGTTGATGGCATAGACGCTGCTTGCAAGGTTGTTATTCTCGCGAATGCGCTTATGGGACGAAATGCAAAAATTAATGATGTTGAAAGAGTTGGTATACGCGATATAACACAGGAAGCAGTAAGCCTAGCTAAGAAGGTAAACTATGCAATAAAGCTGATTGGCACGATTGATAGGAGACTCGAGGTCGCGCCGAAGCTTGTTCCAGTAAACCATCCATTGTGTGTGCATGGGACGTTGAATGCAATACACGTTGAAACCGATTTAGCAAGGGAGATAACGTTAGTAGGCTACGGAGCTGGAAAAGAGACGGTCTCAGCAATATTAAACGACATAATAATTGTGTTAAAGAGAAGGGGCGCAAAACTTTAGCATCAGGTCGCATTAACATTATTCTCCATCATGAATAACACAAGAATAACGTAAAGTTCTTATGCTCCCTAGCTTCTTAATAGTTAAAATATATCCCCGGATGGGTTGATGAATTTGCCAGTAAAGATAATTAAGAGTGAAGATGCTAACTCCCTTCTACTCGAGAGAATTATGTATACTAAGCGTTATATGTTATCTCTCAACAGGGATAGATGTGTTGGCTGCGAGCTTTGCGAAGTGGCTTGTCCAAAGGAGGCAATTAAAGTTGTTAAGCCATCTGAACTCAAGAACCTTGAGGAACCACCGAAAAAGATAACCGCGACGGTTCTCGAGGATAAATGCAACTTCTGCGGAATATGTTCCGAAATATGCATCTTCGGGGCCTTTAAGCAGAGCGTAGATGGAAAAGACTTTATCCCAGTGATTGAGAGTGAGAGTTTCCCAAGGATAATTCACGAAGTTAAGATTGATGAAAGTAAATGTCCGCCTGGATGCAAAATATGTGAAGAGGTCTGTCCACTACGCCTAATCCATGTCAAATTTGGTCCCGAGGAGAAGGTTATTAAAGTTGATGTTGATAGCGGGTACTGCCCCGGATGCCGCGTATGTGAGGTTAAATGCCCATACGATGCAATACATACGAGGAAAATAATTACTGGGACTATAAAGATCAATATAGATTTATGCCCCGAGGGATGCCGCTATTGTGTTGACGCATGTCCTATACCAGGCGTCTTATCTATCGCCGAAAATGGCAAGGTCAATGTTAATGAGTTATTTTGCATTTACTGTGGAGCGTGCAGAAAAGCTTGCCCAGTTAATGGCGCCATAGAGCTTAAAAGAATCTCTATTTATCACGCACCAGTCAAGTCTGGGGCATGGAATAAAGCATTAGAAAGATTAACTTCAACATTAAATATGAGTAAAGAGTTACGGAGTAAGTCACTCCTTAAAGCCTATGACTCGGTTAAAAGACTACATATGGGAGGTCGGGCCAAGAGATGAGCATTGAATCAAAGCAAGAGGATATTAGAATAGGTGTTTTTGTCTGCCACTGCGGCTTAAACATAGCTGGCGTAGTGAATGTTAAGGAAGTGACGGAGTATGCGCGTACGCTGCCAAACGTGGTCTTCGCTATAGACAACAGGTACACATGTTCAGATCCCGGTCAAGAAGAGATTAAAGAGGCCATAAAAAAGTATAATCTTAACCGCGTTGTCGTAGCGGCGTGCTCGCCTAGAATGCACGAATTCACTTTCAGGAGAACTATTGCTGAAGTTGGCTTAAACCCCTACCTTCTGGAGATGGCCAACATAAGGGAGCATTGCTCTTGGGCCCATCCAAGCCACCCGAAAGAGGCAACAGAAAAGGCTAAGGAGCTGATCAAGATGGCCGTCGCTAAGGCTAAGCTGCTAGCACCGCTGGAGCCAATAAAGGTTCCAGTTACGCCAACAGCGCTTGTTATAGGTGGTGGAATAGCTGGTATGAACGCCGCTCTAGAGCTAGCCGAAATGGGCTTCAAGGTCTACCTCCTTGAGAAGAAGGAGAGCATAGGCGGACACATGGCTCAGCTGGATAAGACATTCCCAACATTGGATTGCTCGATCTGCATCGAGGGACCGAAGATGGTTGACGTGGCCCGCCACCCAAACATCGAGATAATTTCGTTTGTTGATTTAGTGAAGGTTGAGGGCTACATCGGGAACTTCGCAGTGAAGATTAGGAAGAACCCACGTTATGTCCTTGAGGATAAGTGTACTGGCTGCGGCGAATGTGTTCCTGTATGTCCCATTGAGTATCCAAACGATTGGGACATGAATCTGGGCGTTAGAAAGGCCATATCAGTTCCATTCCCACAGGCCGTTCCACTAGTCTATAGAATAAACCGAGACTATTGCATAGAGTGCTACAAATGCGTTGACGCATGTGGCCCGCGCCAGGCGATAGACTTCGATCAGAAGCCAGAGGATATAGAGCTTAAGGTTGGAGCAATAATTGTTGCAGCAGGATATGATATATACATCCCTGAAGATGGCAACCTCTACGGATATGGGAAATATGCTAACGTAATAACAAGCTTGGAATTTGAGAGGCTGATTTTAGCCGCCGGGCCAACTGGCGGGCATGTTGTTAGGGCATCTGATGGCAGGAAACCAAAGAGTGTTGCCTTTATACAATGTGTTGGCTCAAGGGACATTAATAAGTACCCCTACTGCTCAAACTTCTGTTGCATGTACACCCTAAAGCATACTGTTCAGTTAAAGGAGCATTATGGGGATGATGTTGATGTTTATGTATTCTATATGGATCTGCGCAGTCACTTTAAGGGGTATGAGGAGTTCTATAACAGGGCCAGGGAAATGGGCGTAAACTTCATTAGGGGCAGGGTATCAAGGATAGAGGAGGATCCGAAGACAAAGAATCTCATAATATACGCTGAGGACACGTTCCTCGGAGAGCCAATAACGCTGGAGGCGGAGATGGTTGTCCTCGCAACTGCAGCAGTTCCAAGTAAAGGCTCAGATGAACTTGCTAGACTATTAAATATACCAAGGGGAACGGACGGTTTCTTCCTCGAAAGCCACCCGAAGCTTAAGCCGCTGGATACCCCCGTAGATGGAATTTTCCTAGCAGGGGCCTGTCAGGGGCCGAAGGATATACCCTACAGTGTTGCGCAGGGCTGCGGCGCGGCCGCTAGAGCCGCAACTATACTCTCAAAATCTCATGTAACGATCGAGCCGATAGTGGCAGTAGTGGATCCAGATAAGTGCAGGAACACCCAAGTTAAGTGTGGTATATGCGCAATGAAGTGTCCCTATGGGGCGATTAAAGCCGAACCCGGGAAACCAGCGGTGGTTACGCCTGCCATGTGCCACGGTTGCGGAACATGCGTTGCTGAGTGCCCAACCGATGCTATAACTCAAAGGCACTTCACTGACGCACAAATACTAGCTCAGATAGATGCCGCGCTGGAGGAGAACCCCGAGGACAAGATACTGGGCATATGTTGTAACTGGTGCGCATATGCTGGTGCGGATCTAGCCGGGACGAGCCGCTTCGAGTATCCGCCAAACATAAGGATGATTAGAGTGATGTGTTCTGGGCGCGTTGATAGGGATTTTGTGCTATATGCCTTAAAGAAGGGCGCCGGGATGGTTCTGATAGGGGCATGCCACCCATACGACTGCCACTATATTGACGGAAACCTGAAGATGAGAGTGAGGATGGATGCGCTGGCCAAGGCCCTCGAGAAACTTGGCTTAACGCCAGATAGGCTTAGGGTGGAGTACGTCTCAGCGGCGGAGGGCATCAAGTTTGCCCAGATAGTGAAGGAGATGACCACTAAACTAAAGGAGCTGGGCCGGGAGAGAATAAGAGCCGAGAACGAGAAGCTGCGACCACACCTAGAGCGGATGCTTAGTAGAAAGAAGTAGCCTGTTGATGCTTTTGTATCCACTTAAATAAAGACGATTTTTCTGACCGAAAACTCCTAAAGCCCTTTGGCGAGAAAAATTTTCGCCAATTTCTTAGACAGTTTTTTCATCCAAGCCAATGGATAGGAACTTGGCGGAAGATAAAAAGATTGGGGGCGCCAAAGGAGAAAACCGGAGCCCTTATGAATTTTGTCTTTTCCTGAGGATAGACCATTTTTCTATCCCTTGATAAGGCAATTATCTGTGTTCAAAAATCTCCTTGTACTGGGGGATGACATCGGCCATAAAGTCCCTTATTCCCTCGAGCGTCTTCGGGTGCCTAATCATCTCCCTTAGGACTTCAAATGGCATCGTAACGATGTCCGCGCCCACCTCCGCGACCTCCCTAACCTGCCTAGCGTTCCTAATGCTTGATGCAATTACCTGCGCTTTAAAACCGTATATCCTGAAGATCCTGACTATTCTTGCGATGAGATCAACGCCACTAATAATTCCATTATCGTGGATCGTTTGGTCTAACTTTCTTATCTCTTGGCTCTTACAGGCGTCGAGTATGGAGCCACACTTAGCTATTTGCTCGTTAAGTTTTAGATCCCATATTCTACAGAGTAAACTGTAATCGAAATAATCTTCCTTTTTGTAGTCAACACCGATCTTCATCCCCATCCTCATTCTAATGTAATCGTCTATTCGGCCCGCGAATGGGCTTACATATTTTGCCCCAGCCTTCGCTGCAAGGATCGCCTGCTCCGGTGTCATGATGAGGGTGCAGTTTACTGGTATCCCCTCTCTACTCAGCTGTTTTATGGCCCTCAGGCCATCGAAGTCCAGATGGTCACCTTCGCTTAGGCTCGGATTCACGGGTATCTTGATTACAACCTCGCCGTAAGGGCTAAACTTTTCATAGAGCAGCTTGGCCTGCGCGACCATCTCATCGGCCTTGACAGCGATTACTTCCAAGCTAACCGGCCCGGGAACAGTCTTAAGAATCTCTTTAATATAGTCTTCCATGGAATTTTTTTCAGCCCTCTTCTCAACAGCCTTCTTAATAAGCGACGGGTTTGTCGTAGCCCCATCTATAATGCCCCACTCGCAGGCCTGCTTAATCTCATCCAAGTCAGCCGAGTCTATAAAGATCTTCAAGGAAAACACCCCAAATAAACTAGTAGGAGGAACTTTTACTTAGGGGTTGCTGCTAACCCCTATCAAAGTAGAGGTTCTTCTCCTTGGCTGAGCCATGGCGGCAGCCCAATCCGGTACACATATACATTCCATATATTTTCGGCGCGGTTCTAGCAGCAACCTGCATAAACCTAGCGGCCTCAAGAACAGCTTGCTTCTCCCCTCCCTAACAACCAATAATGTTTCAACTTTCATGTTTATCCTATAACTCTATGCCCATTTGCGTCAAAATCTTCTCGACATCTTTCTGCGCCAGTTTTTTCGGGAAGTTGTAGATGGGGCCGCGCGGCTCCTCATTATAGTATGGTCTATTACAGCCCGGGCAGCCGGACGTCAGGAAAGGCTCTCCAGAAAAAATGGCCTCTTTGAGGGTATCTTTTGGGACGCCGAAGTCTATCAGCCGCCCGCCCTTGAATTTCATGTTCTCGTAACGCCCCAATTCGCGGGTTATAAGATAGTGAGCTACCTGAATCCTTCTATAAGAGTCGATCGGAGGTTTTGGGCGGCTTGACATTTGCGTTCCGGGTATTGGTGTGAAGGCAAAGACTGCAGGAAATATCCCCATATCATGACACTTCTGGACCATACGAATAAATTCTTCCTCATTCTCGCCCAAACCAACTATCAGATGCGTTGTGACTCTACCTTTACCTAGAATCTCTAAGGCGGTCCTTAGGGCCTCAAAGTGCTTGTTCCAACGATATGGCCCGCCAGCAGCCTTTCCTTTAACTGCAGAGAATATCTCCTCTGTGACGGCATCCAGCGCTATGCTCACCCTGTCGATACCGGCATCAGCTAGCATGCGGATCTCCACTTGGCTTAAGGGTTGGCATGAAACTGATATCGGAATACTGCACTCACGGCGGATGCCCTTAACCAACAATAATATGTCATCCTGCACTCCAAGATAATTTAGCGCCTGAATGCACACTCTCCTTATCCTGCCGCCCTCAAAGGCCCTTTTAATGCTAAGAATAACGTCCTCAACATTAAAGTCTGGCCACACAACCCTAGAGAGCATGTCTATCCTGGAGCTGCTTCCCCTTGCTTGTGGGCAGAAGGCGCAGTTTGCTGAGCAGCGTCCATCAAAATAGGTAAGGAGGTAAGCGGTCGTTGGCTCAGCGCTAATTGTTCCCTCACATAAGCCCAGTACTATAGCTGTTCCAAGAGAAACCCTAACCCTTCTGACCCTTTTGTCTAGATTCATTATTTAACTTCCACCCTTTACACAATATTCATATCGAGGCTTCCCACTAATCACATTAATGGGGGATATTTAATGCATATTGTTTTCTCAGAGAAGTGCCTTGAATACTGGAGTCCCGGGCACCCGGAGTCGCCTGAGAGAGTGTATCAAACATATAAATTGCTTGCTGAGGAGGGCTATAAGTTCGCTCAGCCAGAACCATGCAGTAAGGAAGACCTACTCCTAGTTCATAGTAATAGATACGTCGAGACTATAAAGGGCGGAATGTTCTTTGACCCGGATACACCAGCACTTCCAGGAATATACGAGTATGCTAAGCTAGCCGCTGGCGCGGCGATAAAAAGTATGGAGATAGCCCTTAGCGGAGACATAGCCTTCTCCTTAATGAGACCCCCGGGGCACCACGCTGGCGCAGATGGAAGAGCCCTTAATGCACCGACATTGGGGTTCTGCTACTTTAATAACATAGCGATTGCATGTAAAAGGGCTCTTCAGAGGGTAAACAAAGTTGCGATAGTAGATATAGATTGCCATCATGGAAACGGAACCCAAGAGATATTCCTCGGCGAGTCTCGCGTACTCTTCATTTCCCTCCATAGAATTGGAGTCTATCCGGGAACCGGATCAAAGTCCGTGGGCAACTGCTTAAATTACCCATTCATACATGCCGTCGGTGATGAAGAATATTTAAGGGTTTTAGGCGAAGCCCTTAGGGAGGTTGAGAAATTTAACCCAAATTTAATAGCCATTTCAGCCGGGTTTGATGCTTATAAATATGACCCGGTCTGCTCTCTCGGATTAAGCATGGAAGCATATACTAAGATGGGGCAAATGATAGCTCGACTCAACCGAAAGACGTTCGCCGTCCTCGAGGGCGGATACGGAAGAGATATGCCGCGGTGCGTTCTAAACTTTCTTAAGGGGCTTGAGCAGAGATAGCGTTATAGTACCAGTCCTTTTTGCGTTCAATTTTTGGGAGAATGAGTTTAATGGTTAGCGAAAAGGACGTTGTTAAAGATTATAGAATTTATGAGGGCATGACGGTGGACGAGATCGTTAAACAAATGCGGTCTGCTTGGGGCTTCACCGCTGGGAAAATCGCGGCTGGAATGGACATATTAAGGGAGATGATTTTCGACAAGGAGTGCCTAAAGTTTCTCTCTTTCCCAGCATGTATCGTGGCTACTGGAACAAGAGGCGTCGTTGTTGAGATGGTTAAGCGCCGCCTAGTAGATGTGATCGTAACGACTTGTGGTACCCTCGACCATGACTTGGCAAGGAGTTGGAGGAACTATTATCATGGATCATTCGATATGGATGATGCGGAGCTCCATAGGAGGGGGATAAATAGGCTTGGGAACATATTGATACCGAATGAGAGTTATGGAATGATAATTGAGGAGAAGATGCGCAAGCTCCTAATGGACTTATGGAGTAGTGGCGTTAGGGAGATCTCGACTAAGGAGCTCTGCTGGGCTATGGGAACAAATGTATGCGGGGAGGACTCAATACTTTACTGGGCTGCTAGGAACGGCATACCAGTCTACGTGCCAGGAATCACGGATGGTGCCGTAGGCTATCAAATATGGCTGTTCTCCCAAGACCATAAGATAAAGATAGACATCCTTAAGGATGAGCAGGAGCTAAGCGACATGATTTTCAGCGCTAAACGCACAGGGGCGTTAGTGATCGGTGGTGGAATCTCTAAACACCATATAATATGGTGGAATCAATTTAAGGGCGGGCTAGACTATGCGGTCTATATAACCACCGCGGTTGAATGGGACGGAAGTCTCTCCGGGGCGAGGGTGCGCGAGGCCATCTCATGGGGCAAGGTTAAGGAGAACGCAAAACACGTAACGATTGAGGGGGACGCAACCGTAATACTTCCGCTAATGGTGACCGCACTACTCTCAAGGATTCCTAAGGGCGAACACTAGGTGGCACTTAACCCTTTATTTGCTTTCTCACACTCTCGTCCTCTAATAGTATCTCGGCAACCCATTTAGCCACCTTGCCAGCAACATTAGTACATTTATCTCTGTGCCCGCCCATCTCCTCAAATTTCTTAAAGTCTTCCGGATCCCATAGGTTAAATGACCTTCCAAAAATTTTCGTCTGGACATCCTTACAGACGCAGCTGCCAAATTCCCTAACAAATTTGTCGTATAGTTCTTTTGCCTTGATGTAAGACTTGAGGAATCTTCCTTTCCCCATGTCTTCTAAACTTCTGCCATAGAAGATGCCGAGCGCCAGAACTCCTCCGGAGAGGGCTCCGCATGTCCCATTTCCGCTTAACCCTAAGCCCCCGGCTAGGGCATGTGCCGACTTGATCACCGTCTCTATTCCCTTAAGGTTAAACACTTCATATACTGCCCTCAAGACCGCTTGTGGACAGCTTCCGTATTTTGCTTCATACTTAAACGCCAAATTATAAACCCTTTTAGTCTCGTCCAAGCTTAACTCACCAAACATTTATAATGTCATCAAAAAGATATTTTAGTCTTGTGTGAAGAGCGTTGACTAGTGATAAAATAGGGCGGGCTAAGGAATTAAGCTGGCGGGTTTTTGGCAAGGTAATATACTTTTATGTTCCGGGCTTCACATATTATGATAACAGATACTTTAGGTCGTCACCAACGGTCTTTCCATCGATATCTATTACTGGCTCTTTTTGCTCACTTAAGTGTGATCATTGTGGTGGTGCGATCCTAAAGACTATGATCCCGGCTACTACGCCAAGCAAGCTTATAGAAGTTTGCTCAGACCTTAAAAGGAGTGGAGCGATAGGCTGCCTGATAAGCGGAGGTTGCATGCCAAGCGGCTCCGTGCCAATAGAGAGATTTATAGACGCAATATCTGAAGTAAAGAAGAGACTTAGATTAACAATCGTTGTGCACACGGGTCTAATAAACTTTGAGACTGCTAAGAGACTTAAGGAGGCTGGTGTGGACGCTGTTTCAGTTGACATAATAGGCTCTGATGAAACTATAAAAGAGATCTACCACCTTAACTGCGGCGTAGAGAAGTATGTTGAGACGCTAGAGGCGCTGAAGAGCGCCGGAATACCATTCACACCTCATGTTCTTATAGGCTTGCATTACGGCAGCATTAAGGGTGAGGTTGAGGCATTAAAAATGATCTCAAGATACGATCCATCAGCCCTGATACTCATAGTCTTCTTCCCCATAAGGGGCGCAAAGATGGAGTCTATTAAGCCACCGCCTCCAGAAACCGTGCTAGAGATTCTTTTAAAAGCTAGGTTTTTGATGCCGAGAGTTCCAATAGCCCTCGGATGTGCAAGACCAAAAGGATCTCATAGAGTAAGGACAGATATACTGGCGGTCGATGCCGGAGCTAATGCGATAGCGTTCCCAAGTCCAGAGGCCATAGAAAGGGCGAAGGAACTAGGTTTAGATATAAGGTTCTCACAAGTCTGCTGCTCCCAGATCTACAGAGACATTACCTTTAAGAATTGCTAGCTCCTCAAAGAGTGGCTTCAGCAGATACTCTTTCCCCAACTCTGTAGAACATTTTTCCGGAGCAGTGAAGGATTGGCTTAAAGTCCGTTTGATCCACGTGCTCCTCAACGACCCTGCCGACAACAAGGTAATGGTCACCAAATTTCTCCATGAACTCAACGACACACTCAAGCTGAACTGGGCAGCCTTTTATCCTAGGTGGGCGAACCCTTATGCTTCTTTCGGTCTCAAGCCCTATTAAAGCAAACTTATCGACATTCCTACCAGACCTTGTGCCGCAGATCCACACTTCCTTAAGCATATCCTCACATGGGATATTCACTACAAATTCTTTGACCTCGTTGAGGTTCCTGAAGGTATATCTTTCCGGAGCCACTGAAAAGGCTAGATACTTCGGTTCAAAGCTGATTGGCATCATAAATGAGAATGATGCGACGTTGGGTTTTCCATCCTTATCGCAGGTGGTTATGAGACCCGTTACTCGGGGAAATATAAGTCTACTGATGACCTCAACCATATTAAAAGCTAGGGTCATTTTTAGCACATAAGCGTTTCTTATTTGAGAAGGCTAACTGAAAAGGGGATAAGGTTTAAAGAAAAGCCTAAGGAGGATTTGGGAACATCTTAAAAAACCGAAACTTAGAAATACTCATTAAAGATATAAACATTAAATCGACATGAATAATACTGGAAAAATTAGCATTTTTATTCCAGTTTATAGGGAGTCTGAGCTCATTGGACAGACATTAGCATTTCTTCTGAATGATCCATACAAAGAGAAAGAGATTTTCGTTGTAATAGATGAGCCGACACAGAAAAGCATAGAGATAGTTGAAGAATTTTCTCAGAGAGGGGTTCACTTCAGATTAAATGGCGAGAGAAAGGGTAAAGCCAACGCTCTAAACGAGGTTGTTAAGGAATCGAGCGGCGATATTTTTCTATTCCTTGACGCTGATGTTTTGATAGATGAGACAGCTGGAGGGAACTTTCTCGGAACTATAGCCAAAGAGATGGAGAATGCAGAAATAGTTGAAATCAAGAAGGAGGTTATCAGAGACTCCTTTGTAGCTAAAATAGCAGGCTATGATTATATAGGCTTCGCCTTAGCTAGCCTATACTTTTCTCAAAAAATAGGGCGGTGCTTGGCAATAAATGGTGCAGCCTTCGCCATAAAGAGAGAAACTTTTGAGGAGCTGGGCGGATTTAGAAGAACTATATGCGAGGATTTAGACATAGCTACGAGGTCTTTTGCCAATGGCACGCGCTTCAAATTCATAAGTGATCTAACCGTGTTCACTAAAGCACCTTCCTCTTTGAGGGGATGGTTTAACCAGAGAAAACGGTGGGCTATTGGCGCAGCTTTCTGGGTTAAAGATCACTTTAGAACGCTTAGAAGGGCCCTTCGGAAACATCCTAGAGTCATAGCTCTATCATTGCTTTCAGCTTTTCCATCAATTCCCCTTCTGCTGATGAGCCTCTTCATACCAGACGAGATATTCACTAAAGCGCTTTATATGCTGCTCTTACTATTTTCAACAACAACAAGTTTGTTAATTTTTCCAGC
Organism: Bathyarchaeia archaeon; assembly: GCA_038897035.1. GTDB lineage: Archaea > Thermoproteota > Bathyarchaeia > Bathyarchaeales > DTEX01 > DTEX01. Next base: position 97,746 of record JAWAXF010000002.1, read on the forward strand.
AGCCTTCACTTCTGTCATAATCCCCGCTATGAAAAGCCTTGCAATGCTCCTTGGTAGCTTTCTGGGATATTCAGCAACATTTTACCTTCTCGCAAAAAAGCTCAGATTTCACTTTAACCTTCCAGAGTTTGCAGTATATTATTTTATCGCGGCTCCCTTATGGCTCATGTTGACAGTTACCCTTTTGATTAGGCTTTGCATTAAGAAAAACAGCAAAGTCAACATCGACTGGAAAGTATAATTTTCAAGAACTTTCACGCCACTTGTTTTAGTCTAAAGGGTAAGGCTTATTAAGTTAAATTTTAAATATCGACTATGTTATGTTCAGGTTTAGTAAAGAACAAAAAATCTTCGATATCGCTGGCGTTAAAATTGGTGGGCAGCCTGGTGAACTTCCAACAGCGATGATCGGATCTATCTTTTACCATAAGCACAAAATACTATACAATGAGAAGACCGGAGAGTTCGATAAGCAAAAAGCTGAAGAGCTCCTAATGAAGGAAAAGGAAATATCTGATGAGACAGGTAACCCGAGGATAGTTGATGTCTGTTGTGGGTGGCCTCAGGCTTTTGAGAAATTCATAGATTTCATCGCAGACGTAATTGAGGGGCCGTTCTCAATAGATGGTGTTACAGCGGATGCAAGAATAGCTGGAGCAAAGTATGTAGGAGAAGCTGGTCTCTCTGAAAGGGTTATTTACAACTCCATTACGCCTGAAACAAGAGAAAATGAAATTTCCGCAATTAAAGAGGCTAAGATAAAGTCCGCAATCTTTTTAACGCTTAACGCAAAAAGGCCGACATTATCTGGTAGACTGCAGGTTCTCGATGATCTGCTTATAATAGCCCAGAAGGCTGAGATTGAAAATATCTTAGTTGATACGTGTGTCCTCGACATACCAGATCCAGGTCCGGTTAGTAAAGCAATCTATTATGTCAAGGAGGAATATGGTTTACCAGCGGGAGCGGGAATACACAACGCCATTGATATGTGGAGGAAAAGACGCAAAAAAGATCCAACTAAGTATATGTTAGCTAGCGCGGTAGCTAACGTCACCTCCATAATACTGGGGGCAAACTTCCTCTTATATGGACCAATAGAGAATGCCGGGATAGCATATCCCACATGCGCGCTGGCAGACGCATATATAGCTTATGCTGCGAGACAGGAATATGGAACAAAACCGCTAACAACTAATCACCCACTATTTAGAATCTTCCGCTAGAAGTCTCATATGTGAATCGTTTCCCCAGCGTGACCTATTTTAACTTTCTAGGTCATGTTCAACAGACATAAAAAGACTAAATACAGAGAGATTGAGGATTACATCACGAAAATCTTTAATAGCGATTCACCAGAAAGTAAATTTAATGTTTTGGAGAGTGCATTAGTTGGAAGAGAGAAAAATTAAAGAGACGGATGGTGTTAAGGTTTGTTATGTTAGTCATGGCTTAGGTGGAATAGGAAGTTCAGCCGAGCCTTTAGAGGTTCATGTTAAAGACGGAAAGATTCTAAGGGTTAAACCAATGCACTTTGAGAATGTTAGGTTATATGAGATAAAGGCTCGCGGGAAGGTTTTCACCCAACCAGCTAAAACCTTACCTTATTGGATCAGTCTGGCTTACAAGAAGCGCGCCTATTCACCCAATAGAGTGATGTACCCGCTTAAGAGAGTTGACTGGAGCCCAGAGAATAGAAACCCGCAGAATAGAGGAAAAAGCCCGTTTGTCAGAATAACGTGGAAGGAAGCCCTTGACATAATTGTGAGCGAAATAAAGCGGATAAAAGAGAAGTATGGACTATGGTCGATATTGGTTCAGGATGACGGTCACGGACAATGTGGCGCCATGCAGACACCACATGGCGTATACCATGAGCTTTTCTATCGACTAGGCGGGTTTACAATGCAGGTAAGAAACCCGGATAGCTGGGAGGGCTATTATTGGGGCGCGAAGCACGTGTGGGGTATGGAAGGTCCCCATGCCGGGCTTCCCCATCAGGACGCCATCTTTGATGATATTTTAGAAAACGCTGAGGTGTTAATATTTACTGGGTGCGACCCGGAGACAACGGTTGCTGGTTTTGCTGGCCAAATTGGCAGCGTTATGTGCCGCTGGTTTAAGGAGGCTGGAATAAAGATAATAGCAGTAGCGCCTGACTGTAATTTTACAACAGCTTTGCATGCCAATAAGTGGATTCCTATTAGACCTAATACTGACGCGGCGCTCTATTTAGCTATAGCTTATGTTTGGATTAAAGAGGACACGTATGACAAAGAATATTTGAAGACTCATTGTGTTGGCTTTGAGGAGTTCAAGAGATACGTTCTTGGCGAGGAAGATGGAATACCGAAAACACCTGAGTGGGCGGAGAAGATAACCGGCGTTCCATCGAGGGCCATAAAGGCTTTAGCCAGAGTCTGGGCAAAGAAAAGGACATCATTAACAGTGTTCTTCGGAGGGCCAAAGATTAGGGGTCCATATTCTCATGAAACTGCTAGGCTGGAAGTTGTATGCATGGCCATGCAGGGGCTAGGAAAACCTGGGAGACAATTCTTTAGGGGTTTTTACCCACCAGCTACAGGAAAGAGAATAGCGCCGATTCCTCAGTATCCTGAGATCACTAGGTCATTTGTAGGTAATCCAATGGCCAGATACACGGTTGAAGCCCTTGCGCCAGTAATTGTACCTAAAGTTCTCGTTGCTGACGCAATATTAAACCCGCCTATAATATGGTATGGCACGGGGGCGATAGCTGCGAGGAGGGAAGATCAATTTAAGAAGTATACGTTTCCGCCAGAGGGGCATCCGGGCATTCACATGATATGGAACGCTAATTGTTGCTATATCACATGCTGGAATGGTAAAATATTGGAGGCATTTAGAAGCCCGCAGATAGAGTTCATTGTTGCGGTCTCTCCTTGGCTTGAGAACGAAGCTGTTTTTGCTGATGTAGTGCTTCCCGCTCAAACCATATTTGAACATGAAGACTTAATACAGACTGCGCGCGCGGCTGTGAGTGCGATTGCCTTTCAAGAAAAATGTATTGATCCTATAGGTGAATCAAAGAGCGACTATGAGATATGCCGAATGCTGGCAGAAAGACTGGCGAAAGAATTCAATAAGCCTGAAATACTTGAAGCTTTTCTGCCGCCAGAGGAGTTTATGAAAAGGTTATATGAAAAAACATATGCTCTCACAAAATATGGATTAAGCTTGGAGGAACTTAAAGGAAGAAAAGTTCTTATTCCGGATCATCCGACATGGGAGGAGTGGAAACAGATTCAAAATGACATAGCCGCTAAGTATGGTCTGACATGGGGCTCGAAGCCAGGTTTAACCTGGTTTTATGAGTTGCCTGAAGGAAAAGACCTTGAGACCCCGACTGGTAAAATAGAAATATTTTCCACTGGCTTAGCTAAGCATTTTCCCGACGATGAGGAGAGACCCCCGCTACCAAGATACATGCCCTACGGTGAGACCCACCAAGAAAGTCTACTTCACCCGAGAGCTAAGAAATACCCAATGTTATTAGTATCAAATCATCCAAGATGGAGGTTCCATGCTCAAGGTGATGATATTACATGGCTTAGGGAGATACCGACATGTAAAGTTAAAGGGCCAGATGGCTACTGGTATGAGCCCCTCTGGATTCATCCCTTCGATGCCATCAAAAGGGGTATAAAGCATGGAGATGTAGTTAAGGTCTATAATGAGAGGGGAGCAATTCTATGTGGGGCATATGTCACTGAGAGGATAATGCTGGGCTGCGTCCTAGTACATCATGGATCAAGAGCCGATTTAATATCAATAGACCCGCCCATAGATAGGGGTGGAGCAATAGACATTCTCATGCCGCCTAAGCCGATGTCTAAGAATACTGTAGGCCAAGTGTGCAACGGGATACTAGTTGAAGTAGAAAAGGTAGATCTCTCCGATATAATGAAGAGGTACCCAGAAGCTTTTAAGCGCAAATTACATAAGGATGTTGGACCATATCATGGATCATGGGTCATGGAGGAAAGATAAGATGGGGAAAGCTTTTATTATAGATATAGCTAAATGTAACGGCTGTTATTGCTGCCAAATAGCCTGTAAGGATGAGCATGTAGATAACGATTGGAGTCCATACGCAAAACCACAGCCCGACACCGGTCACTTCTGGCTTAAGATCGAAGAGCTGGAAAGGGGAAGTATACCAAAGGTTAAAGTAACTTATATACCGCGTCCCTGTATGCACTGCGATAACGCTCCATGCATCCAGACATGCTCTATAGGTGCAATAAAAAAGAGAGCTGATGGTATAGTCCTAATAGACCCAGAAAAATGTAACGGCTGTAAAGCATGTATAGATGCATGCCCATATAACGCCATATACTTTAATGACCAGTTTAACATTGCCCAGAAGTGCACTATGTGCGCACATATAATAGATGGGGTAGACCCCTTAGTTAAAATTCCTAGGTGTGTTGAGGTCTGCCCGCACGATGCGATAATCTTTGGAGAGGAAAATGATCCAAAAATAAAAGAGGTCATAGGCAAATCTGAAACACTAAACCCGGAGTGGCGTAAAAGACCATTTGCAATTCTGTATGGTGAGAACAAATATAAGCCGAGGGTGTACTACCTTAATTTGCCCAAACCATTTATAGCTGGAGAAGTATATGACCCGGAGATCGATGAATGCCTAGAAGGGGCCAAAGTAACACTTACAGACATAGATACCGGTAAAACATATATTACTGAGACTGATGAATTTGGGGATTTCTGGCTCGAAAACCTAGAATGGAGGCATATATACTCAATCAAAATAGAAAAAGATGGATATATACCATGGATTTTAGAGGACATAAAAGCTGATAAAGACGTAAATTTGGGTGAAATAACCCTCTTGAGAAAAAGATAGACAATATTTTTTCCTTATTAATCTTCTGAATTAAAAGATTATAGCTGCTTTTATTGGAATCGAGGAATCTAAGGTTTAGTGGGCGGTTTTATGATGCTTTTATGATAATTACTGTAAAGTGCGATTACTGGATTATGCCCTAAAAGTCGATCCTTAACTATTAAAGTCGTTACCGGGGCCTTTGAATGCATTGTAAAGAGGATATCGTGTCCAATGCACAAACCGACAATTATATTTAGATCTGTTCCAGCATTATTTAATATCAATGCCTGGGCTATTGGGTTGCATGCAGCCTCATATTTGTTTGGATCCCGGATCTTATATTCATTAGGAACAAAAAGTTTTGTCTTATCAACTGCGCCGCATTTACATCTGACGGAGACTACAGAAAATCCTGACTCCTCAAGAACTTCTACCACCCTTGCTGCTTCGTCATGAAGCCCCGTGCAGAAAGCTACACCTAGCTTTTTAACATCAATGAGACTACAGAATTCTATAAGCTCCCTTATCCTCGGATACACGGGCATCAACGCTCCCCTAACAACTTCATATGCTTTTTTCTCAGTAATTGAGGAGGCCAAGTAAATTCTCTTTATATATTCGTCATTATACATAAGTTGCGCTGACTCTATTATTTGCTCATAATTCACTATCGGGCAAAAACTCGGAAGTAATTTTCTATCAATTTCTTCCTTTGGCGAGAATAAGCAATAAGCCTTCTTACACTTTGCACATTGAGGGGGGGCGCTCATGAATATTCCTCCTCTTATTGGCCAGGTAGATATTGCGCCAGAATCATCGCGTGGTCCTTATCATAGGGTTCTAAATGGATCACTTGGTGTATCTGGAATCCATTCTTCTCTAATATGGTTATCTCTCTTTTATAAACTTCACTGGGCTCCTTCGTGACATCTATACTCCTAGCTTTTATTGCGAGCATTATCCAGCCACCCCTCTTAAGAAAAATCTTAGCGTTATCTGCCAGCACCTGAGCTTGCTCGGGCTGTGCTATATCACAGTAGATTATATTAACCTTCTCGACTAAATGGGCATATTTCTCTGGGAATCTGGCATCAGCCAATATTGGTGACATATTAGGTCTATATTTACAGACATTGTTTATAAGTTCTTTTATGGGCCTTGGAGCAAACTCTATACAATAAATGTGGCCTTTTTCGCCAATTATGTCTGAGACGTGACTTGCAGTTGTTCCGGAGGCGGCTCCTAAGTATAGAACCTTATACCCGGGTTTTATCGGCAGCATTTTCAACCCCTTGAGGATGGCTGCGGCAATCTTGCTTCTATAAGGATCCCAAAGCCTGTATTCCGTATCCCTATATTTTATCAGGCGCTCTCCATAGACGTCCCTGCCTGGGGCAAGATTCTTAGAGGCTATCCTCTTGCTTCCATCCTCAAGGGTAACTTGATATATCCCCTCAAACTGTGGTACCGGTTCAACTTTAACGCTCATAAACAACTACCTCTAAACTACCTTTTTCTCCCAGCTTTCTTAGCAACCTTTTTTGCGGTCTTCTTAACCTTAGGTGGTGTAGGATACTTCTCCTCGATTTCCCTAACTCTTTCTATCAGCTCTTCCTTAAGCTTATCTCCTATATAGTTGCCAGTAAAAGCGTCTGTCCTAGCAGCTATAGAGAGCTTCCCTGCAAGGGCCCTGGCAATCTTGCCTCTTAGCCACTTCTTAGCCTTAAATATTAGGGAGTGCTGGAAGATCACGCCGTGCTTTGGAGGCTTGCTGCCAGTTCTGAGTGCTCTGAAAAGCGCCTTCTCGGCGCCTAGAACCTGAACTGTGCTTGCAGGCAACTTGGCGAGATTCTCTAATCCTCCTGCAAGGGCTATTAGTCTAGCACCAAGGGATGACCCAGCTAAAGCCCTGAGGTTTGGAGCAACCTCCTCCATGAGCTCATCAATATATTTATCTATGTTAGCCCTGACTTCATATAATTGCATTACCTGCTTTGAGAACCTTCTAAGTAGCTCTATGTCCTTATCCTCTAGATCGGCACCCATAGAAGACTTGGCAGCTTCAATTATCTGTGTTATCTTACTCTTTGGGAAGCCCTCCCTCTCAAGCTTCTCAGAGGAAAAATTATCCCTGCGCCCAAAAAGGTACACTAATCTGACAAATGACTCATGCTTATCTATTAGGCGGCTAAGCTCGGGAAAGTGTATTCCATACCACTCGCGTATGCGGCTCGCGAATAAGTTTAATGTCTGATCTAGATCATCAAGGGCATGAACAGCTTGAATTACTAGAAGATCCCTCTTCTCAGTAGCCCTTTTTATTCTAAGCTTCGAGAGTTCTATCGTTACATCATGCGTCCATTTAGTTATCTCGCTAGGCTCTTTAAGAAAACCGACTTCAACGCCCACTTCACCAATATTCTCCCGCAGTCTCTTAGTTAAGCCACCTAAGGACCTGACCTCAATATCTATCTTAAACTCACTACTAATGAGATTAGCTATCTCCGGGTTATTAAATATTAACTTACAATCCTGCCTCTTCAGTCTCTCTATGAGTCTCCTCGCTTCAGGTATGATTTTTCCTTGTTCTAGGGCAAATAATCTCTCGGCAATCTTAGTGGCATCCCTCTCAAAAACCTCTTTATCAATTATCCTACCATTTTCATCTACAGCTAAAACCCCTACAACACTCGGTATAATAGCAACCCTCAAGAGACTTCACCAAGTCCCACTCTATAAAGTTGATAAGCAAATATATGTATTTACTGCATACTATCACCCATGGGAAACCTGATGGTTAGGGCGCCTAATTGTATTGATCTGAGCGTGCGCGTATCTGGGTTATTTATGCAAAATCCAACGATGCTTGCTTCTGGGATACTTGGCATGTCCGCTGATACTTTGAGAATGGTGGCTGAGTCCGGCGCGGGGGCGGTTGTAACTAAGTCAGTTGGGTTAAAGCCCAGTAGCGGATACCCGAACCCGACCGTAATACAGGTTGAGTGTGGCTTCTTAAATGCTGTTGGACTACCAAACCCAGGGGTTCATAAATTCGCCGAGGAGATAAAGGCGCTTAGGAATCTGGGGGTGCCAATTATAGTCAGCGTCTTCGGCTTCTCTCCCGAGGAATACGCTAAGGTCGCTAGGATTGCCGTGGAGTCCGGGGCAAGCGCCATAGAGTTAAACTTATCCTGCCCGCATGTTAGTGGTACTGGTGCGGAGATAGGTCAGGATCCGAAGATGATTAAGCAGGTGGTGGGGGCGGTTAAAAGAAGCGTCGAGAAGCCGGTTTTCGCTAAACTAACGCCAAACACCACGAATATAGCGGAGATAGCAGAAGCTGCCATCTCAGCCGGGGCTGACGCCATTACCGCAATAAATACTGTTAGGGCAATGGCAATTGATGTTGAGACCCATAGACCCATATTAGCCAACAGGATTGGCGGCCTCTCTGGACCCGCGATAAAGCCGATAGCCTTGAGATGCGTCTATGAGATCTATGAAGCGGTGAACGCACCAATAATTGGATGTGGTGGGATAACGTGCTGGAGAGACGCTGTAGAGTTCATGCTCGCTGGCGCGAGCGCAGTCCAAATTGGCTCAGCAATAGCCATCGAGGGGTTCTCAATATTTAAATCCATCTGCACTGGCTTGGCAGAATATCTTGCAAGAAAGGGCTTTAGGAGCGTAGGTGAGATAATTGGGCTGGCCCATAAAAAATAATATGTTACGTGTCGTTCGGATATTAGATATTAAGGTCGAAAACCCATACGTCAAAACAATCTTCTTTAATGACGAGATGTGCACCCTAGCCGAGCCGGGCCAATTCGTTATGGTTTGGATACCTGGGATAGATGAGATACCGATTAGCATCTCATCAGTATACCCGGATGGCTCTTCATCGATAACCGTTGCGGCCGTCGGCGAGGCTACTAAAGCTCTTACTGAAATGAAGCCCAGCGACTTAATCGGCGTGAGGGGACCCTTCGGCAGAAGCTACAGAGTTATCGGCAAAAAAGCTCTTGTTGTTGGGGGTGGAATAGGTATGGCCCCGCTTATGCTACTCATAAGCAAGCTTATTGATAGAAATGTTGAGACGATAGTTGTTAATGGGGCTAAGACCAGGGATAAAATAATCTTCATGGAGAGACTTAAGAACCTAGCGAAATCGGATATGGTTAGCGTATATTTTGTCACCGAAGATGGGAGTTATGGACTTAAGGGGCTAGCGACGGATGTCGCCGAGGAAGTTCTTAGATCAGGGAAGGTTGACATAATATATGCCTGCGGGCCAGAAAGCATGATTAAAAAGCTCTATAACTTGGCTAAGGCTTACTTGGTGGATATGCAGGCGAGCTTAGAGCGGTACATAAGGTGCGCCGTAGGAATATGTGGAAGCTGCGTGATAGGCAGGTATAGGGTGTGTAGAGATGGTCCGGTCTTCATGATGGAGGAGCTTAGGGAAGTTGAGAGTTGCCTCGGGTTAATAAAATATAATGAGAAGGGAGAAAGGGTTCCAGTTTAAAGTCCACTTAGATAGTTCCACTGCTCTCAGGATTTTCCTCCTCCTTTCCTCCCCTTAGTAGATCCTCAATCCTCCTCAGAACTGGCGTCTCCTTCATCTCAAGCATTTTGCTACCTATTATGCCTCGCACCTTCCTAGGATCAGGCACTCCATAAAGGCTGAAGTATGTTGCTACCCTAGGTCTATTCGCACTCCTCTTCCCGCCTACTGAGGCTCCAGCCAATTTACCCTTTATAGTAGCCCCTATGGAGATGGCTGCTAATGAAGCATCTTCACCTAATCCAAAACCCGACTCTGTAATTAGTATAATTGTGCCGTAATTAAATATTCTGCCTAAGGGCCCCTGATGCACATAGACATCAGATATCTTGTCATACATCACCTCTCGAGTCTCCTTCCCAATGAATTTCTTTATGGCAATGATTCTATAGTTTGTTAAGACGAACCTGTGCCCACGCCGATAAAAGTCCACTAGAATCAGCCCTAATACCGCGGAGAAGAGGAGTATAGTAGATTTTGCGGCCAGCTCCGAGTACAAGTAGACCTCCAGCAGCGTTCCAGAAATGCCTATGAGGATCATGTAGAATAGTGGCATCTTGCTAATCCATAAGGCCCCTATTAAAAGTCCGCTTAACACTAAAATAGCCCAGAAAATTATCAGGGAGACCAGTTCCTCCGGGCTTAACCCGGGTACTATACCGAAGAGTAAATTCAGGATCCCTGCAATGTTTGGGTTTGACCATACATTCTGGTGGAACCATTGATAGATTATATAAAGCGCGGCTGCTAGAAATGCTAAGTAGAGACATGCAGAATAATATTTTAGGAATGAGAGCAGATGTGGTTTAAGAGAAGTCTCCACCTGCTCGCCACTAAAAAGCTCAAAGTCTTTTTGACTACTCATTATCTAGCCCACACTAAATTAATGGTGCGTAGAGCGGAAATAAACGTTATGAACCAACTTTTCTAAGCCATATCGTCAGCGTTTCTCCGGCTAGCTGGTATATTGCCTGATGCGCCTCCGCGTTCGGCTTCCCTTTTCTTACGAATACGGAGAGAGTCTCGGCAGCAATGTACTCCTCAAAGCTCTCGAATACTTCTGTAAGTATTGTCCCAGCCTCATAATAAGTTTCTATCTGATCCGCTATGTTGAAGCCAGCTTCCTTCCTCTGGTTCTGTATCCGCCTAACTATGTCTCTAGCAATCCCCTCCAATCTGAGCTTAGGTGGTATAGTAGTATTTATGGCAACAAGAACCTCACCTTCCTCAGAGAGCTCCCATTCACTCTTGGGCTCTTCTATTACCTTAACCTCATTTGAGTATATATTTATCTCCTGCCCATCAACTAATATCGCCAAGAAATCATTCTCCCTGATAGCCTTTATGGCTTTGAGCGGGTCCATGCGCGCTATAACCTCCTGAATCTTCGGGAACAGTCTGCCATATTTCTTACCAAGGATCTCTGGTATCGGCTTAATAATATAATTTATGACCTCGCTCCTATCTACTGCATAAGATATCTTCTTCACGTTAAGTTCATCGAGCACTAAATGCTCTAATCTTTTTACCCGGTTAATTACCTCCTTGCTTGCTATTACCTTAGCTTCCACGAGTGGTTGCCGCAGCTTGATCCCAGCTTTGTTGCGTGCCGCCCGCCCAAGACTACATACTTTGATCACTAGATCCATGTCTTTCATCAGCTCTTCATCGATTAAGTCTTCGTTCGGAGTAGGCCAGTCATTATGATGGACACTTTCTGGGGCATCTGGATTAACCCTACGCACGATGTTCTGGTACATTTCCTCTGTCAGGAATGGTATGAATGGTGCTAAGAGCTTTATTAGTGTTATTAGGCAAGTATACAGCACTGTGTAAGCGGCGTTCTTATCCTCGTCCCATTCACTCTTCCAGAATCTCCGCCTAGACCTCCTAATATACCAAGTTGATAAATCATCAATGAATCTCTCTATGACCATAGCTGCATCATACGGGTTAAAGTCCTCAAGGAAACACGTGACATCTTTTATAAGTACATTAAGCCTAGAAAGAATCCACCTATCCAGCAGTGATAATATATTATATGGTGCAGAGCTCTTTGGAGTCCATTCGTCGAGATTTGCATAGGTTGTGAAAAAGTTATATATGTTCCATAGGGGTAATATGAAGCGCCTCTTGACCTCGTCAGCTTTTTTGTAGCCGAAGAGCAAGTTTGATTCAGGCTTAGTCGTGCAATATATCCAGCGCATAAGGTCTGCACCCATTTTCTCCACGGCTTCATCAAACCATATCACGTTACCCCAAGATTTATGCATCTCACGCCCCTGCTCATCCAATACGAGTCCATGGCCAAAGCATACCTTAAATGGGGGCTCGCCCTCCATAACGGTGCTCATGGCTAGCATTGCATAAAACCAGTTCCTAAATTGTCCTGGAAGAGACTCACAGACGAACTCTGCTGGGAACCACTTCCTCCAGTAATCGCGGTCATACCTATAGCGTAGCGTTGAATAGGCAACTATACCAGCGTCGAGCCATGGGTTACCGACATCCGGTATGCGTGACATCAATGAGCCGCACTTAGGGCACCTTATCTTTACGGCATCAACCCAAGGTCTATGGGGTGTATGCCCATTGAATATCTCCCATCCCTCAACTGCCTTATCTTTAAGCTCCTCTTTACTACCTATGACCTCAAAGTGTCCACAGTTCTTGCATTCCCATATTGGTATGGCTAGACCCCAATAGCGCTTCTTCGATATCATCCAATCCTCCATATTCTCAAGCCAATTCAGCTCATGCTGCAGCCCATAGGGCGGTATCCAGCGAACCCTCTTAGCAACCTCCATAATCTGGTACCTTAGGTTCTGAGCCTTCTTCTCCTCGGTCAATTCCTCTAGAGACTTATTGAGCTTCTTGCCCATATGTATGAACCACTCGTCCACCAGGCGGAAAACTAGCTCGCTGCCACACCGCCAACAAACTGGATAGCGGTGGAGGTAATCCTCAACCTTTAGAAGCAGACCCTTCTCCTTTAAGTTCTCAATTATCGGCCCGGCTGAGTCGTAGACGTGCATGCCAGTATACTCGCCGAAGCCTTCAATGAATACTCCGAATTCGTCTAGGGGGGCTATTGCTGGCAAATTATAGATCCTCCCGAGTTCAAAGTCCTCTTTACCGCAGCCTGGTGCTATATGGACGATGCATGTGCCCTCTTCCTCCGTTACGCCATCCCATAGTATCACTCTATGTGTCTCCACCGCACCAGATTCCCTTTGAGCCAGAAGCTCATCGAATGGTCCATCGTAAGCCCATCCTTCCATATCGCTTCCTTTAATCTCTTTAAGTATCTCGTAGCTATCCTTCAGAAGAATTCTGTCTAGGGCTGGCTTGCCTAGATAATAGTATTCATTCTCATGCCTGACTTTCACGTAGGTTATGTTTGGGTGGACCGCAACCGCAACGTTGGATGTGAGGGTCCACGGCGTTGTTGTCCAAATCAAGAGATACTCTTTCTCCCCGCTCCTCAATGGGAATTTAACCGTTAGGCCTGGGTGGACGAGTTCCCTATAACCTTCAGTGACAATCTCGTGCTCTGAGAGGGCTGTTGAGCATCTTGGACACCATGGCATGACATCCCTGCCCTTATAAATCCAGCCCCTCTCATAACACTTTTTTAGGAAAGCCCAAATCATGTAATTATTTTCGTCCGAGAATGTAAAGTACGATCCACCAATTTCTGGGGAGCCTAGTTGCCCAACTATCTTCTCAACGGTGTCAGTTATTAGTTGGCCGTTAGCGCCCATAATGGTTATCACTTGACCCGGGCTCTCTAAGGCATCAGCAAGCCTTTGTAGGAACTCCGGGTCATTCCAGTCCATCCAATAGCCGAGGCGGATAGACTGCTCCGTCTGCTTAGCCGCATAATGTAGAACCCTCTGCTTACACCTTTTGACGAACTCGGCTATGCCATATGCTTCGATATCCTTCTTTGACTTAAAGCCAAGCTCCTTCTCAACTTCAACTTCAACCCAAAGTCCCTGACAGTCAAAGCCATTTTGATATCGCAGTTCATACCCCTGCATCGCTCTAAACCTTTGAAACAAATCCTTGTATGTGCGGCCCCATGCGTGGTGGACACCCATGGGATTATTGGCAGTTATTGGGCCATCTATAAAGGAGTAAGGCTTCTTTCCCCTATTCAGCTCTACACGCTTCTTAAAGGCGCTAGTTTTCTTCCAGAATTCTAATATCCTATGCTCTATTTGCGGTAAGTCAGGTACCGACGGAACCTCTATATATATCTTCGTCACCCTCATCCCTCCCGTTAGAGGACGCTATTCTGCCAAGAGAAGATATATCCGCCATTTATAAGGCTGTGCTGGAAAATCCGTACTAAATATGTTTCACGGCGGACATTTTTACACGCGAATTTTGTGTCCACCTTTCATCTAAACACCATTAAATAAGGCATAATACCGGAAAGATAAAAAAGTATCGCCTATAAAAGCGGTAAAACGTATTGAATTGGCAACGATACTTCAATTAATCATAAAAGTTATAAATAATTAAGGAATTTCTCCCCGTTGTAATGCATGGAGATTAGTCTCTCGCTCGATCCCAAGTTCCTCAATGTTCCTTTCTTTGAAGAAAAGTCTTGTCTCTCCCATTGTTTGGACACTGAGCGGTCTCACTTTAACTATTACCGGGAAGTTCTTTACTACATCGCCAAGCACTAGGCAGTGGTGTGGTGGTAGATCCCTAACAATTGAGATCAATGTCTCCGCGTCGACCTTGGCGGTCCTCGAGATAAACTCCAAGTCGTGCTCATTCACAAAGTTAAAGATGAAGATGTTATCAGCCTGCCTATAAATATTCTCTTTTATCGTGTTTGGCTGGTTCGTTATAAATGTCGCAAATATCCCGAAGTGCCTCATCCTTGTGATTACATCATCCCAGTAGGTCTCTCTAAGGTAGAGGTGCGCCTCTTCAGCAAATAGGAAAATTGGTCTTATCTTCCATTGAGACAATAAATCCTGTAACTTCATAAGAATATACTCAACAACAATCTGTCTGTCTACTGGCGCTAAACCGCTCAAGTCTATGATTATCGCGCCGCCTTCCTCCCCCACTTTTTGGAGCAGCGCCTCAAAATCAGTAGCTTCGTTTGGATCGTCTGTAAAGAAGCCAGTATGTAAAAGGGCGTAATAGCGGGAGAAGAGGGCATCCTTAACCTGCTGATTGCACTGCCACCTCCTGATAGCCTCGCCAATTTCATGTAATGAAAGCATTTTCCGCTCCTCTAGGAAACGCCAGATATGCTTGAACTCACGGGCCGATGTCCCAGGTAAACAAAGCGCGTGGATAAGTATTCCTATTATTACAGAGAGACCCGTTTGGCGTAAAGTTACTTTAAAGTTCTTGCTGGGTATGAGAACTCGAATCCTATCATAGAACTCATTCTTCTTACCATCGACACTTAAGCCAAGATTTTTGTACTCGCCATTCAAGTCTAAAACGATGGCTGTTGCGCCGTGCCTAATCAATCCTAAAACAAGAAGCTTAGATAGATGTGACTTCCCGACACCTTTTCTGCCAGTAATTACATTGAGTTTGCCATCCAAGTTAGAGGCATCTATTACTATTGGGCTCATCTCAATAGTTTCGCCAAGGCTTATTAGATATTTTCCCGATATATCAGCCATCTTGAGCAACCGCTCAATCGGGAGCCTATATATTGTTGAGTGAGTTCTTGAGGGAAGCCACGAGGTGTCCGAAGTTATATTATCATCCTTTATCGTCCCCTGAATCTTACATATTAGTAAACGCGCATCCTGAACATAGAGTATATGAGAAGTTATATTAAATGGGTCTATATCCTCCCTCTTCGGGTCATCTATTAATGGCTCGCGTAGAAGCTCTTCCATTATGCCTGGAACGTTTGCAAATTGTATGTCGATAACCAGTGCCACAATTGATTTACCAGCCCTTTTATCTTCAATTAGTAAATAGCACCCCTTTTCGACATCCTCGTCTGGAAAGCTTATAATATGTATTGTCTTTCCAGTCTTTTTATAAAGGCGCATGGGGGTCAGTCTCCGGCACCACCCGTCCCAAAGGGTCCGAATAGGACTCTTCTAAGGTTAGGCCAATTGACTATTTTAAGCCCATACTCCTTTGCTAGGAAGCGCTGTATACCTATAACATCGCTTGCAGTGAAGGTTGAGAATATGTGGGCCAAACGGAGCGTTTCTGGGTATCCTTGAAAGACTATATCATTTCCAATAACCCTCTGAATAACTATTATCTGTACCTCCTTAGGTAGCATTTTATCAACATCAATTCTAAAGGCATAGCCCCTTCCACTTAATTTACCTATATAAATTTTTCCTAGCAACCGTAGTATCCTAGAAGATACCAAGAGCATGCTTTCATTTATTTCTAATAGACAAGGCTCCCTTTGCTTTGCAATTAAATCTGTGATCCTCCTGCCTAGAAACTTGACGGTGGAGGCCTTTGAAAAAGATATAACTGCATTCGAGTTGTCTCTTGCCTTCTTCAAGATCTGTGTTAAAAGGTCAGCATCACTGTTTGATAGTCTCGCTGAGAGGGCCCCATCAAAAAGAATTATGCTGTTACTAACGGATCTGGAAATAGCAACTTGAACACACCTTTCTAGGGCACTGCATAGTTGACTTTGAATCTCGATTAAGAATGTGATGCTTGAGCTGAAGACTGTTGGTGAAAATCGGCCAATAAAGCTGAGTATCTTCTTCCTATTCTCTCTGGTTATATGAAATGGAAATGGACCTATACGCAGACATCTATATTTTCCTTCCTCATTCCATACCACTGCGCTCCTAATAGCGCATATAACGCCGCTCCTTGTTTCGCCAACCTTAATACATGACGCATCAATAGCTATAACTGGCGTCCCATCAGGTATAGGTTTCAGGGGCAAAATCGGCGAAGCCAAGACTTCTCCGTCAACCTCGATAACATTTTCCTGCTCCTCAATCTTCTCCACATGCTGACTTTCAACATCAATCCAAGGCTGAAAACACTCGTCCCTTATTTCACTCATTGAAGTGAGACTTAATTCAATAAGCTTCTCTGATAAATCTAGATCCCCGAGGTCTCGAAGAAAATTATATCTTTGTGTTGTTGCATAATGTATTTGATCAATCACCAACTTTCACCAAATCATAATCGGGGGAAGTTGTATATAAATGTTGCGCAACATGTTCAATTTGCGCAACATTTTGAGCGGGAGAGAATGAGCGAAAAAAGTGAAGAAAAACCTTTGGTTCACATAAAAATGAGGATTGGAAATATTGAGTTTGAAATAAGTTGTCGAGAGGATCAAGTAAAGGATGTCGTGGATAAGGTTCTTTCCAGTGTCTCAAGTTATACGTCTGGGCAGGTTCCCCTTCCGGAAATTAAGGCTCCTTCAGCTAGGGCTGAAACCTGTCGGGGAGTGATTGAGCAGTTATGGGGGGAGGGATGGTTTTCTGTACCCCGATCATTAAATGATGTCCATATGGAGATGAGTAGAAGGGGCTATCATTATGATAGAACCGCCGTGGCGCATGCGCTTCTGGACCTTGTGAGGGATGGGATATTGACTCGTGAGGGAAGGGCGAGAAGATACCTTTATGTTCAGAAGCGCCCGCCTCAGCAATAGACTCCATGGTGATGTGACATGCGCAGCTTTACGTCTAAGGTACTCGTGGTTTCCCATTGTTTGCTAAATAAAAGTGTGAGGTGGTGGCAAGAGGGAAAATCGCTTGAGAGAAACATTGGGTTAGCTAACGAGATAATTCAATACGCCCTGAGATACAATGTTGGATTAATTCAGATGCCATGTCCAGAATTTACTTTCTGCGGGAACCCGCGTCCCTCTAGAACAAAGGACGATTATGAGAGACTATGGGGCTTTAGGGAGCACTGCGAAAGACTGGCAAAGGATGTTGCTGAGCAGATAAGAAACCTTGTTACCATGAGTAAGAAGCCGCGAATCTACATAGTTGCCGTCGTTGGGATTAGGCGCTCCCCTTCATGCGCAGTTAACAGCGCAATAGCCCTAAGGAATGGTATACTGAATCAAAGTGAGAAGGGAATTTTCATCGAGTTTCTTGAGCATGAACTCCGCTCGTGCTGCCAAATTATGCCACTATTCCTTGAGTACGATTTTGATAACCCTGCCGAGGCAATTGTCAAGCTAGAGGAGCTAACCTAACAAACTATTATCTCCTGCTCTTTAATTTGATCTGACTGAGTATTATCTTCATCTCGTCCTCGCCTATAATGTTCATCTCGTATAGTTTTCTAGCTACCTCGCTTGCCCTTAGAACCGCATGTAATTTTACACCAATCTTTGCGAGCCTTTTCTCTCCGCCCTCTTCCCTATCTAGGAGGACAAACGCATCTGATACGAGGCCACCTTCAATCCTAATTGCCAGAGTTGACCTTTTGAGGCTTAACCCGGTTGTCACCATATCGTCTACTAGTAGGACCCTGTCGCCAGGCATAATAACTCCCTCAACCCTACGCTCCCTACCCTTAAGTCTCTGCTTTTGGCGGATGTAGATGAAGGGCTTCTTCAGAAGGTATGCTGTAATTGCGCTTAAGGGCAGGCCCGCAGTCGGTATTCCAGCAACCCTATCAAAGTTCTCTATACCAATTTCGCTCTTCATGGAGTCCACGAATATCTCAACGATTTTTATGAAAGCATCTGGAAAGCTCGGAATAACCCTCAAGTCTATGTAGTATGGTGTTATCTTGCCACTAGGCAACCTAAATGTTCCAAACGCTATCGCATTAGTCTTTTTAAGCACTTGGCATACTTCGGATAAAATTAGCTCCCTCTCGCTAGACTGAATGGCCATCATAACACCAGAAGAGAATTGGCATTAATTACTTATTTGGCTTTCCCCCAGATAGACCAGCAAAATTATTTGTTTAAGAGCTGCTAGAGAAATCTTTTGGTGGTCTCATTGGAGGATCTTGCTGAGTTTATCATCGATTATGCTGGAAAAATGGGGACTGAATATGCTGAAGCTAGGGTCCAAGTTGATTTACGTGAATCACTCCTGCTTAAGAATGGGGTCCTTGAAACATACGCGTTTGAGGAATCTAGGGGAGTGGGCATAAGGGTTTTAGTAGACGGATCTCTCGGATTCGCCTCAACCAACCAACTAAAGAGGGAAGAAGTTAAAAGAGCTCTAAAGCAGGCCTTTAAGGTTGCTAAGGCTACATCTGGGCTAATTAAACACAAAATCTGTATGGGAAAGGGGAATCTTGGAAGTGACAAAGTCATTATTAAGCCGAGGGTAAGCTTTGCGAACGTTGATCCCGAAGCGCGCATAAGCCTTCTCAAGGAGACCGATGAGGAGGTAATTAGCTCCGCATCAAAGTTTGAAGTTAAAGTTCCAGCAAGAGTAATGACGCTAGATACTTGGGTTACAGAGAAACTTGTGATGACAAGCGATGGGGCAAACGTATACAGCGTGACCCCTAGGGTTGCCCTTTTTACCCTTATAACGCTGCTTCACCCGCAAAAAGGGATTATGCAGAGATACATTGAGCTGGGGGAGAGCGGTGGGTGGGAGACTGCCGAGAAATGGAACTTACCAAAAGTCTTCCATGAGGAGACATCCACCTTAGCTAAGGTTTTGATCGAGGCAACGAGGCCGCCTACTGGTGAGATGGATGTTGTTCTTGGGCCTGAAATTGTCGGCATTACGTGCCATGAATCCTGTGGTCATCCAAGTGAGGCGGATAGGATCCTTGGTAGGGAGGCTGCTCAGGCGGGCGAAACATTTCTAAAGTCGGATTCTATTGGGCTTAGGATTGGTAGCAAGCGTGTAAATATTGTTGATGATCCAACCCTTAAGGGCTCGTTTGGCTTCTATCTCTATGATGATGAAGGGGTTAAAGCTGGGAGAAGGGTTTTGATAAAAGAGGGCGTGGTTAATGAATTCCTCCATAACCGCGAGACGGCGAGCGTGTTCGGCATTGAAAGTAATAGCGCTTCTAGAGCGGTAGCCTACAACCGTGAACCGATAGTTAGGATGGCCAACACATTTTTCCTACCAGGAGACTACTCAGAGGAGGAGCTTTTTGAGGACGTTAAGGAGGGGGTCTACATGAAGAGCTTTATGGAGTGGAACATAGACGATAGAAGATTTAATCAGCGCTATGTTGGACTTGAAGCATACAAAATAGAAAACGGCGAGATAAAGAACCCCATTAGGAACCCGGTTCTAGAAATAACGACAACTGGTCTCTGGTCTGCAGTGGATGCCGCTGGCAAAGATTTGAAGTTCCAAGCAGCCTACTGTGGTAAGGGTGACCCAATGCAGGCTATACCAGTCTGGACCGGAGGACCGCATATACGCCTGAGAAAAGTTAGGATTGGTGGTAGGGAATGAAAGTCGAGGAGATCCCGCCCTATATTGTCGATTTGGGGAGGAAGTATGGAGCGACAGACGTAGCGGCGAAGATCATCGAATCTCAAAGAGTGATGATAAGGTTCTCGAATAATGAGGTAACAGTCTCAAAGGTCTTTCGTGAAATAACGGTGGACGTTTTCCTCATGGTTGAGAAACACAGGGCTATGACGACTATCAGCACACTATCCACCAGAAACATAGAGAAGAGCGTTAAGAACCTTGTTAAAATCGCCCGTATGAGCCCGCCAGCCGATATATATGCTCCGCTTCCAAAAGGCCCATTTAGATACGAGCCAAAATTGCTAAAGGCTCCTAAAGTACCGTTAGAGCCAGAGGTATTGGCCGGTTATGTTGAGAGGGCTGTTTCAACCGCGCTGGAAAGCGGGGCTAAAAAAGCCGCCGGGACACTAAGCGCGTTTAGAAGTAAAATGACGCTCGCTACGTCTAGTGAAGTGTACGCTTCTCAGGAGGGCGCTGGACTCGAGCTATCCATTAGGGCATTTGCCTCAGAGATAGCGACAGGGCATTTCCTCTCAATCGCTGGCAAACCAGAAGATTTTAATCCAGAGGAGGCTGGCAGAGTCGCTGGCGAAATAGCTAAGATTGCTGATAACCCAGCTCCAGGGGAGCCGGGAAAGTATATGGCTCTGCTAGAACCGATGATCTTCGCCATCCTCGCTAACCAAACCGGGATACTCTCCTCAGCGTTCCTGGTGGATGCTGGTCAGTCATTCTTAGTGGATAAGATTGGGGAGGAGGTTGCTTCAAAAAAGCTTACTTTAATTGACGATCCAACGTTGGCTGGGAGTATCGGAGCAAAAGCCTTTGATGATGAGGGTGTTCCAACAAAGAGAAAGGCTATAATCGAGAATGGCGTCCTAAAAACTTATCTACATAACAGCATAACCGCTAGGAAGTTCGGTGTGGAGACCACTGGCAATGCTGGGATAATAGTGCCCATTCCTTGGAACCTTGTCATAGAGCCGGGTGACAAGTCCTTTGAGGATCTGCTATCCCAGATCGACGATGGCATATATGTTACGAACGCTTGGTACCTTAGGTACCAAAATTATAGAACCGGAGATTTTTCAATGCTCCCAAGAGATGGAATGTTTAGAGTGAAGCGCGGAGAGATAGTCTCTCCAGTTAGGGAATTAAGGATAAGCGATAATATGCTTCGGGTTCTCCAAAACATAATAGACTTAGGCAGATCCAGGACTTGGGTTAAATGGTGGGAGGTTGAGGTACCATCCTTAGTTCCCCACACATTAATTAGCGAACTAAACTTCACAAAACCATTAATATAGATGGATGCCAAGCATGACGCTTATGAGCGCATCCAAAGAGAGAATTCTACCAAGAGAGTTTTATGCAAGGGATCCAAAGACCGTCGCATTGAACCTTCTAGGGAAAGTTCTAGTGCGCATACTAAATGCGTCCTGTCTCAAAGGCGTTATTGTTGAGACAGAGGCATATTATGGTGAGAACGATCCTGCCTCGCGGGCTAGAGACGGAATGAAAAGATATAATGCGCCGATGTGGAGAGAACTTGGAATAACCTTCATATACATGGTGCACGGAAACTGGCTACTTAACGTTGTTGCGCATGAACCCGGCGGCGTTGGCGCGGTGCTTGTTAGGGCGCTAGAGCCTCTAGAAGGCATTGAGATAATGATGGCTAATAGGGGAACAAGCGATATAAGAGGCCTAACTAATGGTCCGGGGCGGCTGACAAAGGCTCTAAAAGTGGACGGAAACATGAATTTCTTGGATCTAACAAGCAATAAGAGCCCATTATTTATAATAGATGGCAGAGAAATTGATCTGCGAGAGATTGAGCGATCACATAGAATTGGCGTTCGCCTAGACTTAAATGAGGAATTGAGGTTCTTTATAAGGGGAAACAAATTTGTTTCTAAAAGGAGGGCATAAGCTGTTGATCTTTTAATATAACCCATTTAATATTAGCCCATTAAAGCTTTAACTTCTTCTATGGCTTTAAGGACTCTTTTGCCCTTCTCGGTTATCGTGAAGTATTTTCGTCCGTTTCTCATATAAACTGATATTAAACCTTTATTTTTAAGCTCGTTTAGATGCTGATACACAGCGGCCTTTGTCATGGTTTTCCCGAGCATCTTCCATATTTCGTACCCATAAGTTTCTTTCCCAGCTATTATACGCATTATTTTTTCTTTTGTGCTGAGATCCGTTTCTATGAGGGCCATTCTTTTCCTCTTTGATAAAGCCTGCAGTACGTCTGTAGCCTTAAGCCCGCTTCCGGTTATTAAGCAGACGACGCTCTCATCCCTGCTAATGGTGGACTCATTTATAAGTTTCTTTAGCGCCGCTATTGTTCCTGAGCTCGCTGGCTCAGCAAATAAACCCTCCATACTCGCTATCTCCCTCTCAGCCTTAAGTATCTCATCATCGGAGACCGATACGGCGAGTCCCTCTGAATCTCTTATGGCTTTTATGGCGAAATCCCTCTTTAGTGGATTGTGTACAAGTATACTTGTCGCCCTTGTTATTGAACACTTGCTCTCTTCTTTACCTAGGTATGTATCTACTATCGGCGAACACTCACTCGATTGAACACCAACTAGCCTCGGAAGTCCCTTTATTATCTTCAGCTCGTTGAGCTCAATAAGCCCCTTCCAGACAGAGTAAAGCACACTACCGCTCCCCATAGGCGCGATTATTATATCAGGAACCCCGATTTGCTCAGCTATTTCAAAGGCTATTGTCTTTTGGGCTTCAATTGTCAGCGGATTTAGGGCAGATGTTGCCTGATACCAGCCCATCTCCTCAGAGAAATCTATAGCCTTTTTCGTCGACTCATCAACTGTTTCGCCGTATTCCTCAATGACAGCATCATAAATTATCATCTGCGTAAGTTTGCCAATATCAATATACCTTGGCACTATTACATGGCAGGCTATTCCATATTTTGCGCAGTATGCTGCCAAGGCCGCGCCTGTATTGCCGCTGGAAGCGCAGATAGCGACAATATAACCTAAGTCAAGCATATTTGAGACCATTAGAGCTGCAGCCCTATCCCTGAAAGAGTTGGTCGGGTTTCTAGTCTCATCCTTTAAATATAGTCGTGAGACATTAAGGTACTTTGCCAGCCGCTCAGCCCTATAGAGTGGAGTTCCACCCTCATGAAGGGTTGCACAATTCCTTACTTTTGGGAGTAGATCTCTATATCTCCAGAAGTTAAAGTCTCCAGTGAAAGAGATTCTCCCGTAACTAATTACGTATTCAAGTGTTCCAAGCCCGCCGCAATGTCGACACCTATACTCTGGAAACCCCGTATTAAATGTTTCTCCACACCTAATACACTTTAAAAGTGCCATCCCCCTTCCCCGAGAAGTCCCCGTTATTATAATGCATTTAAAGTCTTAATAATCTTGATCTTAAACTAAAATTGCGGGCATGCGTCGCTATATTCGGTATTATTATCTTGGAGTGAGACAGGTGATATAAAACTATCTTTAAAGTCCCATTTGCTTAGTATATCCTCCAAAAGGAAAAAATGAGGATTAATGCTATAGAATTCCTAGTGGAACCATTCAGACTTAGTGAAATAATTATCATCACTCAGCGTTTCTATCACTTTCTCATAACTTGGTTTTGGAACCACTGGCAGAAGTATATGCGATTGATAATCTTTGTTGCGATAAATTTTATGGAGTGTAATCTTGCTACTGCACAGATGGGGATGGAAGTGGATTTGCATTTCAGGATCCTTGGGAGACTCCGCGCTCTCTATTTCTAGTTTAATGCGGTGGCCAGATTTGAATACGTTTACCACTATGCCAAGACCAATTGCATATTCATATATTTTGCCTGGCTCTACCGGCTCTGAGAAAGTGTGTGGATGATACGGTTCACCAGGCTTAGACTTTTCTTGGTCGATAGCTCTGTGAGAGGCTTTTAAATA
This sequence comes from Bathyarchaeia archaeon, assembly GCA_038897035.1. GTDB lineage: Archaea > Thermoproteota > Bathyarchaeia > Bathyarchaeales > DTEX01 > DTEX01. Next base: position 121,553 of record JAWAXF010000002.1, read on the forward strand.
ACCCCTACCAAGTCTTGTAGCTTTACCATTTGGCGCTATATCATATAGCCTAACTATCCAATTCGTATCATCTTGATCTATAGATGCATAAAAGTGCACGGCTACGGGCCCCATTACTTCTAAATCTCCTGGTAAAGGTGGAGTCATGTATTGGACACAGTCTCTCTTATTAGATAGCCATAAAGGTCGGTATAAATAGCAGTCTGGTTCAGGGTAATCGAGCTCAGGCGCAAATGAGAGCCATTCCCATCTACGAAAGTAACATTTAACCCATTTAATATTACTTGGCGGCCACTCTGTTAGATAGCGCCACTCATTAGTTCCCATAACGAATACTTTTATTGGCGGTTCATCCATGATGCCCGTATCAATTCCTTTAAGCCAGTAATCAAACCATCTAAGAGCCTCTTCTCGATCCTCCCTCCAAGGTCGCTCCTCAGGACCTACAGGCTTCACTAAAAGTTTCTTTGTGGTGTTGACATTCATGTATAGATACCAAAAGGCACGGGCTTCATGAGCTTGCTTACCAACAATATACACTGGTATCTTTATTTTGTCAAAGAAGGGATAAATCGACTTTTCTCGCCAATAAGGTCCGTCAAAGGGGTTAAGCATGATATCGAAGAATATGGGGCATTTTTGTGGATAATGTAGCAAATGATACAGCATTGTATAGTATTTTATGTCCGGGTTGTTTAAAAGTTCCTTAACTCTACGTTCGAGTTCCTCCTTGGGCAGAAGCTTCATCATCTCTGATACAGCATTTCTTGGTGCGAAACCGCAGGTGAGGCCTGCATGACGCCCGTACCATAAATGATAAAGGAACAAAGAGAGAACCCCGCCATGATAGGCTAAATCGCGATAAGCGTCCGTATATACGTGAGAAACGAAGATGGCTTTTAAGTGGGGTGGCTGATATACAGCTGTTTTTAAGGCCGTTGCCGCGTAATAGGAGTAACCAAACATACCAACGTTGCCGTTGGACCACGGCTGTTGAGCGATCCATTCTACAAGATCATAACCGTCCCTTCCCTCTTGCATAGACCAAAATGTATATTCTCCCTCTGATTTCCCAGTGCCTCTTACATCAGCTATTATATGGACATATCCTCTGGGCACAAAATATTCGATATCGCCTGCTTCTATATTGCCATCCCAAAAAGCACTCTCATAAAGCGGCTGTGGTGGTATCAGTAAATCCTGTATATCCTTACCATAAGGTCCCATAGATAATAACACGGGAAACCTCTTCTCGGCTTTTGGGCGGAAGATGTTAACCGCTAAGCGTACACCATCACGCATTGTTATATAGACATCTCTTTCTTCTACAATTTCATACTCTGGCTTGTTCATTTTAAGCACCGAAAAAGAATAATGCATAACCTGGGTTAATAAAGATTATTGCAAAAAGCTCCGATTTAAGAAGGAGTATTAGAGGTTCATTCGCTAATGCTGCCACTATAAACGTTTTAAAGAACAAGATATATTGTTATTAGGTGAATTGATTAGATGAGGGAAATGTTATGAGCGATGAAATTGAGGTAAGGCGTATTATATGCCATAATGGTACAGGTGGATGTTATCTTTGCTGCGGTTTTCTAGCCTACGTTGACAAGAAAGAGAATCGTATCATACGGATTGAACCTAATTCAGACCACCCGGTGAATAGAGGATGGATGTGCCCTGATCGCGCTAAAATTGGTTCGGGTTTCTTCCTCAACTACTTATACCATAAAGCGCAACTTTTACATCCCCTCAAGAGGGTGGGAGAAAGGGGAGAAAACCGTTGGAAACAGATTGGTTATGATGAAGCTCTAGATGAAATTGCGGAAAAACTTAAAGAGATAATTGATAAGTATGGACCTGAATCCATAGGAATAGTGGAGGGGACTTTTCGCTCAGATTCATATTGGGCTAGAGCTCGACTCATGAACCTGCTTGGGAACCCAAATAATGTCGCTGACCCAGGCACTGTATGTGGTAAGCCCATGGCTGCCCAATGGCAACTGACCTTGGGAGTTGCTTGTTCCTGTGGGGGCATGTTTCAATGGGGGATTCCTGGAATAAGTTGTTATGTAATTATTGGTCACAATCCTGCGGAAAGCTTTCCATTAGAGTACCAAACAATTCTAAGTAACAAGAAGCGAGGTATGAAATTAATAGTTTTTGACCCAAGGCTCACAGAGACGGCGAGACATGCAGATTATTGGTTTCAAATAAGACCAGGAACCGACACCGCTGCATTACTCGCATGGATCAATGTTATTATTAAAGAGAAACTTTACGACGCTAACTTTCTTTTACAGTGGACTAATGCGCCATTTCTTGTAGGAACAGATCAAAAAAGGCTTTTAAGGGAAAAAGATGTTAAAGAGGATGGAAGCGAAAATAAATTTGTGGTCTGGAACGAGTCTTTGAACGAAATGGCCGTATGGGATCCTGAAACCCAAGAGTATCTACCTTCAAATACAACTCCGGCTCTTTTAGGCACGTTTAAGGTTAAACTGGCTGATGGGAAGGAGACAACTTGTAAAACTGTTTTTCAAATGTTAGCTGAAAGAGCTGCCGAATATACTCCTGAAAAAGTCGCTGAAATAACATGGCTTGACCCAGAGAAATTAAGAGAAGCTGCTATAATTTGGGCTACTTCTCCTAAACCTAAACCAATACTGGCCTTTGTTTCATCCCATCAAATTGGCAGAAATTCTAGTAGAGTTCATCAATGCGTGATGATTCTTCATCTTCTGGCGGGTATGGTTCCTATGCCAGTTTCATTTCCGGGGCCTCGTGGACCTGGCGGAATTTATGTCCGTGAATCTGAATTAGAGCTTGCGGAAGCTCTCCCTGTAAATCAACGAAAGAAGATGATTGGAGCCGATAAGTTCAAAGTTATGGCTTGGCCACAATATGAGATTACAACACCTCTATTTAAGAGGATTTGGGGCGTCTCTAATAATATGTCTGGTCATGGGCACCTAGTTCCAGCTCCCCTCCTATGGAGAGCAATACTTACGGGAAAACCATATCCCATTAAGGCTTTAATCACATGGACGGCGAACCCGATGGTTTGGGCTGCAAATACTAAGATTGTCTATAAAGCTTTAAAGAGCCCAAATCTTGAATTACACGTTGTTGTAGACCATGTGATGACCCCAACCGCTGCTTTAGCTGACTATGTAATACCCGCAGCTTGCAAGAGCCTTGAAACTCCCTTCATAACTAACTGGCAGGATGCTATGGGCGACATAATAGTTGGTCAAGCAGCTATTAGACCTCTAAGTGAAAGAAGAAGCGACTATGAGTTTTGGAGGGGGTTGGCAATTAGACTTGGATTTGGAGAGTACTTCCCGTGGAAGGATCCAGAGGATGTCTGTAATTATCGTTTAAAGCCCTTGGGATTAACGTTAGATGAAGCTGCCCAGCTAGGCCTAATTCCAAGCAATCCGTGCACTAATGAGGCTTTTAAGGAAATAAATCCGGAAACCAGCAAACCCTATGGTTTTGCAACAATCACAAGGAAGGCGGAGATATGGCCTGTATCCTTTGAAATATTTGGGTACGACCCCCTTCCATTCTATGAAGAACCCCCTGAGAGCCCCATCTCTACACCTGAAGTTGCAAAGGAGTATCCTTTAATATTGACTACTGGAGGGAGATTTAGGCCAATGTTTCACTCAGAGTATAGACACTGGGGGATGGGCTTTAGAGAACAACACCCATATCCAATAGTAGAAATTCATTATCAAACAGCTAGAGAATATGGTATATCGGATGGCGATTGGGTTTGGATAGAGACGAGACGAGGACGAATTCTACAGAAGGCACGATTATCCGCGACCATACACCCCAAAGTAGTAAATGCTCAAAGTCACTGGTGGTATCCTGAAATGCCCGCTGAAGAACCTTATCTTTACGGTGTATGGATATCAAACGCTAACGTGCTGACGCTTGATGAGCCAGAAGCGCTTGATGAGATGGTAGGCGGCTGGTGTAATAGAGCTCTTTTATGCAAGGTTTATAAGGCTGAGCATCTACCTCCCATCCTTCATCAACTAGGATCCCCATGAAGATGCCTTACCTAAAATAAAAACTATTTATATTACTTGCTCACCATACATTAAATTCAGAGTGGTGATTTTATGGAGCAAAAATATAAAAGATATATTAGCGAAATAGTTCACGTACCCTATCCAACAGCGGTGCCTGGCCAAAAACCTTTCCGTGAAATGTTATGGATTGATTCCACTGATATACCTACGCTTCCCCATCATTTCGAAATAATGATAATAAGGAAAGAAGGTGTAAGAGATGGTGTTTCGGATGTGGCCAGAGTCCCCCCGGATAGCAAATTAGTACAGGAGCATATGAAAAGAGTCCACTCTGGGCTGCCTAATGAGCCAAAGGGCGAGATTTGGCCTCCTCTCTACCGCACAAAGGAGGGAGAAATAATTGCTCGTGGCTGGCCAATGTATCATACCGCAGATGAGATTTTCCTATTTATAGGGACTGATCCGGAGAATCCCTTGGACCTAGGGGGAGAAGTTGAGTTTTGGTTAGGTTGTGGAGAAGATGCTGAAAAATACATAATTACAAAGCCTACGTGCATTCACATTCCTGCAGGATTAGTTCACGCTCCAATCGTTTTCAGAAATGTCCGCAGACCCTTCATAGAAGTAATCTGCTACACGAAGCCAGTTCTAGATGAACATCCTGTGCCAGTATTACCCCCAAACTATAAAAAACCATAACAAATTTGCTTACAAATCTTCAATAATCTTTCTTCTATTTTCTAATTCCAAAAAGATAAATTAGGATGCCCCTAGGGTGGCGAGAATGAAGATTAAAGAAATTAGCCATGTCGCCGCTGTTGTTAGGGATCTTAATAGGTCCCTGAAAATGTATAAAGAGATACTTGGAATTGAACCGTGGATAATTCAATCTTTCGTGCCGCCATTCCATAGAGAAACTTATGTCAGGGAGAAACCAGTTAAGTACACGATGAGGATCGCTATAGCATCACTAGGTAAAATTTATTATGAGTTGATAGAGCCTTTGGAGGGACCAAGCATATATAAAGAGTTTCTTGATGCTAAGGGGGAAGGATTACATCATATTGGGAAGGTTTATACTTCGCTGGAGGAGGTGGAAAGAGATCTTGAGATGTTTAAGAAAATGGGTCTAAGAATTTTACAGCGGGGCGCATTCTATGATTCCCGCTACTATTATATTGATACGGAGCCGCTGCTTGGAGTAATATATGAGGTAGTTTATAAGCCATCCGAAATACCGCCTGAAAAGGTCTATCCCTAGAGTTCATCTTAAAATCTATTTTGAGTCTCTTAGTCTGGTATAGAGGTATTTCGTCCTTCTGCATGCACGCGTAATTCTAACGTCTAAAAAAAGACCCATATTATCTTCAGAAGCTAAGATTCCCCTGAAAGATACCTTATCAATCTCTAGAATCGCTACGATTTTGACACCTCTGCTCGGAATTAGCCTTAAATATCTCGTCGAAGCTAGCACCTTTCCTTCATAAAAGACTTATAATAACCTTATAAATCAGATAAGGTTGGATGGCAACTAGTGCATCGGTGTAGTGGCATGAATCGCAGTGAACCCTATTATCTTGTATGTATAGGCTGTGGCTCAAAATATTCTCCAAGCGAGGTTATCTATAAGTGCAGTAAATGCGGAGACCTACTCTCCGTAGAATATGATAGGAAGTTAATGAGGAATGAGGTCGCTCTAAGGTGGAGGGCGAGGGCCTTATCAGTTTGGCGGTACGCTGAGCTACTGCCAATAGGTGATAGGAGTAAGATAGTAAGCTTGGGAGAGGGCGGAACAAGTCTAAATAGGTGCAACAGGCTTGGAAGATATCTTGGGCTAAGGGAAGTTTACATAAAGAATGAAGGCGAGAACCCCACTGGTAGCTTTAAGGATAGGGGGATGACGGTTGGCGTTACGAAGGCCCTTGAGATGGGTATGAAACGCGTAGCGTGCGCCTCAACTGGCAATACGTCCGCCTCACTTGCAGCCTACGCAGCTAGAGCTGGCATGGAGTGCATCGTCCTTATACCATCTGGCAAGGTTGCTCTTGGCAAACTTGTTCAGGCATTGATTTACGGCGCAAGGGTCATCCAAGTTAGGGGGAACTTTGATGACGCCTTGAAGATGGTTGAGGAGTTATGTATGATCCAACCAATTTACCTGCTTAATTCCATAAATCCATATAGGCTTGAGGGACAGAAGACAATAGCCTTTGAAATATGGGATCAGCTCGGCGGGAGAATTCCGAATAAGGTTATTGTTCCCGTCGGTAATGCCGGGAATATAAGCGCCATATGGAAGGGCTTCAGGGAATTATATATCATGGACCTAGCCAAGGATCTGCCCAGGATGGTTGGGGTCCAAGCCGAGGGAGCCGCCCCGATAGCTAACATGATAAAGAGGGGGCTAAATGAGATTAAGTTCGTGGAGAAGCCTGAAACCGTTGCAACGGCTATAAGGATTGGTTCTCCAGTGAACTGGAAGAAGGCTATTAGGGCGATCAGAGAGTCTGGTGGAGTTGCTGAAACTGTATCCGACGAAGAAATATTGTCAGCTCAGAGGCTCTTAGCCAAGATGGAGGGGATCTTCGTCGAGCCTGCAAGTGCAGCCGCCATAGCTGGGCTAATTAAGCTCGCTAAAAATGGGCTTGTCGAGCAGGACGACTTAATTGTCTGCGTGGCCACCGGACACGGTCTAAAGGACCCAGATATAATTCTAAAGCAGTTCGAGAGACCAGTTGAAATAGAAGTTGACGTGAACACCCTAATAAAGATTTTATCGACCTAACGTTAAGTCTCGTGAACATCCCTTAATAGATAACAGCCTTAAGCATGACATCTACGTCTTCCAGATTAAAGAAACCGTAACCCATTTCGTAAATACTTTATTGACATAATCAGTAACAGCTGTAAAATACTGAAGGGCGCTCTTAAGGAATGACTTTCCTCCTCAGTAGATAACTTTAATGGCTTATGAAAAAGCATATATATAAGATACGGAGGTTTTGAAATTTTTGAGGCGATATCCCTAATGGTGAAGGCATCGGCAAGATTAGTTGCGCTAATTATTGTTTTTAAGCGCCATTGGGAACATTTTAGGTCTTTTCGCAATAAGGTTACCATCAGCATCTGGCACAACGGTTGAATTCCACTTATCAGCTTTACCCTCCCTACTTGCCGCCGTATCTATTGGCCCCCTCCCAGGCGCCATAATTGGTCTTCTAAGCCTGATAATTTCAACAGTCCGAATAGGGAATGTAGTTATACCCTTTGGGAACGCGCTGCTCGCTGGTGTAACGGGCTTTTTATCCAAAAAGCTAAGGTTTTCACCACCAGTCAGCGGGGCCCTAGCAATGATCCCATACACGCCCTACATCTGGCTTGCATGTCAGTGTACGCTGTTCCGCAAGCGGTAATAGCCTTCATAATTACTAAAGCCTGGATAGAAATTATGATCTCAGGCACCGTCGTAGAACTCATATTACGCAAGCACGAAATTAAAAATTTCCTTGAATCACTCAAACCTGAATAGAAAGATAAAAGTGCTTATAAGAAATGAGTTTATCGTAGGAGTTATTGGCAAGATAAAGTTTATGCGTTCTCATCACCGAATCCCTAATAACATAGTCATCGAATAACCATTAAAAACAAACATGATCCCTACCGGATGTCTCAAACAAAAACTGGCGGGCCCGGGGGGATTTGAACCCCCGACTTCAGGCTTTCTCCAATATTTAAGTCACTACCTCCGAAGGCTTACGCGACAAACTTTTACTGCGCCCTATCCAGACTAGGCCACGGGCCCTAAGCTTCTAATACACGGATGCCTAAAAAGCTTTCATCAATATTCTCCTAAAGAACTGCAATTTCTTTTATTTTGATAGAGTAACAAGTTTAAGTTTAGTTTTTGAAAATCGGAATGAAATTTCCTAGTAATTTTGTAACGGTAAAAGAAAAATATTTTTGAGAGGGTTGCTGACAACGACCTAAGTTCATCGCCCACGTAATCGTTTAATTTCTTCTGGCGTAAATAGCTGTCGTTGTTTATGCGAGGGGACTTGGTGACCGACGCTGGTATATTTTGGTGCAAAAAGTATATGCCCCCACAGGAATGGTTTACCAACCCTCTTTATGACGACGGGACCATGCGGCAGCCCCTTCGGAACATAAATGATAGATGTACAATCGATAACGTGTTTTTCTTGCTCCTCGCCTAAATACACCTCAATCTCTGCATCAAACTCAAAGAAGTTTGCCGGGTTACTCCCCCAAATAAACAGGAGCTCATCAACATCGTGCCAATGGGGTCTATCAGTCATTGTAAATGGCTCTGTAATATAAATGAGCTGGAAGTCTGCCGGGAAGCCTGGAAGATTTATAAAACATTCTTCATGACCACATGCATGCAGGCTTGGATGGCCCCGAACCTTCTCCAAAGGCTCCTTAATAATATACTTCCCATATTTTGTTCCACTCAAGATATTCCCCGCCTAATTTGTTTATCTATGTTTGCTATATAATTCTTTATGTCTCTAAAGGTATAGAGAGCTATGATTTATATAGGGTAGGGGAAACAATTTCTTGAATGTTGAAGGGAACCTGTATGGCGGAGTCGCCTCCTTCACTCTCTCAAGAGGCTAAGAAGTTAGAAAAGTCGATTAGCAGGATTATAGGGGTGGGATTAATAATCGCCGGGGCCGTGTTGATTATTCTCAGTGCAGTTATCGCCTGCATCTCATTTTATGGGCACACGCTTTCAACACACCAGATCCCCACAGCAAGCTTAGAGATAGTTGTAGCATCACTGGTGTATATGCTGGTTGAGGTTGCTGTGAAGCTTGGGTTCCTTGGGATAATGATCTGGGCGGGCGGCATTCTGCTAAAGTACGGCATTCAATCAATTAGAGAGGAGAAGGCGGGAAAGTGAGCATATACGGCCCGCTTAAGTACGTCATTTTAGTTTCTCTATTCTCCATGATGATTTTGACAATAACCCCCCTAATAGTGTTCACCTATCAGATCCTTAGAGACCCAAGATTATTTGAGATTAGAGTTGAAGAGGTCACATGGCTTAATGAAGGCATGGTTTCGGCAAAAGTTGTCCTTCATTATCCCATTAATATATCATTGAGTAGAGTCAGAGTCAGGTTAGGCAGCACAGATATTATTTTCGAAAACGTAGTTAAAGGAGAAGTAAGCAGGCGCATCACTCTCACACCCAGCGAAGTTCAGTCGGGCATTAGTGAGATAGAGGTCGAGGTGATACCAGGCTTATTTAAATTTAAGTATACAAGGGCGGGTTGAATTTATGGAGAAAAACTTGATTAAAAGGATAATTTTAGGAACCATCGAGGGGATAATTTTCTATGCTATCTCCGCCTATATTCTACCATACTTCGTGAGTACGATAACTGGTATGCCAATCATTGATATAGATCATCTTACACTCGCCCTACTTATAGGCGTCTTCATATCCCTTGGCGTAATCTCCTCCAGCATTAAGCCTTGCATTGGCGTAATCTTCACGGCTATATCATTCCTCCTCAGTTTATTCATAATTCTAAATGTTATTGGAATGGGCATAGCGGAGGTTCGGTTAGACGGAGTAACGCTCACCCTAGAATTTAAGTTACCTGCCTTCTTAATCATCGGCTTTTACATAATCATCATATTCATTCGAGTCTTCGAGAAAATATTCCACCTCACAGAAATATAATACGGCCACAAATATCTAAGAATAAAAGTCCTTCATCTTTTCACCATTATGGTACTGGTGCCGGGGATGAGCCCCGAACCCCTAGTTCTGGTGCCCTTCATCTCTTTAATGGATTTATTTCCCATGGTCTGGGCACCAGTAATAATTTGTTTTCGATCTAACAGTTAAAGATTGCTATTGCTATATTAGTGCCCTCACGCTGGACGTTTTACTAAATGTATGGCGAGGTCTCTTATGGGGTGATGCTGCCAGCATAGCTCAATCTTTTATAGGATTTTGGATTATACCACGGTGCCAGCGGGATTCAAATTAAGAACGGCTGGAGAAATCTCCCGCAAATCCCCTCTTTCTTTTTTCACTTTATGTTTTAGTTTGAAGATGAAAGATGATGGTGTAGGATCTTGGATTCTACATTCATGTCTAAGAGTATGGGGACACTTATAACCTCCTTTAAGGTTTTTACGTAAATCTAACAAGGTAGATTGTGGGTATATTATGTGAATAAAATATAAATCCCACTTTATCTAAATTTTCCTAGTTGGTGGGAAAATGAGCATATTGGAGATTGACGATAAGGGTAGGCTAACTATACCTAAGGAGATCAGAGAGTCTTTAAACTTTGGGAAGAAGGTTTTGGTTATAAATGCTGGCGATCATCTTAAGATAATTCCGTTACCCTCCGACCCCTTTAAAACCCTTCATGGCGCATTTAACGTTAACAAGCCATTTAGGGAGCTCAGAAGGCAGGCGGAGTTGTTGGCTGAGGGTGAGGCAGGTAAATAAAGGGTTGATGATGTAATGCCGCTCTTGGAAAATGACGTTATCTTCGCCTATCTAAACGAGTATGATCCCAATCACCCTATTGCGGAGAGAATATTTAGGAAACTTCAGGAAGGAGAGATAAGTGTTCACATCTCAAGCGTTAGCCTGATTGAAATGGAGCTA
>JAWAXF010000003.1:0-131623 GCA_038897035.1 Bathyarchaeia archaeon
ATACGTGGGTTCTGGATCAGCCTCAACAGCCCAATACCATGTAGTCCCATTGTTATCGGTTACTTCAGCAAACCAGCCATAATTTTGATATACTGGGAAATTAATTGTTTCACCTCTTCCTGTCTCAATTGTAACCTTAACAGTCACCCAACCGCTCCATTCTCCTGGTGCTAATTCGCCTACCCAAGCAAAATCTGGACCCTGAACTATCTGATAGGTGTAGCCAAACCTTGCCGGATCAGCCCTAACAGGGATTGGGAAAACCGCGAGCATTGATACCGCTAGGATTGCCAGCACTAGTAAGCCAATCTTACCCTTCATATTCATACCTTTTTTCCTCCTTTCATATTTTTCCGATCGGTTTGAGACCTCCCTTTCAGCTTTCCTTTAGCTCTTTTAGTCTCTCTTTTTCCCGCTTGATCTTCTCTAGGCAGGCTTCCCGGACGAAGGCTGAGCGGCTAGGCCAGTAGCCGAGATCCTTAATGAGATGGTCTATCTCCTCAAGGATCTTGAGCGGTATGGAGACGGCGCCAAACCTAACACGAGCCTTCCTAGCACCAGCCTTAAACGCGCCCTCACCTTCATCCCTATCCCTTAAGCCTGCCGCATCCATTGAATATCTACTCTGCATTTTTGTTGAAACCCCAGACCGAGAACGCCGTAGTCGGCCAGAGGCCTCAAACTAATCAAGATTATAAATCTATATTAGTTATATATATTTTCCTATAATTACATTTAATTAAATATGCTGAAAGCAAGAAAAACGCATAAAAAGCCGCATACGAAGACGAAAATGGACAACCGCGAAGACCAGCGATCAAACCCATAAACCCTATTAAACACCAATCAATAAGCCAATATTTGAGCGCGAAAGCAATAAACCAACTAAAAATTCTCCTAGCAGCAGCCCTATGCGCATCGCTCTCGCTTCTAATCTTCCTAGCAGCCCCAATAATAAAAGTCACGAGAATAACCACGTATAAAACATGGCTCCCAAACGGCACAATAGAAACAGCTACAAGAGAAGACACCACTTGGATTACACCATACCAGCTCATCTCAGGCGTAGAAGTCTTCCTCGACATAAAAGACCTAAAAAGCCTAAAGGAAAAGCTGGATAACGCACGCTTCAGGGAGGAGTGCCGCCCACCAAAAGCCAATATCGAGTGCGGAGAGAAGAGCACAATCCTAATGAAATAGCGCAACCTAGCCGCCTATATCAACTTAAATACTGGTCTACCAGCATAGTTCTTTAGCGACACCTATGAGAAAAATCAGCCTATACATAGACGAGGAATTATGGGCTAAATTTAAGGAGGTCGTTCTGAGGAAGCATGGAAACATTAAGGAAGCTCAGCATGAGGTTGAAAACCTATTGAAAGAATCCCTAGTCGACGAAGGAATTGGGCAAGCCTTTTAGAAGATTAGTGTTGATATTAAAACCCCAAAGTCTCCAGAAGAGATAAAGAGGGAAAGACCTACGCTGAGAGACCCAGCCGCCGAGCTCCTCATCAGAGAGATGAGGGGAAGCCCCATTGCTAAAGGCTCATGGGATAGTTAAAAGCTATTATGGGGTTCTTAAGCGAAATTACAGGGCTACTCCGCTTGAAAAGCATGGAAATAATTCCGGTTTTAACATCTGTACTCGTAGAGGGCTGGCCTTTAATCTTAGAGGAGCATATCTACGAAGCCGATGCCCTCCAAATCCAAACCTAAATATATTCCGAAAGTAAATTGTTTCTAAGCGATGACGAAAATCTCATTAACACCGCCCTAAAAAAGGGAATAAGAGCCATAAATATTAAAGACGAGAGTAAAGTTGAAGCTTCATTGAAGGCAGCGATGAAAAATAGCAGCCAAGGGCACAGCTGAACGAGAAGGATGGAGCCACCATTTTATATCTTGACGTGGAGGATTACGAATAGTCCCATGATCATTATGCAGAGCCAAAACGCTAAATCCACCGCTAATAACGCTAAATCAACTCTCCAAACATCAACTGGACCGTGAATAGTGTTTGACGTATGGGTGCACCAAACCAGCGGAAAACCATAGTCCACATGGACATAATCCGGCCAATTAAACTCAAAACCCCATGTTACCGCTAAAACGGTTACCGCACCCATTACAACTGCGAAAACCAACGCGATTACGCTTTTACCCACGCCTAAACCACTTCAATAAACATAACAATAAGTTCTGCTAATAATCTTTTCCAGACATCAGCCTTCCCCAAGAATCTTCTCAATTATCACGTACTCCATATCGCTCGTCGTCGCAGTCCCGCCTAAATCATACGCTTTAACCTTCCCCTCGCTTAAAACCTTCTCGACAGCATTCTCTATGCGCCTAGCCGCTTCATACTCGCCGAGCCACTCAAGCATCATCTTAGCAGCCAGAATGGTTGCGATCGGATTAGCCCTATTCTTACCAGCATGCTTGGGCGCCGAGCCGTGAACAGGCTCAAACATACCGTAGCTATCGCCTATATTCGCTCCGGCGGCAAGCCCAATACCGCCAGCTATCTGCGCAGCTTCATCAGAAAGTATATCGCCGAAAAGGTTAGGCTTGAGGAGGCCACCAAAGAACTAGGAGAAAGGTGGGAAAACTTATAGCGTAAAAATGCACTTTAAAATTCATGTGATGAAAAAATGGCGGCCCAATCTCTTCCCCAAACAGAAAGTAAAGAAACAGAGGCCTTCGGCGGGGAAGAGATTTGGACCCGTGATGTAGGTGCCCGGCCGGAGCACCAAAAACCTTGTTGCTTTTCAAAACGGAACCTAAAATTAGTTTCTCTGGAAAAGCAGAGATTTGCGGGATAGGTATACCCTAGAACTATCCCGTTAGGAGTATACATTTAAGGTAGAATGTTTATGTCCATGCCAGCTGCTTTAGCCTTCGGCCTTAGCAATTCACCTATGCTCATTATAGTCGCGTCTAAAAATACTTATTAACAAGCAGAGACATCTCCAGAAAAAAGTTAATTATCCCTATAGCTTACAATATTTAGTTCGTTGGATGGTGAGATAATGGAAGGCGTTTCACTAAGAGAGAATTATGGTCGACTGAAACATTTTATTGATAATGAATATGTAGGGGCAGATGCCGACAAATATACTTTGTCTTACGATCCCGGTCTCGGGAAACCTATCGCTGAAGTGCCGATGTTATCATCAAGTGACGTTGATAGGGCGGTGCGCTCCGCTGCAGCCGCCTTCGATAGTTGGTCGAACTTGCCCATCTTTGATCGCCTCCAATATTTAGTTAAGCTAAAAATTCTAATGGAAGAAAATCTTGAGACTTTTGCTAGACTTATAGCGAGGAATGTTGGTAAGACGATAAGAGAAGGGCGTGCTGAGATACGCAGAGCTATCGAGGCCGTTGATGCATCTTTAGGCGCACCTCATCTACTTATGCTAACTAGGAAGGTTATGAACTTAGCTAAGGCTGTACCAGAAATAGACATGGAATGCATTAGGGAGCCACTAGGGGTCTTCGCGATAATATCTCCATTCAATTTCCCCATAATGATACCCATGTGGTTTGTTCCATGGGCAATAATCCTTGGAAATACTGTAGTAATAAAGCCTAGCTCGCTGGATCCTGTTCCAACAACCTTCTTTGTTGAATTGTTTAAGAAGGCTGGTTTCCCGCCAGGCGTAGTTAACCTCATTAATGGGACGGGGCCAGCTTCAGATGAGTTACTTAAGCATCCGGAGATAGCAGGAGTATGTTTTGTCGGCTCATCAACTGTCGGTGAAAGGGTTTATGCCACGGCATGCTCGCATGGCAAGAGGGCTGTATGCCAATGTAGCGCCAAGAATCCGGTTATCCTAATGCCGGATGCTGTTCCGGAACCCTCAATTGAGAACATAGTCGGTGGTTTCTTCGATATGGCTGGCCAGCGCTGTTTGGCACCCGGCCTACTGATTACAGTTGGTGAGGCGTATGAAAAATTTGTTCACGCAATTGTGGAAAGAACGAAGAGAGTTAAAGTGGGTTATCAACTGTTTGAGGATACTGACATGGGACCATTAGTGGCCGCAAAGGAGCGGGAGAGGGTTTCAGGAATGATTCAGAGAGCGATTGATGGGGGCGCTAAACCACTCCTCGATGGAAGAACCATCAAAGTTGCCGAGGAATACAATAATGGCTTTTTCCTAGGTCCAACAATTCTGGATGATGTTAAAAGAGGCATGGAGATAGAGCAGGAGGAAGTATTTGGGCCAGTTATGCCGATTGTGAGAGCTAAGGATTTTGAGGAGGCAATTGAAATAGCCAATAATAGGCAGTACGGCAATACTGGAACAATATATACGTCAAGTGGGAAATGGTTTAGGGAGTTTGCTAGACGCGTTAAGGCTGGCAATATAGCATGTAACATGGCTGTAGCGCAACCCCAGCAATACTTCCCATTCCCAGCGCGAAAAAGAAGCCACTATGGCCCCCTAACAGGACAAACTGGTGCAATAGACTTCTTCACGGACATGAAGGTGATAATGGCCAGATGGTGGTGAAAACACTAAATTTTCATCAACAAAAACTTTTTCAATATTATCAGTTCTTAGCTTCAGAAAATGTTCTGAAGAAAGTCTCTACACCAAAACTGCTATGTTTAAAATGGGTTAGCATATTCACGATCAGAGTCAAAGCGGCAGATCATAAAAATAGAGTGAAATTCGACAGCTGGGAGGAGGGATAGGTCACTGCAGGTACTCATTATTTTCCTCAATATTTGTTAAAAAGTATATTTAGGAGATCGTTCTCTCCTTTTAGAGTGTCGGTTACTCCCGATCTGGGTTCAGCGATGGCTTTAAAGAAGGGCTTTAGATGTGTGGAATATAGGCGTAAGGATAAGTGCGGAGAAACGCAATTGCCTTCTAAAGTACTTAGTAATGAAAATCTCTTCTGCACCTCCGGATAATCCGAAGCTCCAGGGGCCCTTCGCCCAGAATGAATTTAGTTTCCCTCAACACTCCCTCCATAAAGCATTCAGAGAGTGTTTAACATCATTCGCTTTTGACCTTATTGGGCTACTGGCAGGCTTTATTTTCGCCTACTTTTTGGGCGTCTTCATGTTAGCGCCTTGGATAATCGCTATTTATCCCGCAATCTTAACTGCAAAGGGGGTTATTGCGGGTCTTCTCGCAGGCAAACTGGGCACAGCCCTCCATATTGGCACAATATATCCCAAGTTTACTGGCAATACGAGGACATTTTATAAGATCTTTGACGTAATCATAGTAGTGAACCTAATAACCAGCCTTTTTATGAGTACAATCGCCATCATTTTCGGCATACTTTTCTGGGGGATTGAAATCAATAATATTATCGAGATTATATTAAATGTGATTACTACGATGGCCTTAGGTTTAACAATCTCTCTCCTGACAGCATACATTTCCTTCTTTTCGTTCAGGTTTGGCTGGGATCCGGATGTTGTAGTGTATCCAATTATGTCTTCTGTAGCCGATTCCGTAATAACCATCTATTATGCCTTAACTGTCTCTACATTCTTTCTTTTAGGCAACGCAGGAAAAATCACTGTGATTATTATTAGTGTCCTTTATTTAGTCATCGCAGCCTTTACAATGTTACGCAATATACGTGATGAAGAATTTACTAGAAATATAAAGGAGACCTTGTTAACCCTGCTTATAGTCGCATTCATAGTTAATATTACCGGGACCTTTCTTGAGAGGATAAGTGCCATTATTGAGGAGAGAAGGGAGGTATACACAGTTTATCCATCACTAATTGACATGATTGGCGACGTGGGATCCGTTGTAGGCGCAACAGCAACAACAAAGCTCGCTCTAGGTCTAATTAATCCATCATTTAAAGACCTAAAGAGACTTAAAGAACACATTTCTGCCTCCTGGCTCTCCTCACTAATAATTTTTACCGCCATTTCAGTAGTGTCGCTGACGTTAAACGGATTACTCAGTCCACCACATTTTACCTGGCTTACCTCAGTTCTATTAATAGTTAATGCTATTGCCGTCCCACTAATACTTCTTATATCATACCTGGTTTCAATCTTAACCTTTAAAAAAGGCTTCGACCCGGACAACTTTGTTATTCCTATAGAGAGTTCCCTTGCAGATAGTGTTGCTACATTATCTCTGCTTCTCGCTATCCTCTTAATTCTCAGATAGAGGACAGAAATTCACTAGATTTAAAAACTGCCAAGATAAAATAAAATATTGGATGGAGAGAACAGTAGGATGTACAAACGTGGGAAGAAGGAGAAAATAAAGTATCGGCCAATACCCGTGAGAGAAATACTTTTAGAAATGAAGAATCTCTCTGAGCTAATGATAGACCTAGCGTATTCGGCAGCATTGTTTGGAGACAAGGATTTGGCCGAAGATGTGATAGAGCTCGAGGAAAGGATCGATACTCTGGCTTATTTCCTCAATATGGCAGTAATGCTTGCCGCAAGGGATGCAGAGGATGCAAAGATCTTATCAGGGGTTGCTAAAGTTGCCTCCGCCGCCGACAAAATCTCAGATGCGGCTGGCGACATAGCAAATATAGTCCTTCATGAAATTGGCGTACATCCAATTATAGCCGATATATTTGAGAAGGTTGAGGAGAGACTGGCAAGAATAAAAATCCTTGAAGACTCCCCAATTGTTAGAATGAAGATAAGCAACTTAGATCCAGCATCCATGGGGATAGATATAATAGCCATTCGTAGGGGAGGAGACTGGGTAATAAATCCGAAAGAGGATGAGGTCATTAGGGGCGGTGATATTATCATCGTGCGTGGGGTGCAGGATGGCATAAACGGTTTTAGAGAGAAGGTTGGGGAGAAAATTGTAAAGGGAGAGGAAGAGATCATCAGGAAGATTGTATGGGAGGACCGATTTAAGGACGTTATCAAATATTTTGTTGAACTTAAAGATATTTCTGAATTGATGATTGACTTAGCTTACTCAGCGTTAATGCTTAATAGCAAGGAGCTCGCCGAGGAGGTTCAGAAGCTCGAGGAATATATTGACGAGCTCCATACAAAGTTTGAATTATTAGTTCTTTCAAGCGGATTCGTGGAAAGCGAAGCAAAGGGTATACTTGGTCTCATAAGGCTTGGAGTGGCCGCTGAGAGGATCTCTGATGCTGCGGCTGAAATAGCTGAGATAATTCTGAGGGGTATTGAACCGCACCCTGTCCTTAGGATGACTGTTGAAAGCGCTGAAGAAACTGTTGTCTATGCGAAAGTGAGCCAAAGCTCCGCCCTAATAGGTAAGACTCTTAGAGAAGCACGTATACCCGAAGAGACTGGAATATGGGTTCTCGCCATAAAGAGGGGAGATAAAATTATTAGGCCAAAACCTGATACGAGGATTGAAGCTGGCGATATCATAATTGCGGCGGGGTACTCTCAAGGTAGGGAAGACCTTATTAGCCTAGTTTCTTAAACCTCATGCAAGAGTCCTAAGTCCAAGTTAAAAATTATATTAATATGATATACATCAGGGCCGCTGTTCCTATAAGGTTTATGAATATGTCTAAGGAGGGGCCAGCAGCGTCTTTAAGCGGGTCACCAACAGTATCGCCGATAACCGATGCGGCATGTATCGAGCTACCTTTACTTTCTTGCATCCTAATTTCAATGTACTTTTTCGCATTATCCCAAGATGCGCCACTTATACACATGAGTAGAGAGAGCGGTAACGTTGTAGCCAGATTTCCAACTATGAGCCCACCGAGAGCCTCCTTTCCTAGCAGCAAGCCAATTAAGAGTGGCGTTATAACCGAAAGAAATGCTGGAAGAAACATTCCTCTCAGAGCGGCTTTTGTGCTTATCTCGATGCATCGAATGTAGCCGGGTTTACTTTTTCCTCTCATACTCTCTAAGGGAAATGTAGAAGTAGTGAATTGTCTACGAAGCTCCTCAATCATAATATGGGAAGCTTTGCTCACGGCCTTAATGATCAATGAACAGAGAATGAAGGAAAGCGAGCTGCCAATCAGTATACCGATTATCACCCGCGGATCAGCAGCATTAATTGCATCTAAGCGCGCAGATGTTAGGTAGGTTGAGAATAAAGCAACCTGAGCCAACGCCGAAGCCCCAATAACATAAACCTTACATGTAGCTTTTGTCATGTTACCAATTGAGTCAAGAACATCCATTGTTCTTCGGAACCCATCACCCATCTTTGACATGGTTATTAGACCATCGGCGTTATCAACAATCGGGCCATAGGCTGCTATAGATACAAACGATGCCATTATAGATAGAAAGCCAGCTGTTGCGAGGGCAATCCCGTATAAACCTTCAAAATAGTAGGCGAGGAAGACCACTGCTGAGATTATTATGGTTGGTAGAAGCGCAGCCTCCAGCCCGGTGGAGAGACCAGTTAATACGTTTATTGCAGGGCCGTATCTAGAAGCCTTTACAATAGCTTTTACGAACCTGCTACTTGGTGAAGTGTAATAGTTAGTTATTTGAGCGAGCAGAAGAACAGATATTATTCCCATTAACGTAGGCAAGAAAATTCTTAGATTTCCAAGTAAATACTGTGACGCTACAGCAGATGCTATGATAGTGAGGATTGCAGGAACGTATGTTGCTCTATACGCCAACCACCTGAGACTTTTAGATGGAAAATGGATAAAGAACAGACTTACTGCTGATGAAAGGAGACCAAAGCTCAAAACAATGAGCGGATATAACGCGCCGAGAAAACCATATGCGGCCATTCCAAGGATAATCGATGCAACGAGCATGCAAACATATGATTGAAAGACATCTGAGCCGGTTCCGGCGACATCACCGACATTATCGCCAACCTGATCAGCGATTACAGCCGGGTTTCGCGGGTCATCCTCAGGCAACTTCATCTCGATCTTTCCAACAACGTCAGCACTTATATCAGCGGCCTTGGTGTATATTCCTCCACCAACACGCGCAAAGAGAGCAACCAAACTGGCTCCAAAAGCTAGACCGACAAGGTCCGTTACGTCATTATGACCTAAAGCTAGGAGCAATAGGTAGAGCCCGACCACGGCTAATAGCCCAAAACTTGTTAAAGATAAACCTGCGACCATGCCACCACTAAAAGCCGTGGAGAAAGCTTTAAGGAAACCCTCTCTAGCAACTTCGACAGTTTTGGAATTCGTGTTCACCGTAATTAGCGTGCTGATATATGCTGATAAGACCGAGAAAATAGACCCTAGGGAGAAGGCTACCGCCTTCAATATCCCAAAAAATAAATTAAAAATTACAACCAAGACTATGCTGAATAGTAGGGCTAATGAGAACTGCTTATTCAAGTAGGTAATTGCTCCTTTTCTTATGAGACTTGAAATCTCAGATACTTTTTCGAGACTGACCGTAATTCTGGATAAACGCCATACTAAAGAAATAGAGAATAAACTAACCACAGCGCACGAAATTACTGGAACATAATACAACAGCGAACTCAAACCTTAAAATCACTCCAGAGATTACGCGGGCCCTCTTCTTCTATGAAAATGGAAGTTTAAAAACTTTACTTCGAAACTTATCTTCTAGCGCCAAAATTTGTGGGGTATGCTTTATTTATGGCAATCTTCAAACCGACTTCTGCCGCTCACGTTTCTTTTAGGCTTTTATGAAATCTAGTCTAGAGAGTTTCTTGTCCACTTAACATGCTCAAGTACTGCTTAAGTTTATTAAATAATTCGCCAGCCTTTACTTCCTCGGCGCTCTCAGGTAACATGAACTGGTATTTACCCTGCCCTATATCTCTGAGAATGAAGTATTTTTTGTTGCACTCGAAGTAGATGTGTTCTCTACCTATTTGAATATCCCACTTCTTGCCTTCACCAGACATAGGGGATCACAAGCGTTAGATTACTGCAACAAAAGTATTAAGGTTTTTGCTTTAATAATGGGCATTATTCGCTTTCTAGCGTAAATATGCGTATAGTAGGCAGCAAACTATTGCCATTAGCGCTCCCCAAAGCCCCCATGCAACCCAGCTAGATGTAAATATATAGGGGAAGGACTCCATCAAAATGGGTAAGGCTTTAAAGTATATTATATTGGCGGCGATGCCAAGTATGAAGCCTAAGAGACCTATTGCAAACAATGTAAGTATAGCTTTTAGCCTTTTACCCACAGATCATCGCCACGGGCCAATTCATTTAGGTAAACTTTCACTCTTAGCCTCGGTAGACTTTGGCGCAATAAGCTCTGGGAACTTTTCCTTCATCTTCTCCTCAGCTATAAGCGCTGCCTCCTCAAGTATCTTTTGAGCCTCCTCGCTCATCACCTCAGTTTCGACACCAACACCAACTGTGTGACTGGACTCAATCATTATCTCATCGAGCATGCTCATTATTACTCCTAGCTCCTGCTCCGCGTTCGGCATCAATCCCGCTATTCCGGAGCGTATGTCTTTAAGTATATCCATTACCGGCGCTATAACCGCGGCTGCGTTACCTAAATGTGTGATCGTTCCAAGTCTCAGCGCAACTCTCTCAAGGGCTAGCCTAGCATTTGACATTAGGTTTATAGTCTTCCTTATCTCCGCTAACTCATTGGCGTAAATTGTAGCTCTCCTCATGTCATGCCCGGAGTATGCTTCGACCACTTTAGAAAATAAAGACTTGTCCCTCTCAGTCATGCTATTAATAGCTCTATCAAGTGCCTGGGCCTGCGCCTCTATACGTTTTATAACCAATGAAAGTTTATATTTTAGGGGCTGCTGCGGTCTAACCGCGCCAACAATCCTATCAATTATTGTAGTCTCGGCTCCCTCCCATTCTTTACTAAATTTTGACATCCATTTCACCCCAACCGTTTCTGAGCCTAGATGTATATTTGAGTATTCTTATTATCTAGGTATCTACGCGCTTGTTACAGCCGCTTAAGAGTATTTAAGGCTGCCCTTGGAAGTCTTTTTGGAAAATGGCTGTTTTAAGTTCCGCGAGGATCAGCATTTCTTTAATACGCTCAATAGAGAGCTTCTCCCAAAATATGCCCCTTGGTCTCCCACCCGTACAGTTTATTCTGATAACTTTTGTTGGTGTTACTATGGCGTTAACCACAAGGTCATAGGGCTCTTTTGGCACGAAATCAACTACTTGAATGTCATGGACTGTTGTGAAGATGGCCGTGTCATCATCTACAGCGCCTATCTCACGTAGTATCCCATACTCTATCTCACTATACCCCCCACCCTTACCAACACGGACGCCATCCCTAGACACCGCCACGGAACCCGCAACGAATAAGTCCACTTTAGGGACATCTTTAAGCCCGAGTGCCTCACCATACCTGAAAGCGCCATGGATTGTTGATGCCTCATCGTAGGCTCTTTTCGGAATCTTGCTTGGATCGAGGAGCAGAAAACCCGACCTGAGCTTCGGAGTCGGCATAAGCAGAATTTTCCCGCTCAAAAGGGTGAGGTATCTGACGGCCTTCTGTGGGGAGTCTGGATTAACCTTAACGACCCTAGCCTTACTAAATTCCTCCTGCTCGGAAAGCTTCCGAGCGGCGGTCTCGGCACCAATAAAATTCGGTATTCTCCCATAAACTGGCCCAGGAAACCTTGCTACATTAGTCTTCTCCATTAAATCCCATATTCTGCGACGTATTTCTTCCTTGATTGATCTTAGAATCTCGTCTTCAGTTTCCATGCATATCCTTTACTATATTATCAAAAAGTCACATATATAAGAGATTATAATTTGCTAATTCTTCCCAGCTCTCGAAGTACTATTGCCATTTTGAGCGAAATGCTTTTATATGTAATACCTGCAATATCTTTGATCTTGAGGTTTGCGAAATGGGGTATTGCTTTATTTAATCGCAAAAACCGCTTTGCTGATAAAATAAGGATTTTTGATACAACCCTGCGCGATGGGGAGCAAACGCCCGGCGTATCATTAACTCCTGAAAAGAAGGTTTTGATTGCTAAAAAGCTTAATGAGCTAGGCGTGGACATTATAGAGGCTGGATTTGCGGCGGCATCAGAGGGTGAGATGGAGGCTATAAGACTTATTGCCAGGGAAAATTTGAGGGCTGAAGTATGTAGCTTTGCAAGAGGCGTGAAGAGCGACATAGATGCTGCACTTAAATGTGATGTAGACTCGGTCTTTTTAGTTATACCAGCTTCAGATATCCAGATTAAAAGTAAGTTCCAGAAAAACAGAGAGGAGATTTTGAAGATGGTTGAAGAGCATGTTGAGTATGCTAAGGACCATGGGCTAATAGTTGAGTTTGGGCCGGAGGACGCTACAAGGAGCAATATGGCTTTTCTTAAGGAGATGATTAGAACAGCGCTTTCCGCCGGCGCAGATAGGATCACCCCACCGGACACTGTAGGCATACTAACACCGGAGAGAGCCTACGAGTTCTTCTCCGAGTTAAAAGCAGAGTTTCCAAAAACTGCCTTCGGAACCCATTGTCATAATGACTTCGGCTTAGCCACCGCTAATACCCTTGCAGCCCTAAGAGCCGGAGTGGAGATTGCTCATGTTACTGTTAATGGTTTGGGTGAGAGGGCTGGCAACGCGGCCTTAGAAGAGGTGGTCATGTCGCTAAAAATCCAATATAATGTGAGTACCCCAATAAGGACAGAGCTACTTTACAAGACGTCACTATTTGTTTCAAGGTTAACTGGCATCCCTATTCAGCCTAATAAGGCTATTGTTGGAGAAAATGCCTTTACCCATGAGTCTGGAATACACACCCATGCAATCCTGGCAGACCCACTCTCATATGAGCCCATACCACCAGAGACTGTGGGTAGAGTTAGAAGGCTTGTTGTTGGGAAGCACGCTGGCATACATGGGATTAAGGCGGCGTTGATAGAGATGGGGATCAGCCCAACTGAGGAGCAGCTCAAGGAAATATTTAGGAGGGTTAAGGAGATAGGCGATAAGGGCAAGAGGGTTACGGACGCCGATTTAAAGGCCATTGCTGAAGCAGTTATGGGGATGCCATCCCTCCAGCCGATAAAGCTTGAAGAGCTAACAGTCGTAACTGGAAACCACGTTATGCCGACGGCATCTGTTAGGCTCAACGTTAACAACAAGATTATTGTAGAGTCTGCTACGGGTGTTGGCCCGGTAGACGCTGCAATGAACGCCATGAGAAAGGCAGTATTAGCTATAGAGCCGATTCATTTAGAAGAGTATCATGTTAAGGCCATAACTGGGGGGACGGACGCTGTGGTTGAGGTGATAGTTAAGTTGCGTAAAGGTGATAGGATGGCGACGGCGATGGGCGTGCATGAGGATATAGTGATGGCAAGCGTTAATGCCATGATAAGCGGGATAAACGCTCTGATGGGAAAAAATCAATAGATACCATTTTCATATTTCATAGAGCAAGATTTTTAAGCGACATCCGCATAATAATATGCGGTTCCATCCCTTGGAGGGCAGAAAGTGAGGGAGAGCCGGGTACGGAGGAGTTGTTACCTTAATAAACATTAAAAGATGGTTTTTTAGAAATGTTTCACAAAAATTTGAGACTATGCGTAATTGCATAAAGTTTCCCCGTGTTTTCTCGAGATTTAGGGGTTTCCTGGAAGTAAAATCATGCAATTGCAGTGGAGGTGTTTTCTAGATGGTTCTGATGAACGGAGCGAGGGTCTTAATAGAGGCGTTGAAGAGGGAAAAGGTTGGAGTAATATTCGGTATACCCGGCGGAGCAATATTGCCAGTCTATGACGAACTGTGTAAAGATTTGGACATAAACCATATTTTGGTGCGTCACGAACAGTGCGCCGCTCATGCAGCCGACGGTTATTCTAGGGCTAGCGGCCGAGTTGGAGTCTGCATGGCTACCTCCGGGCCGGGCGCCACGAACCTTGTCACTGGAATTGCAACTGCCTACATGGATTCTTCATCGATAGTTGCTATAACTGGTCAGGTTCCAAGAGCACTCATAGGTAAAGATGCTTTTCAGGAAGCCGACATAATTGGTATAACAACGCCCATAACCAAATGTAACTTTCAAGTTAGAAGCGCCACCGAGATACCTAAAATCGTTAAGACAGCCTTCTACGTTGCTTCCACTGGCAGATGTGGACCGGTTCTCATAGATTTACCTAGAGATGTGCAAACAGAGGAGGCCGATGTGAAATTTGGTGATGAAATCGAGCTTAGAGGGTATAGGCCTGTTTATGATCCCCATCCATTGCAAATAGAGAGGGCTGTTGAATTATTAATTGGAGCTGAGCGGCCAGTGATAGTCGCTGGAGGGGGAGTTATAGCCTCAAACTCATGTAAAGAGCTAGTTGCATTAGCGGAGCTTCTGCTCGCGCCCGTTGCTACAACATTAATGGGTAAGGGCGCCATACCGGAGAATCATCCGCTCTCCGTCGGAATGCTTGGTATGCATGGAACAGTTGCGGCCAATCACCTAGTTCAGGATGCTGATGTGCTGCTGGCTGTGGGCATGAGGTTCTCAGACAGAACCACTGGAAACTTTAAGACCTTCTGCCCGAATGGGAAAATAATACATATTGACATAGATGCCTCTGAGATAGGTAAGAACGTTAGGCCCCACATTCCTATAGTCGCGGATGCGAAGAGAGCTTTACAGGCCATATACCAACGCCTACTCGAGAGGGCTCGGAGAAAGGAGAAGTCTGCCTGGCTTGAGAGAATGCAGGAGCTTAAAAGAATGCAGGAGGAAGTTGCCGAATCAAAAAAGGGTGATGGGATTAAGCCGCCAGCCCTGATGGCGGAGATAAGAAGGATTCTGCCTAATGGTGCCATAATAACTACTGAGGTGGGCCAGAATCAGATGTGGGCTGCGCTATACCTGAAGGTCTATAAGCCGAGGACATTCATAAGCTCCGGCGGGCTTGGAACTATGGGCTTCGGCTTTCCAGCCGCTATAGGGGCCAAAGTCGCTTGCCCGGATGTCCCAGTAGTAGATATAGCTGGTGATGGAAGCTTTATAATGACCGAACAGGATCTTGCGACCTCAGTTGCATGGAAAATACCGGTTATAGTAATAGTGTTAAATAATTCGGTTCTGGGGATGGTTGCTCAATGGCAGAGGTTATTCTATGGTAGGCGCTACTTTGCAGTACACCTTAATGGTATACCGGATTTCGTTAAGCTTGCTGAAGCGTATGGTGCGCAGGGGATTAGGGTACAGTCGATTGGGGAGCTCAGGGGAGCTCTTAAGACCGCTCTGAACAGCGATGTAACCACAGTTATAGATGTACCAATATCTTCAGAGGAGAACGTTTTACCGATGGTTCCGCCGGGTCAGGATATTAGGAACTTAATGTTGAGTTGATGGGGTATGGAGAAAGAAGAGAAGTTTTACATGATCTCTGCGATAGTTGAGCATAAACCGGGGGTCCTTCATGCAATTTCAAGCATGTTTAGGAGGAGGGGGTTTAATATAGAGAGTATATCCGTCGGCGCGTCAGAAGAACCAGATCTAGCCAGAATGACGATAACGATTAAGGGTAATGAAACCATCATCGA
Organism: Bathyarchaeia archaeon; assembly: GCA_038897035.1. Classification (GTDB taxonomy): domain Archaea; phylum Thermoproteota; class Bathyarchaeia; order Bathyarchaeales; family DTEX01; genus DTEX01. Next base: position 15,457 of record JAWAXF010000003.1, read on the forward strand.
GCAGGTTGTTAAGCAATTGAGGAAGATCGTAAGTGTTATTAAGGTAAGCATTCTAGATCCGAAATATACGGTTGCTAGGGAGCTGGCTCTTATTAAAGTGAGTACATCAGATTCGAAGATTAGATCTGACGTGATAAATTATACTGAAATATTTAAGGGGCACATCGTGGATGTGGCACATGACTCATTAACAATAGAAATGACTGGAGACTCAGAGAAGATAAATGCTTTTATAGAGCTCATGAAGCCATTTGGCATAAAAGAGATAGCAAGAACTGGTATAGCTGCCCTCCCAAGGGGTATGAAGTCTACTAAAATGGAGTGGTGATAATTATGGTTAAGATATATTTTGATAGGGATGCGAACCTTGAGGTAATCAAGGATAAAACTATGGCAGTCATAGGCTATGGCAGTCAGGGCCGAGCCCAAGCCATGAACATGCGGGACTCTGATCTTAGAGTAATAATCGGTTTAAGGCCGGAAGGCCCCTCATGGGAGAGGGCTAAGCTAGATGGTTTCAAAGTATACACGATACCAGAGGCCGTGAAGGCGGGTGACATAATCTTCATGCTGGTTCCAGACATGGTTCAACCAGTTATCTACAAGGAGTATATTGAGCCAAACTTATCTGAAGGGAAGGTTTTGGACTTCGCGCATGGCTTCAATATACATTTTGGGCAGATTGTACCCCCAAAGAACGTGGATGTCATAATGGTTGCGCCTAAAGCTCCAGGGCCAAGGCTCCGTGAAACCTTCATCAGCGGTTTCGGTGTACCTGCATTGATAGCCGTATACCAAGATTATTCTGGCAGAGCAAAGGAGATAGCGCTTGCGATCGCTAAGGCTTTTGGGTGCACTAGGGCTGGCGTAATAGAAACCACGTTCAAAGATGAGACTGAGAGCGATCTAATAGGCGAGCAAACAGTTCTCGTGGGCGGCCTCATAGAGCTCATAAAGAAGGGGTTTGAGGTCCTGGTCGAATGCGGCTATCCACCTGAACTCGCATACTTTGAGGCTTGTAACGAGGCTAAGCTAATAATGGACTTGATATATGAGGGGGGTTTAACCGGTATGCTTAAAGCAGTTTCGGAGACCGCCAGGTATGGTGGGCTGAGTGTTGGGCCTAAAGTGATAGATGAGCATGTTAAGGAGAACATGCTGAGGGCCGCGATAAGGGTGCGAAGCGGGGAGTTCGCCAAAGAGTGGATTACCGAATACAGGTCTGGGGGAGAGAACCTTAAGAGATTATTAAGGGGGATTGAGGAGCACCCCCTCGAGAAAGTTGGCTTAATAATACGCAAGATGTCCGGTCTAGAGAAGAACCAAGCTTAGTTAGTGAAGAGTTATGTGCGGAATGACTATTTCAGAGAAGATTCTTGCGCATGCCGCTGGATTAGATTTCGTTAAGCCAGGTGAGATAGTCGACGCGAAGGTAGACATGGCCATGGCGAACGATATAACCGGGCCGCTGGCAATAAAAATGTTCAGGCGTATAGGTCTTAAGAAGGTTTGGGATAGGCAGCGTATAGTTTTAGTACTGGATCATCAAGTTCCAGCGGACTCGGTGAGGTCGGCTGAGCTGCACAAGATTATGAGGGAGTTTGCTAGGGAGCAGAATATAGAGCTCCTATATGATGTTGGTGATGGAGGGGTATGCCACCAAGTTATGGTTGAGGGGGGTCATGTGAGACCTGGGGACCTCATCGTTGGGGCTGATTCACATACATGCACCTACGGCGCTTTAGGTGCATTTGCAACTGGTACAGGTTCAACTGAGATTGCGGCGGTCTTCGCAACTGGAAGAATATGGTTAAGAGTCCCAGAGACAGTAAAGATAAATGTTACTGGCAGATTCCAGAAGTTTGTAACCCCGAAGGATTTGATTCTCCATGTCATTGGTAAGATTGGAGCCGATGGGGCGATTTATAAGGCTATAGAGTTTACCGGTCCAGCTATACGTGAGATGAGCATAGGTGGTCGACTAACACTATGTAACATGGTTGTTGAGATGGGTGCGAAAAACGGCATAATAGAGCCTGATGAAAAGATCATAGAATACGTTAAGAGCAGAACTGATAAGCCGTTTAAAATATTTAAGAGTGATCCGGACGCTAAGTATGAGGAAATTATGGAGTTTAATACGGATTCCTTGGGGCCGATGGTTGCCTGCCCCCACTCCGTTGACAATGTTAAGCCAGTTAAAGATGTTGAGGGTATGGAGATAAATCAAGCCTTCCTAGGCTCATGCACAAATGGCCGGTTGGAGGATCTTGAGTTGGCCGCGAGAATACTTAAGGGCAGGCGCATCAAGAAGGGAGTTAGAATGATAGTTATCCCAGCATCAACACGAGTCTACCTAGAGGCTCTTGAAAGCGGGCTGATCGAGATCTTCATCAAGGCTGGCGCATGCGTCTCTAACCCGACGTGCGGGGCATGCTTCGGCGGGCATATGGGTCTCCTCGCCCCCGGAGAAGTCTGCATAAGCGCCTCAAACAGAAACTTTGTTGGTAGGATGGGTAGCCCAGAAGCCATGATCTATCTAGCGTCGCCAGCGACGGTCGCAGCCTCAGCAATTGAGGGAAAGATTACCGATCCAAGACGCTTTCTGGAGGGTTCTGCATGAGGGTTTCTGGCAGGGCAATTAAGTATGGCGATAACATAAATACTGACGTCATAATCCCAAGCAAGTACCTGACATCCTTGGATCCGGATGAGTGGGCTAAGCATGCCATGGAGGGTGTAGATCCAGATTTTCCGAGGAAGGCTAGGGAGGGTGTCATCATTGTTGCTGGAAGAAACTTTGGTTGCGGCTCAAGCCGCGAACAAGCTCCCCAAGCTTTAAAGCATGCTGGTGCCAAGTGCATACTTGCCGAATCATTTGCCAGAATATTCTACAGGAATGCCATAAATATAGGTCTACCAGTCCTAGAGGTGCCTGGAGTGACAGCTAAGGTTAACGAGGGCAATATGCTTCACGTCTATCTTGACGAGGGGAGAATTATTAATGAGGGCAGCGGCGAAGTTATCTTTGCAAATAAACTCCCAGATTTTATTCTCGAGATTATTAGGGATGGAGGATTAATTGAGCATTTGATTAGAGTCACGGGGGGAAAAGGGAATAATGTATAAGATTGCCTTAATTCCTGGTGATGGTATTGGCTCAGAATTGACCGAAGCAACTATGACCGTCTTGAAGGCTGTTCAAAAGAGGCTTCCCTTAAACTTGGAGTTTATTGAGCTTGAGGCTGGGGATGCATGTTATGCAAGGCGTGGCACAGCCCTCCCAGAGGAGACGATAGAGGGTATACGTAGGTCACATGTCTGTATCAAGGGCCCCGTTGGCGAGACCGCCGCGGACGTAATAGTCAGGCTTAGGCTTATGTTCGACTTATATGCTAACATACGCCCAATAAAATCTTATCCTAATACACCAAGCCTAAGAGATGATATAGACCTCGTTATCGTTAGGGAGAATACTGAGGACGTGTATAAGGGCTTTGAATTTAAAGTTAACGAGGATACGGCGGTTGCTTTGAGGGTGATAACTAGGCGAGGTTGTGAGCGCATAGCGAGAAAAGCCTTCGAGATCGCGCTTAGAAGAAGGAGGAGGGTTACTGCTGTTCACAAGGCAAACGTTATGCGGGTTACATGCGGGCTATTTGCTGAGGTATGCCGGATGGTTGCTAAAGAGTATCCCTCAGTATCCTATGAGGAACAGTATGTTGATGCCATGGCTATGAGACTGATAAAGGAGCCACAGAGCTTTGACATCATAGTTACAACAAATATGTTTGGTGACATACTATCTGACGAGGCTGCGCAGCTCGTTGGGGGTCTTGGCATGGCTCCTGGCGGAAATATAGGTGACGACTACGCGATCTTTGAGCCAGTTCACGGCTCAGCGCCTACAAGGGTTGGCAAACGCACGGCCAATCCATGTTCAATGATTCTAGCTGCTAAGATGATGTTTGACTGGCTCGGAGAAAGGTACAATGATCAATTATGCTCTAGGGCGGCTTGGCTCATAGAGAACGGGGTTATATCCGCTCTAAAGAAGAGCCTCTCTGTGCCAGATTTGGGTGGAAGATCGAGGACAGATGAGATGGCCGAGGCCATAGCCAACGAAATATCTGAGATCAATATCTAGGGGTGTATGAGCATGGAGCAGGATTATATAAGGATTTTTGATACAACCCTGCGCGATGGGGAGCAAACGCCCGGCGTATCATTGACTCCGGAGGAGAAGATGGAAATAGCATTACAACTTGACAAGCTTGGCGTCGACGTCATCGAGGCAGGTTTCCCCTCAGCCTCGAGGGGTGAACAAAGAGCCATAAGGGAGATTGCTAGAGCTGGCTTAAGGGCGCAGGTCTGCGCGCTTGCAAGGGCTCTAAGGAGCGACATTGACATTGCATTACAATGTGACGTCAAATATATTCATACATTCATCTCGACTTCTGATGTCCAGATTAAGTATGCTTTAAATATGATGCCAGAGCAGGTTATTGAGACCATAATAGATTCAGTAAAATATGTTAAGGATCATGGCGCCATATGCGAGTTCTCACCGATGGACGCTACTAGAACCGATATAAAGTTTCTGAAGAATGTTTGCAAAGCAGCTGAAGAGGCTGGAGCAGACTATATAAATATTCCAGATACAGTGGGCATAATGAGCCCGAGATCTATGGAGAGATTAATTAGGGAGTTAAGGGCTGTCCTGAAAGTCCCGATAAGTGTTCACTGCCACAATGACTTTGGCCTAGCCGTAGCTAATTCGTTAGCCGGGGTTGAGGCCGGTGCGGCACAAGTCCATGTTACTGTCAATGGTTTGGGTGAGAGGGCTGGCAACGCGGCCCTAGAAGAGGTAGTCACGGCCCTCCACTTACTCTATAACAAGAGAACTGGAGTAAATACTAAGCTCCTTTATGAAACCTCAAAGCTTGTTTCAAGGTTAACTGGTGTTCCTGTTCAGCCAAATAAGGCTATTGTTGGAGAAAACGCCTTCGCGCATGAATCTGGAATACACACAAAGGGGGTTGTTATTAAGCCGATTACCTTTGAGCCCTTTGATCCGGAGCTTGTCGGTAGGCGGCGGAAGATAATCGCTGGGAAGCATGCTGGCAGGCATGGTATTAAGGCTACACTTGAGGAGGCTGGCTTCTACCCGACCGAGGAGCAGTTGAAGAAGATTGTTGAGCGAGTAAAGGAGCTTGGCGATAAAGGGAAGACTGTAACTGACGCCGATTTATTTGCGATTGCAAGAGCGGTTATGGGCAGGGCCCATGAGGAGGAAATCGTTAAGCTGGCCGATTTAGTCGTCACAACCGGCTTCAGGGTTACGCCAACAGCGTCCGTTAAGTTGCTCATTGATGGTAAAGAGTACGTTTCCGCCGAGACGGGAGTCGGCCCAGTGGACGCAGCTATTAAGGCCATACAAAAGATTACAAGCAATCTAGCTAATGTGAGACTAACAGAATATAGGCTTGAAGCCCTAACTGGTGGCTCAGACGCAGTTGCCGAAGTTATAATAAAGGTTGAGGATAAAGATGGAAACCTAATTTCCGCCAGAGGTGCTAGGGAGGATATTGTTATGGCAAGCGTTGAGGCTATGATAAGCGGAATAAACAAAATTTTATCAAAAAGGTTAAAAGAATCTTAATTCGTTATTTTTTGCCAAGTGTGTAGAGAAATGAAGAGGGGGAAGAGATTAACACCGTATTTTGTAAAGAAGCTCGAGCCTATAGAGGTTAGGGTGCCAAAAAAGATATCTGAGCTATTGTCGGAGATGGCTAAAACAGGTTTTCAGGGGAGGAAGCTTGGCGAGCTTATCGATATTTGGGAGATGATGCTCAAAGACGAGGTGACAATATTTTTCGGCTTTGCTGGATCAATGAGCACGACTGGCCAGTGGAAAATAATTAATTGGCTCATTGAAAAACGCTTCATAGACGTCATTGTCTCAACCGGCGCAAATATATCGGAGGACATCCTAGAGGCTATGGGCGGAACATATTGGCAGGGACACTATTTCGTTGACGACGAAGATTTGGCGAGACACAGAATAGATAGATTTTACGACGTGTTCGCCGACGAATATGAGTACGAAGAAATGGAAAACCTAATAGCTGACTTTATGATGACCTTGAAAGCAGGCTATAGATACTCCTCAGCGGAGTTCCTCCACCTCTTTGGCAAATATCTGTCAGAGATAGGGGTAAAGAGTATTATAGCGAAAGCTTATGAGAACGATTTGCCAGTCTTCTGCCCAGCTATAGTTGACAGCGCATATGGTATTGCGTATATATTGAATAGGCGGAGGAGCAAGGGGGCATTTAGCATAATTGTGGATCAGATGAAGGACTTTGATCAGCTCGTCGATATAAAGAGGAGGTCAAAGGATACTGGCGTGATATATGTAGGTGGGGGCGTGCCTAAAGACTTCATTCAATTGACGGCCATAGGCGCGAGCATAACCAATGACGGAAGATATAGTCTTCCAGTCCCACATAAATATGCAATTCAAATAACAACTGATGCGCCCCATTGGGGAGGCCTATCCGGCTGCACATTTGAGGAGGCTATAAGCTGGGGTAAAGAAAGTAGGGCTGGGAGAAACGTTCAATGCTACTGTGATGCGACAATAGCTCTCCCAATAATTTCGCATGCGTTAGCTGAAAGGATTAATGAGAGAAAGAATCGGCCAGACCTCTCATGGATTTTTCATGAAGTAAGACAAATGATCTAATATTTAATATTACAACTTATTCTCCCTCTTTTTTCTGGGTATTAAGTAGAAACGAAAGATTCCTTCTGTTCAGAAATGCCGGTGGGTTCAGATCTTCAACTAGACGCCGATAAACTAAACTCTCATCCATCTTGATTATTCTAAGGAATGCTGGCCAATCGATAACCGTATCGGAGGTAAAAACATTATTTCTCCTTTTTGCAACGAGCACTCTCCCGCGCCTGCAGAAACGCGCAGCCCCTCGGGATACAATTATTATTCCCGGGGCAGTTGACTTAGCTTTGAAGCCACCCATATATGGGATACGTGCCCTCGTTAGGGCGATGGCGTAATATGCGTCATCTTTATCTGAGTGAACCTTCCAGAATTTATTAGAAATGATCGCTGAGACGAGGTCATCAATCCTCCGCCTAGAGCACCCTGGATAAACCTTCAGGAAATATTTCCTCAGTTCCTCAGCGCGCAAGGCGAATCACCCTAATTGTTCTCAGAAACAAAATGAGCTCAGTGATCTAAAAGCGTATATCAACGAAAACGAATTTAATAATGGTTGCTTATTGATCCCTAGCTTGCGGTGGTTAAAATGCCTATAGAAGCTTCAACTCTGGTTATGATTGTAAGTATAGTGTTTTTACTCGTCTTTTTAATGATATTCCTCATAGTATTCATATCGATTCTTAGATGGTTCAGAAGGCCAAGAATCTACTATGCGCCCCTAAAGGTTGAGGATTACATGTGCCCTAGATGCGGATCAAAAGAACTCGATATTATTGGAATGAGAACACTGCGGTGTAGAAAGTGTGGAACAACGTTTACGCTGAGGACAACCTTATATGAGGAGCATTATGTAATATGGCCGCTCTTCTGGTGGTTTCCAATAATAATCCCGATACCATTTAGAGACAGGTGAGGGACCTCGATGAATGATTAAACCTTTAGTAATGAACAGATAGCGTGGCTTAAACCCTTGCCCGCTTCGCTTAAGCGCCTACTTTACTTAAACCTTAAATAAATAAACTCTTGGATAGATTAAGGGTGTCATCCTTGTATGGATTGATGGGAAAGATTTTGAGGATTGATTTAAGGAATAAAAAGGCTACTGCAGAGTCTCTAAAAGAAGATGTTGTTAAGAAATTTATTGGTGGCAGGGGTCTCGGTGCCTGGATTTTGTGGCGTGAGCTTTCTCCCGGGGTGGATCCACTTAGCCCCGAGAATAAACTGGTTATTGACGTCGGGCCTCTAACAGGCACAAAGGCTTTAGGCGCGCATCGATGGATTGCCCAGTTTAAATCGCCACTAACCAACACTTACTTCAGGTCCGTTGGCGGCGGCTTCTTTGGAGCCGAGCTTAAATTTACCGGCTACGACGCTTTAGTGATAGAAGGCAGGGCTGAGAAACCAACCTACGTGCACATACATGATGATGGTGTTGAATTTCGGGATGCCGATAAAGTTTGGGGGATGACCACTGACGCCGCCAGGGATTTCCTACGGGAGGAAACTGCCAGAGATGCTAGGATGGTCATAATAGGACCCGCGGGGGAGAGACTGGCGAGGATATCCGCATTAGTCACGGATGATATGAGGACTGCCTCAAGAGGAGGGGGAGGTGCGGTCATGGGCTCAAAAAATCTTAAGGCTATAGTCGTTAAAGGCTCGAAGAGACCAGAGATTTTTGATGAGAAAGCCTTCGAGGAGGCTGTAAGGGAAGAAATAGAGGTCATTAAAGAGAGCCCGGTCTTTGAGGCCTTTCACAGTTTAGGCACAAACATAGCGGTTTATGGCGAGTACTTAGGCGGCTGTTTTCCAACATATAACTATAAACAAGAAAAACTAGAGGGGATAGAGATGTTTAAGCCTGAAAACCTTTCACGATACGTTGTGAAGCACTATGGGTGTTATGGATGCATGGTCCGCTGCGGCAAGATATTTAAGCTTACAAGGGGCCCCTATGCTGGCATTGTATGGGACTTCCCAGAATATGAGACCCACTGGTCCTTCGGAGGCAATCTTGGAAATATTAATATCGAGTCTATAACGTACGCTAATATGCTGGCTGATAAGTATGGGCTGGACACCATATCAGCCGGCTCAGCTATCGGCTTTGCTATAGAGCTGTATGAAAAGGGGATAATCAGTAAGAGCGAAGCTGATGGATTTGATCTTAGGTGGGGTGATCCAGATCTCATCTGCGAGCTCGTCAGAAGAATAGCCCTTAGAATTGGTATTGGAAATATACTCGCTGAGGGTGTTAGGAGGGCAGCTGAGATAATAGGTAGGGGGGCCGAGAAATACGCTATGCACGTTAAGGGGCTTGAGCTACCAGCCCATGACCCGAGGAGGGCTAAGGCCTTTGGGCTCAGTATGGCGACGTCCCCGATAGGTGCAAGCCACACCATAGGCGTTAGTGCTTTTGAGGAGTTTGGAATCCCATTTAAGGGTAAGAAGGTTGATCCATTTGCCACTGAGGGGAAGGGGGAGCTGGCCAAGTATATTCAGGATGAGACTGCCGCAAATGAGACTGGCGTATGGTGCATCTTCGTCACATTGTTCTGCGGTGTATCCCTAGCCCTCTATGCAAAACTTCTAGAGGCGGCAACTGGCATAAAAGAGTTCGATGCCCAACATCTACTACTTGTTGGCGAGAGAATATTTACCCTTGAAAGGGCCATAAGCGCTAGGGATGGCATCGACGCCATATATGATAGGATGCCTGAAAGAATAACTAAGGAAGCGATTCCGAGGGATGATACACCAGCAAGGGGCCAAGTCTTCGAGGAGGAAATTCTAGTCAAAGATTACTATAGGGCACGAGGTTGGGATGAAAAAGGAATCCCAACTAAGGAGAAACTTAAAGAACTAGGCTTGGAAGAAGCTGATTTCTAACTTAATCAAGAAGATCGTAAGAGAAATTATTTACTACCACATATTTATTTTTGTAATAACGCTGAAGTGAAAGGGCTCCTGCTCATAATGGTTTGTTTGAAAGGTGAGTGATCCGCCCAATTGGTCTTTACCCTAAACCTTAGCTTCTAAATGGGGAGAAAAATTTTGGGCCATCATAAGGCTAAGCTAATAAAAGCAATGTTATATAAGATGCGGTTTCTCCCTAAGCCTTTAGCCTTCTTTTAATAAGTATAAAGGTGACCGCAGCCGGGATGGCCCCTAAGATAACGATTAATGCAACCTCAGGCAAAATGACCCCAAGGGTTGGGGGAGCAAGTTTGGGCGTGGCTATAATTTTTCCGCTCTCGCTCTTGCTCACATAAGTTGCTCTTTCCCAATCCCCCATCGTTTTCATGCCTGTGTGTAAAAGTAGAAGAGGCGCTAGCATCATAGTTACTCCGAGTACGGCTGCGAGCATTAGGCTGAGCAGGTTTCTCTTCAAATTTCACCCTCTATAAAATACTTTTCAGTACCCTTTAATTATTCTATGTTTTTGAACGACCCTCCAATACCAGCTTGATAGTTTCCGTCCAGAAGATTATTGAGGCTAATATGCCGAAGATTAGCGCCACGATGTTGTGTATGCTCCATGTGTGCTCATATAGGATTATGTATATGATGAGCATGCTCGTCATCCACACCGCGTAGAACGCGAACCTGGGTATCATATACCTCCCCATTCGGACGAAGAGCTTTAGGATCCCGACCTTAACCTCCTGCGTGAGGAAGTATTCGCCAGTAGCAGTTTTATCCGCCAGCCCAAGGGAGACGAGCTTGTCAAGATGGTATGCCGCCAAGCTAGGACTAGAGAATTTCAGCGCCCTCTGAACCTCTCTGACGCCAACTTTAGACCCAGACTTCTCCAGCAAGTAGATGTAGACTCTAAGTGTCTTGCCTTTAAGGCTAGCCTCTAAGTCGGCCTCGCTCATAAAGGACTCCATAGGACAATTAACCAAAGAACAATATTTAATTTTAATACTGTTCAATCCACTTGAACAAGTGTACTAAAACATAGAGCAATAAGCCGCGGCACGTATATTTTTGTGGTGATGAAAATTTGATGGGTTATAAGTGTCTAGTTGTGGTGTTCTTAGTTCTAGTTGCAGCGACCGTTGTGTGGACAATGCTTATATCCTTCGAGTGGACGAGTACAGAGCCCGGCAGCCTGAAAACCTTTAAATCAAAAGATGAACTTTTAAACTTTGTTAGCGCCAAAGTTAAGGCTGTAGAGACGGATCCTCTCATAAGGAGGTTTGTAGGCTTTGCTAGGACCCCGCTAGCCGTACCTGCCCCTGCCGAAGCTGCATTTAAGGCGTCAGAATATTCTTTGACAAACATCCAGGTCGAGAGTGTTGATGAAGCTGATATAGTTAAAACGGACGGGCAACTAATCTACGTCGCTTCTCATAAAGGATGGATAAGCATTATTAAAGCTTATCCGCCTAAAGAGATGAGGGTTCTTTCAAAGATTAACCTTAATGGAGGCGTTATCGGCTTATTTATAGGCAAAGGAAGACTCATCGCTCTCATCGAGGAAGCCGCTGGGATCAACCCATTACCAGAAAAGAGCGGCATACCTCTCTTAGTACCATATTTTCCATGGAGATTACTAATAAAAGTTTTTGATGTCTCAGCCCCAGAGAAGCCTAAGATTACCAGTGAAGTCACATTTGAGGGTAATTACATATCTTCAAGAATGATAGATGCTTACGTTTACGTAGTTTTAGCACACCCAGTATTAGCGGGGAACCAAACCCTCCTTCCAAGATGGGCAACTAATGGCGTCTGGAGGGAGATCTCCCCATCTGATGTATACTACTCCGATTCAATAGAGGCTCCCTCAGGCTACACGTTAATAGTAGCCTTAGATATTTTAAATGGGGGCCACGTGGCCGTAAAATCTGTATTAACGGGATACGCGTCATGCATGTACATGTCTAGGAGTAATCTCTACATAGCCCTTCCAGTGCTAGATAGATTTCTGGGTGGCTGGGGCAGAACGGAAATTTATAGGATATCTGTGCATGGGCTGAACATTAGATGTGAAGCTGGAGGTAAGGTTCCGGGCAAAGTGCTAAACCAGTTCTCAATGGATGAGTATGAGGGATACTTTAGAGTGGCTACAACGACGGCGCCTTATAGACCCTTCGGTGAGGGCATGAGGGCAGAAAGCAACAATGTGTACGTCTTAGATGCGGAAGACTTGAAGGTTATTGGGAAGATTGAGGGCTTAGCCCCCGGGGAACGAATATACTCTGCGCGTTTCATGGGAAAACGATGCTACTTAGTAACATTCAAGAAGGTTGATCCATTATTCACAATCGACCTCTCAGATCCCTCCAGCCCAAAGGTCTTAGGCGCGCTTAAAATACCGGGATATAGCGACTACCTTCATCCTTATGGTGAGGACTACCTAATTGGAATTGGGAAGGAGGCCACCCCGGCTGAAGAGGGGGACTTCGCTTGGTATCAGGGCCTAAAGATATCGCTCTTCGATATCTCAGACATCGAGCATCCAAGAGAGGTTGCCAAGATAATTATAGGCGATAGGGGTACAGATTCGCCAGCCCTACTCGACCATCATGCATTACTCTTTGATAAGAGAAGAAGCTTACTAGTAATCCCTATTCTAGAGGCGAGGATATTTGAGGAGGATTATCCGAGGGGGAGGCCGCCTTGGATATATGGCAGACCAGTATTCCAAGGAGCCTACATATTCCATATCTCACCAGAGGATGGCATAGTGTTAAGGGGCAGAATAACCCATATGGAGGGTGACGAGATCAACCCAACATACGAGGTTGAAAGAACGCTCTACATAGATGAAGCATTATACACAATCAGCGACGGGAAGATTAAAGCAAACAACTTAGATAACTTAAGCGAAATCTGTGAGGTCATCTTAGAATAGACTCGAGTGAACTGCATAAAAGGGAGAACATCCTGTGCTTTATGACCAAAATTTAGGAAAACGAGAAGCAATAAAAGATACCTTACTCGAGAGCCATCCTAAACCTACCCCCTCTCCCCATCTATTAGTCCTTTGACTACAACAAACAGTTCTCACTGAGACAAAATTATTAATTCTGGAATAAAATAAACTATTTCATGGGTGTTTTGTGGTGTCTGGATTATGTCGATTACTTGGCCTTATAATTTTAATATTGGGTGTTCTGGGCGTGTTAGGGTCACTGTATCTTTTTGGACTTAAGGCCGTTGTAACCTCGCTTACTCGAGATATGATAGGGAATGCTATATGGCATGTAGCAGATTTAAACATGACGGCTCATGAGGGCATCAAGGTTATGAACGAGTGGATCAACACATTATCTTCACTATTAGATAAACCGCTGTTACTCCTATTAGTCTACAGCCTAATATTGATATTAGCATCGATCGTAATGATTAAAAGCCACTCTACAAAATGACCAAACAGCATATTCACAATTTTCTCTTTTCTATAACATTCTCATCCCATCTCACATCATGATTAACATGCGCGTAATGCCTAAGATAGCAGTTTCAAAATAGATAGGTTTAAATACTTGTTTATTCTTTGATGGAAGAAGAACTCTTACGTCCCTCTGAGGTTGCTAAGAAGTTCGATATTTCAGTTAAAACGCTTTGGAAGTGGCAGAAGAGGGGATTATTAGGGCAGTTAGGCTCCCAACTGGGAAGCTCCGATATCCTAAGAGTGAGATTATGGAAGCAGTTAAAAGCTACAGGATCCCAGTAGAAGCACCGAGAGATTTAATCGAAGAATACTTCAAAGTTAAGCAGAAGGCTTTAGACGCAATCTTCTCACATGTTAAAATTTCTAAGAAGGCTCACCTTGAATTCGATAGAGAGGATAGGAAAAGGCTTAGAGATGAATTGCCTACGAGAGTGGAAATACTCCAAACACTACGTTGATTCAGCAATAAGCTCTGTCATAGGGCTTGTTAAGGGCTGGATAACGCTCTACAATAGGGGGAAAGCTGAAGGTAAGCCTGAGATAACTAAAAGAGCAGTCTACATCAAGAGCACTCTTTTCAGCTTCAGAAACGGGTTCTGAAGATAAGCATTGAACCGAATAAACGTTATCTTGAGGTTGATTTAACAAAGTATCCTTGGGTTCGCGGAGATTTCGATGGGATTGGAGGGTTGATTCTAACTGGGAGGGAGCTTATAGTAACGGTTAAGAAGAGCGTTGAGCCGAAGGCTGAGAAGTGGGCGTCATTTGACGTTAACTTAACGAATGTAACGGCATTCATAGATGGCGAGATTAAGCGCTATGACTTAAGAGAACTCTACCATATTCACAGAACCTATGAAAGTAAGCGGCAGAGTAAGCCTAATACATCAAAGATGCTCCTCAAGAAGTATTCTAATTCTTAATGGCTCGAAGGACATGAACCGAAAGCTATCAAAGTGGAACATAAGAACCTTCCAGTTCATGCTTGAATACACGCTTAAATGGCTTAACCTACCAGTAAAATACGTTAACTCAGCCAAATCATCTAAAACCTGCCCCAGTCTCTATAGAAAAAAATCTTTATATGTAGGCAGGTAGATGATAAATCTATGAACTCCTCGAAGGAATTAGCCTACATACTAGGCGTTTTAATGGGTGATGGCTCGGTATACGAGAGAAAAAAAGAAGCACGAGTACGTCATAAAATTGAGAACGACTGAACGAGATTTTGCTGAAAGCTTTGCCCATGCGCTTGAAAAGCTCGGTATGAGACCTAGAATTGATATTGAAGATAGAAGCAAACACAATCCTAGATGGAAAATACAATATGTTGTTAGAGCTTTTTCGAAAACCTTTTATGAATTTTACAAATCTTTATCGTCTAAGGATATAAAAGAGTTAATAAAAGGCTACGAACCCTATTTTTTAAGAGGATTTTACGAAAGTGAGGGGTTGTGCTATGAAGGCAAAGGAACCATGAGTATACGTATATACAATTCGAATCTAACGCTGATAGATATTGCTTATGAAGCACTTACAAGGCTTGGATTTCACGTAGTGATTAAAGATAGGGGTTACCCAGGGGGCTAAGAAGAGGGCGTATGAAATAAGGATTAAAGGATGGAAGGAGAGTTTGAGGTTATCTTCTTAGTGAAACCAGTCATTAAAGTTCCGCAATGGATTAGCTCTGTTCAGGAAGCATGGCTTCCTATGGGGGGAGGCTGGTGAGATACAAAAAGTGCAGCCTCATAATGGATAGAGACATAGTAGCAGTATTAAACCTTCAGATGCGGGGAGAAGGGTTCCCCCAATGAGCTAATCGAGAGGGAAGGGTTAAGTAGAGGTAATGAAATACCATCTATCTCTACTTAACTCAGAACCCACCTTGTGATCACTAATAAAGCCTTTTATTATAGTTCTGCTTGGCGGTTTTCTTAGTCGAGCTGAGAATTTAAAGTGGATTTGGACTTGTAGGACTGGTGGGGTCGCCAGGATTTGAACCTGGGTCACGAGGGCCCAAGCCTCGTAGCCTAGACCAAGCTAGCCGACGACCCCGCGCCGCTAATCAATAAGTTATAATTAATATGAGGAGTTTAAAAATGCTATCCCGCATTTTGCTTGCAAGTTTTATATTTGTTTAATATTAATATTCTCTCTTTAATATAGGGGAGGTCTATGTTATGCAGGTTCAGAGATTTAGGATGACTCCGACGAGCAGAGGTGCGCTGTTTAGAGCTAAGAGGTGGTTTTATTCCACATTCTATACTAAGGCTCCACCTGAAGTCAAAGAAGAGAATAAAAGGGCTTGGGTCAGCCTGGCCGGGAAGATAATTGAGGAGCTTAATAGGCGTAACGCCTCTGATAAGCCGGCGAGACTAACGATAAGCTACGAAGTTGGCTCAAGAGGCGAGTTCAAGCCGATATCTGCGACCGTTGAGCTGATGGAGATAAAGCCCATAGAAGTATTCACAATAACGGTAGGATAAAACAGTGGAAATTTCGGTGAAGAAGACAATTCCTTCATCTCCCTTTATTTTAAAGTTTATCGTTTGAGCTGATGAATGATGCTTTAGGTTGAGTTTTGGATCCTTATTTATGTTAGATTTAGATGAGAAGTCTAGGGCGAGTTGGGTCCACTATGAAATTGCAAAGAGCTCAAAAACCATAAAGGATATCTAATGAGTATCGTGAGAAGATAAGAAAAAGAGGGTGGACATAGAGTTAAAAGGCTCTCCAAGATCTCTCTAGCTTTCTACCCTCTCAACCCTAATTTTGTCGCCATCTCTAACCTTCTTGAAGACCTTTGGATCACCAATAATTTCCGCAAAGACGTTTACTGGATCAGCTGGCCTAATCTCTTTCCCCCGACTTATTGGCGTTGGCCCAAAGAATATGCAAAATCCTCTCCCCGGGGGCCAGTATCCTATATCTCCTGCTTCAACAACTTCCTGCGGGTTCTCCTCACTGAGCTCAACAGGTATTGTGAAGTATACTTCGTCGCCCCACCTGTGGGCTATCCCATCAAAGGGAAGCTTCTCCCAGATTGCTGCTGCGGTTCTCGGATTCCTATCCTCTAGCAGCTTAGCTTCTATAACACCAATCCTATCACATCTAATCCTAATTCTCTTCAATTAGACACGCCCAACCTTCTTTCTAAAGTCTTTAGTAAGGACTAGGCGTTTATTAAGGTTAATTCTGGTTTTATTTGAAAAGCCTATTATACTCCATGCTGCATACACTTATCTGATGTGGTGGACGAATGAGGGAGATAAAGCGTACTAAAAGTATATGTCCAGAGTGCTTGAGAGTTTTAGAAGCTCTGATCTTTGAGGAGAATAATATTGTATATATTAGGAAGGAGTGCCCAGAGCACGGATTTTTCCAAGATGTTTATTGGTCTGATTATGAGCTTTATGAGCGGGCGAAGAAATTTGATTTCGTCGGCGATGGTATTGAGAACCCCAGAACTACCATTAAAAATGGCTGCCCACATGACTGCGGAATCTGCCCCCAACATAAATCACATACTGCACTAGCAATAATAGATGTAACAAACAGATGTAACCTACGCTGCCCAGTCTGCTTTGCAACAGCTGGCACAACAGGCTACGTTTACGAGCCAACGTTGGATGAGATAAAGAGTATGCTGATAAACCTACGCAATAATAGGCCAGTCCCGGCGGATGCACTACAATTGTCTGGTGGGGAGCCGACCATTAGAGATGATCTCCCAATGATCATCAGAATGGCTAAGGAATTAGGTTTTAAGCATGTTGAGGTTAACACTAATGGCATCAGAATGGCTTCTGACTTAGATTACTGTCGCTCTCTTAAGGAGGTTGGCATGAGCACGGTTTACCTCCAATTCGATGGTCTCACCTCGGAAGTCTATAAGTTTACCAGAGGCGTTGATCTAGTTGAGGTTAAAAAGAGGGTTATTGAGAACTGCAGGAAAGCTGGTATCGACAGCGTAGTCTTAGTTTGCACGCTTATAAGGGGCGTTAATGACGGCCAAGTTGGCGGCATAATAAGATTTGCGGTAGAAAACTTTGATGTCGTCCGCTGCGTTAACTTCCAACCAGTCTCATTATGTGGGAGACTCCCAGCTGAAGAGCGGATGAATATGCGCATAACGATACCAGACTGGATAAAGCTCGTTGAGGAGCAAACTGGCGGCCAAATAAGGAGAACAGATTTCTATCCAGTGCCCACCGTTGTTCCAGTCTCTAAAGCGGTTGGAGCGATTAAAGGCAGACGTTATGTTGAATTTACGGCCCACCCGCACTGTGGGATGGCAACGTACATTTTCGTTGAGGATGGAAAGATTGTCTCCATAACTAGGTATGCGAAAGTGGACAAGTTTATTGAGACTATGGAGAAAGTTTACAGAGAGGTGGAAGGGGGCCATAAATTAGGGGCAAAGCTACGTCTCATAGGAGCATTAAGATACATTAAACTCAACCTACTTAGGAAATATGTATGGCCAGTTCTAAAGACGGGCAGCTATAAATCCTTAGGAGATCTGCACAGAAGGATGATACTAATTTCAGCCATGCACTTTATGGATCCATACAACTTTGATCTCGAGAGAGTACAACGTTGTGTCATACATTACGCAATTCCAGACGGCCGCATAATACCATTCTGCACAATGAACTCAATACACAGACCGATAATAGAAAAAGCACTAGGAATACCTATTGAGGAATGGAAGAGAGCTCGAAGAGCTGAAGTAAGTGCAGTTGCGTAGGGGGAGAAACTTATAAATTCCGCTTGTCTCCTCATATAAGGGGAATTGGGGGTAGAATAGATTGGGCGGGAAGAAGAAGCCAACTCTCTCACAAGCCGAGAAGGCTCAGTTAAGGGGGGAATTAAAAGAGGAGGGGGCAAAGGAGACTAAAACTAAAGCTCCAGTAAAGGTGGAGAAGAAGCCTGCAAGCGCAATTATGCCGAACCCGAGAGATGAGAAAATTATAAAGGAGATACAGAAAATGAGAGTTCTAACACCATATACGGTTGCCTCAAAGTTCAACTTACGCCTAAGCGTCGCAAAAGACCTCCTTAAGGAGCTCCATAAACAGGGAATAATCACTTTCGTTTCAAGCGGCAGACATATAAAAATTTACAAGCCAGCATAACAGACCTCGAAAGACGATAAAACTACCTTCTAAATAATAGCCGACAATAATTTTGATATGCCCCTATGCTTCCTAATGACGCTGCTAATAAGGAGCTTTCTAAATTCTACAGCAGTACATGGCTATAACGGTTGTAATGCCAATAACCTTACTAAGATCATCGGGGTTAGCAATAGCAACCTCACTTTCCTCAAAGCCGCTCTCAGTTAAAATAGCTTCGATCTTCCTAAGTGAATATGGAGCTAAGATAGCCTTTCCATCCTTTGAAGAGATTCTTGGGCAAAGAAAATAATTTAAGATAAACTTTGGGATAAGGCGTGAGGGAAGGCAGGCTAAAAAGTCTCCGCCGCCGAAACCACTGCAATCACTAAACAACGTTCTATCCGCAGTTAAAACTACCGGAAAACCGTTTTTACCGGCGGGCACTTTCGCCTCGCCAATTATTATTAAAAAGTTATTTAATTTAAATTATTTTGGTTGTCATGTCAAGCATATCCAGGATACCAATAAAAATGCTTATTGAGGGGCTTGGCGAGGCAAGAGGAGCTTTAATAAGAATTCTCTCCCCAAGAACAGTAGATGCCGTCCTTAAACTCCTCCCATTAGAGGGGCGAGCGATTGTATGGCAAAGTGAAGTGTACTTTGAGATACCATTAAGGATGGGTATTGAGAAGCCAAGGGAGGTTGTGAAGAAAGGTGATATAGCATACTGGCCCCTTGGAAGAGCTTTCTGTATATTCTTTGAAGAGATGCGCCCCCATAGTCCAGTAAACCTGATCGGGCAGGTCGTGGAGGGCATAGACTTATTCAGCACCGTAAGAAATGGAACAAGAATTAAAGTTGAAAGGATATAGGCCCTCAGAAGAAAGCCCTTAGAATTAGAATTAAGGCTCAAATGCCCACAAATCCAGCTCCTTAAATGGACATAAGGGGCAACTCTATAGCCATGAATTGTATAAGGCTCAGAATTTAAAAAGTGGCGGGCCCGGAGGGAATTGAACCCTCGACCTTCCCGAAGCGCCCCGATGCCATCAGAGCGCCCTCGCGGGTGTCTCCTCAGAGCGGCTTAAGAGCATCAGCCCCGCCGCCTTTTAGGGGCAGGACCGCCGCTCTACCTTGCTGAGCTACGGGCCCACGTTTTTCTCAGAAGAAAGATAAGTTAATTGGATAGTTAATAACTTTTCTCCTTTATGGTGTTGGTATGAGTGAGCTCATATTTGTCGGGTTAGGTCTCCACGACTGCTTTGATATTTCGCTCCGCGGCCTTGAGGAGGTCAAGAGAGCAGATTATGTTTTCGCCGAATTTTATACGAGCCTGATGCCCGGCTTTAAGCTCGAAGAGTTTAAGAAAATCGTTGGAAAAGACATAATTATAGTTTCAAGAAAGAATGTTGAGGACGAGGATGGTAAAATAATTTTTGATAAGGCCTTGCATGACAGAGTGGCTTTTCTTGTTCCGGGTGATCCTATGATTGCGACTACTCATATAGCCCTTAGAATTAAGGCTGAAAAGATGGGAATTAAAACTAAGATTATCCATGGGGCATCAATACTATCAGCTGCAATAGGGTTATCGGGCCTACAAAATTATAGGTTTGGTAAGAGCGTCACAATACCATTTCCTGAGGGAAGCATTATATCGCAGATGCCCTATATAGTCATATCCGAAAATAAATCTCGTGATCTACACACGCTTTGTTTTCTGGACGTTAGAGCTGAAGAAGCGAGATATATGCGTATTAAAGAAGCCTTAGAAATACTTATAAGATTGGAGGAAATTAATAGGCGGGGTTTTCTCGGAGAGGATAGTCTCGCTGTCGGTGTTGCTAGAGCTGGGTCAGAGAAGCCTATTGTGAAGGCTGATGTCATAAAGGACTTAGTGAAGTTCGATTTCGGCGACCCACCACACATATTGATCATACCAGCAGATAAACTCCACTTCATGGAGGCTGAGGCTTTAATAGCCTTAGCAGGGGCGCCAAGATGGGTAATGGAGATGATTAGATGAATAAAATTAGCATGGAAGAAAGGGTACAGAAGTATATACTTAAGACCGAAAATGTTCTTAATAATATAAAAGTGATAGAAGACTCTATACTTATTAGCGGAAGGAACGTGAGAGGGGTTATTGAGGAGGCTGAAAGGTATTTTAAGGACGCAAAATATTATTTTGAGAGAAAAGAATATGAAGTTAGTTTAGCATCTATAGCCTATTGTGAGGGGCTTCTAGACGCTTTACGCATGCTTAGGTTAGCCGAGTTCAAGTGGTAGGGATTGCGGCCATGGAGAGCGAAGAACAAAAAAGGGGAAAAGTGATATTAGCTGAAGGAACATTTGACCTACTCCATTATGGACACATTCACTATCTAACCAGCGCAAAGAAGGCTGGTGGAGAAAACGCTAAGCTAATAGTTATAGTTGCTAGAGACAAGACTGTTGAAAGACTTAAGGGTAGGAAACCCGTATTACCGGAGGATCAACGCAGGGCTATCGTTGAATCGCTAAAGGTTGTAGACGAGGCAATTCTCGGATATGAGGACATGGATATGTATAAGGTTATAGAGAAAATTAAGCCAGACATAATAGCGCTCGGATACGATAAGATTAGATTAGAAGAGGAGTTAAAGAAATACGTTGAAGAAAAAGGCCTGAACATAAAGGTCATAAGAATTAGTAAATTTGATTCCGCAGAACCAAACAGCTCATCGAGCATTAGGCGAAAGATTATAGAGGAATATCAAAGCCAGGTAAGCAGAAGATAAGCACCCTTTACCTGAATCATAGAATGAGTTTTCCCATTCCATGCCTTTGCTTTGTATTAAGCCTTTAAGGTGTAGCGCGTATGCTAATGAGAATTGGGTTTCACATGTCCATATATGGGTCCCTTGATAAGGCTATTGACAGAGCTCTTGAAATTGGATGCAACACCCTCCAAATATTCACTAGGAACCCAAGGGGGTGGGCTGCTAGGCCGCTTAGGCGTAGTGAAGTAGAGTTATTTACAGTAAAAGTTAATAGAAACGATATTAGACCAGTCTTCGCGCACATGCCATACTTACCAAATTTAGCTTCCCCAAGAAGTGACGTCCACATGAAGTCCGTTGAGACGCTCATAACCGAGATGAAGAGATGCGAGATTCTAGAAATCCCTTACCTAGTAACACATTTGGGCAGTCATCTTGGACTTGGCTCTAAAATTGGCTTAGAGAACGTGGTTAAAGCAATAGATAAAGCATTTTCGGTTGCCGGTGAGAAGGTGGTTCTCCTTCTTGAGAACACTGCAGGAACTAGAAATAGTGTAGGCGGGTCGTTTAAGGATCTCCAATATATATTAGAAAGAACATTATGCCCGGACAAAGTCGGAATATGCCTTGACACTTGTCACGCATTCGCAGCTGGTTATGACCTCAGAACCGAGGAAGCAATAGAAAAAACGATAGAGACTATTGATGAAAGCGTGGGTTTTAACAGATTGAAGCTTGTTCACCTAAATGACTCGCAGGGAGACCTGAACTCGCGTATAGACAGGCATGAACACATAGGTTTGGGGAAGATTGGCGAGAAGGGCTTCAGAAACATACTGAAGAGCAGGTTCGCCAGCTTGCCCCTGATATTGGAGACGCCTGTAGACGGGAGGAGGAGCGATATAGAGAACCTAGTTAAGGTTAAGGAACTGGCTGGCATTAAATCCTGACACATTTAGCCTTCTTTCGCCTTTATATCACGTTTCTGCCCATATTGGTATGGGCGATTCATATTCTTCCTCCACTTTTCCAAGAAAATCTTATCAATGTCTATTTCTATCCCCCGAGTCTTCTCCACGAGTCCAATAAAATCTAAGATGTAAAAAATGACGTCAATCAGCTCTTCGCTTATAACGCTCCAGTCCTCACCCTTCTTGTAGGCATCAGCCGCCTCGCCAAGTTCAACGAAGGCCCAGAGGAGCTTCTGAGATAGCGCCGTCTCATCATCCGGGAAGCCCTTGGTCTCAACCAACCTCCTAACAAGCCTCTTAGCCTCATTAAAAGTGCATGAGCACATCTTTCCATGTCTCCTTTAGTCGCCACTTTGTTCCCCGAGGCGTATCTTCTATTATAAAGCCGAGCCTCTGTAATCTATCTCTTATTTCATCGGAAATTCTCCACTCTTTTCTTCTACGCATCTCCTGCCTAACTTCTAAAATAATCTCCATTAAAGAGTTCGTTAAGTCGCTTCTATATTCCGCTCCTTTTTTAACCTCAATCTTGATGCCCAAAACGTCCTCCAAGAGCACTTTCGTTGTCTCATAGACCTCCCTCTTAGTTGCTGCCTCTATGCTCTCATTCTTATTGGCGTAAGTGTTTATTGCCTTCACCATATCAAATATTGCTGCTATTGCCAGTGGTGTATTAAAGTCATCATCCATAGCATCCTCAAACCTCTCCTTAGACTCACGTACTTGAGCTAAGAGGGTCCCCTCACTCCCTCCCATCTCAGCCCTCTCCTCAAGAGAGAGTAATCTCTCTATAGCGCCAAAAATCTTCTCGAGATTATCTTTGGCCTGCTCGATACTCTCCTTATTAAAATCTAACGGACTCCTATAATGCGCGGATATCAGAAAGAGCCTTAAAACCTGAGGACTGCACATCTTAAGCGCGTCACGAACAGTAATGAAGTTTCCAAGAGACTTTGACATCTTCTGCCCGTTAACAGTGAGCCATTCATTATGGAGCCAATATCTAGCAAATGGCTTCCCGGTTAGGGACTCCGCCTGGGCTATTTCATTCTCATGGTGTGGAAAAATCAGGTCTTTCCCACCCATATGTATGTCAAATGTCTCGCCAAGATACTTCATAGCCATAGTTGAGCACTCAATATGCCATCCTGGCCTCCCCCAGCCCCATGGACTATACCAAGCAGGTTCACCCTCCTTACGGGACTTCCAGAGGGCGAAGTCCGCCGGATTCCTCTTTTTGGGGTTAACCTCAATTCTAGCGCCCATTTCAAGGGCTTCCATTTTATTTCCAGAAAGTTTACCATAATCCTCAAACTTTGATATGTCGAAGTAAACATCGCCATCGACTTGATATGCAAAACCTTTCCCAACGAGCCTCAGAATAGCCTCTATCATCTCAGGTATATGCTGTGTTGCTCTAGGGCTTATGTCAGGTCTCCTTATACTTAAGGCATCCAAATCTTCAAAGTATGCATTGCTGTACATTTCGCTAATCTGTTGTACGCTTAAGCCAGTCTCTTGCGAACGCCAAATAATTTTATCATCTACATCAGTTATATTGCTCACAAGAATTACCTTGAAGCCTTTGTACTCTAGGTACCTATGTACAACATCTGCAAATACAAACGCTCGGGCATTTCCGATATGGATAAAATCGTATACTGTTGGTCCGCAAACGTAAATTTTAACCTCATTGCTATGCAGTGGGACAAATTCTTCCTTACGCATGCCCAGAGTATTAAATACTCTTAAGCCCATACTAATTCACTTTGAGTAAGAAGAATCACGTATAAAAGTCTCACCTTCCATAAGCCTTAAAACAGGCCGTAATAATCTTATCAATGCCCCTTAAGATTTTATCTCTACTCTTTCTCCAGGAAACTAGAATACATAGGGTAAATGATGCCACAAGAAGTATTGTCGATGTAATTTCATAATCAAAGACTGATTTAAGTTCCATGAAGATTAAACACCCAATGTGGGCCCCCGCAAGATACAAGATTGTCTTCCCGATAACCTGTATTGAGATAACTTTCCATAACGGAAGACGGAGGGAACCAGCTAATAACACTATTGGTGTGTCCGGCAGTGGTGAAGAAGCAAATAGCAAAAGTATTATCAGCCCGTATCTCTCGGCCAATTTTGGTAAGTTATCTTTCTCTCTTTTAGTATTAAAGGCATCCCTTATACCAGACCCCCAGTAATAAGCCGTCACTTCGCCAAGCGCACCACCCAAGCCGGCCGTGAGCCCAAGTAACACTGGGCCATAAAATTCCGTTAATGAGAATAGTGCCGGGAGAAACGCACCCCTAGCGATGATTGATAGATGACTAAGCAAAGCTGCTAAAAAGACCCCCAGTAATCCATAGTCCTTTAAAAAGACTCCATCATAAAGCGCCAATAAAGAAATAGCTACCGCGATCGCGGCGCCAATAATCTTAGCTAGAGCTTTAGTAAAAAACCTCATACAACTACCTTAACCTCCGTTTTTCACATATAAGTCTTCTCCTCTCCGGTGGAGAGGACGGCAAACTTACCAAAAAGTATTAAAAACGAGCACCGCCTATTTAAGCTCTTCACAGCATCTCCTTTTCACTAGTAAAAACTAGAACACCTCTATAACGTGACAAAAATGATATAAAATACGGCTAAGTCAAAATACTAATAGTCGTTAAAGCGGGGCCGTGGTCGAGCCTGGTCTAAGATGCGCGCCTGGGGCGTGCGTGGTCGTGGGTTCAAATCCCACCGGCCCCACCATTTATATACTTTTGGATGAACCAGCCCCAGGCTGGAGACCTATTTTCTTTTGCGGAAGAATTTTAGCCCCTCGTGTTCGCAGACGTATTCAAAGCCTGCCTCTATAAGCTCCGCGATTTCGTTTGGCGTTCTAGCGACTCTGCATACGTATTCATCTTCTTTTAGGCCTTCAACTAAGTGCGGTAAATCAATGTGTTTTTAATGTTCTTGTGACCTAGCACTTTCATGACATGTAATATGTCCCTTGTCTTAGCGTATTCCATTGTTGCCTTCCAGTGGCGTATCGTGTGAAAATGGATTTGTTTCAGCCTTAAATTATTAAGTTTATGTGCGATCCTCCTTCTTTGTCTCTCAAAAGTCTTTCTGAGCTGTTTAAGGTTCTTGTAATGCCCGAAGATTCTTTCTGAGGTTTTCGGTAATGAATTGAGCATTCCAAGAAGCTTATGGCTAATACGGAGCAGCCTCGGCTCCCCGCCTTTAGACGGTGTGATTCTAACGGTTTTAGCCTCGAAGTCTACATCTGTCCACTTTAATGCAAAGGCCTCGCTGGCTCTAGCGCCAGTCTCCTTAAGCAATTGTAAGAAGGCAGCAATATGTCTTGAGCAGCCAGCTATTAAGTCATCTATCTCCCTCTCAAGCGGTACGAAGGGCAGTTTTTGAACCCGCTTGTAAACCGGTTTCTCCTACCGAAGCCCAAGCCACTTAGCAAGTGAGTCATATGCTTCCGCAGCAAGCTCCTTCCTACCGTTACTCCAAGACTGATTAGCTATACAGTCCTTAACTGACTCGGGATTATAAAGGTCGGCGCCACGCTTCGCAAGAACTTTAAGGATCCTTATGCGACTCTCAATCGTTTGATCCGCGTACCCCTGTCTCTTCATCTACCACGCAAAGTTAAAGAGCATTTCGCTGACTTTAGGGCTCGACGTGGCTCCCGCAGTCCGGCTTTCAGCATCAGCCTTCTCCTCCATTGGGACCAGCACGGTCCCAGCCGAGTTTTCCACCCCGCCTTCTGAGGCGCATACTCGGCAATCATTATTTATGGGCTTAGGTGCAATTAACATTTTTGTTACTTGAGTATCATTCTGGCTGAAGCGGTATCCGCAGTCCCTACAGAGGTATCGCTGCCTGGTTGAGCCGCCCGCAAGGCGCCTCAAGCCGTTCTTATAGATGCGCTGGCTACCGCATTCTGGGCAGGCCGGCCTATCCTGAGCGTTCTGGGGCCGACATGGGCCTCCCACGCTTGGCTGAGGATTGGGCTGCGGGAGCCTAAATGCGCCAGCGCCGGAAGCCCCAAAGCCGGCCTCTCCAGGCTCAATGCCAGCCTGCCCCATAAGCCTCTCCTTAAACAATAAGTCCTTCCTTTGTCTCTATCATGCCTGTTACTTGGGTAACAGGCCCCGCAACGCCTAAACTCAGCCTCTTAACCTTCTTCCCCCTACAGTTTCTGATGCTGCAGCCCTCGCCTAGGCAGAAGCCCAACGCCCTAATACTGGAGCACTTAAATGGCGGCCGAGGGTTCCTAAAGGCGTGCTCCACATAGTAGCGGGTTTTCCCCTCATTAAAGTCCGTTTGGTTCTGGAATAATGGTATTATCTGGTCTGGAGCATAGCCGGCCGCCTGAAACTCTCGGACAACCGCAAGGCGCATTAGGTGCTCGCTACCACCATGTAGAGGCTGAGATAGGGCCGCCTGGATACATGGGCGTATCCTCTTATCCTTAAGGTTAATATTCACTACTCTCGCCTGCCTGTAGAGCGCCCTCCACTTCTCCTCGCTTTGTGGCTCGTGGATCACGTGCTCCAGAAGCTTGGTTGATAATCCGTTCTTGCGGTAGAACTCGACATCGCATTCCTCCGGCTCAAGCGGCTTGCCCTCCAAATCAACGGGCTGGCATAGCTGGCCGGTAGCCTCATGCGTTGAGTAGGGGACGCGCTCAAGCCTCTTAATGTCACCTTAGGCTGCTTATCCAATGTTGGGAGGCTTAAGCCAAGGAGGATCTTCTCTTGGAGGCGCTCGTAAACAGCCTTAACAAACTCTAAGGGATGGATGTTAGGGTTGAAGGCAACAACCTGCTTGAGCAAGACGTCTACGTGGTAGCCCTTTCTACCAGAGAACTTGATGAGTGGAGTAGCATTATAATACCTTGTGATGTTATCTGCAAGCGCCTTGGCATCCAACCAAGCCCTCTGAGGATCCTCAGGGCAATCAAACTCAAAGAACAACTTCTCGATACCAGGGTTGATCCTTAGCCTGATAGGGCTGGATGCTCACGTAGGCTGGAGCACCCATCTCCTTGCAGAGCCTAACATAGTCCTCAAGCTCCTCAGATGACGCGATGAAAAGCCGATCCTTAGCCTTCTCGCCATAGGTCAGCAGAACCTCGCGGCCCCCATGAACGCCAAACCATTGCTTATAAAACTCAGTTAATTCCAACATACCTACCTCCCTTTCAATCCTTGGTAAGGTTGGTAACCTTGGTAGGATGGACAATTTTTCTATCTATTTTGCCAAGGTTACCAAGGTTCAATTAGAACCTCCTCCCTCAGCTTTTCAGGGGAGAAGCCGTCAGTCGCTTTATACGCTTGAATCAATTTAGGGGTTGGATATAGCCCCCTTCTCGCTTCAATAAGCCCCTCGCTCGACAGGCTGCCTAAGAGGGGGCGCAGTTGATTTTTCTCAGCCAGCTTAAACTTGCTCATCAGCTCGTCTCTGGTAACCCTGCCCTATGAACAATATACCTCAATATCTCAAGAAGCGCGTCTTCTCCAACGCATCCATTCGCGCATACAAGGATCTTACTGATCAGCCCCTTCGCCTCTTCAGGCGTTAGCGTTTCATGTTTCTCTACCTGCGCTAAAATGTTAAGGCCCGCCCGCGCATATTCTTCCTTTGGAGGTAATCTATAATTTTATTAAGGTATCGTCCGTAGATAGAGTTAGGAAGGCGAGGCTTGCGCTAAGCCGCGCGAGCTTCCACTTCATATCAATAGAAACAAGGGGGATCTCATCGTAGAAGAAGAGGTCATAGAGTTCGGTTGCATATTCAAGTATTTTCTTTGTAGCTTCTCCAGTAAACTCAACCTCAACCGACCCACATGTCTCCTCAGCGCCTCTAGCAACCTTTAAAACATACTCACTCATACAGCTTAAACCCCACTCCAACTGCATTATCTGGCTAACTCTTTTTAGAATCGGATCTTTTTCTTCATCTATTTCAAGTATTTCTTTTGATTTTTCTTAAAAGCTTCCTCGCATGCTTTAGAGCAGAAATATAGGAATGCGGCCTTCATGCTCAATTTTGCTATAAGCAGTTTCAGAATCTATTTTCATTCCACAAATAGGATCTGTAACTATAAACCTTTTTTATGATTTTCACCCCTTTGGCCCATATTTCCTCAAAGTTCAGCTGCTAAAGGCGACTGTAATTGTGCTTAAAGATATTATTAATGCACCAACAGCTACTGGAAGGGTCAGATGCGGATTTCTCGAACTCTTGTTATTTTCTTTGAGAGTAGATTTAAGTGACGCTGATAAGTTTAGGAGGGTAAAAGGCTAAATAAAAAGGTGAACTAATGAAGGGTTTAGAGTTTGAGATGAATTTATTCATCGTTTATTGTATAATATACTAGTTCCTCAATATTCTTCGGCTTAAGCACCAACTTATCCCTTCCAATTCTCACACCTTCAGGCTTTAAGTCGATATCAGAGTTAAAAACCGGTGGTAGGCTGGGATCAGCGTAAGGTCCACGCTGTCTCCATAACTCGTAGACTTTTTTGATTGAGTAAGGAACTATTTCTTTGTGGGGGTCGCGTTCCTTAATTATTACTGCTGGTTTAGTTTTATCGGGCTCCGGCATCTCTTTAAGCTGCTGAGTTAACTTGAATTTCTTACCATACTTTTCGACTAATTTGTCTATGGGTCCGAAATCCAGGGCCCTCATTGGGCAACTAACGACGCATATGGGGAGTAGATCCTCTTCAAGTCTATCTATGCACATGGTGCATTTCTGGGCTTTCTCCTTTAGGTTATCGCTTGCAAACGCTATGGAGCCATAGGGGCAAGCCTCCCAGCATGCCCTATTGCAATTTACGATTAAGGGATTACAGGCCTCTTCATCTATCAAAACTGCGCCATATTTTTCTTCTTTTATAATAGCCTTTGCTGGGCAGGCATCAGCACAAAGGGGTTTTTCACAATGGTAACATGGTATTGCAAGAAAATTTAGTCTCACCATCGGCCAGATACCCTCCTCCCACTCGAAAACTCTCATGTACTTTACTGGTCCCGGTGGAATTTGATTCCATACCTTGCATGCCATCGAACATGCCTTACAACCTATACATCTGCTTTGGTCATAAAAGAAACCATATTGAACCATTAGTTCCCCCTCCTTTCTACTTATAAAATTTTAGTAGCCCTCTTAATTGGACCATCGTACCTCTTTACCTCTACAAGACCCGTCGCTGTTGGTGGGCAGGGAGGACTCTTATCATCATATAAAAGTACAGCTGGGCATCCTCCCCAATCTACGCCTTCGTCATCAGGATCATACCATGCTCCATGGTGAATGATGACTACGCCTGGTGATATTCTTGAAGTGACGTATGCTGGGATTACAACCTTTCCAACATCATTATAGACAAGGCATAAGTCATTGTCATTTATTCCCCTCTTTTTTGCGTCAGCTATGTTGATCCAGAGACTGTGTCTATAGTTCTCTCTTAAATATTGGCTTTGCCAGCCATATGAATGGAGTCTGTATCGTGAGTGGGGTGTGAGTAGCATGAGCGGGTACTCTTTAACTAATGGATCTTCCATGCCTCTTACGCAGGGCTGATATATTGGATGGGCTGTTTCATCTCTCCAATCATTAGGAACCCATCCTATCCATCTTCCCTCATGATCAAAATGCACTTTCCCTCTCTCTTCCTCTTTCAGCATGAAATCACATACGAACTCTATTTTTCCAGATTTTGTTGAAAAGCGCTTATTTTTTACAAAAACGCTATAACATGGCTGTATGGGCTTATCAAAATATTCACTCAAATTAACTACTACAAATGCATTTTTCTCGGTTTCTTTAAGAGATGGAAGGGGCTTATCAAGTTTCCCGCCATAATAAACTATGCTTTTCTCAACCATGTCCTTTATTTGCTCATAGCATAGTGTAAAGAAATACTCCAAGTCTTTTTCCCAATCCTCATCGCTTGTATAGATAGGAAGGAACTTGTCTGGTCCAATACCCAGGGCCCTCGCTATCTTCCCATAAATCCATATGGGGTGTTTTGCCTCACCCTTAGGCGAAACCATACGTGGGAAATACTGTAGTAATTCGTTAGCGCATGAAACACGAGTATCTTCAAATTGATCTAAGATTGGTAGTACTATATCAGAGAATCTCGCTGTTGGGGTCATATATGATACGAGGCTAACAATAAGTTTAAGTCTACTTAAGGCTTTTACAACGTGGTTCGTTGCATAGGGCGCTGTAACCAGAGTATTACTCGTATTTCCAAAACCATAAGTTCCATGGAAAAGTATTTTTGGTTTTGGATTTGGATGTGATGGATCACAATTCCAACCAATTATTTTTCTAAATTCTTCAGTACTTAACTCTCCCCTCTCAACTTTTTCAAGCAAATATAACATTTGACCAAACTTGGTACTTCTATACATTCTCGGATTTATGTGAGGCTCTTTAATAGGTCTTTCAGCACGCTTCTCATATAGAGCGAAGAGTAAAACAAACGGTTCAATTTTAAATATTGGCCAGGGGCTAGCTAAAGCGGATCCTCCTGGCATAGCTATATAACCCATCATAGACTGAAGTATAATTGCCGTTCTCGCAGCATTTTCTCCACGACTTTTTCTAGCTACGCTCCAGTTTTTCCAAAGAAAAGTGGGCTTAGATCTAGCATACAATCTTGTGAGTTCATAAATAGTCTCAGCTGGAACACCACATATTTTCTCAGCCCATTCAGGGGATTTTGGAACACCATCTCCATAAGGATTATCTTCGCCTTTCGGCTCACCCATAATGTATTTTCGCCACATCTCGAAGCCCTTAGGCTCCACCCACTTCTCAACGAACTCATGATTATACAAGTCTTCTTTAAATAATACGTAAGCCATTGCGCACATCATAGCCATGTCTGTACCAGGCTTAATTGGAATCCATTGGTCGCAAAGCGTTTCAGCAGACGCACTATACCTTGGATCTATAGCGATAACCGGAGTTCCTTTCTCTCGGGCGAGACGTATAAAGTATGCGGTGTTGTGGCCTGGGCCATAATGATGAATATCGGGAGATGCCCCCCATAAAATTATAAGTTTACTATTTAGTAACATATCCACGGCTGTTCCCCATTCAACTGGGGTAGGATGCTTTTCTGAGCCAAAGACCGTATGCGCTCCCGGTGGAACTGCGTATTCCATGGGCACACCGTACATTAAATGCAAGGCTTGTCTTTCGGGATCATAAGAACACCACCCCCATCCCTGAACGCCGCAATCAAGCCAGCCAAGAAGATTATCAAGGAAGTAGGTGTCAGGATAGCCTATAATTATAGAGTATTTTTCGCCAGTCTCTACACACTTCTTTATTTCTGAAGCAATTAGGTTGATCGCTTCCTCCCATGAAATTCTCACAAAACCGCTTTTGCCTCTATTCTGCGGGTTAGGGTTTT
The DNA here is from genome assembly GCA_038897035.1 of Bathyarchaeia archaeon. Lineage (GTDB taxonomy): Archaea > Thermoproteota > Bathyarchaeia > Bathyarchaeales > DTEX01 > DTEX01. Next base: position 46,904 of record JAWAXF010000003.1, read on the forward strand.
CGGGAGACCAGTCAACCCTTTTTAGCGGATATAATATGCGTTGAGGATGATTTACTATCTCAGGCCATGCATAAGCAATTTCGCATGGACGGCGCTGCAATCTATATTTAACTAAATCTATTTCTTTAAGAACCTCATCCTCCCTGGCAACATCTCTATTATAGGTATCGTCAGGCTCTACGCATACAAAATTCCCATCTTTTACTCGCAGTTTCAATATACAACCGCCGCCATGGCACATCGGGTAACAACCACTATATTTCACCTCCTCTCCAGAATGCTTTGCTTTAAGCCTCTCCACAACAACTCGGATCCTCTCCAATTTCATGGAATATCTCCCACTGTAAAAATTATTTTAATAATAAATTAAAATAATTTTTACAATATAATCGCTAATAAGGCTTTTAAAATGATCCCACGATCTTTCCAAGTCCTTGTATATTAGAGTCTATTTACGTTGGATCTCTGTAGCTGTCATAATTTTTTCTTCGCCTTTCTCGCCATCTCGGAATGGCTTCAGGATTTACTATATGCCTAGGTATCCTGCCTCTTAATATTCTTAGGCAATTTTTTACGGCTAATTTTTCGCCCTCAATTATTGATGTGCTGTTTCGGCCTGCTATGTGGGGTGTTAATATGACGTTTTCCATTTTTAGGAGGGGGTTGTCTGTTGTTATGGGTTCTTTTTCAACTACGTCTAGGGCGGCGCCGGCTATCATGCCATTTTTTAGGGCGTTTATGAAGGCTTTCTCGTCTATGATTGCTCCCCTTGCGGTATTAACTATGTATGCTGTCTTTTTCATTGTGGCTAGCTCTTTGAACCCGATCATGTGGTAGGTCTCCTCTGTTAGGGGGGCGTGAATTGTGACGAAGTCCGACTCCCTTAGCAAGGTCTCTAGATTTGTTGGTTTTACTCCTATGCGCCTTAATCTTTCTTCTGGGATGTATGGATCGTAGCCTAATATTCTCACCTGGAAGGGGCGTAGAAGCTTTGCAACCCTGGATCCTATCCTTCCAAGCCCAATTATCCCAACAGTCTTACCAGCTAAAACAATCGTATCCACACGCTCATCAAAATACGCGGACGGCCCCTCTTTCGCCATAATCTCTGGAATTATTCTCAATTTTTTAGCCAAGGCAAGAATCAAAGCTACCGTATGCTCGGCCACGCTTATGATGTTTTCTTTAACGGGAGCATTTGCAATTAATATTCCTAGCTCAGATGCTGCCTTAATGTCAATCTTATCAACACCTATTCCACTATTACAAACGCAAATAAGACTTTTCATCGACTTCAAAGCCCTTGCGGTTAACGTCAACCCTGGAGAGCCTAAAATGGCATGCACATCTCTACATCTTCTAATAATTTCATCTTCAGCATACCTATTTCCTCTACTCACAATTGGGGGTGCTGGTTCCGCGCCAAAGATCAACTCAAATCCCTCATCTCTTAGTGGCTTATATATTTCCGGAATATTCATGGGAAAGGCTATGAAGACACGTTTTTGCATTGAATCATACCTCTCTAAGTAGAGTAATCTTACTAATTATAACTAATTTATAAATTTAAGTGAAGACCGGTCAAATAATAATGAAGGGGTATCATTGGAGATTTTTGGTTTAATAGAGTAATACTTTAATGCATGCTGAGAGAATTTACTTCCGGATGAAGGAGCTTAAAGTAATTAATGCTAAGTTGCATCTTTTGGGTGATGAGGATATCGAGGCGATAGTTAAGATAGAGATACATCCCGCTGTCAGAAGATGGCTTCCAGGTTATGTTAGTGATGATTTTAATAGGGAGCTTAGGGAGTATAGAAAATTCTTCCATGATCTCCAGAACAATGAGAGAACTGAGGTTTTGGTTGCTAAAATTGATGGGCGCGTCGTCGGCTTCCTCGCCCTATGGCGTATGGACGAGTATACGAGAAGTATAGGTGTGAGCGTTCATCCAGAATATTGGGGAAGAGGAATCGCAACGGCGCTCATCAAGGAATCCATAGAGATTGCTAGGAAAATGGGTGTTAAGAAAGTTGTGATTGAGACTTTAGCGGAGAATGGAGCTATGAGACATGTAGCTGAAAAACTTGGCTTTAAATTGGAGTCTATTAGAAAGATTTTTGTAAGCGGGTCTTCTTATAATGAGTATGTATACTCGCTGCAGCTTTGATGATCAAAAATATTGATAGAAAGCTTTAAATATCTGGATAGTCGTAGATACACTTTTCTTGTGGCGCCGATGGTGCCACAGGATGCGCGCGAAATAAAGTATGGGCGAAGACTGGAGGAACATTCTCAAAAATAGTATAACTAGACCAGAACAGATTTTAGAGAGATTTAAGGTCGATATAGAGCCGATTAAAAAGGTTGCTGAAGTCTATCCAATGTTTGTCTCGAGGTACTATTTTGACCTTATAGAGGAGGTTAATGACCCCATATGGAAGCAGTGTATACCAAGTCCGCTGGAGCTCCAGGATCTATACGGCTATGAGGATCCATTGAATGAGGAGGGCGATAGTCCGGTACCGGGCTTAGTGCATAGATATCCAGATAGGGTTTTAATGTGTGTTTCAAATATATGCGCAACGTACTGTAGGTTCTGCACTAGGAAGAGGAGGGTTGGAAAGCCGGTGATAAACTTCTCTGATGAAATCTATTTGGCGCAAATCAAGTATATTCGAGAGAATCCGCAGATTAGGGATGTCCTCCTTTCTGGTGGAGACCCCTTCATGCTTCCGGATGAAAAGATAGAGTTTCTGCTGAAGAGTCTCAGGAAGATACCTTATGTTGAGATTCTGAGGATAGGAACTAGAGTTCCCTGCACGCTTCCACAGAGGATCACTCCAAAGCTTTGCCGCATGCTTAAGAAGTATCACCCGCTCTACGTAAACGTCCACTTTGAGCACCCACGTGAGATAACTGAGGAGGCTGAGAGGGCATGTGGATTACTTGCGGACGCCGGCATACCGCTGGGAAACCAGTCCGTCTTACTTAGGGGAGTTAATGATGACCCTGAAACTATGAAGGCTCTATGTCAAAAGCTACTTAAGATCCGCGTTAAACCATACTATCTATTCCAGATGGACTTGGTGAAGGGGGCCTCCCACTTTAGGACGAGGGTTGAGGTCGGTCTTAAAATAATTGAGTCTCTTATCGGATGGACCTCAGGGCTAGCTGTGCCGCGCTTCGTTATAGATGCCCCGGGAGGGGGAGGCAAGATACCGCTCCAGCCAAACTATATCATCTCAATAAACGATGAGGAAGTCATCTTAAGAAATTACGAGGGAAAGATCTTCGTTTACCCGCAGGTGCCAGAGGAGAAAAGCGACGCTGGAATCTTAGCGCCCCTAACAAGGAGAAGCTCTTGGCAGCATACTAGTTAGGGCCAAGAAGGGCTAACCGCGATGACACTTAGGGTTGGCCTTACATATAACCTTAGGAGAAGGGTGGAAAGCGATAGTCTGCCAGAGGACTTTTATGTAGAATTCGATGAAGAGGATACTGTTAATGCTATATCTTCGGCCTTGAGGCGGGGCGGATGTAAGGTAATAAGGATTGAGGCTGATGAGAACGCTTATACTAGGCTGCGCAGGTCCAGACCGGATATAGTCTTCAATATCGCTGAGGGGCTTCGTGGCGAGAGCCGCGAATCACATATCCCGGCGATGTTGGAGATGCTTGGTATACCATATACTGGCTCAGGCCCCTCAACATTGGCAATGTGCTTAGATAAAGCTTTAACACATAAGGTCTTAAGCGCCTATGGTGTTCCCTCACCAAAATTCCAGGTCTTTAAGAGGGCTGAAGAGAAGTTAAGTAACGAGTTAGACTTTCCACTTGTGGTTAAACCGCTTTTGGAGGGCTCGAGTAAGGGAATTAGAAGTAACTCCCTCGTGAAGGATGAGGAGAGCCTTAGAAGGCAAGTTTCATGGATCATTAAGACATATCATCAACCAGCTATAGTTGAGGAGTTTATGCCTGGAAGAGAATTTACTGTTGGGCTTATAGGCAATGAGAATCCGGTTGTTCTACCGATTGTCGAGATATGTCTTGATAGGCTACCGGGGGGTGCAAGCCCAATATACTCTTATGAGGCAAAGTGGATTTGGGATACGCCGGAGAATACCCTAGAGATATTTAGATGCCCGGCCCCCATCCCCAAGCAGCTTGAGGAAGAGATAAAGGAAATTGCCATTAAGACTTTTGATGTGCTTGGTTGTAGGGACTTATGCCGCATAGACATGAGGCTGGATGGAGAGGGGGCACCAAGGGTTTTAGAGGTTAATCCACTGCCGGGGCTAATTCCAGACCCAAATGCCCACTCATGTCTTCCGGAAGCTGCTAGGGCGGCTGGCTTCACCTACGATGAATTAATATGCACAATCCTTTGGCAGGCACTAAAGAGATACGGTCTCCATCATCTATTTAAAGGAGAGTCTCTAGTAAAGATACCCTGAAGGGCAAGCAGTCTAACCTATAGCCTAGTGTGGTCTCTTATCAGCTCTTGAGAGTGCAAAGTATATTATTCTTTCGATAAATTTCTCAAAGGGTATTTTAGCAGCCCTTAGTGAGCGCGCAAAACCAGCTTCTGGTGATAGGTCGGGGTTTGGATTAACTTCAAGGACATAAATTATTCCAGTTTCGTCCTGTAGGCGCATATCAATCCTGGCGTAATCCCTGCACCCCAGTGCTCTATAGGCCTTAAGCGCGGTCTCCACAACCCTATCTCTTAAATCATTGCTCAATTCCGCTGGGCATAGAGACTTCGTCCTAGAATATTCATCGCTATCCCTAAGCCACTTTGCTGCATAATCAGCTATTTTTGGCTCCTCCTCAAACTCAAAAATTATCTCTGAGATCGGTAAGACGATAGGCTCCTCATTGCCTAGAATTGAAACATTAAATTCTCTTCCGCTAATATACTCCTCAACGAGAGCTGGCTGGTTATAAACATCATTTATATATTTGACCTGTTTTTCCAGACCTGCAATGTTTTTGACGAAGCTCCGCCGCGATATTCCTATACTGGCGTCCTCCCTTAGGGGCTTAACGATGAGGGGAAACCTTAACCCCCGTGGGCTCTCATTTTTCTCCATCACTTGATATTTCGGTGTCGGTATGCCGTTGGCTTTAAGAACCGCTTTAGCTAAGCCCTTATCTTGACATAGTCCAAGGGTTAATGGAGTCGAGCCAGTATATGGTATCCTTAAGATTTCTAGTACGGAGGGAACATGCATTTCCAGGCTGCTCTTGCCCATAAAGCCCTCAGCCAGGTTCACGATGACGTCTGGTCTATAAACCTTTAGGGCTCTAATAATCTCTTCAATGTCGTCCTTTAGGGGAAACAATTGATAGTGGAGACCGAGCTTCGTTAATGCATCTTGGACGGCATTTACTTGATCAAGAATCTCCTCCTCCGCCAGATAGTCTATTTCCTCCCCCCACCTTGGCTTCGCAGGCAAATTAAATAGTATACCAACCTTAAGCGCCAATTGCCCCGTCACCTAACTCTAAACTCTACTATCAATACAGCTAACATATAACTTCTCGATAACATCACGCTAATGCAGGGCTAAGACTTTATCATTTGATTTGACGCGATTACGGCAAGGAATTGTATTAAATGAAGTGAAGAATCCAGTCCAGCATCTTATTAGGTGGGAATCCCCCTTCTCGCGGCATTCTATCCCAGGGTTGTCTCAGTATTAGATGGGGTTGACGGTGATTTAGCTGAACTCACTTATAGGATCTCGCCTTTCGGCGGATTTCTGGACGCTATGCTGGATCGCTATGGTGATGCGGCCATCTTGACGGGCATGATATGTTTTTCTCATTGATAGCGAAGGGAACGATATTGCCAGCATCATCACAGGGCTTGCCGCATTATTTGGTTCGCTGCTCGTAAGTTATAGCGGAGCCCGCGCAAAATCTGACCTAAAATTAACATTTGATAGAGGGTTCTCCGGTTATGCCGCAAATAGAGATGTCCGCCTCTTCATAATAATGATTGGAGGCTTGCTAAACCAGATCCTCGTGACGCTTGCTATTATCGCAATTTTAACAAATCTAAATGTTTTAGCTCGTCTCTGGGATGCTTGGAAAAGTGTTAAGGTAAAGCTGCCTTAGGGATTGTTGTTTGTCGGGATAATCAATTATGGCTTAATTTCTATTATGATCTTAGATAGGGCTGCCTCGCAAACTTTCCTTATGCCTCTCTTCCCCCTCTTATAGCTCACTCTAATTAATCCGGTCTCCTCAAGGAGCTGAACCTGCTCACTTACATAAGCCTCGCTTAAACCTAATCTCTCAGCTATTGATGAAACATCTAGACTCTCTTTAGAGAGCAACTGCAGTATTTTTAAGCTCGTTGATGTTAGAATCTCAGCGATCCTTAAAGCATCCTCACCTCTCACTACAAGCTCATCTGACTGCAAATGATTTTCATCTCCTGCCCTGCTAAACCTATCTTAATAGTCACTTGACTATTTTCCATAATATTTCTCTACTGTTAAAAGTATATTTTTATAATGTTTGCTTCTTCTAATAAACCTTCTAGCGGATCCCGCTGCCCTCGCGGGCGTAAGCGGCGTTCTCCTGAGGTTTATGCTGAGGATGAAACAAAAATGTAGCACGAGCGCTTGAGCATGCCTTTAATAAGCCCTCAGACTTAAGCTCCCTTATGGTCTCATTAAACTTTTCTATTGTCATCCTGACATCTTCTCTTGTGTGCGCGGTCGATAGAATGAACCTTGGACCCATCGGATGTAACCCCTATTTATTAAAGCCTTCTCTAAGAGATGCATGGTTCTCCGGCCCTCGCTAAGTTTCCTCCGAAGTTTAATGTAGCTCACGATGTCCGAGACCTTTAAGTCTTCTGGGCTTACTCCAAAGCCCACATGAACTATTGATGGCGTCGTGCTCCACGCGAGAGTCTCTATCCCGCCGTCCTCGATAACTTCGTTCAGGCCCCGCTTTAACATATCTCCCTTCCTGTTGATTGCTGGATGAGCTCTCCCCTCAAGTATCATCTTTAGGCATGCATTGCCAGCAGCCGCCGAGAGTGGATTAGCATTAAACATCCCGTGGTGACTTACACGCCTGGTTTCTCTACGCTCTTCCCTAAACTCTAGGAGGCTCATGTATTCCTCCCCTCCGGCTATAGCCCCGCCGGGGTATCCTTCGGAGAGGATCTTGCCGAGCGTTGCCATGTCTGGTATAACGTTGTAGCGCTCCTGAGCCCCGCCCGACGCATCCCTAAAGCCCGTAACAACCTCATCAAATATTAGGATGACACCATTGTCCCTAGTGACTTCTCTAAGGTTTTTGAGGAAATCCTCTGTGGTTGGTATGATTCCCATGCGGGCTCCCCCGGGCTCAATTATGACGCATGCTACGTCACCACCCTCAATAGCCTTTTCCACGGACTCTATGTTATTCGGCGGTAGGGCAATTGTGTTTCTGCATATTTCTGGGGTATGCCGATCGGGTACTCGCCGGCAAGCATAGGCGAATAATTTGGGTTATAGTCAATTACCATGTAATCAAGCCACCCGTGAAAATGCGACATAAACTTTATGACCTTTCTCCTCCCGGTATATGCCATTGCTATGCGGATTGCCATCAAATTTGCCTCTGTCCCGGAATTTGTGAACTCAACTAGGCCCCCATGCGCGCAGGGTACTAGCTGGTAACCTTCTCGGCCCATTCTATTTCAAGCTTGTGTGATGCTCCGTAATGCGTCCCCTTATGTATTTGCCCTAGGGCGGCTCTAGTGATGGTTGGGTGCGAGTGGCCGAAAATGAGGGCTCCATACCCCATCCAGTAGTCAATATACTCGTTTCCATCGACATCCCACTTCCTAGACCCCTTGGCCCTAACACAGTATATTGGCATGGGCTCGAAGTACCTTGAATCATGCGTTACGCCCCTGGCGAATACCCTCCTAGCCCTCCTGTAGAGATCCATTGACCTTTGATGCTTCTCTATATACTCCACATTCACCCTGCTTAAGGAATCTCCCAACATGATCTTCGCTCCCTAGGCAATGAGTAGGCGGCACCACTCTCTGATTACTTCACAATCCCTTATAACTCTGTTTTTATGGCGGTGAAGAGATAGATAAATGTGCCCTTTAAGATTTAATCCTATTGGTGGATATTGTTTGGGGAGGGGAGGTAGACTATTCATTATATTGGGGATTGCTGGCCCTCTGGTAGCCTACGCCTGCATAGGGCTCTCAATCCTTCTTTCATCTTCCTTTAGCTGGCGAGTCAACGCACTGAGCGATCTCGGCCACGCCCAGAATAGCAATGTTGCGCCAATCTTTAACCTCGGCCTGCTGTTATCCGGCTTCCTAATTGCCCTGTACTCGGCTAAGTCCCTAATAAACTACGCTAAATACACGGGCATCTCAATCCTCCTCTCAGCCCTGCTATTGCAGGCGGTCGCAACCTTCGACGAAATCTACGGCAGCATCCACTTTATAGTATCCCTACTATTCTTCGTTTCAGCCGGCATCTCATGCCTAATATGCTCTGTGGAGAGAAGATCTATTCTAGCCGCGTTGGCCTTCCTTATTGGGCTGCTCTCCTGGGTACTCTGGTGGATGGGCGTGTATGAGGCTGGGGTCGCGGTCCCCGAGATGATATCCGCCCTAGCCATCACATCATGCATAATTCACTCGGCAGCAAAGATAATGCACGTAAGTATTGCGTAGGTGGCAGCATATTATTGTGGTCTCTCAAATGAGCATTTTCATGGATTAATAGGCAATAGAAAAATTTGGTGCTTAGTTATTCTTCCTCCTTCTTTTCTTTTTCGCCCTTCACTCCCTTGGCTAGTCCTTTCCCGAGACCCTTTGTTATTTCAAAACCTTTCTTCAATCCTTTACCAACAACCTCACCAGTCTTCTCAGCAATTTCTTCTGCCTTACCCTTCTCCTCTTTCTTCTTTTCTTTCTCGCTCAAAACTTCCACACCAGTAAATCCTTGACATAATGGCCCTAATAAGCTTTTCCTAAAGGGCTTATGAAAGAAGTCTGAGCATCCTAACGGGTATAAAGAAATGTATAAAAGTTCGCAATTATATGGCTTGGAAAATAGATATTTATTTGGCTGAAGATATATTTACTGGTGCCCTATAGTGCTTGCTGGGGAGTGGCTCCCCCTAGATGGGGACACTTTACTGACCGAGGATGGCTTCATATTTAACGTGTTTGGCTACGAGCACCCGGAGGACCGAGTCTTCTCTTTCCTCAAGTATATCCCCTCGAATTTCAAAGATCTCTTTAATATCCGCCTACTAGAAAGAAGATGGAAGTTCCATGGCATAGAGCTTCTCCGCGCAGATAAACTTTATACGGCTAACAACTATAAACTGCTCCTAAGAACCTTTAAAGAGAATTTCCCCAGCTACGTTTACTTTTGCCCTTTTAGGGGCAAGGAGGTTATTAGCGTCCCAATCAGCCGCATTAAAACGGTTTTTGTCCCGAGATATTGTTTGCAGGCCCTCCTTAAAAAACCAGGTAAGGATCGTCTTCAGGAGATGGCGGTTGACCTTATTATGCTTATTTCGGGCGTCTCTAATGTCCCGGTCGAGGATTTCGGGCTACATGGGTCCATAGCCTTGGACATGCATAGCGGCGAGTCCGACATAGATATTGTCGTCTATGGTGGGAACAATTTTAGGAGGGTTGAAGCCGCCATAAATAGGCTGGCTGGGGAAGGCTTATTTAGGTATGTGTTCAAGAATAGGTTGGATGCCTCAAGGAAGTATAGGGTTAGATATGGGGATAGAATCTTCATGTACACAGCCGTTAGGAAGCCAGAGGAGATAAACTTCAGGTATGGCCAATATCGCTATGTTCCCATAAAACCCGTCAAATTTATGTGTAGGGTTTGGGGTGATGGCGAAGCAATGTTCCGTCCAGCCACTTATGAAATAAAAGATTACTCCCCACTAGACTCGGACTCAGAACTTCCAGGAGAAATGGTTCCGAGGAGGGTTGTTTCAATGATTGGATGCTACAGGAACGTTGCGAGGAGGGGCGATAGAATCAGAGTTTCCGGCTTCCTCGAGAGGGTGGAGGACGCTTTAGGGGGAGGAGCATTCTACCAGGTTGTTGTTGGGACAGCTGAGGGCGGGGACGAGCACATTTGGCCCCTGTGAAGCTCAGGGATCGTGATGCCATCGTTACACCAAAGGGTCTTATTTTCAGGGTTCTAGGCTACACGCATCCGCCGGAGGGCTACATATGTGATATCGAGTACGCCCCCTCAGAAATTTACCAATCAAGCAACCCAAAGGCATTTAGAAGCGATGGAAAAAGAATCTTCTACAAGTTTTATGGAGATGAGGGGTGGAGGTTCATACTGGAGAGATACCCCCAGTATATCATGGATTATAGGCCAGCGGGAAGAAAGGTTATCGGTGTGGGGTACGAGGCTATTAGGGAGGTTAGGAGACCGGGAGAGAGACTCAAGGATCTTGTCGAGCTGAGCCCGGCTGATGAATTAGTCCACTCCCTACAAAGAGTCCTCGCTCTCGTTGGGGATCAAGGGCTCTCGCCGAAAGACTTCGGCGTATTTGGCTCAATTCTTCACGGCTTTCATAATCCTAAGCTCTCTGACCTCGACATAATAGTTTATGACAAAGAGTGCCTAGAGAAGCTTCGCGGTATATTAAGCGATTTATATGGTTGGGGGGACTCCCCACTAACAAACGAGTTTTCGGATGGGAGCCCAATCAGGGGTAAGGTCTGGCGCTTCGAGAACATAAGCCCAAAGGAGTTTCTCTGGCACCAGCGGCGGAAGCTAATCTATGCGGTTTTTCACGACGATCTCTCTGGGCGGAGAATAAAGACAGAGTTTGAGCCAGTTAAGGCATGGCATGAAATATCAGATGAATATCGGGCCACTCTCGGCATACGCTGGATAGGGTGGATCAAGGCTATCCTCAGAATCACCGATGATAGAGAGGGGCCATTCATGCCCTCAATATACTATGTTGAACCAATCGAGATAATTGAGGGACCTAAATGCGAGAGCGTTCTGAGGGTTATTTCATATCTCGAGGAGTTTAGGATGCAGTGCTGGAGGGATGAAATAGTCTATGCGGAGGGAAACCTAGAGGAGGTGGAGACGAGAGAGGGGAGATTCCACCAAATAACGCTAACCTATGGGCCGCGCTACTATAGGCAGACCCTCAAGGTCGTTAAGCCGATAGGTGGTTAAGTCCTCCATAATCCATTGGATTATATTGTGTTCCGCCATAAGGTATTTATGGGCTGCCCCTCATTTTAGAGGTCATGTGTAGGCTATTCGGCCTACTATCCAATAGGCCCTGCAGCGCCTTCAGGTACCTGTTTGGTGATCAGTGCTCCCTCTTCGCCCAGAGTAAGGCTGATCCTTCAAGGCTTCAGGGGGACGGCTGGGGTATAGGCTTCTATGCCAGTGGTTGTTTGAGGGTCATCAAGAGCGAGAGGCCGATCTACGAGGAGCGTGAGCGCTTCAAGAGCATCGCCGGGAGCATCGAGTCTAACATCATCGTTGCCCACGTTAGGAGGGCCAGCAACCCCCGCGGCCTACCAAGGGAGAAGCTGATCTCCGTCGAGAACTCCCAGCCATTCCACTATGAGAACTACGTCTTCGCCCACAATGGCACCATAATGATCCCAGACGAGGTCAAGGGGCTGCTGGGCGAATGGAGACTTAGAATTAGGGGCCTAAATGACAGCGAGGTCTACTTCTGGTTCATCATCAAGGAGCTCCATGAAGGAGGGAGCATTGCAGAGGCTTTGAGGAATTTTGAGAAGGATTTATGGAGGGTTTGGTTTGAGGTTCGGGATAAACACCCAGGTAAGACGAGGCCATACATGGGCTTAAACATGATATTCAGTGATGGAGAGAGATTGTATGCCTATGTAAGTACGATGAGAGGTTAGATGCAGAAATCTCATCATTATGCTATGGCAGCCGCCCGGGGATGCAAATGGTCTACATAGCCGACCGGGAGAAGCTCATAGTAGCCTCTGAGAGAACAAACCTAGAGGAAGAGTGGAAGCCGCTGCCAAGCGGCCAGCTCCTAACCGGCTGCATCAAAGACGGTGAGGTGGTGATCGCCCAAACAACAATCTAGTCGAAAACCCACCCGGGCTAACAGTATTTCATCCTCCGGAATGAAGAGGAATTTGCAGCCTAATTAGGGTTCAATATCCGCCGGGTTCTTAGGAGAAATAAAGGAATAATACGCCAAGAGGCAACTGACCCTCCTAAGAGAGGGTATCCCCGAAAAGCAACCCCACTAACCAAAAATCTAGCCTGAGGGAAGGATAAGAATCATTGAAAGTAGAATGCTTAGATCAGCTATACCTCTGACTCCTCAGCCTTCGAGAGATAAAGTTTATATTAGGATATTATTACATCTTTGTCTGTGGTGCCGGGTTTGTTAGGTGGGCGTATTCACTCCAGCTAGGATGAAGAGACCTTGCATCAGCTTTCCAGTAGAGGTTATGTCCGCCCCCGGCGCCCTTCTCATGCCGCTATATACAGGCCACTGTAAAATAATTGTGGGGTGTTGACCTATGACTAAAATTAGCTTTGCCATCCCTAAGGGCCATCTGGCCGAGGGCGCGTTTAGGCTGCTGGAGCGGGCTGGCTACGTAATCTCGGGCGCTGAGCGCTCCTACAGACCATCCATAAATGACCCGAAGATAGAGCTGAAGATCCTCAGGCCGCAGGAGATACCAATTTACGTCGCCGACGGCCTACACGACATAGGGATTACTGGAATAGACTGGATAATGGAGACCCGGGCGGACGTGAGGGTCCTATTGAACCTTGAGTATGGTAGGATTAAGCTGGTCTTAGCAGTCCCGAAGTCTTGGAGCGACGTCAATGACCTGTCGAGCCTGCTTGAGAGGTTCAGTCGTGAGGATAGGGTCCTAAGGATATCGACCGAGTACCTTAATGTTTCGGCTGAGTTCCTCATGAGCAACCCAGCTTACAGGAGGCTCCATGGATCTAAGGAGCCCCTGATGATTACGCCGTGGTGGAGGAAGGGCGAGAACGAGAAGGTTGCATTATATCTCTCCTTCGGGGCGACTGAGGCTAAGCCCCCGGAGGAGGCGGACGCGATAGTAGACGTCATGGAGACCGGCGAGTCCCTTGAACGGAACAACCTAAAGCCCATCGAGGTTATAATGGAGTCCTCCGCAATACTTGTAGCCAACAATAACTCGCTTAGGGATCCGGAGAAGCGCGAGAAGATATATGATGTCCTAACGCTCCTCAAGGGCGTGATCGATGGTAGAAAGAAGCTGCATATATTTGTTAATGTGCATAGGAGCAATCTTCCGGCGCTCCTAGAGAAGCTGCCTGCCCTTAAGAGGCCGACCATAGCCCCTCTGGCCGACGAAAATTGGTGCTCCGTGAATACCGTAATAGAGAGGGATCAATTCCTAGAACTACTGCCCATACTGAGAAGGCTCGCACAGGGCCTAGTGGTCTACGAGCCTAGGCAGGTTCTCCCCCTGGAGGAGATATCTGGGAGCGGGGAAAGAGCTGAGGAGAGTTGAGGCTTGCCAGCGAAGATAATGAGGCTGAATGATGTAAGGGAGCAGCTCTTAAGGGGTAGGTGGCCTAGGAAGAGGGGCCTAGATGCCGAACTGCTGAACTATGTTGATGGGATTATTAGTGACGTTAGGGAGCGAGGGGACAAAGCCCTAATAGAGCTCACCGAGAAGTTCGATGGGGTCAGATTGGACATTGATAGGCTTAGGGTCGGCCAGGAGGAAATTAAAGAAGCCTATAATAGAGTTGGCGAGAGGCAGTTATCGGCGATAGAGACCGCTAAGAGGAGGATCCAAAACTTTGAGATGAGCATCATCTCAAAAATCGGCCACTGCTACGTTGATGACCTTGGGGTCAGAGTGTGGTTGAGGTCGCAGCCCATCGAGAGCGTCGGCTGCTATGTGCCGGGCGGAAGGTTCCCATACCCAAGCACCCTCCTAATGACCGCTCTGCCAGCAAAGGTTGCTGGGGTCCAGAGAGTCATCATCTGCACCCCGCCGCTAAGGGATGGGAGCATCCACCCGCTGATCCTGGTTGCAGCCGACATGTGCGGCGTAAACGAGATATATAGGGTTGGTGGGGCCCAGGCGATAGCGGCCATGGCCTACGGGACTGAGAGCATCAGGCCAGTTGAGAAGATCGTTGGCCCCGGAAACCAGTATGTTATGGCCGCTAAACTACTGGTCTCACGCGACGCCCCGATTGATCACCCAGCCGGCCCGAGTGAGATAATGGTCTTGGCTGATGGGGCCGCCGATCCACGCCATGTTGCATTGGACATTATCTCCCAGATGGAGCACGGCCCTGGGAGCATAGCGGTCCTACTTACTACTTCAATGGACTTGGCTGGGCGCGTGTATGAGAGCCTATTGCACCTAGCCGGGGATGCTTGGCTGTTAGTGGCGGAGAATATGGATGAGGCCATCGACTTCGTAAATGAGTTTGCCCCAGAGCACTTGGAGATAATCGCTGAGGGCGCTCATGAGCTGGCCGCGAGAATACGCTCGGCTGGTCTAATATTGATTGGGGACTCGACGCCAGTCTCCCTCAGCGACTACTGCCTGGGGACGAACCACGTAATCCCGACTGGGGGCTATGGCCGAGTCCACCAGCCCCTCTCGATCCTAGACTTCATCAAACTCACATACGTTGTTGAGAGCCCGCCGGAAGCCCTGCGGCGCCTCTCGGAGAGCGCTATAACCTTGGCTGAGAGCGAGGGCCTAGTAAATCATGCTCTAGCAATAATTGAGAGGGTTAAGGGTTGCCTGGGAAGAAAATAATTGAGGATATTCTCTTTAGGGCTAGAGGTCTAAGCATATACGATGTAGGCGAGACAATTGAGGGGCTGGCCTCGAGGCTCGGGAAGGAACCCGGCGAGATATTAAAGCTCAACTCAAACGAGAACTTTTTTGTGCCGCTAGACCTCCTAAGGAGCGTTCTGAAGCAGTGTGTGGAGGAGTCTGATCCGAGAATCTACCCTAGAGACGAGTACAAGCTGTTGAGAGAGGCTATAAGTAGGCTCATCGGAGTTCCAGAGGAGTGCATTGTTATTGGCGCTGGGAGTGATCAACTAATAGAGCTGGTCTCAAGGATCTTTCTTAGTGGCGTGGATGAAGTCATCTCAATAGAGCCGACTTTCTCAATTTATGAGCGTTGCGTTAGGGTTCAGGGGGCCGCTTACAGGAGCGTGCCGCTGAGGGAAGACTTCTCTCTAGACGTTGACTCAATGCTCTCGGCTATAACCACAAGAACAAGAGTTATCTTCCTCTGCTCGCCGAATAATCCCACAGCAAACCAACTTAAGCGGGAGGACGCCCTCCGCCTAGCGGACGAGTTTGCTGGTCTTGTGGCAGTAGATGAGACATATGCGGACTTCTCAGGGAAGAGCCTGCTTGACGCGGCTAAGGATCTAGACAACCTAATGGTCTTCAGGACGTTCTCTAAGACTTTTGGCTTAGCGGGTCTGAGGGTTGGCTATCTCGTCGCCAATAGGAGGCTTGCTAGGGCTGTTGAAGAGATGTTTCAGATACCATATTCTGTCTCGACGATAGCGCTTAAGGCTGCCCTCAAGATGATTGAGAGGTGGGATGAGATAGCGGAGACGATAAGCGCCATTAGGCGGGAGAGAGAAAAACTCATAACCGAGCTTAATGGGATATCCGGCGTGAGGGTATTCCCCTCCGAGACAAACTTCGTGCTATTCCAAGTGAATAGGGACTCTAAGATGGTCTACAGGAGCCTCCTAGATAGGGGCATAATTATAAGGAATATTGGTAGAGTACTAAAGTTCGATAACTGCCTAAGGGTCACCGTGGCCCCTAGAAGTATGATGGAGCGCTTCATTATGGAGCTTAGGGAGGTTCTGGGCGGCGTTGCCTGAGGGGTATATTAAGATGGACTTTGACCTCGGTGAGGCGTACGTTAAGGAGGGTAGGCTGACTGCCATCAGCAAGGTAGACGCGGTAATATTCGATTGTGACGGGGTCCTAATAGACGTAAGAGAATCCTACGATAAGGCTATAGCGAGGGCAACAGCATGGATATTCGAGGCGCTCACCGGCCAAAGGGTCCCAGAGGATCTTCTCACAAGCGAAGTGATTTTCCTCTTTAGGAGGAGCGGGGGGTTCAATAATGACTGCGACATAGTCTACGGACTACTCATGTTCCTACTCTCTGAGATGCCGCCCACCCTCCTCAACAGGCTCTTCGAAGTGATAAGGACCCTTAAGGTTGAGGGCAACGCTGCCGAGAAAATTAATGCTGTAAAGGAGAGAATAAATGTTGGAGAAGCTCCAATCGAGACTATAAACCTAATTGCCAAGATCGAGGCTTTCACATTCATGCTCAATGAGACAGGGAT
Organism: Bathyarchaeia archaeon; assembly: GCA_038897035.1. GTDB lineage: Archaea > Thermoproteota > Bathyarchaeia > Bathyarchaeales > DTEX01 > DTEX01. The sequence continues at coordinate 63,332 of JAWAXF010000003.1, forward strand.
AGCATCGGTTGACAGGGCAATACTGTCCTTGAAAAATGTTCCAAGGGAGGCTTACGACGCCATTAAGAGTTTCCTCTATGGGTCAAAGCGGGTCGGCGAAGGAGTTATAGCAACGGTTTTTGAGGAGCTCTTTTATGGGCCAGAGCTCTTCAGGAGGGTGCATAACATTAAGCCCGAGCTCTTCCAATCTCCTGGAACTATAGAGAACAGCAGGATTATAGTTAGGTTCGAGGCCCTTAATAGATTGACCTCGCTTATCGGCGGGGCAAAGTTTGGAATAGCATCTGGAAGCCCCTCGGCACCAGCGAAACAGGTACTCGGCAGCCTTCTAGACCTATTTGATGCGGGGGCGCTGGTCTTCTTAGACAATATACTGGAGGGCGAAAAAGAGTACTCAGAGAGGGGATTCCTGAAGGTCAGCCTCGGCAAGCCTAACCCATACCCGCTGCTCAAGTCCGCGTGGAGCCTAGAGCCCTTTAGGGCCGCTGTCTTTGTGGGCGACTCAATCGAGGACGCCCTAGCGGTCGAGAGGGCCAATAGGCTGGACCCGCGCTTCATATCCGCAGGCGTTTACGCATATACCGGCGCCAGCGAGAGGGCTATGAGGGAATTCCTTAAATTTGGCTGTGACATTATCTCCCCATCTGTCAACGAGATTCCGTCAATAATTGAGGCGGCTAGGAGGTTCCCCGGTTGAGGGAGGCAGAATACTATAGGAAGACAGCTGAGACGGAGGTTAAGGTTAAAGTCAGGCTTGATGGAGCCGGTTCCTCAAGCGTCAGCACCGGCATATCATTCCTGGATCACATGCTTAGGTCCCTGGCAACCCACAGCCTAATCGACATGACAGTGGAGGCTAGAGGCGACCTAAGCCATCACATTATTGAGGATGTGGCCATATGCCTGGGCGAGGCGATGAGGAGGGCTATAGGCGAAGCCGCTGGCATAAGGAGGTTCGGGTACGCTATAGTCCCAATGGACTGCTCATTGGCCATCGCCGCAGTAGACATATCCAACAGGCCTTACCCAAAAATAGATCTTAAGCTTGAGGGCAAGGTTGTCGAGGATATGCGGTGCGAGGACATATACCACTTCATGGAGACCTTGGCAAACTCCCTGAGGACGAACATACACATTCTAGTCCAGTATGGATCGAATGATCACCATAAGGTTGAGGCAGCCTTCAAGGCCCTCGCCCTATCCCTGAGGCAGGCAGTCTCAATAGATGTTAAGAGGGTCGGTGTGCCGAGCTCGAAGGGCGTCATTTAGCATGTTGACAACTGGCTAAGCTCTAATTTGGGTGTTGCCGTTGTTGGTCATTCCCTCCGTAGATCTGATGAGCGGTAAGGTTGCCAGGCTGTTGCGTGGCGACCCTAAGCATGCATGGTTCTACGAGCACTTCGGGAACCCCGTGGCCGTCGCTAAGAGGTGGGAGTCTGAGGGCGCGCAGCTAATCCACATAGTTGACCTAGACGCGGCTCTCAGAAGGGGCGACAATATGATGGTTATAGCCGAGATAATTCGAGCCTTAAACGTTCCGGTGCAGGTTGGTGGCGGAATAAGGAGTATCACACGGGCGCGCCAGATAATCGACCTCGGAGCTAGGAGAATTGTTATTGGATCGATGGCTTTCAGGGATCCGGAGGCCTTCATGGCTCTTTTGGGGGAGATGGGGTCTGATAGAATTGTGGTTGCCTTAGACCACCTGGAGGGCGTCGTCATGATTGATGGCTGGCGTGAGGGGGCTGGGATAAGCCTTAGGGACGCTGCAGAAAGGTTCGTTAGTTTGGGTGTTAGGTTCCTCCTGGTGACGTCGGTTCAGCGCGATGGGTCTTTAGCCGGGCCGGATCTCGAGAACCTATCTAAGATTCTAGACCTAGGCGCTAATATAATTGCGTCCGGCGGAGTCAGAAACCTAGAGGACCTCGTATCCCTAAGAGATCTTGGCCTCTACGGGGTTATCGTCGGTAGGGCGCTCTACGAGGGGCGCCTAAGCCTAAGGGAATCTTTAAAAGTTACCTCTAAATGAAATACTATTCTGTGGTGTCCCTAGAATGGGTCAATTCAAGCGCATAATACCATGCCTAGACGTGGACCATGGAAGAGTCGTTAAGGGCATAAATTTCATAGGTCTTAGGGATGCCGGAGATCCGGTTGAGCTAGCTAGGCGATACCAGGAGGACGGCGCTGATGAGCTAGTCTTCCTCGACATAACGGCATCCGTTGAGAAGAGGAGCATACTAAAGGATGTTGTTAGGGCCGTTGCCTCAGAGATAGACATACCATTCACGGTTGGCGGGGGGATAAGGAGCCTAGAAGATGCCGAGGCAGTTTTATCCAGCGGGGCCGATAAGGTCTCCATCGGGACGGCTGCCGTTGAGAGACCGGACTTTATCAAGGACCTTGTTAGGATATTTGGCCCCCAAAGTGTGGTCTTAGCGATAGATGCGAAGAGGACATATGAGCGCAGGCCGAACAAAAATGTCATTGAAACACCTGATGGGCCATGTTGGTTTGAGGTATACACCTATGGAGGCCGTAAACCCACGGGGATGGATGCAATTAAGTGGGCCATTAGGGGCAAGGAGCTCGGCGCCGGAGAGATACTGCTTACTTCAATTGATAGAGATGGAACCGAGCTCGGATACGACATTGAGCTAACCAGAGGCGTGGCTGAGCGCGTCAATATACCTGTGGTAGCGAGCGGCGGGGCCGGTAGGCCGGAGCACTTCCTGGAAGCCCTCACGGCCGGTAAGGCTGATGGGGCATTAGCAGCCTCGGTCTTCCATTACAGCAAGTACCCAATACCCGTAGTCAAGAGGTTCCTTCATGAGAGGGGTGTACCAGTTAGACTATGAAGATCCTGAAGAATGTGAATCTAAGTGAGCTGAATTTCGAGAAGGGTGAGGGTATACTCCCAGTCGTAGTTCAGGAGGAGGGCACCGGGAGGATTTTAACTCTGGCCTACGTGAATAAGGAGGCCGTCCAAAAGACCATCGAGACCGGGTACGCACACTATTATAGGCGCTCTCATGGAAGGGTCATGATGAAAGGCGAGACTTCCGGAAACGTTCAGGAGGTCGTGGATATACTTGTTGACTGCGACCTAGACGCGGTGCTGTATGTTGTTAGGCCTGGGGGGCCCGCATGCCACCTAGGTGAGGAGACATGCTTTCACAATAGGTTAAAAGAGGCTGAGAACCTTAAAAGAGAACCCAGATCAACTTAAGAGGTTTCTATTCTCGTCTCCTCGCGCCTTCTCCCCTTAACTAGACCAATTATCTTGCAGAAGTGGCATGCCGCGCCCTTTAGCGATGTTGGCATGCCGCAGATCGGGCAATCATATATTTCGGTCTCCTCCTGATCCCTTAAGGCCCGCTCTAATAGCGGTAATATCCTCTTGTAATGGGAGCTTAGGAACGTATGTTTGAAGTTTGGTATCCTCTCCACTATAATGTTCAGTAGTTCCTTCCGTCTAATCGACCTGGATCCGCGGGAGAATTGGCAGTCAAGGGTTCTCACGGGCAGCCCCCTATACTCGGCATAGAGGTGGCACTCCAGGTCGGTCAATCCTATCAGAGGCTTTATTTTAGGCACTATCTTAGGATGAGTTTTGGGCAGGTATGGCTTAAGCCTAACGAGGGACTTAACGTTCCCCTCTATGTAGAAGTTAAGTAGCGCCTCGACAGTATCATCTAGGTTATGCCCAGTGGCTATCTTCGTTAACCCCAAATCATACGCTATCTTGTTAAAGAGGTAGCGCTTTATCGCGCCGCACGCCGAGCATGGTTTTCTGCCGTAAATCGTATACTTAATGCTCTCCATCGTGAACCCCAGCTCCCTCTCCAAGCTATAAACCACAAGATCCTCACTAAGCATCTCGGCTAGCTCCTCAACCTTCTCTAGGCAGTGCTTAGAATACTCCGGCAGGCCGAGGTCTATATATATTAGAGTCATGTCCAGCTCCTCATAGAGTCCTCTTAGGATGTATGCCAAGCTTGAGCTGTCTTTTCCGCCGGAGACGGCTACCCCAAGCTTATCCTCCTTGGAAATCATCTTGTATGTCTCAACTGTATTCTTCACTCTTCTTTCCGTTAGGAGGACGAAGCAGTCTGGGCATAGGCTCAGATTTGAGTGGGCTAGGTAAACCTCAGCCCTATTCACACCGCACCTCCTACACTCAGGAGCCACATCTCTCCCCCAGAAACTTTCTGACCTATCCTTCAAGAGATAAGCTATCGTGATTAATCTATGCTTTTCGTAATAACGTTTTCCTCGAGGGCATGCATTAATGCTCTTTAAGAGCGCCTTTTCTATGTGTAACTTCTCATGGATGAATTTAAGGGAGATTTTGAATTCTATTCTTAGGCAAAACCTAGTTAATGTTGTTATAGAGGATAGCTGGAGACTATATAGGTTGACGGAGAGGGGCCGTGGGGTCCTAGAATACTTCAATAAAGCTCAAATACTCCTGCCATGAGCAGGGGAGGAAGAAGGGTTCCGCGTAGATTTTTTACTTTTATTTACAAGACAACTCTAATTCTTCTTCCTAAAAGCAAACTCCACAGTCTCCATAACATCGCTCATCGAGAGAAGACCCCTTAACTTCTTCACCACTAAGGACCAATGTTTCCATATAATCACCAGCGACAAGAAAATTAAACTTAGGATTTTATTTACCTAAATCATGTTTATATTTAAAGTTTATGGCCAACCTTTATAAGATATTTGGCCGACGAGTAACCTCTTTGTAATCGCCTCAAATGTGGACCGAGTAACAGATAAATTTTATCTGAATTAAGGTGGAGATTAGAGGGGAGGTTAAAGATTAACTTGGGTTTAAGGGTCTGCGTTCCTGTTCCGGCTAGAGATTTTCGGGAACTCGCTAGCCTGATCCGTGAGGCTGAGAGTAGTGGTGCCGATCTAGTTGAGGTTCGGCTGGATTATATGGGCGAGGGCCTGCTGGAGAATATTGATCACCTTAGAGATATTGTTGAAGCCTGCTCAGTTCCCATGATAGCAACTAATAGGCATAGGGGGCAGGGCGGTGTTTGCATGCTGGATGAGGAGCTCAGGGTTGAGTCGCTACTAAGAGCGGCCGAGATCGGCTTTGACCATGTAGACGTAGAATTGGACACGCGGGGCCTCCATGAAATTGTTAGCCACATTAAGGCTTACGGCGCTAAGGTAATAGTCTCCCATCATACCTTTACTCATACGCCCTCCACGGAGGAGCTGGAGGAGACTGTTAGGAGGGAGGTTAAAGCCGGCGCTGACATATGTAAGGTGGTTACCATGGCGAATAGCCTAGCCGATAGCGTTAGATCCCTAGTCTTCACGTATGAGATGAGCCGGAGGGTTAGCCTGGTCTGTTTCGCTATGGGCGAGAGGGGGCTACCATCGAGGGTTCTATCTCCCATCTTCGGAGCATCTTTCACATACGCATCACTTGGAAGGGGCCTTGAGACAGCCCCCGGCCAGATAGCAATTCATGAGATGAGGGAGATCTATAGGAGGATGAGGCTAGAGTGATTGGAGTTACTGGTAAAACAAGGATCTGCGCCCTAATAGGCTATCCAGTTGAGCATTCACTGAGCCCGATAATGCATAATGCTGCCTTCCAGCACCTCGGCCTAGACTACATATACGTGGCATTCAACGTCCCCCCAGAGAGACTCAGGGAGGCCATTTCTGGAATAAGGGGCCTAGGCATCTGCGGGGTGAACGTGACGATGCCCCATAAAATAAGTGTAATAAAGTATCTTGATGATCTTGACGAGGACGCTAGGCTCGCTGGCTCAGTAAATACCATACTAAACAGAGGAGGACGGCTCATAGGGTATACAACCGACGGCTTAGGCGCGCTCAATGCACTAAAGTACGCTGGATCCAACCCCCTTGGAAGGAAGGTTGTTATCCTGGGGGCTGGCGGCGCCTCCAGATCAATATCCCTTGCGCTAGCCAACTACGCCCGGGAGCTAGTTATTCTAAATAGGACGCCGGAGAAGGCTGAGGACCTTGTAGACGAGTTAAAAAGAATTTATGGCTCGACAAGTATTAGGGCCGGCCCCCTCTCCGAGTGGGTCTTGGAAGAGGAGTTAAAGGATGCCGACATACTGGTAAACGCGACGTCGGTTGGCATGAGACCGAACATAGACGAAATCCCTGTTAAAAGGGAGCTACTTCACGGGAACTTAACGGTATTTGATATAGTTTATGATCCACTTGAGACGAGGCTCCTTAGAGAAGCCAGATCTGTTGGCGCGAAGACTGTTGATGGCCTCTCGATGCTGGTTCATCAGGGCGCATTGTCCTTTGAGATATGGACTGGCGTCAAGGCCCCGATAGAGGTTATGAGGGAGACTGCCCTAAAGAAGATTATGGAGAAGGAGCATTGAGGTGTAATCTTTGGCGAGGGTTGGGCGGGCAGTTGCGTATGGGGCTGTAACAATAATTAATGCGATATCCTGTGGCCTAGGCGCGGCTCTGGGGATAAACCTTTGGACCGAGGCCAGGGTTAAGCTCACGAATGAGCCCGGCAGGATTGAGGGCAGGATCCTCACAGACCCATCCGAGAGTCCAATCCTGATTGAGAAGGTTGTCTGCCGCGTTTTAAGGCATTTTGGTGCTGAGGATAAGTATGGGGCCTATGTTGAGACGGAGTCGATTATCCCCATAGCGCGTGGACTAAAGAGCAGTAGTGCTGCCGCCAATGCAATAGCCCTCGCAACAGTCTCCGCGTTAGGCGGGGAGATAGACGATTTAACGGCAATAAACATCGGCGTAGATGCATCTATCGAGGCTGGCGTAACCATCACAGGAGCCTTCGACGACGCATGCGCCTCATACTTAGGAAATGTAGTCATAACAGACAATATAGAAAGAAAGATTCTACGCATCTTTCAGCCGGAAGAAGACTACGCTGTACTAATACATGTCCCGCCGAAAAAAGCCTACACAGCCGAGTCAGACGTTAATAGGATGAGGACAATAGCCCATGAGATAAGAGCCCTCCACAGGATGGCCCTCTCCGGGGACTATTGGCGCGCCATGACCCTTAACGGCTTAGCCTACTCGGCGGTTTTAGGATACGATCCAAGCATAGCCATAGATGCATTAGCCAATGGCGCGATAGCCGCGGGCCTCTCAGGCAAGGGCCCAGCCGTGGCCGCGGTCGTTCCGAGGGATAGGGTTGACGATGTCCGGTCTATCTGGGGTAAGTATGGTGGCGAGGTGATAGAGGCTGGGATTAACCGCGGGAAGGCGCACCCAATATAGCGCATATGGTGGCCATTTATGGTCAGGTTGATTATTAGGGGCGGGGCGGCGCTAAGCGGCTCCGTAAGGGCACCGCCCTCAAAGGCGCATACACATAGGGCTATAATAGCCTCATCTCTCTCACACGGCGAGTCATTGATCTATAACGCCCTTCTTTGCGACGATACCCTGGCGACGATAAACGCGTGTCGGATGCTTGGGGCCGAGATAACGGTCTTGGGCGATGGTGTCATAAGGGTCCGCGGCGAGCCAAGGCCTAAGACTCCGGATGACGTTATAGATTGCGGCGAGTCCGGCTCAACGATGCGTTTTATCACTCCGGTATGCGCTCTGGCGGAGGGCATCTCCGTTCTTACTGGCGGCGAGAGCTTGAGGAGGAGGCCGATGGCGCCGCTCTTGGACGCGCTCGGCCAGCTTGGGGTTAGATGTTACTCGGCTAGGGGTGATGGTAGGCCTCCAATAATCGTCTTCGGAGGCGGGATTAGGGGTGGGAGGGCTGAGATTAGGGGAGACGTAAGCTCACAGTTCATCTCAGGCCTACTATTTGCGACTCCAATGGCCCAAAGTGACACGCATATATACCTCTTAACGCCCCTCGAATCTAAGCCCTATGTGGATATAACAGTGGATATCCTTATGAGACATGGTGTAAAGACAGTTTCGTCCGGAAGCCTATTCTATGTGCCCTCGGGGCAGGAGTATAAGCCCTATAACCATGATATTGAAGGCGATTACTCCTCAGCAGCCTTCCCCCTCGCGGCGGCCGCCGTAACCGGGTCTCATATTAGGGTCAAGAACCTATTAAGGGATAGCCTTCAAGGGGATCGAAGGATTATTAGAATACTCAGTGATATGGGGGCTATAGTAGATGTCGGCCCAGATTATGTGGAGGTTATGGGCGTTGAGGGCCACCTAAAACCAATTAATGTTGACATGAGGGATAACCCGGATTTGGTCCCGGTCTGCGTTGTCCTAGCATGCTTCGCTGATGGCGAGTCTACGATAGGCGGCGTTAGGAGACTTAGGTTCAAGGAGTCTGATAGGGTTGAGGCCCTGCTAAGCGAGCTAACGAAGATGGGTGCTGATATAAAGGCTTTAGGCGAATCTCTAATTATCCATGGCGGTGTCCGCCTCCATGGCGTGGAGATAGACCCCCATAGAGACCATAGAATAGCGATGGCCTGCGCTGTCGCAGCCCTCGGAGCTAAGGGCGAGACAATTATACATGACGCCGAATGTATAAGTAAGTCTTACCCAAATTTCATTAGGGATATGCGTCTACTCGGGGCGGATATTATTTGAATGGTAACTCGATAGGCAAGGCGCTTGTACTAACATGCTTTGGCGAGAGCCATGGATTATGTATAGGGGCGGTCCTAGACGGCTGCCCCGCAGGTCTCCCCCTAAACGAGGCGGATATACAGGCCGAGCTCGATAAGAGGAGGCCAGGCCTCTCTGAGGTGACATCGCCCAGGAGGGAGGAGGATAGGGTTGAGATCCTCTCAGGCATCTATAGGGGCTACACCACCGGCGCGCCCATATGCATGATCGTCAGGAACATGGATGTCGACTCTAGGCCCTACGAGTCCGTTATGGTTAGGCCTAGGCCGGGGCACGCGGACTACACGGCTAGGGTGAAATACGGCGGCTTTAATGATCCGCGCGGTGGTGGAAGGTTCTCGGGTAGGGTGACTGCAGCCTACATTATGGCTGGCGCGATCGCGAAGAAGCTCCTAAGCCTAATTGGCGTTGAGGTCCTGGCCCATACAGTGCAGATTGGTGGTGTTAGGGTTGAACGTGAGGTGTCATATGACGAGATTAGAAGGAACGTTTATATGAACCCCGTTAGGTGCGCTGTGCCGGAGGATGCTGAGAGGATGATTGAGGAGGTCCTTAGGGCCGCTAGGGAGGGCGATAGCGTTGGCGGCATAGTTGAAGGAATAGCGCTGAACGTCCCGGCGGGGTTGGGTGAGCCGATATTCGACTCGCTGGACTCGGACATAGCTAAGATGCTATTTGATATTCCGGCCGTTAAGGGCGTCGAGTTCGGGGCTGGCTTTAGGGCTGCCTTGATGAGGGGCTCTGAGGCCAACGATCAGTATGCAATAAAGGAGGGGAAAATTATTACGCTGACAAATAATGCTGGCGGCATAGTTGGCGGGCTGTCTAATGGCATGCCGATTAAGCTTAGGGTTGCGTTTAAGCCAACACCGTCAATATCTAAAAGGCAGAGAACAGTGAACCTGGAGACGACGAGTGAGGAGGAAATTCAGATCACTGGGAGACACGACCCCTGCATAGTCCCAAGGGCCGTACCCGTCGTCGAAGCATGTCTCGCATTCGTGTTGGCAGATCACGCTCTTAGGGCTGGAAAAATACCAAGAGTAATCAAGAGTTTCTAGGAAAAATTGATTGTATGCCGCATGCAAATCCTCTTGCCTATTTCTCACATTTTCTGAGCCTAGCCCTCTCCTCTCCCACCTTCATATTAAGCGCTTAGTTGCCCATCAATTCCTTTTTTGCTTGGTTCTAAACTCAATAATCTTCCTAGGATAATATGGGCTTCATAAAAATATCCATTGGCTTTGTAATTTTAGCCTGACTTTTAACGCATAATCCGAATAAGAATCTTCTTTACTCTTTCGACAGTCTTTTCTCTCTTCACTATCTATATTCCTCTTAGGCTTCTCTGCAGGTACTCTATGGCTTCTTTTACACTTTGGAATCCATATTTGATTTCGTCGTGTTCTCTTCTTAGGGCTATGACATCTTCTCTTACTTCTTCCGGTTTACGCTTGCCCTTAATTATGTCCAGCATTAGGTCACATAGGTATTTTACGTCGCTTTCCGTGAAGCCCCTTCTAGTTATCTCCTGGAAGCCTATTCTCAGTCCAGATGGGTTCTCCCGGTTATTCTGGTCATCGTATGGCAGTATATTCCTGTTTAGAATTATGTTTGCCCTTTCAAGGTCTTCGGCAATTTTCCCACCTCCGCCATACTCCCGCACGTCCACGGCCAGCTGATGCGACCTAGTAAAACTCTTCTTCTCCCCGAGAACTTTTAGGCCCCTCTCATAAAGGTATTGCCCAGCAACCTGCGCGTTCCTAACAGTCTGCCTGGCTAGGGTCTCGCCGAAAAGCTTCACTTCAAGCGCGGCTATGCCCGTTGCCGGGAGCCTTCCAAGGTGCGTATTAGATGTGCTCAGCGGGAATATCGCATACTGGACGCTCTTTATAGCCTTCTCCATCCACTCATCCCTATTCTCAGCGAGGATCACGCCGCCCTGGGGCCCTGGAAAGGTCTTATGCGTTGATGCTGTTATGAAGTCAGCCCCCTCCCTCAGGGGATCCTGGAACTCCCCACCGGCTATTAGCCCCAATACATGGGCTCCATCGTAGACTAGGTATGCACCGACCTCATGTGCAACCTCGCTTAGCTCCTTAACTGGATGCGGGAATAGGAATAGGCTTCCGCCCAACGTCACTATGCCAGGCTTAGCAGCCCTAATTATCTCAGCCGACCTATGTGGATCAATATTCATCTCATCAATATCATATACCAGCTCTATGTTCTCCAGACCCAGAACCATGCCAGCTAGGCCCGTGTAGTCGTGAGATATGTGTGCTCCTGCACTGAGGGGCGCAACAACCATCTTCCTATTTTTAGTAGCCAGAGATATGCCCTTGAAGGCCGCTAGGTTTGCGTGGGTTCCGGAGACTAGGCGGACATCAGCCCAATTACACCTGAAAAGCCTCTTCATTAAGTCTGTTACGCAGTTCTCTATTACCGTGATGTATCTTTGCCCCTGATAATATCTCTTCTTGACGCGCCCCGCGAGGTCATTCTCTCCCTCAGCGTACCTGCACTCGAGATCCATCATCAGCTGTAGCATCTCCCTAACGGCCGGGGACTTTAGGCCCTCGCTGGCTATGAGGTTTATACACTCCTCGCCCCTGTACCTCTCATGCCTCTCGCTCGACTCAATAAGCTCAAGCGCTATTCTAAAGAACTCCTCCATGAAACCACCCCTCCCAAACGAATTTTAAAGAAGTTCTTCACGGGTATTTATACTTAGCCTTCAGCGGCCGTGGCTAGCGCTCTAGAACAAAGGTCTTCTTCGCTATAGGTCTCTCCCTGATCTCGTGGATCAGCATCTCCATCCTATCCCCCACGCCTATGGCCGGGTTCTCCTCAAAGATCTTTATTGGGTTCTCGAGTCTACTCGCCCTTTCAGCAAATATCGTTGCCAGCGGCTCGCCCTCCAAAACTTTGTCCCCAATCTTCTTATGTAGCAGTATGCCTGCACCCTTATCCCTTGGCGCCCCAGCCAACCTCGCAGCCTCAATTATCAAAGAATTATCTATCCATAAGACCACACCACTCCTCTTTGAGCGGACAGTATACCTTTGAGAGCCCAGCGCTATGTCATCCGGAGTCATCTTTGGGTCCCCGCCCTGCGCAGCTATGATCTCCCTCAACTTCTCCTCAGCTTTACCGCCCTCAAGAACCTTTAGGGCTAATTCTCTCCCATAACCGCTCTTAGCCTTCCCGCTCATCTCCAACAGTATGCCCGCTATGTGGACAGCCTTATCAATTAAATCGTAGGGCCTGCTCCTGCCCATTATCGTGTTTAAGGCCTCCCAGGCCTCTAGGGCGGGCCCAACAGTGTAGCCGACTGGCTGCTCCCCATACGTCACAGCGCACCTAACCTTTATCCCAAGTCTCCTACCGATCTCAAGAAAATCCTTGGCCAGCAGATCCGCCTCCCCAATGGTCTTCACCTTCGTCCCCCTACCCGTCGGTATATCCACCACAAGGAGGTTTGCCCCCACAGCCTTCTTTTTACTCATTATCGATGGTAGAAGAAGTGGGTCTATTGATAGTGGGTGCTCAACCCTAATGAAAATGTCGTCCGCGGGCGCCAGATCCAGCGCCCCTCCCCAGACAATACATCCATTAGTCTTCTCAACAACCTCGCGCACCTCATCCAGTTTAAGGTTAACTGGCATTAGGACCTCAGCTCTATCAGCCGTTCCAGCAGCGGAAGTTACCGCCCGTGAGGAGGATTTGGGTATAGTTAGGCCTGAAGCCGCTATAATTGGGACCGCTAGGAGTGTTGTCTTATCCCCCGGAACGCCGCCTATGGAGTGCTTGTCCACTATTAGCGGCTTCTTTAGGTCAAGCTTGCTTCCAGTCTCAACCATAGCGAGCGATAGGCTCGCAGCCTCATCTAAATCCAGCCCAAATGCGTGGAGGGTCACTATAAAGGCCGAAAGCTCAACCTCGCTAAGCCTTCCACTAACCACATCCCTAACTATCTCATACATCTCTTCATAGGTTAGCCTTCTGCCGCCGAGCTTACTTCTAATATGGTAAACTGACGCCGGTATACCTATGGCCTCTACCTCAACCTCCTCCCCATCCTCTAAGCCTAGAGAACCTTTAACCTCGTTATATATGCCAATATAGCCTCTTGGAATGCTCTCAATAGCCAAATTAACTATCGCCGTCACATCCTTAGGCCCCTTTGAAACCCTAACTCTGCTGAGCCCAGATACGCCGAGGTCCTCAGCATCCTCGCGGTTAAGAATAACAATGAACCTTCCACCAGCCTCTAAATCAAGTAACCTAGCCCTCAGCTTCGCCATAAAGCCCACCAACAATAAACTTCTCAGATAAAGCTTACACCAATGGAGATAAAAGGTTTCATCGGCCACCCCGACTTTAGGTAAATTTTATGTTCAGTTAAATCCTTGTTGTTTATGTGAGTGTGGGTCTCCATTGTCTAGTTCAAAGCTCATATATGTTGTCATTGACGGCATGGGGGACCTGCCCGTAGAGGAGCTAGGAAATAAGACGCCGCTTGAGTTTGCCGAGACACCTAACATGGATTTCTTGGCTAGTAGGGGTAAGCTCGGCTTGGTGTATACTGTTGGGCGGGGCGTTGCTCCGGAGAGCCACGTGGCCGCTGTATCAATTTTGGGATACGACCCCCACATATATTACATTAGGAGGGGACCCATAGAGGCCTATGGAGCCGGCCTAGATGTGGTGGATGGGAACCTAGCTCTGAGGTGCAACTTCGCAACGCTTGGCTCGGGTGGGGTTATAGTCGATAGGAGGGCTGGAAGAGACCTAACAACCGAGGAGGCTTCAAGGCTCGCTCAAGCCATAAACAGGGCCATTAGGTTGGAATCCCATCCAGCGGAGTTTGAGTTTAAGAGTACGGTCGGCTATAGGGGGGTCCTAATGATAAGGAGTAAGAGTATCCCGCTCTCAGATAAGATTTCAGTTATGGATCCGGTTTACGATAGGGTTGCCGGGCTGGAGGTTGCTAAGTCCGGGGTCGATATGTCCTTAAGGGAGTGCATCCCGCTCGAGGATAACGAGTCCGCGAGGGTCTCAGCGGATCTGGTGAACGAGTTCATCTCTAAGAGCCACAAGGTTCTTGAGGAACATGAGGTTAATAGGAGGCGTGAGGCTGAGGGTAAACTTAAGGCTAATGCGATAATTGCACGCGGCGCCGGCAATGCCCTGCCAAAATTCCATAATATATGCGAGAAATATGGTGTTAGATTTGCGTGCTTAGCTGATATGCCAGTTGAGAGGGGGGTTGCCAAGCTCGCCGGCATGCATGTGATCGAGGCTCCACCCCCCTCCGGAGACGCGGCTGCAGACTGCCTCTTGAGGGCTGAGAGGCTATTAAATAACCTAGAAAGGTTCGACTGCTTTTACATACATATTAAGGGGCCTGATGAGCCTGGGCATGATGGGAACTGCCTCCTCAAAGCGAAGGTGATCGCCACCATAGACGAGTGCTTCTTTGGGAGGGTTCTACCGAGAATCGACCTAGAGAACACGATCGTATGCGTGACAGCCGATCACTCAACCCCATGCAAACTAAGGGCACACAGCGACGACCCGGTCCCCCTGCTGATCTCCGGCGGGGGAATGGAGAGTGACGGGATAGAAAGATTCTCCGAAAGGAGGTGCGCACGCGGCAGCCTAGGAATAATAGAGAGGGGAACAATGCTAATGCCGCTACTAATGGAAGCCTACAGAAAGAAAAGCGCTTAAGCAGAGCACACAATTTATTAGAACCCTAACCATAATTTTATTCTTGGACGGCGGGTCTAAGGCGGGGGGCTAGGGGTCCCCTGAGAGGCAAATAGCCTCGACCGCAAACCCCCTATATGGCGGGCCGAAAGCCGAGGTAAGGCGCGTAAGGCCGCTGGCTCGGCCAGCCCTAAACAATGAGTACCTGTCCTCTGGGGCTAGCGGTCGCGGAGCACCCCTCGTAGGAGGGGGTGTAACCGCGTTTGCCGGGCGAACCTGGCCAGGCCCGGGAGGGAGCAACCTAAGCCTGGACGCCTAGTGCTCAGAGGGGTGCGGGTACGAGTGGCGGGTTGGCTTGGGCCCGCGGATTCTGCGCGTCGAGCCCCGGTGACCCGCCGTCCAAAATCCTTGTTCTTGGCCTAGAGACTCTGGAGGAGCCTGCATGCTTGGCATATCTCTCCCACAGTTGTTTCGCCGCATATACTGCACTGTCTCAACTTTACCTCCGGCCTAGCTTCCTTTAGTCTTTCCCTTATCCTCTCAGCGGATCTAAAGATTGTGTACTTTGTTCCCGGGTGCTTCTCTTCGAGTCTGTTAAGCATGTTTCTTATGTCATTTCTTAAAGCTTCGCTGGCGTATGGGCATGGGTTCTCCTGAAACTTTATCCCCTTCAGGTAGGCGTAGAGGGCTACCTCTCTCTCTAGGATCTCGCAGAGGGGCTTAACCCTGGGCACAAGCCCCTCTATCTCCTCATTGAAGGCCGGCCCGCTTCTAGATATTCTCGGCGGATCCCCATGCACTATATTAATTATGAAGGTCTGTACTTCATCATCCAAGTTATTGGCCAGGGCGATCTTCGTCGCATTAACTTTCCTAGCCAGTATGTTAAGTGCCTTTCTCCTCAGAACCCCACAGTAGGAGCACGGTGTTAAGCGGCTTCCGGAGGCCCTAACCCTCCTGACGATCTCGTCCAGCGTGTAGCCATAGAGGTCTTTAAATGAAATTACATGGTGCTCTACGCCCAGAGCCCGGCAGTTCTCCGAGGCTATTCTAATCGCCTCGTCCCTATAACCTTCTATCCCCTCATCGACGGTTATGGCGTATAGGGATGCCCTTGGGAAGTCCCTCTCAATCCTCGCCAATATGTGTAGTAGACTAACGCTGTCCTTTCCACCCGAGACCGCGACAGCTATCCTATCATTAAACATCAGCATCTTGTACTTAGCGATCGTCGCCCTAACCTTAACTTCAATAGACTCAATGAAGCATTTTGTGCAGAGCTTCTCGCCGGAATACGCTCTCAAATAGAAGGCTTCCCTAACACCACATGAAGTACATTTCACCATGCCTCTGCCCTCCCAGTCTAGTCGCGCATCTGCTAGACGCTTGACATGACTATGTTTACGAGAAGCAGGAAAATCGATAGTGCGTTGAGGAGTTTCTTTACTGCGGCTCCAACCCTACTTGCTCTCTCAGCTAGGCATTGCAGAAGTCTATCGCCATCCAAGTATGGTATTGGGAGCATATTTAGCGCCGCGACGCTGACGAGCACTATGAATAGCCAGTTTAGCGTGAGGTATAGATGTACGTCGAGCGGGTAGCCGAGCCCAAGCCTACTCGGATAATACGGGATCGAGGAGACCAGCCCGATGATGGCCCTCTGCCCACATCCGGGGCTCGGCGCAGCGGTTACGACGAAATCCCCCCTACCAGTCCTAACAACAATTTCCTCGCCTGGCTTAACACTAGACATAAAATCCCCCAGATCCTGCAGAGTGTGGATCTCATGGTTATTTAAGGCGTATATTATATCCCATGTTCTGATACCAGCCCTCTGTAAAGGCCCCTCCTCAAGGGTCTCAAGAACTATTAGTCCAGATGGAATTTGTATAAATAGTCCAGAGAGGAGAAGGAAGACAATTAGCCCAGCAAGCAAATTTGATGCTGAACCAGCTGAGAAAACTTTTATCTTAGCTTTAGGCGGGGCGACATTTAATTCCCTTTCATCGAGTTCAACGAAGCCCCCGAAGAATGTTGCTAGTAGCAGTGCACCAGCGGACTTTACGCTTATGCTCTCGCTCAGGGCGACGGCGCCGTGAGCGGCTTCGTGGATAAAGATGGTAATGACTACGGCTACCAGAAAGTATGGCAGCCAGTACAGCCTAAGGGTTACTCCTGGTATAACTAATGCCACTGAGGAGGATGCTTCATGAACAATAACTACCCTAACAATATTCCATAATAGAAAAGCTAATGCGAGAGCCATAAGCCCAACGCCGATAAACATGCTTACCCAAGAGAAGGCCCTCCAAGCCCTCCCCCACCTACTTGAGCACCTGTAAAGAAGATCCCTAAACTTCTTTGATTCCCATTTGATAAAAAACGGCCGGATATCTAATCCATACCTGCTTAGAGATAGCTTCCTACTGAGGATATACACGACTAGCCAAAATGTTAGAAGGAAGAATGCGAAGTTTAGGGTTTCATTCAATGTATCCACCAATGTGACTTTCTCTACTAATAGCTGAGGCGGCGGAATAAATATATTGGGGTTAAGCTACACGTTATCTTGAGTGGAGAGAATGAAGTGCGAACATGGAGAAGTTGAGCTTTTAGGTGAGCAGAAGGGCGAGAGATCCACTAACAAGTACTTTAGGTGCCTAAAGTGCGGCAACGTTCTAATCCTATCAGAAGACAACGTCCTCTATGAGGTGCCGAAAAGCCGGTGAATTCTTATCCGCCGACCTAATAGTCTCCTGATTTGGTGGAGCCGAAAATAAAGGTTATCTTATCATAAAAGATATATGCTACCCGCCAAGATAATTCTAGAAACTGTTTATGGTGAGATTTAAATGGATAATAAGGCTGTAATAGTGAGTGGTGTTAGGACAGCCATAGGGAATTTTGGCGGCTCTCTAAGAGATATTCCAGTAGTTAAGCTTGGAAGCATAGTTATTAAGGAGGCTCTTAAGAGGGCTGGCTTAAGGCCGATAATTGACGAGAAGGTAAGAGGGTTTGCGCCCACCCCATTTAGGGACTCTGGAATGATAGACCTTGAGAAACAATACTATGACTACGAGAGTTCACTTACCGGCGTATATATAAACGAGGTTATTATGGGGAATGTCCTCCAAGCTGGTTTGGGGCAGAACCCGGCGCGCCAAGCTTCAATATATGCTGGGGTGCCGAAGGAGACCCCTGCCTACACAGTCAATAAGGTTTGCGCCTCTGGATTAAAGGCGATAGCCCTTGGGGCCCAGGAGATAGCTCTCGGCGAGGCCGACATCGTCGTCGCTGGTGGGATGGAGAACATGAGCCAGGTGCCATACGGGCTACCAAAGGCCCGCTGGGGATATAGAATGGACATTAATGTTAAAGCCGATCTAGTGGACCTAATGGTTCTTGATGGGCTATGGGAGATATTCTATGGCTATCACATGGGCTACACGGCGGAGAATATAGCCGAGAAATACGGCATCTCTAGAAGGGAGCAGGATGAGATAGGCGTCTTGAGTCATCAAAGGGCCTTAAGGACGATAAGAGAGGGAATATTTAAGGAGGAGATAGTCCCAGTCACAATTCCGCCAGCGAAGAGGGGCGAGCCGCCCAAAATATTTGATACGGATGAGCGGCCAAGGGAAACAAACATGGAGCTAATGGCTCAGCTACCACCAGTATTCAAGAAAGATGGAACCGTAACTGCTGGAAATGCAAGCGGCATCAACGATGCAGCGGCGGCAGTCGTCCTCATGAGCGAGAAGAAAGCCGAAGAACTGGGCTTAAAACCCCTAGCTTACATTAGATGCTATGCCTCTGCCGGCGTAGACCCGGCATATATGGGGCTTGGCCCCATTCCAGCAGTAAGGAAAGTTTTGGATAAGACTGGGTTAACGATAGATGATATAGATGTTGTGGAGCTTAACGAAGCCTTCGCAGCTCAGTTCATAGCGTGCCAGAGGGAGCTCGGCCTAGACCTGAATAAGACTAATCTTAATGGGAGCGGTATATCTCTTGGGCATCCAATAGGCTGCACTGGGGCGAGACTCGTGGTCACAATGATACATGAGATGAAGAGAAGAAACCTTAAGAGGGGTCTAGCGGCCCTTTGCATAGGCGGAGGACAGGGAATGGCGATGCTCTTAGAGAGGCCCTGAGGGCGAGCCCCAAGACAGGTATATTTTAGGCGTAATAATCTCCTAGTTATCTAAAAGGATATTTATCAAAAATATTTTTAATTTTTTGTGAGAAGAGCTAAAAGCCGGCTACTAAATCATATATAGCTCTGTCCCTAAAGGAGTTGCGGGAATTTTGGGGTTATTAATTTGGCTAAGAAGCCTCTAATTCGGGCTGAAAGGGTTGATGTTAACTATAGCGCTGAGCATTGGAGGTTATTGGCGGATTTGAGGAGTAAGGCGATGAGGGTCATGGAGGCGCTTGAGAGGTTTAATATTCCCTGCATCGTTCATGGTAGCATTGCCCGTGGCGATGTTTCGCATAAAAGCGACGTAGATATATTTGTACCAGAAATCTACTCATCATTTACAATCGAGAATTCCTTGAGGCTCTCCGGCCTTCCAATCATTAGGAGAGTGCTGGTCCAGGCAACGCCATTCTATGCTGTTAAGGGCTACATTGAAATCGATGAGCGGACATGCGTATCTTTCCCGCTTTCAAAGATGAGGACCGTTGAGAGGGAATTCTATAAGTTTGGCGGTGAAGCAACTTTAGAGCTGCTGAGGAAGAATGTTAGGGTGCCCGGTGTTGATAAGAGGTTAATGCTAATCGAGCCGACGGAATCTGGTCACATCGAAGGCAGCATCATCGGCCAGGAAGAAAAAGTCGCTAAGCTACTTGGGATATCCGTTGAGACGGTGCTTAATAGGGTTCATGTTCTCCTGCGCCGGGACTCGATCGGGAGGACGGGCCTATTTATTAAAAGGGATCTATCTCCAGACGAAACATTTGAAATAATATTGAAGAGGTTGGCTGACAAAAACCCAGCTCTAAGAAGAAGACTAAAAGAAGATTGAGGGGAACTCTATTTCTTACAGCAGTTCTCGTAGGTAAACCTTAAATTGGCCGAGCTTACCTCCGTAGTTACCAGCAGTTATCTTAAGGACCCCTGGGACCTTAACTGTAGCCCCGATTCCCTCAGCCATAGCCGCCTTAATGCTCTCTAGGTTCAGTCCATTTATCACTATCTCATATATCACATTCACCCCCTCGGGAACCATCGTATCCGCCACAACCCCCCTTAGCTTAGGGCAGTAGGGATGGTTTGTTGATGCCGGTATCTTATATTTAAGTGAGCCGACCTTAGAGCCGGATCGGCATATGCCCCCTGGGAACGGCATTATCACGTCTTTCACCTCCTTCTTTATGGCCTCAACAGCCGCCTCGGCCGCGGCTAGGCCGGACTTGAGGTCACTAGCCATTATAAAGAAGTTTCCCCCCGCAATTCCCTTCTTGACGCCGAAGCTGTTCTCGACTATGAACTCGCCCTCCATCACCGGTATACGCCACACTTTCCTGCCGTATAACTCATCGAGCTTCTGGAACCCATCCCCGAAGTATCTTAGGCTCCTCCCCACCTTAAGCTTCTTGGGAGTCCCCCCTAGGGCATTAAAAGCGGCTGTTGTTGGGCACGTCATCACGCACTGCCCTATCCTGGCGACCATCTGCCTCTTCAGATCACCCCTCGTGCGGTGGTAGAAGTGAACTAGTGCGCCGACTCTCCCATCCGGGGTCTCTTGGGGCGGTACGAGCCGCTCTACCCCCGCCTCGGCTGGTGAGCCTATTATTGAGGATGCGAAGCCAGCGGCGCTCTCAGCCGCTCTCAAAGCCCACTTCTCATTCTCGGCCGTTATCAAAACCCTGCTAACCCACATCTCAAACAATTCTGCAAAGGTATCCTCAATCTCAACAGCACCGCATTTAAGGGTGGACAATAATCATCGCCTCCAAACGATTTATTAACTTAAGCAACGTATTTCTTAATTAATGTTTCTGGAGAAAAGTAGATAAATACCTTTATGGTCTGTAGATGGTATAATGGGTGGATGGTATAATTTATGGAGTTTATTTTGATTACCGGTAGGTCGATAGATCAGGGTAAGTTTAAGGAGCACGCCAAGGTCACCGACAAGTATAGGGAAAGCGTAGCTGTTTGCGAGATGCACGTCGATGATATGGAGAATCTTAACATAAAAGATGGAGATAATATTAAGGTTACAACCGAGTTTGGGTCTGTTGTTGTCAGGGCTAAGAGGTCTAAGAGGATAAGGACGCCTGGCATAGTTTTTATACCATTTGGCCCATGGGTCAACTCTATATTACCATCTGAAACGGAGGGGACTGGGATGCCGCAACTCAAGGGATTTAAGGTTAGGATCGAGCCTACAAGCGAGCCAGTCCCAGACATAAAAGAACTACTCTTAAAAACCTATAGGGCTAAAAAGTAAGGGGGTAGGATGATATATGCAGGTTGTTTCCGGAGTCCTATGTCCATTCTGCGGGTGCTGCTGTGACGACCTTGAAGTTCTCCTTGAGAATAATACCGTCGTTGATGTTAGGAATGCCTGCGCCCTAGGCGCCTCGAAGTTCATGGAGTTCTCCACGCATAGGAACGCTAAGCCCCTCATAAGGAAGAATGGTGAGCTAGTGGAGACGACCCTCAATGAGGCGATAAGAAAGTGTGCAGAGATCCTGGCAGAAGCATCATATCCACTCCTATACGGCTGGAGCAATACAAGCTGCGAGGCAATAAGGGTAGGCCTAGAGCTTACTGAGGAAGTCGGTGGGGTCGTAGATAACACCTCCACGGTCTGCCACGGCCCATCCATCCTAGCGATACAGGAGGTTGGGATACCGGGGTGCACGCTTGGGCAGATAAGACATAGAGCTGATCTAGTGATCTACTGGGGGTGCAATCCATGGAGCGCACACCCACGTCATCTGGAGCGCTACACAGCTCTCTCCGAGGGTAGGTTCCAGCGGGCCGCGTGGAGACGCTATCTATCACGCTTAATCCTCGAGTCTGCTATGAAGAGGCGCTATAGGGCTGCGGGCAGGGTTCTTAAGGGTGGGACTGCGGCACTACCCGCCGGGGAGGAGAGGGAGTGGATGCTCCCACCACCGGAAGAGAGAAAGCTTATTGTCGTAGACGTCCAGAAGACTAGGACGGCCAGCTTAGCCGATATCTTCATTAGAGTAGAGCCGGGCGGAGACTATGATGTTCTTCAGGCCCTACGCGCATTGATCCGTGACGAGGATCTCGATGTAGATAATGTTGCTGGCGTTCCAGTCGAGAAGCTCGAGGAGCTGGCGGACATGATGGTTAACTGCAGGTTTGGCATACTCTTCTTTGGGCTCGGCTTAACGATGAGCGTGGGCAAATCTAGGAATATTGAGGTTGCGATAAAGCTGACTAGAGACTTGAACATGTACACAAAGTTCCTCATTATGCCCATGAGAGGCCACTTTAACGTAACTGGAGCGAACGTCGTCTCAACTTGGCAGACAGGATACCCATATGCCGTGGATCTATCACATGGATACCCGAGATATAATCCTGGTGAGACGTCGGCCATAGATATCCTGTCGAGAGGGGATGCAGATGCAGCACTTGTAATTGCCTCCGACCCAGTCTCGAGCTTCCCAAGGAAGGCTGTTGAGCACCTCGCCAAAATACCGCTCGCAGTTATTGATCCGTGCATAACGCCGACGGCGCTAATGGCCGACGTAGTCCTTCCATCCGCCTTTGTTGGAATAGAGGCTGAGGGAACCGCCTATCGCATGGATCACGTCCCCCTCCCATTAAAGAAGGTTGTTGAGCCACCCGAGGGAATTCTTCCAGACGAGGAAATACTTCGCAGAATACTTCGTGAAGTAAGGAAAATTAAAAGGGGTTCTTGAGTTCGATAAGGGTCGAATTTAGGCGTCGCATTACCCCTCTTTAAGCCATCGTCACAAAATAAAAATAAACCGTTCAAGTATTCATAAAAGGAGATGTCTACTTAAAATAATTTGGGTGGAAATATGGTTAAGCCAAAAACTTATCCACTCTTCTATGCTGGAAGGCGGATGCATTGGGCTAAGGGCGCTGTTGCGAATGGCTTTGTCTTTCTGGCGGGGACCGAGGGAATAGATCCTGAGACATTGAGGCCGGTTGAGGGGATTGAAGCCCAAACAAGACTGGCACTAGAAAAAGTTAAGGCTAGGCTGGAGGAGATGGGCTCATCATTAAATCATATCGTTAAAATAACATATTATATAGCTGGGGAATTCCCGGAGGGCGTAGTAACCTCAGAAAAATATCAAAGGATGGCAAAAGTCAGAGATGAATTCTTTAGGGAGAATGGCATAGATCCAGCAGACATCCCCTCAGACCTCATAGGCGTTACGGCGCTCGGCAGAAAGGGTATGGAGATAGAGATAGCCGTCATAGCAACCCTAAAAGATCCAAACGAAACTTAGTTTCCAGTTTTCTTATTTTTCCTTTCTCGCTTTAAGCCGAAAAGAGAACGTTGCCTCGCTTTAGATAATAATTGAGTATATATTTTGGTTTATTGAATTTTTATGTTGTTAGGCGGGTTGAGCTCCGCCTTTACCCCATATGTGGCGAACCCTTGGATGATGGGGAAGCCGAAGGGGAAATCAACCAGCCTCCGCAGAAAGTGGGGGTGAAAGAGATCTGTGAGATTTAGGCTAAGGGAGATATCGTTAACCGTGGTTTTCGCAGCCCTCTACGCGGTAGCAGTCATTTTATTAGCGCCGATAAGCTTCGGTGTATGGCAGGTTCGGGTGGCTGATGCGCTGTTACCGCTATCAATAGTCTTCGGCATGCCCTGCGCCGTGGGCTTGAGTCTGGGCTGCATTATGGGGAATATATATGGCGGCCTAGGGCCAATAGACATTATTGGCGGGTCAATCGCGAATTTCATAGCATGCTTCATCGCATATCAGATAGGAAAGAAAAATAGCGTCGTCGCAAGGTTTCTCGGCTCCCTCGCCGAAACAGTAATTATAACTGTTATAGTCGGCGGATACCTAGCATATCTATTTAATATACCGTTGGAGTTAAGTATAGTAGGGGTTCTCGCAGGCTCCGTCATCGCTATAAATGTGATGGGGTTCACTCTTGAAGAGATTATAAGACGTATGTACGCCCACCCTACAAGGTGAGAAAATATAGTAGAAGCTACTTAAAGATAGAACAAAAAGAAGAAAAGATTTAAGATTTAGTGGTGATGAACGTTTTCTTGAGAGGCCAGGTTATTTTCGCCGTTGCGATCTTCAACGTGTACCAGCTTACCGCGAGTATTATTCCCCAAGCCGCGACTGTTGTAGCGGTCATCATCGCTCCGATCGTCGCCATTTCATGCAGCATTATCGGTATGTCTGCTGGGTTAGCCATAGCAGTTAGGAATGGTGGCCATGGGACAACTTCGCCATGCCATACATGCTCCAGAGCCAGCAGTATCACTCCTCCCCAGAGCAGGGCATTAAGGATCCAAATCTTCAGCCTTTCAGCCAAGCTACGCGCAGTCTTCTGTATGGTGGATGTTACTATTGCTAACACCATTGGAACTAGGAAGCACGCCATCTTCTTCCCCCCAAGATAACACAAATTTTATATTTCGTAACACCAATATAAAACTATCTGAGGAAACGGTCATGTGGCTTATAATCCTAGCCCTTGCGGCCGCTATAGCCACTCCAATATGGTATTCTAAGGCTGAGGATGATAAATACATGCTCAGAATTCTCTGTCTAATTCTCTGGGGTGCAGCGATAATGATCCTCGTAGACCGCGTGATGGGTTACTTCATGGAGGGTGGAGCTTTCCTCGAGCTAACGCCAGAAGCTGCCGCCTTAGGCTTCACAATGCTAACAGCAGCTCTCATACTCTGGGAAATAATACTATTACTCAAAGATCCAAAGTGTGTTATTCGCAAAAGAGCAGCGTAACATAATGAAAGATAACGTCGCAGGAAAACCGAAGAATGCTATTTTTAGCGTCATCCACTATAATTAATCTCCATTTTTGCCAATCTGATAGGACCTTAAACTTAGGTGCGGCGCCCCTATCAGATCTAAAAACCCAAATGGGTTCAATCTTTCTTTCTAAGAGTTAACGCGAGTCTTTAATCTCTTCTAGAATACGCTTAACTCGAATCTTCAGCCTTTTTAGACGAAAGGATGAGTAATAAAAGTTTTAATTCAAGATTTACATTTACTTTTTTACAAGACACGGCGGCTGTTGCTGGTGGAATGTTTGGCTGGCCGTGCAAGCAGGGCTTTGGATTATCAGAGAGCCGAGGCTATGGGGCTGGAGAAAATCTCTAGACTTTTAATGCGTTTTTCGGTGCCTGCTATTATTGCTAATGAGGGGGAAGCATTCTATGAATTATTTGACGCAATTTGGTGTGGACGTATCGGCACAGAGGCGCTTGCCGCATTAACTGTTGCCGGACCTTTGATGGCGATATATAGGGCTATTGGCGTCGGAATAGCCGTTGGAAGCGCCTCTCTAGTTGCTAGGCGTCTTGGAGCTGGAAAGAAAAGCGAGGCTGATGGGGCAGTATGCAACACCATAACCCTCTTTTTAATTGTAAGCGGGGCGATATCACTCATCTGCTTGGCAGGCTTAGGCTTCCTGCTAAGACTCTTCGGAGCGTCGGAAGCCGTTTTCCCGTACGCATACAGCTACATGTTTATTGAAACATGCTCTATGCCCGTTGACTTCTTTTTGGTCGTTGTTGCAGAGCTTATTAGGGCCCAAGGGAGCCCAACTATTGCAAGCGCGGGCTTGATTTTGGCAAATATAGCCGACATCATTTGGAGTCCAATTCTAGTTTTTGGGGTTGGTCCATTCCCAGCCTTAGGGATCGCCGGAGCGGCGTTTGGAACTCTTATAGGGCGTGCCATAGGATCAGCACTTTTAACACCCTATTTAGTGTTTAAAACCATATATAGGTTTAAGCCCACATATTTCAGACTAAATTATGAAACGGTTGCTGAGATCTATAGTATTGGGGCGTCCAGCACTTTAAGGATGGTTGCGGTCTCCATATCCCAAATGCTAGCTTGCATAGCGGCATCCCCCTTCGGAACAGTTCCATTAGCTATTCTTGGCGTTCTATTCAGAATTGCTAGGCTAAATTTTGCATTCTGCATAGGCTTAAGCCAAGCTGTGGTGCCGCTTGTAGGATATAATTATGGAGCGCAGAAAGAAGAGCGCATCCGTGAAATTGTGGTTAAGGCAATATTAGTCAGCGTTATGTGGGGGGCATCGTGGTACACGGCGGTTATTCTTTTTCCAACACAAGCATTATCACTGTTCACCGTAGATCCAGAATTCTTAAGCGCAGGGGTATCTGCACTACAGATTTTCGCCATAACCTTTCTAACAATGTCAGAAGTGATAATAAGCGCATTCTTTCAGGGAATAGGAAGGGCAACCCCAGCTCTAATTGTAACATCTGCCCGCCAAGTTATCTTCTTAATACCCTGTCTCCTCATATTACCCTACACGCTTGGCTTGAACGGGTTATGGCTGGCATACCCTATAGCAGGAGTCTTAGCTATTGCATTAAGTTTAATCTTAACATTTCTCGAATTCCGAAAATTAAGGCCTAATAAAATCCCCATTTAATACCCAATGGGCAAAGCCTGTCCCCAGCTTAGTCGCCGGAATAATCCGCCTCGACCAGCTTTATGCTAACAGTATGGGAGCCAACATGTCCAGATGATTTCCTCTTATGTAAAGAGCCTGCACAAAAGGAAAATTTTCCAAATATCGGTTAAAAGATCTTAAAAGTCCTTTTATCTTGTTTTATGTAGACAGAAATGTTTATAGATTTGTAGACGATAATAATTGTGGTGGTGTTTACGAGCACCGTAATCAGCGTTAGGGTTAGAGAAGAGATCAAGAAGCTGCTGGAAGAAAGTGGCCTAGATGTAAGTGAAGAGGTTAGAAAGTATTTAGAGGAACTGGCATGGAAGGTGAAGATTAAAAGGATGATTGAGAAGTGGGATATTATTTTAAGGGATGTGAGGCCAAGTGAAGTAGGCTTCTCCGAGAAGTCTGTGAGGGAAGATCGTGAGAGTCATTGACTCCTCAACTTTGATCAAATATTTTACGCATGAGGATGGGTGGGAGAAAGTTAGAGAGATCATCTTAGAAGGTGTAATAACGCTAGATCTGGCAATAAAGGAGGTGGCAAACGCATTATGGAAAAAAGTTTTAAGAGGGGACTTGAATCATGAAACTGCAATAAGAATTCTTAAGGACATTGTGGAAGAGAAGCCTTTACCAATCATAAACCAGGATAAGTATCTGGTCAACGCATTTGAAATCTCGGCGAAGCATGGAATAACAATATACGACGCGCTATTTATAGCCCTATCAAAAGAGAGAAACCAAGAGCTGGTAACAAGCGATACCAAGCAGGCGAAAATAGCGAGGGAGCTGGGACTGAAAGCCATATTAGTTTAGCGCAAAAGCTATGATATACCCACTGGAATCTCTGAATTAAGTTTTACCATGTAGATTTGAGACGTGACTAAAACCCGTGTTTCATTAAAGCAAGCATAGCCAACGCTAAAAATAGATAAAAGAGAGACCATAGACTCGAACCCAAAAGATGGCGGGCCCGCCGGGATTTGAACCCGGGATCTCCGGCTCTCCTCGGCCTCTGTGCATTTTAAGGGGAAGCCGACCCTAGAAGGCCGACGCGTTATCCATGCTACGCCTCCCGAATCGGGCTTAAGTCCGATTTCACGGGCCCTAGACGCCATCCCAGCGGCCCATCTTACTCTGTTATCATGGTGGAATTTAAACTTTAATCTTTGGTATGGCATGTTTTTGCGGTATATGCTCGTGTATTGGAGAAGATTTTAAATTCTCCATCCTTCTATTCTGTTGGGATGGACGATGTGCATACTTGGCAGGGATATGCTCATTGAGTTGATAGAAAAGTATAAGTGTATCTATCCATTTGATCCCAACCTCCTCGACGGAGATGGCTACGTTTTAACGGTTAAGGAGGACGTTACACTACAATATCTTGAACACAAAAATCTTATCTCAAATGAGATAGTGTTCACCCCACCGAACATTGTTGCGCATCTAACAGCGAAGAGCAAGTATGGTAGGATGGGCCTCTCCTTCCTCAATGCGGCTAAGGTTCACAGCGGCTTTGTTGGGAGACTAGCCCTAGAAGTAGTTAACTTAAGTAATGACAGGTCTCCAATAACGATTAAGCGCGGCGATCCATTTATGCATATAGAATTCATAACTAGGATGGGCGCCCCCTCGCCGTACACAGGCGAGTACCAGTTCCAATATATGACAGATGAAGAGATAAAAATATATATTCCAGTCCTAAGGAGTCTCCTTAAAAATTATGATGAGCTGGCTGTAATATGGTTTAAAAATAGACAACTTACTCTTTAAGTAATCCCTGCTCGATATTTCGACTTAAAGGATTCCAGCCGCTGAAACTACCTCTTTCCGTCATGCTTATATTAATGTTTAAATATTTTTGCCAAAAACTTATTGTTAAGAGGGTTAGGGAGCAAATATGAAGGCGCGAAACTACAGGGAAGTTAAGGGCATGCCGTATACCAGGATAGAATATGTTGATAGTATTCCGCAGTCAAAGATAACTAAGTATACTCTGGGGAAGCCCTCAGAGGTGTACACCTATCAGGTTTCGCTCTTAGCGGATGAGCATGTTCAGATTAGGCATAATGCCCTCGAAGCAGCGAGGATTGCAGCCAATAGGTACCTACAGAAGATGCTGGGCGAGAAGTTTTTTATGCGGGTTATGGTCATACCGCATGTCATTTTGAGAGAAAATAAGATGGTGATGGGTGCGAAGGCCGAGAGACTCCAGAAGGGTAT
The DNA here is from genome assembly GCA_038897035.1 of Bathyarchaeia archaeon. Lineage (GTDB taxonomy): Archaea > Thermoproteota > Bathyarchaeia > Bathyarchaeales > DTEX01 > DTEX01. The sequence goes on from JAWAXF010000003.1 coordinate 91,575, forward strand.
GCGTAGGGCCTTTGGTAAACCGGTTGGTAGGGCGGCCCGCGTTGAACCGGATCAGGAGATAATAGTTGTTAGAGTGGATGAGAGCGGTTTGGAGATAGCCAAGGAGGCTCTGAGAAGGGCCGCTACAAAGCTCCCAACCACGTGTAGAATAGTTATTGAAAAGATTTCTGCCTAGCAAGTAGACGGGTGAATAGGGTGCCTGAAAAGAAGGGAAAATATACATTATGGTTTGACGAGATAGGCATTGAAGATGTGCCGCTCGTCGGCGGTAAGAGCGCGAGCTTAGGTGAGATGACTAAAAAGGTTGGCGTTCCGGTCCCCTTCGGCTTCGCCATTACAGCTGAAGCATACAGACACTACTTAAGAGCTAATGGCTTAGAAAATAAAATAGCTGACGCCCTTAAGAAGTTAAGCGATCCAAACGACACGGAGACCCTCCAGAGGGTTGGCGCGGCAATAAGGAGGATAATAGTCTCAGCCGAGATGCCTAAAGACTTAGAGGAAGAGATCGTGGATGCCTATAATAGGCTTGCCAGGTTAATCGGTGAAGATGAACCCTTCGTCGCGATTCGCAGCTCGGCTACGGCTGAGGATCTACCTGATGCGAGCTTCGCTGGCCAGCAAGAGACGTACCTGAACGTTCGCGGAGCCAGAGAAGTTGTTGAGAAGATAAAGCGCTGTTATGCAAGCCTCTTCACTGACAGAGCAATATTCTATAGGACCCAGAAGGGCTTCGATCACATGGCTGTAGCATTAAGTGCAATTGTCCAGATAATGGTTTACAGTAAGGCTAGCGGCATCGCGTTTACGCTCGACGTGGTTACTGGAGATAGGAGTGTCGTCATAATAGAAGCTGGTTATGGGTTAGGCGAATACATTGTTCAGGGAAAAATAACGCCCGATGAATACTATGTTAGAAAGTCCGATCTAGAAATCGTGAAGAAGAAAATTCCAAGAAAAACAGTTCAGTTAGTGAGGAACCCGGCTGGTGGAACCGAGGAGAAGGCTGTCCCGCCGGAGCTGCAGGATAAGCAAGTCTTAACCGATGAGCAGATCAGAGAGTTAGCTAAGTATGCCATAGAGATTGAGAGACATTATGGTAAGCCAATGGATATTGAATGGGCTCTTGACGAAAGAACGAACAAGATCCTCATACTGCAGGCCAGGCCTGAGACTGTTTGGGCCCTGAAGAAGGTTGAGGGCGTTGAGGAGAGGGTGGTGATGACAAAGGAGAGGAAAATCTTAGTGCGTGGCCTTCCAGCCTCTCCAGGCATAGCTATTGGAAGAGTTCACATTATACCAAGCGTTAATAAAATTGGCGAATTTCAAAGGGGCGAGATACTCGTTACAGAAATGACTGCACCAGACTGGGTTCCGGCAATGCGTAAAGCGGCCGCAATTATAACCAACTCTGGCGGGATAACATGCCACGCGGCAATAATCTCCAGGGAACTTGGCATACCATGCATTGTCGGAACAGCCTCGCAAGGCATGCCAGCGACCGAGATTCTCAAGGATGGCATGATAGTAACAGTTGATGCGAATTTGGGCGTTGTTTATGAAGGCGCGGTTGAAGAAACTGTTGAGAAGATAGCCAGGAAAGCAGAGGTTAGACCTGTAGCTGTAGTCCCCACAGAGTCTCATATAGTTACTGGAACAAAGATTTACGTGAATTTAGGCGAGCCTGAACTTGCGGAAAAGGTTGCAGCCCTGCCTGCTGATGGTGTGGGGTTACTTAGACAGGAATTTGTTTGGACAAGCGAGATAGGCGAGCATCCATTATATATGATCGAGACTGGCAGGGCTGAAGAGTTTGTTAATAAGCTCGCCGAGGCGTTCCGCCGCATATGTGTGGTCTTCTATCCAAGGCCAGTTATTATGCGCTTCAGCGACTTCAAATCTTCGGAATACAGGAAACTGAAAGGTGGGGAGAAATATGAGCCGGTTGAGACTTCAGCGCTTCTGGGCTGGAGGGGCGCCTCAAGATACTATGATCCAAAATACGTTGAGGCGTTTAGGCTTGAAGTTAAAGCCGTTAAAAAGGTTAGGGAAGAGTATGGTCTCAAAAACCTTTGGGTCATGATACCCTTCTGTAGGCGGGTTGACGAGCTGGAGAAGATAATCAAGATAATGGAAGAGGAGGGTCTGAGGAGGGACCCGGACTTCAAAGTTTGGCTTATGGCTGAGCTGCCGAGCAATATCCTCCTAGCAGATAAATTCAATAAGTACGTTGACGGCTATAGCATTGGCAGTAATGACCTAACAATGATGATTCTGGGCTGCGATAGAGATAATGAGACTGTCGCATACCTGTTTGATGAGAGAGATCTAGCCGTTAAGCGCGCGATTAAGCTGCTAATTAAGCTGGCTCATAAGGATGGGAAGACCGTGAGTATATGTGGACAGGCCCCGAGCGTCTATCCGGAGTTCGTTGAGTTTCTGGTTAGGTGCGGAATAGACAGCATATCCGTTAACCCGGACGCCGTGATGGAAACTAAGAAGATTGTTGCCTCAATAGAGCAGCGCATACTGCTCGAGAAAGCTACTGGTATAAGCATTAAAGAGGATCCAGACTTAGATATACCAGCCGATGATGAGAAATAACGCTTTTATATTGTGGCCCGGTAAGATTATATTATATTAAGAGCTTATTTTTCGCGATAAACTTGTCATTCCTCTTTGATTTAGAGGAAGATAGGATTAAGGAGGAGATTATTAGGCGGCATGCTCTTAGGGTCTTAGTTCAGTTACCTGAGGGGCTTAGATCCAAAGCCCTTCACATAGCATCAATTATAGAGGAGACTGGTGCATCAGCGATAATCTCCGCGGATCCCTGCTACGGCGCATGTGACTTAGCCTTAGATGAAGCTAAATTGCTTGCAGCTGATATGCTAATTCACTTTGGGCACTCTGAAAGAAATCATTTCAGGCAGCAGAATATTCCAGTAATTTATGTTGAGGCTAAAGCGGCTGTTGACGTTAGGGGGATAATTGAAAGTTATTTAAAGGAGCTTAAAGACTGGGATAGAATTGGACTAGCAACAACCGTTCAGCATGTACATTCCATAGATGAGGTCAGAAGGGCTCTTGAGGGGGCTGGTAAGAAGGTATACGTTGGGTGGGAGCCGGGCTTAAGGTATCCAGGTCAAGTTTTAGGCTGCGACTACAGAAACTGTAAATCAATATCTAATATAGTGGACGCTTTTCTATTCCTCGGATCGGGCTTATTCCACGCTGTGGGAGTCTTCTTAGCCACGATGAAGCCCACAATCGCCGCCGATCCCTTCGCCGGGAGTATTAATAGAGCCGACAACTTGGCTAGACTCATAATTAACAGGCGGTGGATGGATATACGTGAGGCCTCAGAGGCCAGGACGTGGGGGGTAATAATTGGGCTTAAATCCGGCCAACAGAACCTTGAAGTAGCATTTAAGTTAAAGAGGGATCTCGAGGAGTCTAGCAGAAAGGTTGCTCTTTTATCCATGAGGGAGATAACGCCCAGTATCTTAAGGGATTTTGCCGACATAGAGGCCTACGCTAATACGGCCTGCCCAAGAATCTCTCTTTATGAGACAAAGGTATTCCAGAAGCCGATTCTAACCCCCAAGGAGGTTTACGTTGCTCTTGGAAAGATTGGATGGGAAGAGTATTTGAGGTCAGGGATTCTCTGAAGAATAAAGGTGAACATGGGGTTAACCGCGCTTGCTGAGGAGAAAGCACGTCGCTATTATTCTTTCGCAGCTCGAACCGATCCCAAGCCCCAAGCTTAAGTGGGAAAGCTATACCCTTGATGCTGAGAGCGCGGCTACAATAGTCTATATCGCAGCGCATGAGCATAATGACATAGCTGGGAAGAGAGTTATAGATCTGGGTTGTGGATCTGGCATCTTGGCGATAGCCGCCTCACTGTTTGGCGCAGAATGGGTCGTTGGCGTTGACGTTGATAGGGAAGCTATAAGAGTCGCCGCTAAGAATGCCAGCAGGGTTGGCGCCAAGGTAGACTTCATTAACGGGGATATAGCCTGCATAAGTGGGCATTTCGAGACAACCTTAATGAATCCGCCATTTGGGAGCTGGCGCAAGGGCGCGGACACAAATTTTCTAAGAAAAGCTATTAAAATATCAGGTGTAATATACTCGCTGCACAAGAGAAGCCCCTCCGTAAGGGGCTTTTTAAGCAGATTTATTTCCGAGCTCGGTGGCACTATAGACCGCATTTACGAGCTGGATATCGTAATAAGAAGGACGTTTGATTTCCATAAAAAGAGATATTATAAAGTTAAAGCAGACCTCTACAGGATTATTAGTACTGGCCAAGTACCAAAATGGTAATTATAGGAGCAAAGCTAATAATACTGTTGATCAATTTTAAGTGTTGACAAAAGTGCCGGATCGCTGGGCTATGTTAGAGGAAAAAAGAAGTGGCCGTCTCGTCATGCCGGGTGATAAGATAGGCGTTATAGAAGAGTTTATACCAGGGTATGGGACATATGTTGTGGATGGCATTATATATGCGAGCAACGTCGGCTATCTTTCCATTGATCCAAAGAGCAGGGTAGCCTCTATTCAGCCCGCATCCCAAAGAGCACATTCGCCGAGAGTTGGAAACACCGTTATTGGTCATGTTTTAGGCGTCCAAACATCAATGGCCCTCATACGAATAATTAAGGTTGAAAGGAGCTTCCTTTCAGGCTTCTTCACGGGGCTTTTACACGTCTCGGACGTTGATGTGAAGTTCACTAAAGATATTCTGGATGCGCTTAAGCCCGGTGATATAATTCGCGCAAAGGTTATAAGTGAAGTCAATAGATCATATTACTTATCTACAAAGGGGCAGAATTTAGGTGTAATATTGGCATTGTGCTCTAAATGTGGTGGCACATTGAGGGTGAAGAGTAAGAGAGATAAAAAATTGTGCTGTGAAGTTTGCGGAAACTTGGAGACGAGAAAGATAGCGTCAGATTATGGTTCCGGCAACATATGATGGAGGGCAACTGGGATGCAAGTAAGGGTTCTTGAGAAAAAGGAGAATGAGGTCGTGCTTGAGATTGAGGGTGAGGGGCATACCCTATGCAACCTATTAGAATCGGTTTTACTTGAGGATGAAGAGGTTGAGTTCGCTGGATACACGATATCCCACCCGTTAGTTGGCAAACCTATATTGAGAGTGCGTACTAAGGGAAAGGAACCAAAGGAGGCATTAAAGGAGGCACTCACAAAGATAATATGGAGAGGAAGAAAATTTAGAGAGGAATTTGAGAGAGCCCTTAAGGAACACGATGAAGTATCTTCAGGCAAGAAGACTTCTACTTCTTTCTAAGACAGTTTTTAGTAACATGCTTATGTTCTCCACTAAATCCCCCTCACGCGCTAATGTGTCGATGGCTTCCCTAATAGATATTATGCCAGAAAGCCAACCGTAAACCAGCAGCGCCTCCGCAGCATCTGCCTGCTCATGCCTGTCTACCCTGTACGGTAACAGTTTCCTTGCGCCTGATTTTCTTAAGGCTGATGAGAGAACGGAACCATTTAATTTGCGCCCAATGGGTTTACCATGGCACCTCGATAGAGCCAACGAATAAATGAAGTTCACGTACGCATCGCCAAGAGAAGCCAAATCCTTATCACTTAAAACTTCCTCAATCCTAGAGTACTTTTGTATGAAGGGAAAATATTCGCCTAGGTCAGCCTCGGCCAACTATGTCACCTAATGCTGTTCTACCAACATATATAGGGAACCCCTTAACATCATATTTATTTAGTTTATGAGGAGGACCATCATTTTAAGGGTTGATGGGGAGAATCCCGATCTGGAGAAGATTAGACTAGCGGCCAGCATCATACGGGAAGGTGGACTAGTTGCCTTCCCCACGGAAACTGTATATGGTTTAGGGGCAGATGCCCTAAACCCCTACGCTGTCAGGGAGATATATGTTGCTAAGATGAGGCCAATAGATAATCCGATAATAGTCCATGTCGCTAGCAGGAAGGATGTTTATATGCTTGCCGTTGACGTTCCAAAGAGCGCTGAGAAGCTTATAGAAGCTTTTTGGCCAGGTCCACTAACGCTCGTTCTCAAAGTCTCAGATATAATTCCTAGGGTAACGACGGGTGGTCTGGACACGGTTGCCATAAGAATGCCCAGACACAATGTTGCTCTAGCCCTTATAAGGGAGGCTGGGAGGCCAATAGCGGCGCCAAGCGCAAACCTCGCTGGTAAACCGAGTCCCACATTAGCGGAGCACGTTATCCAAGATCTCTATGGGAGAATAGATGCCATACTAGACGCCGGGCCAACTAATATAGGTGTTGAGTCAACAGTCCTAGACATGACATGTGATCCGCCGCAGATACTTAGGCCAGGAGGGGTTACACACGAGGATCTTAAGGCTGTTCTGGGCGAGGTTAGTATACATCCGGCCGCGATGGCTAGAAGCGAGGTTCACGTCGAGAGAGCGAGGTCCCCCGGAATGAAGTATAGACATTATGCACCTAAGGCCGCGATGCTTGTTGTGGAGGGTGAGTTTGGGTCAGTTATTGGGAAGATTAGGGAGCTGGCTGAGTTTTACCTAAAGGCTGGAAAGAAAGTTGGCATACTAGCCACGGACGAAAGTATGAAAGAGTATGATATGGGTGTAGTGAAATCTATGGGCAGCAGGAAAGACTTATCTCTTTTGGCTAGAAACCTATTCAGGCTTCTTAGGGAGTTTGATGAGGAAGGTGTGGACTTAATTATTGCTGAAGGTGTCCCGCAGGAGGATTTAGGCTTAGCAATAATGAATAGACTCAGGAAAGCCGCAGGATACAACATAATTAGAATCTAGGCTACTCTTCCTCCGCGTCAGCTATACCCTTTTCAGTTATCATGAAGCAAGCTTCCCTTTCAGGCAGATATGGACTATCAATTATCCTAGCTATTCTGACTCCTCTATTCCCCTTCCTTAAATATACTCTGTGTGTACACGCATGAGCCATTACATGCCCCCCGGCTGGTCTTGTGGGATCTCCGAAGAAGATCGCTGGGTTAGCTTGAACCTGATTAGTTATAACTACAGCCAAGTTATATGCCTCGGCTAATCTGAGTAGTTTGTGGAGGTACTGGTTCAGCTTCTGCTGTCTCTCTGAGAGCGTTTCGCGCCCGATATACTCTCCCCTGAAGTGGCTTATCATGCTGTCGATTACCACAAGCTTTACGTTATGCTCCGGGCATAATGTGAATAGCCTATCGATAAGCAGACATTGGTGACTGCTATTATATGCTCTTGCAACAAGTATGTTATTGGCAACCTCACGCGGGTTAAGCCCTAACCCTGATGCAATCTGGTATACCCTTTCTGGCATGAATGTCCCCTCAGTATCTATGAACACGGTCTTTCCCTCAAGCCCACCCCTCTCGTATGGCAGCTGAGCTGTGACTGAGAGCATCATGCATAGCTGCGTCTTCCCAGAACCATACTCACCTATGAGCTCCGTTATGGCCTGCGTCTCCACCCCACCACCAAGTATTTCATCCAAATTCTTCGACCCAGTCGTGCAGCGCCTCATATTCTTCCTGTGCTCATAATATTCCAGTGCAGTCTTAAAGTCGGCTGACAACATCCTACGTGCAGACTCTTGAATCTTGAGTATCGTGTTCAGCCCTATGTTCGTCTTATCGGCTATCTCCATCGGGGGCGTAACGGCTATAGCTTCTATAGTTGTGAAGCCCGCGGCCCTAAGCTTAGATGCAATTGTTGGACCCACACCATCTAACGACTCCAGGTCCTCCACTTTAACCGCTCCCTCCCACAACATCACGTCATTATGTAGTGTGAGTCACCATATCCACATTTTACAAGGGGGTCTCTTAAGAAACCATTAGCCCGGATTTTCCTACTAGGCATTAAAATTCTTAGCCTGACCATTTTAACCGAGGAAATATATCTCTTTACATCTATTTAAGGAGTCTGTGAAAGGTTAGGTAGGGGAGGGGGGAGGAGTAGAATATTGTTTGTCTCGTATCTTTTGGAGGAACTCTATTATCATCCTGACCATTTCGTTCTCCAAGTTTATTTGGTAGGTTTTCGGCTTATATTGATTCTCTTTTACCCAGCCTATCTCTATAAGTGTTTTCAGGCGCCTCTCTATTGATGGTATCCTAAGTCCAGTGGCTTTGGCGAGGGCATATTTTGTAAAAGCTTTTTCTGGATTTAACGCTAAGTGAATTAGAACTTTGAACTTCTTCCCTCCGCCAAGACCCAGCTCAAGTTCTTCCCATACATCTCTTCTAGTCTCTTTCTCCCTCATGCCATCTACTCAATATGCTCTAATTGTCTTAGCAGGTTATTAAGAAATCTCTCTAAATCTATGAGTGCAGCGCCCGTTATTCCTATCTCCAATAGCGACTTCATGTCTATTATTCCACGATAAATAAGATCTTGAATGCGCTCCTCAAACTCATCAATAGGTCTTACACCATATTCTTCACAAACAATATTGTAGAATTTCCTGAACTCTCTCAAACTTATATATGCCGATTTACTCGCTCTTAGCCCTCTCACGAGGGCTAGAAGCACAAGTTTGCTGTCTTTATTTAGACTCAAAATATCTTCAGCGGTTATCGTCGGATTTATTTCGCTATAGACTCTGCGGACGTGCTCCGGGGTAACCTTAGCCGAGCCGGTGCTCTCAGCAAGAGCACCGGAGTAATAAAGCAATTCTAGCCCAACCCTTGCGTCTCCATTGATTGGTGGACTGGCGGTTATATCGCTAATCAAGTCGAGAGTCTCATCTAGGACCACGTTTGGCCGAAATGCCTCCTCAACTCTATCAGCCAGTATATCCCTAATCTGCCTACTGGTATACCTTGGGAACTCAATTATACCCCTGCCGAGCGTTGACCTCTCGCCTGGCTCTAGGAGGTCATGCCACCTAAGTGATCTGGCGACAAATATTCCTCCGACCATCGGTATAGGAGCACCCGGCTGCATTTCAGGTATCCTCGTTAGGTCATATACTATGTGCTCCTTAGGATTCATCTGAACGAAGTAATCTATTTCATCAAATGTTACTAGCAAGAATATTTCCTCGAACTTCAAGTAATCAATTAATTGTCTGATCATCTCCTCTGGGCTTAGGCTTTTGGTTGAGATTTTCGGCGTTGCTTTTCTCACTAAATTGCTATATAGGACGTAGCGCGTTGTCCCATCGACCTTACAGTTCATGTAAACGTGCTGTAGGTTTATACCCTCCCTGCGCGCCCGCTCGGAAATAATCTCACCAAACCTGATTGCCGTGCAAGTCTTCCCGGTTCCAGCGGGCCCAACAATCTCTATGAAGCGCGGGTAAGCCTCCCATATATTCTCAAGCATACTTCCGTAAATCGAGAGGAGCATGTTTATCTGCTGTTCCCTATGAGGGAGCCTTCTCGGAATATAATATGGCGAGAGCTTATTTCTGTCCTTAAATATAAATGATTTAGTCAAGTTGCAACCCAACAAAAATTTGACGCTAGAAACAAATAAATCAGTTTTGCTTAAACCCTTTGGCAAATTGCCATTTTGCCATTGAACAGGTTGCTTTAAATGTTTATAAAAGTTATTGTTACTTGGTTAGCGTGATATACATGGTTTGGTGCGATCATGCCGGGTAAGATGCCGCCTAAGGTTATGGAAAGGATCGTTTATAGCAGGCTTGGCGCTTTAGATTCAAGCGTTCTTGTTGGGCCAGCTGTCGGCGAGGATGCTGCGATAATTGATATTGGCGGCGGCTTGGCCATGGTAGTTCACAGCGATGCCATAAGCGGTGCAAGCGAGCTTTTGGGGTGGCTTGCGGTTCACATAACGGCCAATGACATATCTGTTAGGGGGGCTAAACCTAGGTGGTTCCTAATGTCCTTATTCCTTCCAGAAGTCTCTGCAGAAGCTCTCCTTGACAAAGTTATGTCTCAGGTGGATAGTGCTGCTAAGGAGCTGGGGGTTATGGTTGTTGGTGGGCATAGTGAGAAGACTCCTGGGATTAGTAGGCCACTAGTTGGCACGATGGCCGTTGGCTTAATTGAGAAAGATAAAGTTGTCACGACTTCTGGAGCAAGGGCTGGAGACTATTTAATTATGAGCAAAACAGCCGCTCTTGAGGGGACGGCTATCCTCTGCACGGACTTCGCAGGAGTTTTAAGGAGTAAAGGAGTCAGCGATAAGATCCTCGAGATTGGCTCCGGTTTTCTGCTTAAGATAAGCGTTGTTAAGGAGGCCCTTGCCTTAGCGGAGAAAGGACTTGTAACGGCTATGCATGATCCTACTGAGGGCGGTGTACTTGGAGGCGTAGCAGAGATAGCCTATGCCTCAAAGAAGACTGTCGAGCTATGGGCTGATAGGGTGCCCATAGCGGAAGAAACCAAAGCTATTGCTGAAGCACTTGATATAGACGTCCTGAGACTAATCAGCTCTGGCGCGCTAATAGCGGCCGTTCCACCGGATAAGGTCGATGGAGCAATTAAGGCCCTAAACTCCCTTAACATTGAGGCGAAAGTCATCGGAAGAGTTAAGGAGTACGCTGGCCACCTCGTCGAAATTGTAGAGGGCTCATCGGTAACGTATGTTAACGAGGTTTATGTTATGGATGAAATTTATAAATTCTGGGAAAAACCGACGTAACAGAGTCGTTTTTATGAAACTGTGGAGTTATTTAATAAAATTGTTGGTGTAGGTCTCCATGCTCGTGATTGCCGAAAAACCCTCTGTCGCAAAGAATATTAAGATGGCAATAAATCCTCCACCAACGGTTATAGCTTTAAGAGGACATCTTCTAGAGTTAGACTTTCCAGAAGAGTACTCTAAGTGGAGAAGTATTGATCCGCGGTTGCTTTTTCACGCCCCTGTTAAATGGACTGTAAGAGATTCCGAGACATATAGGGAGTTAGCTAAGGCGGTTAGGGAAGCGGGGATATTAGTTCTTGCGACGGATAATGACCCAGAAGGAGAATTGATAGCGTATGAATCTCTACTGACGGCTAAGGAATTCCTTGGGGCTCTACCAAGGTACTATAGAATGAGGTTTAACACAGTCACACCGAGCGAGCTTAGACGTGCTTGGAAGAGCCTTGAGTCTGACCTAAAGTGGAACTGGGTTTGGAAGGCTTTACTTCGCCAAAAATTTGACTTGATAACTGGCGCTGCATATACTAGGCTTTTAACTCTCTCTAAAAAGCTGAATAACAGTGATGGCGTTATTTCCTGGGGTTCATGCCAGATACCGACGCTCTGGTTTGTCTATCAGAGGGAGATGGATATCAGAAACTTTAAGCCCGAAAAATACTACGTTCTATCAGCCATTCTAGATGCTAATGGCGTTAAAGTTAAGGTTTCCTCTGAGCCAATCAGGGATGCTAACGGAGCAAAGGAAATCTACGCCCTAGCCAAGACGGCTAAATATGCTCTGGTCGCTGGTTTTCAGCTGCAGGATGAGATTGAATCCAAGCCGCTTCCAACCGACACGGATTCGATGCTCCAAGATCTCTCTAAAATCATGGGTTTAAGCGCCGCTAGAATAATGGCTTTAGCCGAGTCCCTCTACGGCGACGGCTACATAAGTTACCCTAGAACCGAGACAAATATGTGGCTAACTGTTGATCATAAATCGATACTAGCGATGATGTCTCAAACGCTCCTAGGCAAGTATGTCAATATGCTAAATTATAGCCCCAGAGATGGTAAGAAGAACGATGGGGCGCACCCACCGATATACCCGACAGCGTACTACCAATGGTTGGACGATAGAGGTAAGGTTTGGGAATATATTGCTAGACGGTATCTAGCTAACGTGATCGGTAAAGACGCTCTCTTAAAGAGATGGAAATTACAGGTTAATGTAAATGGCTTAAAGTTGAGCGCCACGGGAAGATACTTTGTCAACGAGGGCTTCTATCAAGTATTTCCATATTTTAAGCCCAAAGATACCCTCTGGATTCCGCAACTGCGTGCTGGTGATAAATTACTGGTCGTTGAGGTCAATCTTGAGGAGAAGAGGACTAAACCCCCACCACGTCTAACAGAGTCTGAGCTGCTTAGGCTTCTGGAGCAGCACTCCATTGGCACGGATGCTACAAGAGCAGATTACCCGCAGATTATTATTGAGAGGGGCTATGCTGAGAAGAAACGTAAGTCCTTCTACCTAAGCAGCCTAGGCGAGATACTGATAAACCTCTTAAAAGATGTAGATGAGCGGCTTGTCACGCCAGACACAAGGCGATATGTTGAGCAGCTAATGGCCGAGGTTGAGGTGGGAAAGATAAGCGTAGAAAGTGCCCTTAAAGAGGCCATAAATATCTATGAGAGCCTCTTTGAGAAGGTCTCAATTAAGCTAAAAACCATGAAGGACATATCTAGTGAGAAAGAATCGAAATGCCCCGGCACCCGGGAAAAGTTTAATACTTAATAGAAATTTTAGAGGTTTCTGGAGGTGGAAGATTGAGTAGTAATAGCAATGTTAAAATTGTTGAGGTTAGGGACATCCCCGAGGGCATTAGAATTATTTGTGGTCTGCCAGACGTTGGCTTAGTGGGAGTTATTGCGGTAGCGCATATAATTTCAAAGATGAATCTTAGAGAGGTAGCCTATATAGAGACAGATCTGCTTCCACCAGTGGTTATACTTGAAAATGGTCTGCCAAAGTCGCCAATAAGGATCTTTGAAGGCGGAGGAGTCGCTGTTCTAAGTTCTGAGATAGCGATCCCTTTAGATGCAATTTACTTATTGATGAGGAACGTTGTTGACTGGGCCTTAAAGAAAAAAGCTGAAAAAATCTTCATTCTGAGCGGACTGCCAGTTCCAAATAGACATGAGCTTGAAGAAATAAGGATTTTTGGAGCCGCATCTAACGATGCTATGCTGAAAGTCTTAAAGGATAACGAGATTGAGATTATTGAGAGAGGCTTTCTGGTAGGTCCTCAGGCGCTAATATTAAAGTATTGCGTGGAGAGGAGTATACCAGCAATAGCATTGTTGGCTGAAACATTCTACAATTATCCTGACCCAGAAGCCTCGTCAGCAGTGATAAAGGCGCTCAACAGAATAATGAATATGAATATCGATGTATCAGAGCTGGTGGAAAGGGGGGAGGAGGTCCGCTTAGCCATGAGAGATATGATGCGGAGAACTCAAGCTGAACTTACGCGGATGAAGAAGTCACAAGAATATGATATCCCAAGCTTCTATATTAGGTAGTTTTGGAGGGGGAGTATGTGAGTGCGAGAAGGAGAAGAAGATCTATATTTGATTTTGTTCGCGAATATGTTGAAGAAATCGAGTCTTTGACCGATGAGATTATTGAGAGGTTTATGGAAAAGCCTAGCTGGGATACTAGTTCACAGACGCTTGAACCATTATGTGACGTATATGTTAGCCATGAGAAAGTTATTGTAACCGCTGATTTACCTAAGGCCGACCCAGAAAGCATAAGGATAAGCAGCATAAGGGATGACCTCATCGAGATTACTGCGAAAATGAGAGTGAAGGTGAGATTTGAGGATCTAGGTGTGACTCATAGGAGGGGGGAGTTCACATGCTTCTGTTGTAGGGTACCACTACCGGTTCCGGTTGATATCAGTAAAGCGAAAGCCAGGTTTGTTAAGGGTATACTGGAGATAACGCTTCCAAGAAAGAGGGGCAGTGAGATTAAGGTGGAGGAAGAAGAAAAGGGTTATGAAATTAAGGTAGAATAGTTCCCCCTTTCAGAGAACCCTAACGACCTGAATTAATAAGATAAGATCTCTAATCTTAGTTATTTAACGGCGCCTTGCGTGAGTTCAAACTTATGGGTGGGGCCATCCTCTTAGAGGAAAGGGCTAGAACTGAAAGCCTCCTAACTAAGATGATGGAAGAGACTCTAGACGCGTTCTGAAGCGTCTTAGTTCTGAAGCACAGAGAAGTAGGGTGCCTAAAAGACTCCATAGATTAGCTCTTACAAACGATCAGGTTACTGTTCAACTGTTTAGTATGAACATATGGGATCGCTTCGAAAAGCCGATCTTAACGCCTTCCCAAATCGAGAGATTAATAAGTTATTGTTAAAGGTAGTTTAGCCTACGAGGGGGCATGCGATGCCATTAGACAGATCCTAGTAGCGCACTTCCTAAGCTCCGGTAGGCTGAGACGCAGCTCGATAGAAAGGCCGAGATAGAGCTAATGTCTAGGCGCCTCCAATGTAGATCATGGGGTAGAACCGCAAACACGGTTAAAACTCGGCCAATAGACTTAAAATCCGAATTAAGGCTGTATGCAGGTAAGCTAATTGAATATTATATGGAAATGGTAGGAATTTCTCCTAAAAAAATAATTAGTGCAATAATAATATTTTTAACTTAATGGAATACCCCTATCTTGGTTTGCATATGATCTCCTTAATTTTCCTTCTCTCCTCCTTCTTACCGAAGATTGTTTCTAGCTCAAGGAAATCCTTGCTTTTCATTGCCTCGATAACTATTGCGGTGTCTGCTCCTCCTCCCTTCTCATAACCAAGTCTACCGGTTCCCCCAACAGCGATAACCTCTTCCTTTGGCTTTACAAAACCCATCTCCGTCGCAACTAATGCAACTTCAACACAAACCTTAAGCCCCTCACAGAACCTGCGCAGGGTATCCTGAACAACTTCTGGGAACTCATATTTGACATCCGAGGCATAACAGAAATTATGCCCCATCTGTTCTATTCTTCGTCGCAGGTCTTCTGGAAAACCTGGAAATTGAGGACCGCTTATGCTTACGATGGTTAACTTAATGTCGGTATCCTTAAAGATTTCTAAGGCTCTTTCAGCGGTGAACCCTGCTATGGAGGCCACAATAACATTTTTTATGCCCCTTTTTTGAGCTCTTTCCTTGGCTAATTTAAGTGTATGATCAGTATTATGCCTTCCGCCAGACTCAAAATAAACAATCTTCTCTACACTTATGCTGGCCAACTTCACCACCCCGAGCTAAATGTAATTATTGTAATTATTATTAATAACATTAACATTAATTTAAGAATTTAGGCATCATTAGGGCGTGCTAATTAGTTTAGTTATGATATAATATGATCAATTGATCTTAGAGCATTGGTGTAAACTGGATGCGTGTAATTTTCCATAAAATCGACTCTAATTCAATGAAAAGAAAAATTAATTTTAGAGTCGAAACGGTGTTAATAAAACAAAAGATAGTCTCTAGATCTGGAAAAACTACACATTCAATGTAATATACTTCGCACATTTTTGCTTAAGAAGGCTACTCATCCCGTAAATTTGTAAATGTTTTTAAGACATTATTGAGAATCTCAATAATTAAGGGGAATGAAAATTTATGTCTATAGTGTTTTTCGGCGTCCCTTTAGATCCTGATGACAGGTATGAAAGATGCCTCATTAAACGTGCATATATTTATGCTCTTATTGGAGGACATGTTCCAACGCCAAACTTTCTCACACCATATGAGGCGCTCATGCATTACCTACAAGAAATCTTTGCGAACCCAAAATTTGTTAGGTTAGGTGAGTTACCCGTGGACTCATGGCTCACACCTAAGCCAAGTTTTAAAGATCTCTCTTTAATAAACCCTGAGTCGTATTCCGCTTTTCTAGCAGCTGGTTGCTGTAGGGATTATGCAGAAATGGTTAACCTTTTTGTTAAAAGGAAAGTTCTTCCAAACAAATTTGTGATGATAGGTGTCGATCACTCCTCTACAGGTGGATGCCTAAAAGCTCTCTCAAGTTTTTATGGTATAGAAAACTTGGGTGTAATTATACTTGATTCCCATTTCGACGCCTTGCCCATAAGACTTAGAAAAAGTCTCTTCTCGTATTTTAAAGGGCATAATATCCCCACACTTATGCCTTACGCCAACAATGTTGAGGATGTCTTAGAATTAGACACCCCCGAAACTTATAATAGCGGGAGCTTTCTCCGGTACTTGTTAGAGGAGAGAATCATTCTTCCCGAAAATACTATAATAGTTGGACCAGCAGATTATCCAGGTGAAGAGCTTGAAAAAATAGAGGATGAGAGCGTTAAAAAGTGGATTAATGAATATAGGCAATTTGAGAAGGAAGGCGTAACCATTTTACCACGTGTTAGATTAAGAAAAGAGGGAACAGGTCCCTTAAAGGCATTTTTAAGTAATCTAAGAGCACCCTATATTTATATATCTTTAGATATAGATGTAATGTCCTTTGAAGGGGTTTACGCTGCTAGAATATTAAACACGAGAGGGTTAGAACCAGAGGAAGTTTATAAAATACTTGAAATAGTCAGAGAATATATTATCCAGGAAGGAATTGATCTAATTGGCTTTGACTTAATGGAGATCGATGTTCACACAGCTAATGCCCATTTAAAGAATGGAACAGTTGACAGAACCTACGAAATATCCAAAATAATTATAAAGAAGATAATAGACGTCATGTAGCATATTCTGTTAAAATTGACTGATTGCTTCAAAAAAATTTAAAGGGTAGTAGACTTTAGCTTCTACAACATAAGAGAGCTGGTGAAGTCAATTGTCTTTAGACGAGCTTATTGAAACATTTGTTAATCTTGAGGAGGAAAGGGTGCTTAAGATTGTTAAGAGACTAATTGAGGAGGGTAAAGATCCATCTGAGATCTTTGAAGCATGTAGAAGAGCGGCAGAATTTATTGGAGAAAAATTTGAAAATGGAGAATACTTCCTCTCCGAGCTAGTATATGCAGGCGAGATCTTCAATAACATTATGAAAGTTGTTCTTCCGCTAATCAGAAGGGAGATTAAACCAGCGGGCACAATACTTTTAGGTACTGTTCAGGGAGACATACATGATATAGGCAAGAATATCTTTAAGGTGTTTGCAGAAGCGGCTGGCTTTAAAGTCATAGATATTGGCGTTGATGTCCCTCCAGAGAAATTTGTGGAAGCCGTAAAGGCATATAATCCTGATATTGTCGGAATGAGTGGGCTTTTAACTATAGCTTATGATGCGATGAAGAGGACTGTTGAATCTCTAAAAGAGGCAGGCTTGAGAGATAAAGTAAAGGTAATAATTGGAGGAGGCAGGGTAAACGAGGATATAAAAAGGTATACAGGGGCGGATGAATGGGCTGATAATGCGGTAATTGGCGTAAAGAAGTGTAAGCAGATGTTGGGACTAGGGGATAAGATAACATGAGCGCCATGAAGGAGGTCAAACCAAAAAGTCCTGAGGAACTAGTAAGAGAGAGAAGGGAAAGAATAGAAAAAGCTATAGAGTTAAAAGAGCCCGACAAAGTACCCTTGGCATTATTTTCTAGCGGCGATGTCTTACGCAAATATGTTACTGGCCACGAACTTTACTTCAATTACGAGAAGGCACGTGAAGCAGCCGTAAAATTTGTTACAAATTATCAAGTAGACATGTTTTCACCAATTTTAGGAGCTGAAGGCTTCATTTTTGCGTTAGCCTTCGCTGAGTACCCGGATATAGCTCCTGCTGTTAGAGTTTGGACTGGACCGATGCATGATATTCTTAAGGATAAATTCGCGAAGTGGCCTGGCAGGGAACTTCCTGAGGACAGCATCCTTCAGTTTATTGGCGGGCAATTTATGGATGCAAAAGAGTATGCCAACCTCCCTGAGGATCCGATAACCTTTATAAACGAAGTTATTCTTCCAAGGTCATGCATAAACCTGGAGAAAATTGGGTCGCCGAAAGCTAATGCTGCGTTGGTTAAGCTTGGGGCTGAGGCAGCCAGAGCTCGTAATTTCTTAGTAAATCTTGCCATGGATTTGGCTAGGGTTGGGGTACCTTCCTTGCCTTTGACGTATGCCTATGCTCCGTTAGACTGTATAGGAGATTTTCTTAGAACCCCAACTGGTATCCTAATAGACATAAGGAGGCATCCAGATGATGTTAAGCGTGCATGTGAGGCTCTTGTGGAGCCGATAATTAAAGTCGCATTTGCTCTAAAGTCGGCTGGAGCGAAATATGCATCTATACCATTACACCTCAATGAATATTTATCTCCCAAGTTGTATAACGAGTTTTATTGGTCGACCCTTAAAAAGATTATAGTGGCCTTATATGAGCAAGGGATAAAATCGCTTGTATTTTTTGAGGGATGGCACGATGCTCACCTTGAAACAATATTAGATTTACCTAAAGGGTGGGGCATAGCGAGATTTGAAAAGACGGATGTAAGGAAGGCTAAAAGAGTCCTGGCTGGGCACACTTGTATAATGGGAGGGGTTCCCTCATCATTACTGCTTGGAGCGACTCCAAGCAAAATTAGTGAATATATAAAAACTCTTCTAAAGGAAATGAAACTTGAAGGAGGATTTATACTAGCAAATGATGTTGACATTCCAAAAAATGTTCCGCCAGAAAATTTAAAAGCGTTAATAGAGGCGGTGGAAAAAGAGGGAAGGTACTAATAGGCTGGTTAAAATTCATTTAAACCTTCAACGACTCATGCTACGTTAAACTTATAAATAGATTTAAAGAAAAGGGGATTCCATCTTTCTTGTTATGTGCCCTTGAATATCGGTTTTCTCTTTTCCAGAAAAGCAGCTACTCCCTCTCTAAAGTCTTCCGTAGTGGAGATTAAGGCTATGAGCGCAGCCTCGTATGCTAGCCCGGTTCTTATATCTAAGTTAAGGCTTGAATTAATTAGCAGCTTAGCAAGAGCCAACGCAAGTGGAGGTTTACTTATTATTTCTCTTGCGATTTCCTCAGCAGTCGTCATAAGCTTGTCTAATGGTACAACTTTATTGACGAGCCCCATATCCCCCGCCGTCTTCGCATCGATCATCCTACCGGTAAAAATAAGCTCTTTTGCAACTGCTTTACCAACTAGCTTAGGTAAACGTTGAGTGCCACCGCCACCTGGGAAGAATCCGAGATTTACTTCTGGCTGGCCGAGCATCGCGTTCTCAGATGCTATGCGTATATCGCATGCTAACGCAATCTCAAAACCACCTCCAAGAGCATAACCATTAATTGCCGCTATAGCGGGCTTGCTACCCTCCTCTATAGATAATGTTATCTCCTGTAACAGCCTGACGGCTCTAAACATTCTGATTGGGCTTGCGTCCTTAATAGATTTAAGATCTAGACCGGCGCAAAATGCTCTATTTCCAGCACCAGTAATTATTATTGCTCTGACATTATCATCTTTATTCGCATCATTTACCTCAGAAAGGATTTCGAGCATCGTCTCTTCGTTTAAGGCATTAAGCACCTCTTGACGATTTATGGTTATAATCGCTACATTATCCCTTTTCTCGTAAAAAGTGTTTTTTAATTCCATGAAACGTTCCCTCTAAGTAATCTGAGACCACTCATAGAAACCTTTACCAGTTTTTTTACCAAGGAAGCCAGCTCTAATCATTTGCCTTAAGAGCGGGCTCGGCCGGAACTTAGGATCCAATTCGCCTTCTAAGACTTCAAGTATTGCTAGGGCCGTATCTAAGCCAATATAATCTAATAGCTTTAATGGCCCCATCGGCCAGTTTAATCCGAGCTCACATGCCTTATCTATATCATCTCTTTCAGCAACCCCTTCCCAAAGAATATGTAGAGCCTCATTTAATGCTGCCATAAGTATCCTATTAACTATGAAGCCAACGCAATCTTTCTTGACGATCACGGGCTCCTTTCCCATCCTTCTGGCAGCCTCAGCAACGGTATTTATTGTCTCGTCCGACGTTCTTGCGCCTCGAATTATTTCTACAAGCCTCATTATTTGGGGCGGGTTAAAGAAGTGCATCCCGCAGAATCTTTCAGGCCTACTTATTGACGAGGCGAGTTCCGTTATACTTAGCGAAGAAGTATTCGTGGCGAGTATAGCTTCCGGCTTAGCAATTCTATCAACTTGAGAGAATATATTCTTCTTTGACTGAATGTCTTCAGCAATTGTCTCAATTATTAGATCTGCATCAAAAATAGCCTTATCTAAATCTGAAAGTGGTATGACGCGTATTCTATTTAAGGTCTCCTTAATTTGATCCTCAGTTAATAAGCCCTTTTTATGGAACTTCTGCAAGCTATCTTTTATCATTGCCATTGCTTTATCGAGAGTTGATGGACTCCTGCTTAACATAACTACATCGAATTTTGCTACTTGAGCAGCCACTTGGGCTATACCATGTCCCATTAAACCAGCTCCAATAACAGCCACCTTTTTAATCTCCAATGATTACTCCCTCCAGCTTTACTCCACACACGCATAACATTTATTCATTGTTCTTCTTAAGATTTATTAAAATAAACCGCAAACAAATAAAAACAACACTTGAAGGTTCTAAAGGCTTTTTGGTTTAAAATGGGACTCCTAAACTCATACGTTTCTTCCAGAAAATAGCTGGTGTAAAGAGTTGCCTAATCCCGCATCTCTAAGGGCTTTCGTTTGAATAGAATTAAATAGCATCCAATTACTTTTCATTCCAGAAATAGAGAGGTGAAGGAGTCTCTGTTAGTATCTGTACCACTTAGCTTTTAGGATAACCAGCGATAACCAGCATTGTAGCTGGCATATTTGTTCTGTTTATTAGGTAACGTTTTTCACAGGGAGGTATATATAATGAGTCCAGAGGTTTTAGAACTATTTCTTTTTTATCCTCAGTTATCACGGTCATCTCTCCAGAGATCATTAAGTAAACTCTCTCAACATTGGACGCGGACATTTCGGCCCCGCCACCGGGAAGGAAATGTGATAATCCAACCCAGAAGCTTTCCACACCAGTCGTCTCCTTATGCTGTAAACGCAGAGCAACCATTCCAAAGTGTCCTGCCGCCTCATAGGGCTTAGCGTCTTTTAATTCCACCTTCTTCATTTTCATTTCACTCTCCAGAGATACTCATTCTTTCTTTTGATAACCTCAATATATTTAAAAGTTTCAGTGTTTTAGTTCTATCGGGCCTATTTAATTATTCTATTTCCCACTTTAACATGTAAGAGAAATCCCTCATCATAAGGAAGGAAATTAAAATCTTTATTATCAAAAATTATCTAAATTAAAAATGCTTCTCAAAACACTTCTTATTCCAAATTGCGAAAAACTGATATTCATTTCTTTTTCTTTTAAAGTTTGGGGGTAGTAATATTGAGACTTAGAGATAAAGTCGCGTTAATTACGGGTGCGGGATCAGGAATAGGGCAGGCAACGGCAGTATTATTTGCTAAAGAAGGAGCAAAAATTGCAGTTGTTGATATAGTGAAAGAAACAGGTGAAGAAACAGTGAGAATGATTCACGATTTTGGTGGAGAGGCCATATTTATACAAGCTGACGTTGCTAAGGCTAATGAGGTACAGAAGATGGTGGAAACCACCGTGAACAACTATGGGGGACTTGATATACTCTTTAATAATGCTGGCATTAATATACCGGCTCCAATAACCGAAATAACGGAGGAAATTTGGGACAGAATAATAAACGTAAACTTAAAGGGCGTCTTCTTAGGCTGCAAATATGCAGTCCCTCTAATGAAGAAGCAACGGAGTGGAGTAATCATAAATACAGCCTCGGCCCTTGCATGGGTGGGGGCAATTAATTTCAGCGCTTACTGCGCCTCAAAAGGCGGAATCCTTGCCTTTACAAGAGCCTTAGCTTTAGAATTAGCGCCATATAATATCCGTGTTAACTGCATATGCCCGGGAGCGACCGATACCCCGCTCCTTCGGCAGCTATCGGGGAAAACTGAGAGGCCTAATGAGACGCTAGAATCGCACTTGAAGCTAATCCCATTGGGGAGACTGGGGAGACCCGAGGATATTGCTTATGCAGCTCTCTTCTTAGCCTCTGACGAGTCAGCTTTCATTACAGGAGCAGCCCTGCTCGTTGACGGAGGGTTCACAGCACGATAAGGAAATATAATTTAATGCCAAGTTAAGTCTCTGTGGCATTACGGTGATCTTCATAAACTATGCAAAAACGTAAATTTCTAAGAAAATTGGGCGCTTATAGAGTTTTGGGTGGGAGCAAATATAAGGTTATTTATATTAAAAAAGAAGGTGGTATATTATGGTAGTGGCCAGATCGGCTTCTCTACTGGAGCTTTGATCCACGATGGGACGTAAACTATATTCATGTCCCATTTTCCATCCTTCATTACGAATTGCGCTAGCGTGTTTGTTGTCTCGCATATGTGGTCCGGCCTGAATTTGACCTGACCCACAGGCATTTCTATATCCACTTTGGCGAACGCATCCCTTATTGCTGTTCTATCTAGGGTGCCTGCAACCTTTATGGCTTCGACTGCAACGTAGAAGGCGGTATATGCGATGCCTTCCATATGTGTCAAGCTCATGTCCCCGAAGTATTTCTGCCAGTTCTCCTTAAACCATTCATTTCCTTTGAATGGCAAAGTATACCACCAGTGAGTTTCAGCTGTTATTCCTTCAGCTAGCTCTCTACCTAAAGCCTCTGCCTCCGGGATCTTCATACATCTGCCGACACAGAACATTAATGGCTTAAAACCGAATGCGGCACATTGGCGTCTGAAAGCAATCCAGTCTGCTGGCAGAGTGTTAGCTATGACCACGTTAACGCCTTCTTCCTTGAATTTTAGTATAATGGGTGTGAAATCAGTTATGCCTGGAGGATGCAGTCCTGGGTCAACTATCATGAAACCTGCTTCTTGTAGTTTCGGAGTTACTTTCTTTTTAGCGTCGCGTCCGCTTACATCGTCAGAGTAGAGTACTCCTATCTTCTTAATCTGGTCTTTCCACTGGCTGAGCCACTCTTTCCAAAGCATTCCGTAAATAGTATAGTTAAAGCTACAATGCCATGTCCATGTAAACTTGTTTCCGGGGATTGATGGGAGAGCGTTCATCGCGATCGTATCTACTGGGCTCATACTCAGTACTGGCTGTCCACCTACTTTCTCAGCGCTAATTACTGCTGGAACTGTAAATGGTGGTGGTGCACCAATGAATATAACGAGATGCGCGACTTTCTCCGTTACGGCTTTTGTTGCAAGCTCAACATACCTGGAAGTTGAGCTCTCCCCATCATAGAATATCAGCTCTATTGGGTGATATTTGCCAGTCCCTGATAAATATACTCCACCCTTCGCATTAATTTCTGTTGCGAGAGCGGTCATCAAAAGTCTATGCCGTATACCTTCAGGCGCGTAACCTCCAGACAAGTTCAATACTACTGCAATCTTAATGGGTTCGCCTTTTTCTGTTGGGCGCACTTGCGTTTGAGAATAATAATAGTAGACCACAGCGGCGGCAGCGATGATTATAATAACTATTGCTATTAGAATAGCTTGCATTTTGCTAACAGCTTTTTTATTCCTCATATATTCCTTCATCCTCGATACTCTAATATTTTCAACCCGTTTTATAAATCTTTCCCAATATTCACTTCTATGATTTTGGTTTCTTTAGGTTCATAGGTTGCCGTTTTAGTTCTATTTTTAAGCGATTCTTCTTGCCAAACCTCTGGCAGAGTTGCTTATAAGGTCTCCGGGCTCACCCAAGGACATGAAAACCTTAATAATAAAATTGTCAAGGGAATTGAAGAAACACAGAAACTGATGGAGCGCTTCCTAATAAGGGAGCTTATAAAATGGCAATCCGACATTTTTATTTAGAAGTTCGTCCGTAGAACTATGGGGTGTAGCCTCTGGATAACTGTATATTTGAAAAGAAGGAAATATCTGATTTAAGAAGCACGCTTGCCGTAGCGGAGGCAAATGGAGAGCTTATTCGCATAAAAAAACCTGTTAATGTTAAGCTCGAGCTAGTTGGAGAATACCTCAAGCATGCAGGGGGAACCCCTGTTCCTCAGCCGACGAAGATTGGGCCAATCGTATTATTCGAAAACGTTTTCCGAGCGGTTAATTCACAAGTAATTCCATACGGGATGCCTGTGGTGGCTGGCGTCCTTGGAAGTCGCAGAAGGGTTGCATTATACTTTAACACTCCTGAAAAGAACCTTGCCTTAAAGATGTTGGAGGCTATACGTAATCCGATTCCTCCGATATATGTTAGAGACGCGCCATGCCAAGAAGTTGTGATTGATAGGAATATTGACTTAACCGCGCAGCTTCCCATACCAACAATGTCATATGATTGCGCTGGCCCTACTATAACTATGGGTCTAATACTTGGGATTGATCCAGAAACAGGTCAAAGAGACGTAACTTTTCATAGGATGTTTGTCATAGCTCCAGATACGCTCACTGCATTAATGGGACCTATTAGACATATAAAGCAAATGCAATTAAAAGCGGAGGCTAAAGGTGAACCCTTCCCCATATCCATAAATATAGGCATAGACCCCTTTAGCGCGATTTCAGCGGGTATTTCGTCACCGACAGGCACAGGTTTAGATGAGCTCGCTGTTGCAGGAGCATTAAAAGGCTCCCCTATAGAATTGGTGAAATGCAAGACCATTAATTGTGAGGCCATAGCCAACGCTGAAATAGTGCTTGAGGCTGAAATACAACCAAATGTAAAAATTATGGAAGATACGGTTTCAGAGAAGAAGGGCTGGTCTATGCCTGAAATGGCTGGATATGTGGGGAGGGCAGCTTTAGCCCAAGTTGTTAAGGTGAAGGCAATAACCTGCAGGATGAAACCTATCTACCAGACTTTAGTCACCCCTGGTGAAGAACACAATGTTATTATGGGTATTCCTGGAGAAGCTGAAATCCTAAACGCTGCTTGGAAAGCGGGATATCGTGATTTACTTACAGACGTACATCTTTTACCAGCTGGTGGGGGGAAGCTAATTGCTGCGCTTCAGGTTAGAAAGAGAAGCACGGATGATGACTTAGAAGTTAGGAACCTTGCCTTAATCGCGCTTGCAACGAGACTTGAAATGCGATACGTGATTATAGTGGATGAGGATGTAGATATACGTGATCCCATGGACTTATGGTGGGCCTTTACAACAAGATTTAATCCAAAAGAAGACCTTATAGTAATTGATCAATGCAAAGTCTGGCCTGGCTTAGCGGAACATATACGCATAACTAAGGCGATTCTCGACTGCACAGTACCATGGGATAAAAAAGAGGAGATGCGAAGACCTCGCTGGAAAAGAGACTAGACCAAAAATAGGCGGTTAGGGTAAGAAAATATTCTTCAATTTTAATGGCATTTAATATCTTTAAAGACCTTTTTCGCTTAAATTTTTCCTTAAAAAGATCAAATAAAATATTGGTAAAGTACTTATTGAGGGGCCCAGCGTCTTGTCTTCTCGAATATCCTTATTTATTTCTTAGGGTATTATCTATGATTAGGAGGTTATGATCCTTGAACGATAAACCGCGCATTTGTTTAGTGCCTATAGGCAGAATATCTAATGATGTTTTTAAACGTGATATTGACAATGTTGAAAATCTGCTTAGGGAATTCGATGTTGAGCTGAAGAAGATCGATGCTATCTCAAATGAGCTACAGGCCCCTCAGTTAAGGAATTTACCTGAGAAAGAGAGCTATGATCTTACGCTTTTATTATCCCTTCATGGAGCTACGGCCCATTTGCAAGTATCTGCGGCTGAATGCTTAGAAAAACCTGTTGTTATTTGGTCGTTGCCCAAGCGTTTTTCCTTCCCTACCTCTGCCAGCGCTTATGGTGCTTTGAAAGAGCGGGGCTTTTGGGTAACCCTTTTGCATGGAGAGTCTAATGACAAAAAGCTTGCGGAAGAGGTTGTTACGCTGGCAAGAGTGGCATTTGCCATTCATAAACTCTCAAAAACACGTATTGGCATTCTTGGGAGCTTACCGCACTATATGTTAGCCTCTCTTTATGACTCTGAAGCTCTTGAAAAAAGATTTGGCGTTAAACTAAAACAGCTTTCACATTTCGAGTTTATGAGCATCTTAAAATCTTTCCAACTTGAAAAGAAGGGTAATATTGAGCAAGTCCTACGTGAAAATGTGAATGTTCAAACGGATGAATGTTCTCTAAGCAAGGGAATAGCCGTTCACAAAGCAATAAAGGAAATTTTATGCAGGTATAAACTTAACGCAATTGCGTTAGGCTGTCACCCGGACCTTGAGGCCGAGCTTCAAATTAATCCTTGCTTTGGTTTTGTTGAAGATTCATATGCCATCGGCTGTGAATGTGATGTCTTGTCGCTCATCTCCGCTCTATTTCTGAAATATCTAAGCGGGGTTTCAGCCTGGATAACGGATATATATTCGCTAGAGGGCGACAGGCTTACGTTAGCTCATTGCGCAGCGGCAAAATCATTAGCTATGGGTAATGAAGTTATAATTTCTGGAAAAACACAAAAGGAAATAGGAGATAGACCACATACCCTTGCCGAATGTAGGCCTAAAATTCCAAAAGGGCCCGCTACTTTAGTTAGACTTTTGGGGAAACAGGCTGATAGATTACATTTAACCTTTGGAGAGATAGAGAGCTGTGATGTGGAGGAGCAAGTTAAAGTGACCTTAAGGATTCAAGGCAACCCCAAAGAATTTATCCGGTATGCTATGGGCAACCATTATACTATGGCACTAGGCGATCTTAGAGAAGAAGTAAAAATTCTTTGTGAACGATTAAACATCAAGGTGATAGAGACTTAGAGAGTTCAAGGAATTATATTTCCCTAACTAGAAGCCCTCTAGCCCAGAAGTTATCTCTTTAAGCCACCGTTCATACATTTTTGAGTTGTATAACGCTAATCCCGGTAATAACCTATCAAGTATCTGTTTCATAGTTTCTTTTGATGCGCAAGCAATACTTCCACCGTCAACTGGAATACAGCAGCCAGTAATATACTCTGCATCAGGCGATACGAGCCATAAAGCTACTTTTGCAACATCCATGGGGGTTGCCATCCTCCCCATGGGGGTCATTTTTGCTAAGGCTTCCCATGTCTCCGGCGGATGGTGTCTAAACATGTCGGTCATCACGGTACCTGGTATTACAGCATTTACTCTAATCTGTGGAGCAAGGGTACCCGCAAGAGTCCTAACAAGCATCGCAGTAGCCGCTTTAGCACTGAGGTAATGCCAATCTGAGGGACGCACATTATATATACCAGCAGTTAAAGTAAAAAGAATACTGCCCCTTCCTTGCTTTAACATGTGGGGCACCACATGCTTCGTGAGAAAGAATGGACCCTTAACTATAATGTTATATGTCTGGTCCCAAACTTCTTCCGTTACATCATCAATTGTCTTGCAAATATAATGAATAGCAGCGTTATGATATAATATATCTATTCTTCCGAACTCATCTAATGTAGCTTTCACTAATTTTTCATGGTCTTTTAGGTTTCCTATATCTGCTTGAACGGCAATGGCTCTTCTTCCCATTTCCTTTATTTTATCTACGACTTTTTGTGCCGCATCCGCATCTCTAACATAGTTCACAACTATATCTGCGCCCTCTTGCGCGAAAAGTAACGCGGCGGCTCTACCTATTCCACGGGAGGAGCCAGTTATAATAGCTACCTGGTCTTTTAATTTCATTTTTATTCCCCCACTCTTAACTTTATTCTTAGGGTGAACAATATATTAAAGTTTCGTCAGATTCCGAGAAATCGACTAAAAATAGTTATCGCGTTCATTAAGTTTAAGAAACTTGGCAAGCGGACCTTATTAGAAGCCGCATACAATCTTAATTTAGGAAGATGTAAGATCTCTGATTGTATAAAATTGTAAGCTTTAAGAAGAATAGTGTTAAGGACGTGTGCATGCTAAAGTTTTTGATATTCCTAGATGTGTTTTTGTTATGAGGGCCAAAATACTTGAACTGCAAAGTTTGGACTAAAAAGTTTAAGAGAGAATTGAAATAAGGCTATTTCATTATGAAGAACTTTGGCATTTCTTCTGGTTTGGCTTTGTATACTTTGCATAGGAGGGCTCTGTCGTACCATGCTCCTGTCTTTTCGTCTAAAGTTGCTGGGTCATCTTCAGTTAAGATATTAGCATTTGATATTAAGGCTCCCCCCAGCCATGGCTCCTCTGCTGGAAGCTCTGGGTACCACCATGAAGCCTCAACATTTACGACTCTAGGGTGAATGTGAGCGCCTATTCGGGCCCTTTGCAATATTCTTCCTCTTCTAGTTTCAACCCATACCCAGTCACCGTCCGTTATGCCAAGTTTTCTCGCCGTTTCATAGTGAATGTCGCATAGAGGCCACGGATGTTGCTCTCTGAAGTTCATTCCCCACTGGCGGTACTCTGAGTGGAACATCGGCCTAAACCTTCCGCCAGTCGTTAATATAAGTGGATATTCCTCAGCTAATTCAGGGGTTCTAACAGGGCTCTCGAATGGTTCCTCATACTCGGGAAGGGGATCGTATCCCAAGTCTTCTAGTATTGTGCTCCAGATTTCAGCCCTTCTGCTTGGCGTAGCAAAGCCTCTTGGCTTACCTGTTCTTGGATCGATCAGAGCATACGCTCTATCATCTTCTCTTCTCCATCCCGGTGTCTCTGAAATAATGAAGCCTCTTCTTGCAGCCTCTTTCAATGTTAAACCTATCCTTGCAAGGCGGTATTCAACAACTTCTCTTTGGTTTTTCCATGGGAAGTATTCGCCTAATCCAAGGCGTACCGCAAGACCTCTGAAGAGGTCATAGTCACTGTGTCGATCTCCGAGAGGTTCTATAGCATTTTCGCCTACAGCCATCATCTCCTGATAATCTTCCCAATTGCAACAGTATGGTACTTCTAGAGATTTGGCTGCCGCTGGTAGCACGTAGTCTGCTAAGGCTGCTGTAGGTGTCATCCAGTAGTCTTGAACAACATGTAACTCTAAATTAGGACTCTTCAAAGCCTTAATAACTAGCTTGGTATTCGGAGCCCACATAACCGGGTTTCCACTCCAGGTTATCAGCGCTTTTATCGGATATGGTTTTCCAGTAAGTATTGCCCGCCATATAAGCGGCACTGATGTAACCATGGTATGTCCTCCAGCATTTTGAGGTATACCCCATGTCCTATGATAATATTCATTATAACGGTCATATGCTGGCCAAGCCATAGCCTTATGCTGGTCTGCGCCTAGCTGTTTAAGCTTTGTTTCAGGCTTTATGTATTCATGCCCCTCAAGCTCAGATTCTCTAACCGCAAGTTTTCCTCCGATAATCGGGCCGGGTCTAGAACGGTATAAACGTATGCCTCCTCTAACATCATAGTTTCCTGTTATTAAATGAATTATCGTCATGGCTATGTGGTTATCTGAAGTATTCTTTCCAGCTTGGTAGAGTGAGACACCCGCGCCTATTCCTCCGGGTCTTCTAGCCCAGAACATTCTAGCTGTTTCAACGATCTTTTCAGCTGGGATCCATGTTATTTCTTCGACTTTTTCAGGAGTATATTTACTTACCCGCTCGATAAGAAGCTGCCAAACTGTTTTACATTCAACTTCCCGTCCATCTAAAAGCCTAACTTTGTATTTTCCTGTTAAAGCTGGCTGGGCATCTTTGGGCCTGTACTCCATGCTTTCAGAAACCCAAATGGCCGGGGCGTTCTCACGAACATTCCAGATAACAAAGTTCTCACGTGAACCGCCAGCTATCAAGTCGCTTTCCCGGAGAGTCTTCCTGGTGTCTAAGCGCACAAGAAACGGAGCATTAGTCCATCCTTCCACAAATTCTTTGTCGTATAACCCCTCATCAATCAAAATTTTAATCCAAGCTAAAAGCAAGGCAGCATCAGTGCCCGGCCTAATCTGAAGCCACATATCTGCCTCTCTAGCAGTTTCAGTACACCTCGGATCGACACAAACTAAGAAAATGTTCTTACGGTTAAGTATAATACTCTGCCACAAAGTAATAAAAGACTCTTTAGGATTAAAGCCCATAGATACAAAATATCTTGCACCATCACTTACGTCTGGGAATTCAACCGAGAACGCCCCTGTCATACATTGTTCTACAGCGCTTCCAGGGTGGTGACATATGGTGCTTGGGTCCCCCAAGTTAAAGGGGTTTCCAAAAAGATACGCGAATCTTGATCTTGCCCAAAAAACGTCTGAACGCATTGTTCCTTCAATGAAAGCAAGACATTCGGGACCATATTTAGCTTTTAGTTCCTTGAGCTTCTCGGCTATTTCGTCCAAAGCTTGCTCGTAGGGTATGCGTTGCCATTTGCCCTCTCCCCGTTCGCCCACGCGCTTCAAGGCGTACATAAGCTGGTCGGGATGCTCTAACCACTTTACAGGAAAGTTGGGTATAATAGCCCTGTCAGGACAAACTAGCCGTTCCTGCACCAAAGGATCTGGATGAAGAGCCCAAAGTTTTGTCATTGGATGTTCAGGATTTCCCTCGACCTTAATGATTTTGCCAGTGTTCCTGTCCACGTATGCAAGAAGCCCGCAGTGCATAAAGCAGCCGCCAGCGCCATTGTGGCATATTATCCTTCTAACCTCCATATCCCTGCTCAATGAAGGCACCCCTATTTTTACAAAGTAAAAGTAGAAACGCTTGCTTTTATTTATCTTTTTCATCAACGAGAATTTGTCATCAAGTTATATCTTATAAAATTTAAAAACACTTTTACCAAAAAATCCCGAATCTATAAAGTGCTAAGTCATGGTCCACGCATTTTTCTTCTAGTGAGGAAGGCGTGTACATATCCCATGATACCTCTGGGGAAGACCAGTACCATGGCCACAATTATTACTCCATAAACCAGCATAGCGAGTCCTGGAAATTCGACGAGAAAAGTTTGTCTCAGCCAAACAACGAAAAACGCACCTATGATGGGGCCAAGAATTGTTCGCACCCCTCCAAAAACTGTAGCTGTTATTGAAGATAGAGTCCAGTAGAAGGCGAAAGCTGCTGCTGGTGAGATAAAACCTGAATAGATAAAGTAGAGACTTCCTGAAATTCCTGCAAAGAAGGATGATATAACCCAGCATAAAAGCTTGGTTTTGAAGACATCAACGCCGTAAGATTCTGCAGCTATATCATCATCTGCTATTGCTTTAAGCCTTAACCCTACCCTACTTTGCACAATGATATATGCAACAAATATTGAAGCAATAGCGATCACAAGAGATATATAGTATAAATCATAAACTGTTACGTGCGCCACTATGGGCATTCCATAACCTCCACCAACATATGACCAGCCTTGGAACCAGTAGAAAAGAACAGAAGCGCTTACTAGGGTGCCCATTGCGAAATACAACCCCCTCATTTTTATAATCAGGAAGGATGTTGCTAAAGCTAACAAAACGCACATGGTTCCGCTGATAAACATGCTAACTAGAAGGTGCAAACCCCAAAGTGTACACGCTATTGCCGTTATGTACCCTCCAAAACCTACAAACCCATGAAAACCAAGGGCTAGCATCCCTGAATAGCCCGAGAGAAGATTGTAAACTTCAGCCATAGCCGTGTACGTAAAGAAGAGAAAGAAAAGGGTTATCCAATCAGGTCCTAACCCTAATGGTACTAGAAGCGCGACTATGATTCCTCCAATAATTAAGTAAAATCTAATATCTTTAGAGAGCTTTATATTTTCAAAGCTAACAGTATTCTTCTTCATACTTCATACCCAAATATTCCTTCTGGTTTCAAGTAAAGCACTATTAACGTTATAAGATTTTGTATAAGGAAAGCATATGCTATTCCTATATAATATGAAGCCAATGCTTGGACAAGACCCACAATAACGCCTCCGACTAGAGCGCCTCGAATACTACCTATGCCGCCAAGAATTATGACGGAAAAAGCCATACCTAGGTAAATGTGCCCGTAGCTGGGTTCAAAAGCGTAGGTCAACCCTACGAATATTCCTCCTAATGCGGCAAGTACCGCACCTATGCCGAAAGTGATTGCATACATCCTCTTGTCATTTACCCCAAAAAGGTTAACAGTTATAGGATCCTCAGACGTAGCTCTAATAGCCCTGCCTATGAAAGTATATTTTAGGAAAATATAGACGAAAATCATTGCAGCCATTGCAGCGATAAAGTCTATTAAATATATAAAAGGTAAGCTAATACCAAACAACGTTATACTTCTACCTGCGTAGCTTGGAGCGTAAGGCGTTAAGCTTTTTGCATCAGGACCATAAAGTATGAGTAGAAAGTTTTCGACAATTAAACCTATCCCTAATATTAATGGTATACGGCCTGCAGGTTCACGCAACATCACCCTATTTATTAGTGAATACTGTAGTGCTAGACCTATACAAAAAACTACAGGAAGCACTACAAGCGCGGACAGCAGGGGGTCAAGCCTCAATAATGTAACTGTGCTAAAACTAAGATAACAGCCCAAAACAACCATTTGCCCATGAGATACATTCATAGTATACCTAATGCCCGTAAAAATTAAGGATAAACCTAAACCCACAATTCCATACACGCCGCCCACAAAAATACCCATTAATATTACCTCAATCATATACATCACCAATGATTTACTGTATATATGTAGAAGTAGAAAATGTTACAATATATGTTAATCATATCACATTAAACCCCAAAGTAAGCTTTCATTAATTCCTTGCTTTTAAGTATTTCTTTTGATCTACCTTCCAGAGTTATTCGCCCGGACCCCATTATATATGCGTAATCGCTTATTTCAAGGCTTCTTTTAATGTTCTCATCTACAAGAAGAATTGTTATTCCTAGTTGCTTAATTTCATCAACCTTTTTGTATATGTCCTCTCTAACCTTTGGAGCTAAACCTAAGGTTACCTCATCTAACATTAACAATTTTGGATCAGCCATCAAGCTTCTTGCAATAGCAAGCATTTGCTGTTCTCCCCCACTTAAAGTTCCGGCTTTTTGGTTTTCTCGTTCGGCAAGCACCGGAAAAAGTTCATAAATTTCCTTAAGCTTTTGAGTCATATTTTTCCTTTTTGTCTTTGGATAGCAACCCATCAGCAAATTCTCCTTAACCGTCATTCGTGTAAAAAGTTTTCGACCCTCAGGTACCTGAATCACTCCAAGATCAGCTATACGCCAAGGAGGAAGATGATCAATTCTTTCACCCTTAAATTTAATGGTACCTTTTTTAGGGTGGATTAGCCCGGAAATTGTTTTGATAAGCGTTGATTTTCCCGCACCATTTGGTCCTACTAAAGCAACCGTGGTCCTCTCATGTATTTTCATAGAAATATCTCGTAAAACGTCTATGTATTCGTAAGAGACGTCAATGTTATTTATTTCTAAAAGCACGTCCTCCGAGTTCATGCGGTTTATCCCCCCAAATATATGTCAACGACTTCTTTGCTACTTAGCACATCTTTTGGCGCGCCCTCAAACAACTTCATACCACGATGCATAAACATTACTCTATCAGCAACTCGAGTAATAAGCTCCATCCTATGCTCCACCAAAACTATTGTTATTCCCGTGCCAGAAACTTTTTTAATAACCTCTGCTAAGTAATCAATTTCCTCCTCTCGCATTCCAGCCGCAGGTTCATCTAAAAGTAGAAGCTTGGGCTTACATGCCAGAGCTCTTGCTATCTCAAGTCTTTTTAATTGAAAAGGAAGCAAGGATCCGGCGGGAACATCCTTTAAGTTTTCTATTTTTAACAATTTTAACACTTCCATATCATACTCAAGAGCATCCGCATACTTCATGTTTTGACTTGAAATTGAAGCAACCAGCAAATTCTCCAATACTGTGAGTCTCGGGAATGGACGAGGAATTTGATAGGCTCTTGCCATCCCCATTCTACAAATTTTATGGGGGGGTAAGCCTTTAATGGAACGCCCTAAAAATTCTATCTTCCCAGCATCTGGTAAATATATGCCCGTTATAACATTGAAAAGGGTTGTTTTGCCAGAGCCATTCGGCCCTATTATCCCAAAAATTTCGTTCTTATAAACTTCAAATGTTACATTTGACAAAGCATATAAGCCGCCAAAGCGTTTAGTTATACCTTCCCCTCTTAAGATGACCATTAGCTATTAACACACCAATTCGTTTTTAGCAATAATAGCCATCTTACCTATTGTTAATGAGTTTTATAAATTTTACTCAAAAATTTACATAATTCGCTTCAGCGGTCATAGACTAAGTACGTCCAAGATAATAACTCAAAAAATAAATATTTATCTCTCTAAATAAGATTTTAGAGGTGGGAAATATTGAGTAAAACGGAAAAAATGAACTATATATCTGCAGGTTTATGCGGGGTTTCGGGCTCTTCGTTACCCAGCGAAGTCCATGTGAGGAACGGAAAAATTATAAGAATTCTTCCATTCCACTTTCCAGAGAATGTTAGGCTTTACGAGATTAAGACTGATAAAGGGGTCTTTACTAGGCCAAGAAAGCATGTCCCATGGACTTATATGCTGGCCTTTAAAAAGAGGGCGTTTTCGCCAAACAGGGTCATGTATCCCTTGAAGAGGATTGATTGGAACCCTGAAAACAGGAACCCACAAAATAGGGGAAAATCAGGCTTTGTGAGGATTTCTTGGGAGGAAGCCTTAGACATAATAGCGAATGAGATAAGAAGAATAAAAGAAGTTTACGGCTCGACAGAACCTATATTAGTATTAGCGGATGGCCATGGACAATCAGGTTATTTGCAAACAACCCATGGCTGGGCGCATTACCTTTTTGATAAGCTTGGTACAGGATGGACCATATCTGTTAGAAATCCTGACAGTTGGGAAGGATACTATTATGGTGCAAAACATGTCTGGGGGTTCGACGAGTCGGTTGGGGAGCCTAACCAAGACGCTATATGGGACGACATCCTACAGAACTGTGAAATGATTATCTTTAGTGGCTGCGACCCTGAAACAACCGTACCTGGCTTCTCAGGACAGATGGGTACGTATTTCTGCGATTATCTGAAGAAAGCTGGGATTAAGATTGTTGGTGTATCTCCAGATATGAACTATGCTATAGCCTTACATGCGGATAAGTGGATTCCAGTACGTCCCAACACGGATGCAGCGCTCTACCTTGCAATCGCACATGTATGGATAACAGAAAAAAGCTATGATGAGGAATATGTAAGAACGCATTGTATTGGTTTTGATGAATTTAAGAATTATGTTTTAGGTAAAGATGATGGCACCCCTAAGACGCCTGAATGGGCGGAAAAGATTTGCGGAACTCCATCCTCAGCCATCAAAGCCTTAGCTAGAGCATGGGCTAGAAAGCGAACATCTTTAGCCGTGCATTATGGAGGCCCAAAGATCAGAGGTTTCTTGTCACATTTACCAGCACGACTAGAGGCATATTTACTTGCTATGCAGGGGCTCGGAAAGCCTGGAAGACAATTCGTAAGGCTTATTAGGACGCTTCCTTGGCTAGTTTTCAAAAAATTGCCTCCAATTCCACAATATCCAGAAACGCTCAGGGAGGGCATCCCGCCACAGCCACCAGCTCCAGAATATATAGGCTCTCCTCCAGAGGGGAGACCTTTTATACTTAAAACTCTAATTCCTGAGGCCATACTTAACCCGCCAGTCTACTGGTATGGTAAGAATATTATTGTCTGCCCAAGCGAAGATCAATTTAAGGTCTATAGATTTCCTCCATATGATGGGCACCCGGGAATAAGGGCAATCTGGAATGAGAACTCATGTATGACTGCATGCTGGAACTATGGGTATAAAATGATTGAGGCTATGAGGAGTCCTAAGATAGAGTTTGTGGTATCTGTGACCCCTTGGCTTGAGAATGATGCTCTCTTCTCAGATATAATATTGCCAGCCCAAACGATTTTTGAACATGAAGACCTTGTAGTGGTGCATCACTCAGACACATATGGTATCTTTTACCAAGAAAAGTCTATTGAGCCCATAGGCGAATCTAAAAGTGATTATGAAATTTACAGGCTTATTGCGGAGAGACTTGGCATTGGAGAATATTTCCTTCAAGTAGAGGAGCTACTAAGAAAAACCTACGAAACGACATTAGCCTCTAGAAAGCTTCCGTGGGAGGAATTCAAGAAGAAAAAATGTTACATTTATGATGCACCTACATGGGAAGAATGGCTTAAGATAAAAAAGAATGAAATGGGCTTTGAAAAATATGAGGGTGGCACGGCTTGGTTCTATAAGCAAGGAACAGGTTTAGGGACCCCAACAGGCAAGATAGAATTTGTTTCTCAGAGAATATTAAAGTACTCTCCAGAGGATGAAGAAAGACCACCCCTCGCAAAGTGGGTAGCTCATGGAGAAAGCCCTCTTAGTCAAAAGGCTAGGGAATATCCATTCTTAGTCGTCTCAAATCATCCAAGATGGAGACATCACACTATAGGTGATGACATAACGTGGTTAAGAGAACTTCCTTCATGTAAGGTAAGAGGACCGGATGGCTATTTATACGAGCCTGTGTGGATCCACCCCAAGGATGCTGCTAAGAGGGGTATTAAAAATGGAGATATAGTGATGGTTTACAATGACAGAGGAGCCATTCTATGCGGAGCCATCGTTACCGAAAGGATAATTCCAGGGGCTCTACAAATAGCGCACGGCTCTCGTTTGGATCTGATTTCCATAGAAGCCAAAATTGATAGAGGTGGTTGCATCAACCTTATATGTCCCTCACCGCGCGAAAAATATAAAGAGGGGACTCCTGTAAAGGTGCCTGAAATGGCTGTCAGCGGTTTTCTTGCTGACATCAAGAAAGTAGATATTGAGAAGCTAGCCAAGGAATTCCCGGAAGCCTTTGCTAGAAAACTGCATCCAGATGTTGGACAATATCTTGAAACATGGGTTTGGGGGTGATTTAAGTGGGTAAGAAGGTCATGATAATAGATGTCGCTAAGTGCGTAGGATGCTACGCATGTCAAATTGCATGTAAAGATGAGCATGTGGACAATGACTGGTCGCCCTATACAAAACCACAGCCGGATACGGGATCATTCTGGAGAAGAGTTGAAGAAATAGAGAGGGGAACTTTTCCAAAAGTTAAATTAACCTATATACCTATAAATTGCATGCACTGCGATAGTCCCCCGTGTATTAGGGCGTGCAGAATTGGTGCAATAATTAAGAGAGCTGATGGAATTGTGCTTATAAACCCTGAAAAGTGTAATGGGTGTGTAGATATAGCTAAGCCTTTATGCTTAGATGCATGTCCATATAATACAATATATTTCAATGAGAAACTTAGGATTGCACAAAAGTGTACTTTTTGCGTCCACCTAATTGACGGAAAAGATCCACTTTACAAGTTCGGGATTCCAAGATGTGTAGATGTATGCCAGAAGGAGGCTATGATATTCGGTGATGAAGAAACACTTAAGGACATCATTCAAAAAGCCGAAATACTTCACCCTGAGTACGGGGTCAAACCAAGAGTTTACTATCTTAACTTACCTAAACCATTTATCGCCGGGGCAGTAGTGGACCCATCTGAAGATGAAGTTATTGAAGGAGCTAAGGTCACAGCGATCGATCTATTCACAGGGGAAAAACATGAAACACTCACTGATGAATTTGGCGACTTCTGGCTCAGAGACCTGAAGTGGAATCACAAATATATGATATATATTGAAAAAGACGGTTATCTTAAGAAGATAGTCGGTATCATAACAACAGAGAAAGACGTAAACTTAGGCGACATAGAAATATACAAGTATAAAAAGAGCAATACATAAATATTCTAATTGGCGCTAAAATATCTTTATTTCTCTGGAATATTATTTTGAGAGCATTTATAAGAAAGAGTAAAAAGGTATTTCTTAATAATTATACTTATGGGTAATCAAATATCATTGCGCCGTATTCAAATGTCTTTGTTAAAACTTCTGGTCCAGTCTCCCTAACTACTACTACATTTTTAAGTCTTCCGCCGCCTATTCCTGGTATAAAGAGGTTGGGGTGAAATCTGAAAGCCATATTTCTTTCAATTCTCACTGGTTTATCTAAGGATAGACCAGAAATATTTGGCGGCTCATGTGATAAGGTACCTATTCCATCAGCTCCCCATCCAAGGGACGGTGGAAGCGGGCTTATTCCTGGTATGAATGGAATGTCCGGCACCTCTCGTATATACTTTTTATATCCATATTCCTCCAGCACTTTTTCACCAGCCAAGAAGACATCAGCTGTCGTAACCCCAGGCCTCAATATTTTAAGTACTGCCTGAGTGGAATCATAAAGAGCCTTATAGATTTCCCTCTGCTGTTCCGTAGGCTTGCCAACAGTTCCAAATAAAGATATTGTCGAGCAATAACCAAGGAACTGTGCACCTATATCAAAATACCATGGGTCACCATACTGAAGTCTTCGATCGGTTGTAAGTCTAAAGTATGGCGCAACATTTGGCCCGGAAAGAACTTGAGGAGACCAGGTTAACCAGTCTACATTCTCTTTATAATAATAGTGAGCTATCGCAGCAGCCACCTCACATTCTTTAACACCTTCTTTAAGCATATTTAATGCAACCGCAGCTGCATTGTTTGTAATAGCCGTTGACATTTTGATTAATTTTATTTCTTCTTCACACTTTGAAGCCCTCTTTAGACGAAGCGATTGATCATCTACGATCTCAAAACTTGGTAACTTATTTTTCAGTTCCATCCCAAGGGCATAAGGCATCATGTCTATTGCTATTCTGCCACCTCGAACGCCTTCTCTCTCAAAAATTTCCGTTAAATGTTTAAGGAAGTGTGCAAGAGCCTCTGGTCGGATAAACATTCCACCTATGGGAGCTCTAAGTGGACGTATGTGATCTTTCGGTATCCAATCAATCTTCTCTTCAATCCATAGATAGTCGCCCGACCACGGAAATAGATAGGGATCACCATTTTGGAATAGAAGAGATGCGATTGCTGTTTCTATAGCTCCAAGCTCATAAAACATGAAGTAATCCGTCATATAACGTATGTTTCCAGGCAGGCAGCATAAATATGCGTCAATACCATAATCTTTCATAGCTTTTTGAAGCGTTGTTACGCGGTATTTCCTTAAAGCGTTGAAATCAATTGTTGCTAGTTGATGGATATATGCCATAATCACCCACCTTAATAAATAGTTTTTATTCTGTTATATATAAAAGTGTTACCTTTTGCGCGCTGCTTAAGCTAATAAAAGGAGTATTTATTAGTTTTAAAACCTCTGGTCCTAGCCGAGTTTTTACTTAGAGAGTTTTTCATATATTATGTTAACAAACAAGAGAATGTAGAGAGCTTTTACTACTATGTTGTCACATTAATGAGAGGCAAAAACTGTTTTGGGAAGTATTATTTTTATTTTGTTCCTTAGATTATTTGGAGCTCGACGGGGATAAGTGACTGCTGACTTATGCAGCTGAGTATTGCGTTGAAGTCAGGATTTTCTCCTGTGAGATTAAGTTTACCGCCCGCGAGTTTAACCGTGAAGTTCTTGGCACATTGCTTAAAAGTTATTACAAAGGTTGCATAGACCATTGGCTCAAGCTTAGGCTCCGTTGTTATCTCATAGTCTTTCTCAGAGATCTTCTTAATGACTATCGTCAATTTGGGGGGCAAGCTCGCTCTTGGCAGGAATATCATCGCCGAAACACCTTTCACTAAAAAATGCTGAGCAAATAAAAAAGCTTTTCGATAAGACGAGCTGCTACTAGAGAACGCTTTCCTGCTCCTTTAGGTTTTCTTTTAAAAATATCTAATCCTATCTTGGCCCTATTAAGAGAATAAACACGGTTCTTAATTGTCTCTCTTCTTTGCCCTATCCTTTCCTGCAGAAACTTAAAACTCCATCATTTTAATTACATAGTAATAAAACTGTCATCGAGTCCTAGACAAAAAGGGTCTGAGAACTGATGATTCATTGATGAAGTTCCAGCATAGGCTGAGGTATGAGGAGAGTGTTATATGGGAGATTGAATCGCTGCGCCCTAAACCCCTCGGAGGTAAAAGCAAAAAGCTTAAGTAGTTTTTCAATATAGTAGTATTGAAAAGTTGATGTTGAGGGTGTTTGTCTTGAGGAAAGCTGATGTTGTTCTCATAGTGTTGTTCTTAATAGCTATCGTAATTGGAGCCACATCACTATACTATGCCCTAAACCTCGCGGACGCCATTGGGAATCTAAGCGGAAAGATTGAGGGTGTAGAGGCTGGTATAAAAGGTTTGGAGGGCAAGGTTAGCGACCTATGGAAAGAAGTCTTCGGTAAGCCGCCAGTCACCCCTCCCCCACTCGAGGGCCAGATCCTAAGAATAGGGCTAGTTTTACCCCTAAGCGGTCCGCAAGCCCCCTTCGG
>JAWAXF010000004.1:0-131275 GCA_038897035.1 Bathyarchaeia archaeon
GCGGCGGCTGACACCCGACTTGCCCTCCCCTTATTCCCCCAGCTGTTTACACTGGGGAAAAGCCACCCTCAGCGGGCGGCACTCGGGGTAGCCCCGTCACGCTTGCGCGCATTGCGGAGGTTTCGCGCCTGCTGCGCCCCGTAGGGCCTGGGCCCTTGTCTCAGTGCCCATCTCCGGGCTCCCGCTCTCACGGCCCGTACCCGTTATAGGCTTGGTGGGCCATTACCCCACCAACAACCTGATGGGCCGCAGCCCCATCCTCGGGCGGCGCTGGAAGCATGGTTCCAACGCCCTTTCGGTGAGGAACCATTCCAGGCCTCCTCACCTATCGGGGATTAGCCCCAGTTTCCCGGGGTTATCCCCGTCCCGAGGGTAGGTTAGCTACGTGTTACGGAGCCGTCCGCTGCACCCTCCCCGGTGGCTGGAGGGCACCAACTCGCATGGCTTAGTCCCACCCCGATAGCGGTGGGGTCCGGCAGGATCAACCGGAGTTGGGAGCCGGTCACGATGAGCTAGCTTATTGTGGGGTGGCGCCAAGCCCGCCTTGGACCTTAGCTTATTTTTTGGGCTAAGGCCCGCATCTTTGTGTCCGCAACTGGAGGTCAACGCTTCATTGGGAGGCTTATGCGCCTCCTTTTATCTGCATTGACGCCGCCGGTTGCGGACTCCAGTAGAATATTCTGCTTTAACGATTATAAATACTTTTTGTCCTATTGGTAAAGCTTATCAGTTGATGAATTGATATTTCAGTTGTGTGTTGAGGGGTGTGTTGATGGCGCTTCCTGAAAAGCTTGGCGTGTTAGGTGGGCTTGTTGAGGATCTGAAGGCCCGTGATGTTGTTCTTGGTTTTGGTTTATTTGGTAGTTGGAGTCGTGGTGACGCCACCCCTGCTAGTGATGTGGATTTATTGGTGGTTGAGGGTAGGGACTATGATTACGATTATGTTGAGAGGATAGAGGTGGACGGCTGCCTATTAGACCTGAACTATGTTTCAAGGTATTGGATTACAAAGATGCCGCCGGAGATCGATCAGAGGATATACGAGCTTCAGGTTCTGTTTGATCGGGATGGTTCGTTGATGAGAACTAAGAACTTGATGTCTAGGGTTTATTGGAAGCCCGAGAGAATAGAGCTTAGAACTGAATCCCATCTTTTTGAGGCTGATTCGTATTTAAGCCGCGCCCGCCAGGCCTTCAATAGGGGCGATTACAGGAGTGCCAAAGTGAATGCTGTTAGGAGCTTCTGGGCCCTTGCGAAGATTCTAATGGAGGCCGGGAGGAGATTAATCCTTAATAGCTCATTTATTAAGAATCTTGAACCCGCCTGTAAGAGCCTTGACATGTACCCTCTTTATAAGAGTTATATTGAGGTTGCTGGCTTCGAGAGGCTGGGTAAGGGTGATATAAAGATGATGCTTGATTCGCTCTCATCCGCTTGGGAAGGGATTATAAGGTTCGTCTCCTCCGTATCCCCATTGCCCAGAGATATCCACCCGAGACTCAATGCCAAGCTAAATTATTATGGTCGCGGGTCCTTCTTGAAGGGCTTGAGGGCTAGGGTGGGCGACCTCATGGAGACCTCTCTCATAGAATCAGCCAACTACATCTTTCATACCTTGATGGATGCCCTCGAAAGTTATGTCTATGTAGCGTCTGTGGTTGAGGGCGTTAGGTTCGATTACGCGACGATACTTAAGCATTTAAGCGAGCTGAAGAGGAGCCCAAGCGAGATATATCATGGCGTTATCAAGGTGTTACGTGTGGAGGATGTTTCGAGTAGAGAGGTGGAGGGCACTTTAAAGGCTGCGTCAGACGCGGCCATTAATATAAGGCAAAAGAGAAGAGAGCTGATCACGCGCCTATCAAGTTAAGCGAGCCCAAAAAGAAAATAAGCCTCTAAAATAAGTTATATTTTGGTGGCGGAGCCCGGTGGTGTAGCGGTCAAGCATGGTGGGCTCTGGACCCACTGACGGGAGTTCGAATCTCCCCCGGGCTACCATTAATTCACCTCTCTCCTTCGTATTAAGTGCACCTTGGAATTTGAATCTTCTTTTTAATCTTGTTTGGTATCTTTCTTTGCATCAACCTTAGTATCATGTGATCTAGCCTCTCTCTTCTCTACTATGGGCGACGGTGATTGGCTGCATGATGAAAAGATAAATCTTTTTAAGTCTCGAAAGTGTAAGGCTAATTGTGTTTCTTGGTGGTTTGGTTGGGTTTCATTCATCTGTATACTGGTGAGGGTGAGGGTAAGTCCATTATGGCTTTCGGTCTCGCATTGAGGGCTGTTGGTCATGGCTATAAGGTTATAATAGTTCAGTTTATGAAGGGGCGGAAGGATGTTGGCGAGTATAAGATTAAGGATAGGCTTGCGCCAAATTATGAGATCCGCCAATTTGGGCGGAAAGAGTTTGTCGATTTAGAGAATCCAAGTCCAATTGACTATATTTTGGCGGGGAGAGCCGTTAATTTTGCTAGGAAGGCACTTGGTTTAAAGCCTCGGCTCCTAATTTTAGATGAGATAAACCTCGCGGCCTCCATTGGATTAGTTCGGCTGGATGATGTTCTAGATCTTTTGAGCAACATACCTGAGTCAACGACGGTTGTGTTAACTGGGAGGAATGCCCCTAAGGAGCTTATTGAGGTAGCTGATCTTGTAACAGAGATGCGAGAGATAAAGCATCCATGGAGGAGAGGCGTTCAGGCTAGGAGGGGGATAGAATATTGAGGAAGGGAGGCTTCTGTACCCCTCAGGCCTACGTCTCCCTTCTCCCCTCACAATATGCGAGGTACAGAAGTGCCAAAATAAGTGAGATTAGAATTAATGCTTGCAGGATCATCTTAAACATACCGAAGAATTCCGCGCTCATTCCGTATCATCCCTAGGCTCTATTTTTATGGTGAAGGAGTATTTAAGGCATTATCATCTTCCACTCCCTTATTAAGAAGTCGTATGCCTCATCGCCCTCCTCAATAACATCATATTTTCCCAGGGCCTCCGCAATCCTCTGCCCAATCAAGTGGTAGCATAGGTAGGCTTTTTGGCTCATGACGTGGAAGTAGAAGTCGTCGCATGAGCAGAAAACAGCATCTGGCATAACCAGATAGTCCCTCTCCTTCCCAACAACGATCCAAACAACCCTGCCACTAGGCTTA
This sequence comes from Bathyarchaeia archaeon, assembly GCA_038897035.1. Lineage (GTDB taxonomy): Archaea > Thermoproteota > Bathyarchaeia > Bathyarchaeales > DTEX01 > DTEX01. Next base: position 3,156 of record JAWAXF010000004.1, read on the forward strand.
AAAATGTACTTCTTGACCCTGCTATCTTTAACAGTTCTCCAGGCCTTTATGAAGCGGGAGCCGAATATGGAGACTAGGTGATCAAAATTTTCATCACTAATTTTTCCAGACCTGCTAATATCCTCACAGATGCTCTCGAGAATCTCTCTTTCAGATTCTTCTCTTCCCATGAGATCAAATTATACTATCCTTCATGCTGGATAAATATGTTTTTGCAGGATATGCCCCCTCATATCTGCAATGGCTCATCACGCTTCAGCCCGCCCATCGAAATCATCGGGGCAAGATAAATTATATCTTCTTAAAGATAAATTCTTTATTCCAGTAAGTTAGCTCTTCATTTCGGCATAATACTGACTTGGTGAATTTGATGGGAAGATCCGATCCCTCCGCCTCGGAGAAGCTGAAGAAAGAGATATGCAGGACTATGAGGAGACTATTTCACAGGGGTTTAATATCGTCTCTAAGCGGGAACGTTAGCGCCCGCTTCCCAGGAGCCAGCGAGTTCTGGATAACCCCAAGTGGGGTATTCAAGGGTGGGCTTAGGCCGAGGGATCTGGTGAAGGTTGGTCTAAATGGCGTGGTCATAGAGGGCTCATTAAAGCCATCCATCGAAACCCCATTCCATGCAGCCATATATAAGTGGAGGGCCGACGTGAATGCCGTCGTGCATAGCCATAACCCCATAACGACCGCTCTTGTCATCGCAGGCATAGAAATTAAGCCCGTAACGGTTGAGGCGGCAGTAATGCTTGGGGAGGTCAAAGTTGTTCCCTGGGCACCCCCGGGCTCTGAGGAGCTGGCAAACCTCATCAGCGAATATATTAATGGGGCTAAAGCTCTGGTGCTCATGAACCATGGCGTTATAGGGGTTGGAGGCAATCTTCTTGAAGCGGAGGCAATTGTTGAGGCCCTAGAGGAGACCGCAACAATAATATTCATAGCATCATTGTTTACTAGGGATATCTCGCTAATTCCGGGGAAGGATATAGAATCAATGATGAAGAAATCTCTTGGGAATTGAGAGCTATCCCAACTTGCCCAGCATACATGTTAACCTAAAGGTTTAAATTGCAGGTCCGCCTCTTTGCCTTCTTAGTGTGGTGGGGGTTCTTGGCTGGGGAGGAAGAGCAGGGCCCACTTTACCAATGCGTTAAGTGCGGAGCAATTGTTAGGATAGGCGATCTAGAGCTCGGTATAAGGTGCCCGCGCTGCCGCTATAGAGTCCTTAAGAAGATTAGGCCGCCGGTTGTTAAGCGGGTTCTAGCTAGATAGAGTGGACGTTGGTGGCTGATAAGCAAACTGATAGAATTGTTATTGAAACTATTGTGAGGTGATATGTTGTCAGGTTTTAAGGTTAAAGATTTAAGCCTAGCGGATAGAGGGGATGTGCTTATAGAGTGGGCTTCTAGACATATGCCAGTATTAAACCAGATCGCCGAGCGCTTTAGAAGTGAAAAGCCCCTTAAGGGTCTAAGGGTGGGCGCGTGCCTACATGTGACTAAGGAGACGGCACTTCTTGTCAAAACCCTAATGGATGGGGGGGCCGAGGTGGCCCTATGCGGCTCAAACCCACTCTCAACGCAGGACGAGGTTGCGGCAGCCCTAGCCAGGATAGGTGTTAGGGTTTATGCGTGGCGTGGGGAAACCACCGAAGAATATTACTGGTGCATTAATCGCGTGATAGACTTTAAACCGGTGATCACACTCGATGATGGCGCGGACCTCGTTACCACAATACATCTCTCTAGGAGGGAGTCTCTAGAGGGTGTTTTAGGTGGGACGGAGGAGACAACGACCGGTGTTATGCGGTTGAAGGCCATGGCGGAGAAGGGCGCCCTTAGGTACCCAATAATAGCCGTGAATAATGCATATACAAAATATCTCTTTGATAACCAGTATGGGACGGGGCAGAGCACGATGGACGGCATAATGCGGGCAACCAATGTACTCGTAGCAGGAAAAACCGTTGTTGTGTGCGGCTACGGCTGGTGTGGACGCGGCATAGCAATGAGGGCTAGGGGTATGGGCGCAAACGTCATAGTGACCGAGGTTAATCCCATAAGGGCTCTGGAGGCGGTTATGGACGGCTTCCGGGTAATGCCGCTGGCGGAGGCGGCCGAGGTAGGCGACTTATTTATAACGGCAACCGGAAACATAAACGTCATCCGCAGAGAACACATGCTTAGGATGAAGGATGGAGCAATACTCGCCAACAGCGGCCACTTCAACGTTGAGATAAACCTCATAGACTTGGATGGAATAGCAGTCTCAAAGAGGACTATCCGCCCAAACCTAGATGAATACATCATAAAGGATGGAAGGAGATTATACCTGCTGGCTGAGGGGAGGCTGGTAAACCTAGCGGCGGCCGAGGGGCACCCCTCTGAGGTTATGGACATGTCCTTCTCAAACCAGGCGCTATGCGTCGAATACTTAGCCAATAATCCTAGGCTTGAGCCGAGGGTCTACGATGTTCCCAGGAAGATTGATGAAATGGTTGCGAGACTAAAGCTGAAGGCAATGAATATAGAGATAGATGAGATGACTGAGGAGCAAAAAAGATATATTGAGAGCTGGGAGTCTGGGACAATCTGAGTTATCTCCGTCAACCTGTGGGTTTACATTGAGCAGATATTACTTGCCCAGGAGCATGAGGCCATCAACGCTGGAGGAGCGGAGAGAATTCTATGAGGGGGAGTTCAACCTTAATGGAGTTAGAGACTGGCTCGGCCGCTGGCCCGGGAAAGTCGTCTTCGCCGTGATAATTGGCAGGCACACGAGGATATATCCGCCGGAGTACGAGGAGGACGCCTTAGCAACAATCCTCATAGAGAATTACAGGAGCCTAGAGGACGTTAGGGGCTGGATACTCGAGTTCCTCCCAGAGTCAGTATATTATGATAGGAACGTTTATGATGAGGATGGGCGAGTTCTCGGTCAGGAGCTGGCCTTCGATGTTGATCCGGAGAACTTCACATGTCCAATACACGGATCGCTTGAGGATAAGATGCGTAGGGGTCAGGGATTAAGCTTCTGCGAGCTGGAGTTTGATATGGCCAGAAGGGAGACGATTAGGCTCTACGAGGCCCTCTCGGAGAACTTCAAGGAGCTAAGGGTTATTTACTCTGGCAGGGGCTTCCACGTGCACGTATTTGACGAGGATGCCTCCAGCTGGAGCTATGAGGAGCGGAGCGCCTTTGCTAGAGAGATGAGGGCTAGGGGCTTCGTATTCGATGAGTGGGTTACTTCTGGCGGAATGAGGTTGATCAGGCTTCCCTACAGCCTACACGGCATGGTTTCCAGAATAGTTATCCCGGTAAATATATCTGAGCTAGAAAGATTCAACCCGGTGGATGATGAGAGGTGTATACCAGCCTTCTTAAAGGTTGGCGCTAAGTAGCCTTCTTCCTCCTCCTACAGGCCCTCTTCTTTACTTCTTCAGCCTTCTTCTCTTCCTTCCCATAATAGTAGTACTTTTTCTTCTTCTCAGCCTCGGACAATGTTTCCCCTCCAAAGATAGATTATTTAGTTCAGTGCTATAATAAATTTTTGAGGGTAGAGAAACTGGTGGAAAGATGGGGAGTTCAATTGATCTGCTTGTGAGGATTGCGAAGGAAATATACTCCGCCGTTCACCCTCTTCTCGGGACCACAGACGCTAGGAAGATTGTTGGTTCAGGTTTTGGCGGTGATGAGACGAGACTTATTGACGCGGTGTCCGAAGAGGTTGCCATAAAATGGCTGGAGCGAAATAACTTCTCCTGCGTTTTCGTTGGTGAGGAGTGTGGTGTGAGGGAGATTGGCTCATCACCCAGCTTCTACCTCGCCGTAGATGGAGTTGATGGTACAAATAATGCCATGAGGGGTATAAAGTTTGCATCAGCGTCCCTAGCCCTATCGAGGACAGGGCATCTAGGTGATCTAGAGGCAGCCGTTGTAATAGACTTGTATAGCGGGGAGATATTTTCGGCCGAAAGGGGCTCAGGGGCTAAGCGCGATGGGCGGGCAATTAGGACATCGGCGTTGAGAGGCCTCAGGGATGCAATTATTAGCATTAATATAACAAGAAACGCGAAGGCAGCAAAGAAATTACTACCGATTATAAATATGAGTAAGGGTGTAAGGGCCTTTGGATCAGCGGCCCTAGAGATATGCCATGTCGCGTGCGGTCTCTTGGAAGCGTACATAGACCTACGTGGGGTGCTTAGGACAATAGACTTTGCAGCTGGCATGTTAATTTTAAATGAGGCTGGAGGGGTTTTTCTGCAACCAAACGGCGTAGAGATACCCAATGTGCCGCTAACGGAGATTAAACGCTTTTCAGTAATAGCGTCAGCTAGCAAAGAACTCTTTGAAGAAATATCCTCATTAATGGCCCGCTAGGATATTTATGTATAGTGCGTAGGGAAGTGACCGCAATAATTAGGCCAGTTAGCCCCTACCCAGCATTAAGTATAGCCAGTGAGGGTGAAAAAGCCCTAGTAATCTCAGATCTGCATTTAGGTTGGGAGGCAACCCTCTCCGAGAGGGGGATTCACATCCCATCCCAGACGAATAGACTTCTGAAGAGACTGGAGCAAATATTGACACTTGAGAAACCGGATCAACTAATTATTTTAGGCGATGTTAAGCACACAGTCGAAAAGATCGAGATAGAGGAGTGGCGCGATATACCAGTATTCTTTGAGAGGATCCTCAATAAGGTTAAGCATATAAGGGTTATACCTGGAAACCATGATGGAAATCTAGAGGCTTTACTGCCAAGCAAAGTTGAAGTTACACCGCAACGAGGTATAGTCTTTGGCGAGGCCGGGTTATTTCATGGTCATACGTGGCCTGATATAAAGATGCTTGAGTGCGAGGTTCTGGTCGTTGGGCACATCCACCCAGTAATAGTATTTAAGGACCCGGCGGGCTTCCATATAACGAGCCAAGTTTGGATTAAGGCGCCCTGCAATAGGCTCCTTCTTATCAGGGCTATGCTAAGGCACTATAATGTTAGGCTTAGGGCGGGGGATGAGCCTGAGAGGGTGCTTAAGGAGAACTTTATGATTGAGCCGAGGGTTAAAGATTTGATTGTGATTCCGCACTTCAACGATGCGTTGGGTGGGAGGGCTATAAATAGGGTCTCAACCCTCAAGGACGAAGTCTTTAGGGATTTCATCGGGCCGATATTCCGGTCCGGTGGAGTTATGCTCGATAAGACTGAAGTTTACCTGCTCGATGGGACGTTTATTGGAACCCTTAATAGGCTTATCGCATTAAAGGAGCACTAAAAATTCCCCTTAGGCAACCTAGAGTGCCCGCTTATAGAGGGAAGGATATATTATTGTTTGCACATTATAATTCATGTATACGCTTTTGGGAAGAATCCCGAATGGAGGAAGCAAGACTTAAGAAGATAGCGGAGCTGAGGGAGGTTCTTGAGGAGAGGATAAGGAGTTTAGAGGCAGAGATCGAGGGCTTAAAGATGATTCTGGAATTCGTTAATAATCTCCTGCTTGAGAGAAGCTTTAAGAGGGCTGATGAAATAATTTCAGTAAGGGCTCCCGAAGCGGTTCAGGTCGCGCAGCCACCCCCCAAGGAGCCTGCCAAGATCATACCACTAAGGTCGGGTTCCGGCGAATTATTGGCAAATATATATGTGGAGGATAGAAATCTACGCATCGTTCCCGAGCCCGATAAAAAGTTTGATGCGAATACCCCGCCATTTGAGGCCTTTTTGATCGAGAAAGTTCTAAATAAGATGCGGGAGATTGATCAAGAGTCTGTTAGGCGGGGTGAGCTCAGGCAAGAGGAGATCCTTTCATATGAAATAAAGAAGGATGGAAGCATTATTAGGGAGATACTCATTCAGAATGTGACCCCGCAGAGGGAGCGGGAGCTGAGGTCGGCAATACGCTGGACACTTGAGAAGATGTACGAGAAGACTAAAGTTTCATGAGAAGCACATTTAATGAGATTTATTTAGACAATAATGCTTTTCAATGAAACACTTTTATATAAATAAGAAAATAATAATAAAGCATGGCAAAAATAAAGTTTGGAGTAGCTCTTTCTCCAGGCGTATGGTGGAGGAATATTTCAGAGTTTGATAGATGCCTCTCAGAGATCGAGGGTCTTGGTTATGATGGTGCATTTATTCCAGATCATCCTGTAAGCGTAAGAATACCATATATCCACCAAGCCCGAATCCTCAACCCGCTAGATTGCTGGGTAGTGCTATCATATATTGCGGGGAAAACAGAAAGTGTAAGACTGGGGGCGCTTGTAAGCCCTGTACCGAGATATGTACCAAGTCAACTAGCTAAAATGGTGGCTACATTGGATGTTTTATCTAATGGTCGGGTTATAGTGGGTGTGGGCAGCGGGTATGTTCCCGAAGAATTTATAAACTATTCGCCGATAGGAGCATTTGAGCCGCATAAGATAAGAGTTGAAAGGCTCAGAGAAGGTTTAGAAATTATGATTAGACTTTGGACGGAAGATGTGGTATCCTTTGATGGGAAATACTATAAACTGAAAGATGCTTTCTTGGAGCCGAAGCCTATACAAAAGCCTCACCCTCCTCTTTGGTCAGGCGTGAGGGGGAAACTAGCAATAAAAGTGACGGCGAAATATTGTAACGGGTGGATCTCTCCAGAGTTGCGTCACGGCCCTGTCGAAGTTGCGCCAGGAAAATGGGAGATGCAATTCCTATATCATGTAACTCCAGAAATTTATGAAGAGAACGCAAACCGAATTAAGAATTACCTGAAAAAATATGGGAGAAGCGTAGAGGATTTCAAATTTATACTTTTTGGACTAAGTTCTGGAATGGCGGAGGATATAACTAAAATTGAAAAATTTATGCAGGTTGGGTGTAGCTATTGGGTTATAAGCGTCGAGCAATCCTTGAGTCCTAAAACGGGTCAATATTATGAAGAATATATGAAATTGCTGAGAAACTTCGCGAAGAATGTTATGCCTTCATTCTAATTTATTACGTGCTTATAAGAGGCAAACATTAGTGATTCATAATGAAAAAATATTCATAGTTCCCTGTTAATAAGATTATTTTGGACGATGAGGAGATCGAGGTACGTGGACGCTTGCGGTGGATGACGAACTTTTCCCGCTCCCGAGTCCTCAACCAATACAGTTTCTTCTAGAGAACCTTACTATAAAACCGTAATCCTTAAAATCCCCAGTAATGTCTTAATGTTTGCATGGTGAAATAGGATATTATGTCCTCTTTGAGGGATCTATTTTGCGCCATGAAATGCTCCAAAATGTACGCGGTATGAGGGATCTAATGCCGGATGATGTGTGGAAGCTCCGGTTTATTGAGGGTAACGCTAGACGCTTGGCTGAGCTGTATGGTTATGAGGAGGTTATAACGCCGATTATAGAGCATTATGAGTTGCTGGCAGCTAAGGTTGGTGAGGAGACTAGAAAGCGCATGTACGCGTTTGTGGATCTGGGCGGGAGAAAGGTTGCCCTAAGGCCCGAGTTCACGGCCTCGATAGCTAGACTCGTTATTACTAGGATGGTGGCGGCGCCTAAGCCCATAAGGCTCTTCTCTTTTGGGAGTCTATACCGTTATGATGAACCACAGCTTGGAAGGTATCGGGAATTCTGGCAGGCAAACTATGAGCTTATAGGCTCAAGTAGACCAGAGGCGGACGTTGAGATACTATGTCTAACAAACGATTTCCTTAGGGGCCTTGGCCTAAGAAATTACACCATAAAGGTTAATCACATCGGCGTTTTACGCGGGATACTCCTACATGAAGGCGTTCCGGAGGATGGGCAGAACGCAATAATGCAGGCACTCGATAAGAAAGATTGGGAGGGGGCGATGAGTCTCGCTAAAAGTCTCGGTGTGGGGGATGCTTGTCTTGAAACCCTGAGAAGCATCATTGGAATAAGAGGCTATGACGAGAGCACGTTTATCAATGAAGTATCCAATACCATTAAAGCCTACCCGGAGGCCATAAGCGCCCTAGAGAACTTCAGAAGAACGCTTGAGTTATCCGAGAGATCTGGTCTAAAGGCGCAGCTTTATTTCGAGGCCGGCTTTGCAAGGGGGCTGGAGTACTATACTGGGATAATTTTTGAGGCTTATGTTCCAGAGCTAGATATTGCAATATGTGGCGGTGGAAGGTATGATAGGCTGGTGGAGTCTTTCGGTGGCGGCCCGCTCCCAGCGATCGGCGTCGCTTTTGGGGTTGACAGGATAATGTTGGCCATGGAGAAGCAGGGCATAAGTCCATCTAGGCCCCCGAGAAAGAGGGTTCTAATCATCCCCCTAGATTGTGGGCTCCTAGCTGAAGCAATTAAGTTGGCGGGCATGCTCAGGGAGAATGGGATACCATCTGAGGTTGAGGTTATGGGACGTAACCTTTCGAGGGCTCTTTCCGATGGGAGCAGAAGAGACATAACACACGCCGTAATCATCGGCCCAAAGGAGTTCTCTGAGGGAAAGATTGTTTTTAGAGATATGAGGGGAAAAGTTCAGGAAGATATTAGAATAGGAGATTTACCGGCCAAAATATGCCCTAAATCATCTTCCCACCGCAGTTAAAGCGTTTTCTAAAGCCCTTATAACGTTTTCTTTGCCCATGGCAACTATATATGGTCCGAGCCTCGGGCCTGAAGGAGCGCCCAAGAGTATCATATAGAGTTTCTTGAAGAATTCCTTAGGTTCTAGATTGTTTTGCCTCGCAGCTTCAAATATTGCACCCTGAATTTTCTCAGCCTCCTCCTCAGCCCTAATTCTCTGAATTAGATGTCTTATTCCAGCCGCCTCCTCCGGGCTAAGCTCCACCCTAGTCTCGGAGATCTCCTCAAACTCGCTTACCCAGCTCTGAGCGTACCGTATGCGCCTCTTCAAGTCATCAATGTCCTCACTACTCAAGTCCTTCACATAACCATACTCCCGCAGCTTCTTAAGGACGAAGTCCACCTCATTGCCTTTTGGGGAAACCTTCACTAGATAGGTGAGCACATTATAGGGTACATGTATGCTCGGTCTGGCGGGGGGTTTTAGAAGCCAGCAATACTCATATAAGCCCCTAAACTTGATCTTCTCCATTTCATCCTTGACCTCAATCTTTCCGAAGTAGATGTCCTCAAGCTCATCAAATTCGCCCATGTAGCGAGGCACGTCTGAGATAGAAACGCTCCTTGCGCCAACGAACCTTTTGAGCATCAGCAGTAGCAGGGACTGAGGGGAGCCGTATCTAAGCCATAATTGCGGTGTAATAACGTTTCCGGCCGACTTGGATATCTTCTTCCCACTCTTGTCTAGAAACAGTTCATAGCGGGCGTGAAGTGGCGGCTCGTAGTTCAGCACCTCACGCGAAATCTTATCATTAACTTTAACTGAGTCGATTAAATCCTTCCCATAAGCCTCAAACCTTATCCTAAGGGCTCTCCACCTAGCCGCGAACTCGCCAGCCTTCCATGCAAGCTTCCCCTCACCTTTAGTGTAGTCCGCTTCGCCCTCATAACCGCAGCCCTCAATCCACCTACCTTTAACCTCCATCCCCTCACATACATACAGCACCTTATCCTCCTCGGGAATGAACCTATATGCCCTCGTCGTGTAGATCTTCCCGCAGGACGCGCATATCGGGAAATATGGCAGAACCTTGGTGTACTTCTCCTGTCCAGTCTCCTCATACACTATTTTGCCGACGCGCCCCGCATTCGCAAGAATGCACCGTATCTCATCCTTGAGCAGACCGCTTTTGTAGACTTCAACTGCAGACAAAAATTTATACTCTATACCAAGCTTGTCTAGGGCATCAAGCAGCAGGTTAACTACATGCTCCCCGAAGCTGCCGTGGCAGCTAAATGGGTCTGGAATGTTTGTTACGGGTTCGCCTAAGTGTCTCTCCAGAGACTCCGGCATCCCCGCCGGAACTTTTCGCAGCCCATCCATGTTATCCGAGAAAACAATAAACTCTGAGTTATATCCCTGATCCTTTAAGGCTAAGGAGACAGCATAGTTCCTTGTCGCGTCGGCGATGCTCCCTAAATGTGGTACCCCGGAGGCGCCAACACCGCACTCAACCCTAATGAGGTCTAAGCTTCTGCTAAGCCTCCTTTCTCTCTCAATTACCTTAAATGCCATCTTATCATACCATGTTCCACGGCCAATGATTTTCCTCGCCCTACTCGACCCCCTCATAAGCATCCTCAAATTCCATCACATAACGATATTGAGAAAACCAGTACAAAAATAAAAGCTTAGTGGGCTGAACCCGCCAATATAGAGAAAACTTATCCTTACCGTGATGTATCCGCCGTGGGGTTAAAGCATGCTTCTGCGGCGTCCACCAAAAAGAAAAAGATTAAAAATCGTTATTGATTTTAGCATAAACTTTAAGGTGTTTTAAGGCCTCTTATATCCAATCTTCTCCTTTAGCTTGTCAACAGCTTCTGGATTCATTAGGGTTGTTATATCTCCAACAGGCTCATTCCTGAGCAGTGCCCTCAGGATCCTGCGCATAATCTTTCCGCTCCTTGTCTTCGGTAAATCGTCAACGAAGAACACCCTCTCTGGCCTAGCTATTGGCCCTATAATCTTGTTGACTGTCTTCTTTATCTCGATTTCAAGGTTGCTTGAGGGCTCATGTTCTGGTTTGAGAACAACAAAGGCTACTGGAACTTCACCTTTAATGTCGTGCGGCATGGGTACAACTGCGCACTCAACAACCGCGGGATGCTGTGCTATAGCATTTTCAACCTCAGCGTTAGCTATCCTATGCCCAGCAACCTTCATCACGTCATCGACCCTTCCAGTTATCCTAATATTACCCATCTCATCGCAGATGTAGGCGCCATCACCAGTATAATAGATCTTATCACCATACACACCAAAGTATTGCTGCCTGAACCTCTCGGGATCTCTATATATTGTTCTGAGCATGCCGGGCGCAAAGGGAGGTAGCTGAACTAAGTAGCCGACCTCGCCGATGCCCGTCGGCTCTCCATCCTCCCTTAAGACCGCAAACCTCGTTCCAGGAAATGGTCTACCAGCAACAGTTGGTATGAAGGGCCTACGCCCGGCAGCGAATGGATTAGTGTGCCACCAGTCTCAGTCTGCCACCAAGTGTCAATTATTGGACATCTGCCGCCTCCTACAACATTAAAGTACCATAGCCAAGCCTCCTCATTAATCGGTTCTCCAACGCTCCCAAGTAGTCTAAGGGTGCTTAGGTCATGCTTCTTAACCCATTCATCACCATACTTCATGAGCATCCTTATTGCCGTCGGCGCCGTATAGAATATTGTTACGCCATGCTTCTCTATTATTTGCCACCACCTATCTGGGGCTGGGTAATCGGGTGCGCCCTCGTAAAGCACGAAAGTCGCGCCATTTAATAGCGGGCCATAACAATTGTAGGTGTGGCCAGTTATCCAGCCGATATCTGCTGTGCAGAAGAATACATCTTCATCGTGTAGGTCGAAGGCCAGCTTGGCTGTCCAATAAGCCTGAACCGCGTAGCCGCCAACGTGATGCTCAATTCCCTTGGGTTTACCGGTGGTTCCGCTTGTATATAGTATGAAGTGCATGTCCTCTCCGTCCAACACCTCCGGCTCACAGTATGGCTCCGCATCCCTCATTAGCTCGTGCCACCAATAATCGCGTCCTTCAACCATATTAGTATTCAAGCCAATTCTCTTAACGACAACCACCTTCTCTATAGTGGTTCCCTCGACGCCTACGTCAGCGTTAGCCTTAAGGTTAACTATGCTTCCCCTTCTATAGTACCCGTCAGCGGTGACTAGAACCTTTGCCTCGGCATCAAGCATTCTATCCTTTAATGATTGGCCGCTGAAGGCGGAGAAGACAACGCTGTGCACCGCACCTATGCGGGCGCAGGCCAGCATCGCTATAACCACTTCCGGGATCATGGGAAGATAAATGCCGACCCTGTCGCCCTTCCTTACACCCAGATTTTTGAGGACATTTGCAAACCTATTGACCTTACGATAAAGGTCATAGTATGTCAGAACCCTATGTGGTTCATCCGGCGGCTCGGGCTCCCATATTATCGCCGCCTTATTTCTGCGCCACGTCTTAACGTGCCTATCAATAGCATTATAGCATATGTTAAGTTTCCCTCCAACGAACCATTTGTAGAATGGTGGTTCGTGGACGAACGTCTCGGTCCACTCTTTAAACCACGTTATACCCTCTTTGGCCAGCTTGGCCCACCATGCTATCGGATCCTTAGCCTCATCATATACTTTCTCGTCGCTAATCCATGCTTTCTTCTTCATCTCCTCGGAGGGCCAAAAAACATTCGGTTTGCTGGGACCCTTAACAACCCATTTTGTGGGATCCCTATTCAAGTCGATGCACCTTTATCGTTATTATTTTTGGAGAATAAAGATGGGAGGTAATAAATATATTCTTTGCGGGGCAACTTAAGAATTAAGGGGATTAAAACTGGCATGTGCTCAGATAAGTTTAAATTTATTAGTTAGCTTTTTCTGAATTTTATGAGCATTAAGGCGAGGTCTTACTGGCTGGGCTATTGGTGTGATGCGCTTTGGAAGGGAGCTCTAGCAGAATAAGTGGAACTGAGGAGTGGGTTCCGCGCACGAAGGTTGGCAGGATGGTGCTTGAGGGTAAAATATCCTCCCTGGATGAGATATTTGCCAGTGGAATGAAGATAAGTGAGCCAGAAATAGTGGATGCTCTTGTGCCTAATCTTGAGGAAGAGGTTTTACACATAAGCATTGTTCAGAGACAAACCGATGCTGGTGAGAGGTCTAGGTTTAAGGCCATAGTTGCTGTTGGAAATAGGGATGGGTATCTTGGCATAGGCGCTGGAAAGGCCACGCAAGTGCGTACGGCTATAGAGAAGGCTGCTAGGGATGCGCGGCTGAACATAACTGTTATACGTAGGGGCTGCGGGAGCTGGGAGTGCGGGTGCGGGCAGCCCCACTCGCTGCCCTTCCATGTTACTGGGAAATGTGGCGCTGTTAGGGTCAAGATTATATCGGGACCAAGGGGTTTGGGAATTGTTGCTGGCGGGGTTGCAAAGGCTATTCTTAGGCTTGCTGGTGTGAATGACTGCTGGACCAGAAGCTATGGTCCTACGAGGACTGTTCCATCTTTCGCATACGCCATATTTGATGCCCTTAAGAAGACATATGAGATTGTTACTCCGATGGATTGGGCGAGGTAGATATCCGTGGAGAGAAGAGATAAATGTTTAGCCGTTGTTAGGATCCGCGGCGCGGTCAATGTAAGGAAAGATGTTAATGATACGCTTAGGATGCTCCATTTAGTTCGCAACTGCTATGCGACCCTAATAGACAATCGTCCATCATACTTAGGTATGCTCCAAAAAGTTCACAATCATGTGACATGGGGAGAGGTTTCTAAGGAAGTTATCGCTCTGCTGCTTAGAGAGAGGGGTAAGCTCATGGGAAATAAAAGAATTACTGATGAATATGCCAAGAAAATAGGCTTTGAATCAGTAGACAACCTAGCTGAGGCAATATATAATCTAAAGGTTGAATTCTGTAAGCTTCCGGAGATTAAGCCTGTTTTCCGCCTACATCCACCAAGCGGTGGCTTTAAGGGAAGCGTAAAAAAGAGTTATAAGAGCGGAGGCGTAGTTGGTTATAGGGGCGAAGCCATAAACGATTTACTAAAGAGAATGATTTAAAGGGGTAAGTGTATGCCGCATAAGATCAGAAAGATTCGTAAAAAGCGTGGGTCAAGAACGTGTGGTTATGGTAGGGTTGGGCAGCATAGAAAAAGCGGATCGAAGGGTGAGAGAAGGGCGGGCAGACACAAGCACTTATGGTCATGGGTTCTGAGATATGAGCCAGACTACTTTGGATCTAGGGGCTTTATCTCTCCTAAACAGAAGAGGATGAAAGGAGTCAAATTTATAAATATAAAGGAGCTGCAGGAGATAGCCCTCAAAACAGCTACCAAAGTAGGCGAGGGAGAAAAGATATTTATAGATTTAGAGACTATGGGATATGTGAAGCTCCTGGGCGAAGGGAAAATAACCACACCAATTGTAGTTAAAGTTCCTTCATATACTAGAGAAGCCCTACGGAAGATAAAGGAGGCTGGTGGAGGGATATTATCCTCAAAAGAGGCTGAGGCGAGGTCTGCTTAAGAGGGTTAACGTAATAGGAAGAGAAATATCAAGTGTTTGTGTTTGAGGGAAAAACTTGGCGGGCAGGTTCTTAAAAGCCTTTCAACCGTTAATAAAATTTGTCCCAGAAGTTAGGGCTCCAGAGCGCAGAGTTAGTCTCAGTGAGAAGCTTCTTTGGACAGGTCTTGCATTGGTAATCTACTTTATCATGAGTGAAATACCGTTATATGGCTTACACAGAAGTGAGAGTGTTCTGGTTTACAGAATTATATTCGCTTCGACGCAAGGTACGCTAATGGAGCTTGGCATAGGCCCAATTGTTACCGCTGGCATAATATTACAGCTACTCGCCACGTCCGGTCTCATAAGCGTCGATTTTTCTGACCCCGAGGATAGATCCCTATTCGCAGGTGCAAATAAGGTTTTAGCAATTTTCATGACAATGCTGCAAGCTTCGGCCTACCTTGTGAGCGGTGTTCTCCGCGCTGTAGGAGCTATACAAGCAGTAATAATATTCATACAGCTGCTCATTGCTGGCTTAATAGTGTTGCTTCTTGATGAGATGATAGAGAAGGGCTGGGGGATTGGAAGCGGTATAAGTCTCTTTATTCTAGCAGGTGTAGCTCAGCACATAATGGTAGACTGTTTTTCATTAACGCCGCCTTTAGGCGATGTTGGGAGGTTTAGGGGGATAATTCCGGCAGTAATTGACTCACTGATTAGGGGAGTACCTCTCTCAGCCCTAATAATAAGGCCTGAGGGAGACCCAAGCATTCTAGGTTTACTTCTAACAATAGCAATATTTATGTTCTGTATCTATATGCAAGGGATTAGAGTCGAAATCCCAATTTCATATTCTAGATATAGGGGATTTAGAGGGAAATATCCAATAAACTTACTGTTTGTCTCAGTCATGCCAGTTATCTTCACAGGGGCTCTCTTCGGGAATGTACAGATTTTTGGGCAAATATTATGGAATAATTACCGCAATAATCCAATTCTAGGACCAATAATAAGACTAATAGGCGATTTTGAAGCGACAGAGGGGGGAGTTAGACCAGTTGGGGGACTGGCCTACTACGTTACTTCGCCAAGAGGCCTTATGGATTTTATAAGTGATCCTTTTAGATATTCCGTATACATAGTTCTCTTGGTAATTTTCTGTGTTATCTTCTCTTGGGTTTGGCTGCAGGTTGGTGGTCTAGATCCAAGAACCATCGCTAAGCAGCTTGTGGACGCTGGGCTTCAAGTTCCAGGCTTTAGAAGGGCTGAGAAGCCAATCGAATCTATTTTAGAGCGCTACATTCCAACAGTAACGCTGCTAGGAGGCCTTATTGTCGGTCTGCTGGCCGCGGTAGCGGACGTATTCGGAGCCTTCGGTACTGGAACAGGGATACTCCTCTCCGTGGGCATAATATACCAATACTATCAACAGATAGTGAGGGAGCAAGTGGAGGAAATCTACCCCGGAATAAGGAAGATTCTTGGGGTGTGAGGGCCATGTCTCTGTGGATCCTTGAAGGCCCGCCATACTTGACGTTTTTCGCGGTCCTCATAGCCCTCTTAACATCCTTAGTTTCAACCCTAGCTAACCGTAAGCTTATTGACAGGCGCTTATTAGATGAATTTTGGAAGGAAGTCTCTGAGTGGCAGACTAAGATGGAGCAGGCTAGGAGGACTGGTGATAAGAAGCTCTTGGCTAAGCTTGAGAAAGATAAGCTTCGTATAATGCAGATGAGGGCAAAGGTTTCGTCGCAGCAACTGAAGGTTATGTCGGTTACCTTTATCCCATTTCTCGTAGTATGGTGGCTCTTAATACCATATTTCTATAAGACGGCAGCCTTCATACCACTGATCGGAACCAAAATTGACGTACCATTCTTTGTGTGGTATATCATATGTAGTCTCTTCTTTCATTTCCTACTCTCAAAAATATTTAAGTGAGGGGCTATGCGGGAATCCGATTTGAAGTGGCGGCTGCCGAGTATGAGGGGTGGAGAAAGGAAAATTGTCATATGTATCTCTGGCTTAGCTGGCTCGGGAAAGAGCACCGCTGCTAGAAGAATTGCAAAGCATTATGGTCTCAAATTATATTCTGGTGGCGATGCCCTTAAGGCAGTCGCATCTGAGATGGGCTACGGTGTATCTAAGCGGGGCTGGTGGGAAACCGAGAGCGGAATCCGGTTCCTTGAAGAGCGGCTAAAGAACCTGGACATTGATAGGCGGGTAGACGAGAAGATGATGGAATGGGCTAGGGAGGGAAACGTTGTACTGGATAGCTGGACTATACCATGGCTCCTGAGAGAAGGCTTCAAAATATGGCTTGAGGCCTCGGAAGAAGTTAGAGCCGCTAGAATCGCCAAGAGGGATGGAATAAGCTTTGAGGAAGCCCTAAGGCGCATGAGGGAGCGTGAGGTTAAAACTAAGGAGATATATTGGAGACTATATGGCTTTAGGCTGGGCGAAGACTTTGAGCCATTCCATGTAATACTTGACGTAAATAACTTGGATGAAGATGAAGTCTTCGAAGCGTTGCGGTTTGCAATTGATAGATGGTTTCTGAGAGGGGCAACTTGTAACACTCTTGGGGCTACTTAGTGGACAAGTATAATGTTTACTAGCAAAAGAATAATATCCCCCACAAATACTGTTATGAGAAAGCCTAGTGCGATAAAAACTATAAAGGGCAATCCCGGCGTAATCCAGACCCTTCCGTGAAAATCTGCTGGTATATCTTCTTTAGGTAAGTCTCCATTGGCGGGTAGACGACTGAACATTCTCAGTCTCCTAACAATAGATCCATCCTCCCGCCTCACAAATTCCTCCATGAGCAGGTAGAAGTGCTTACCTGAGCGCAGCCTATCCGCGCTAACTCTATAACCCGTTAGGAGAGCAAGCGCTTTCTTAAAGGATCCCTCATGTTCAAGCCCCTCAAATAGTCTCCTATCCCTCACGTAGTCGAATAGATTCCTTGTGAGAATAAGTATTGTTGATAGAGCCGCGAGGAGAATTGCATTGTTAAAGGTTGAGAGCGGCGGAGGTATAAAAATATTGAGAAGATGCTTAAGGGGTAATCTGGTTAGGGGTAGTCTCGGTTGGAAGGGCATCGCTACTGCCAGGCACATTAGGACCTTTGAATCAGCCCCGCCGAACAATCCCAGATAGTAGAGGGCGAGGGCGAGGCCGGACATAACGGCCATAATTATGATCCATGCCATTAATCTCAACAGACTCAATTCGCTTAAGGCGATGGATGCCAGCGTTAATATTAGGCCTATTGGAGCAAAAATTATCCATAGCGTGTCTGGGACCTCCCTACTCCTAATATCATGAAAAGAAGCAACTAAAAGAAAAAGTAGGCAGGTAAGAACCCTAACCGAATCGATTACAGGGAGCGCGTCTATATACATAGCAATCCCATCGAATTTTTTGGAAGTAGATGTTAAAATCGCAGTAAAAAATGGGGTATGTCTAACTCTTCTTCGCCATCAAGAGTTTCAGGAATTCCCTCATGAATGCGGGTAGATCCGGCCAGGCCCTGCTTGTAACGAGGTTTCCGTCGACAACAACTTCTTGGTCTACATAGTTTGCGCCAGCCTGTTTTAGGTCCGGTGCGGCCGCCATGTAGCAGGTCATTTTCCTACCCTTGGCCAGCCCAAAGGCCGCGATTACCAGCGGGCCGTGGCATATGGCCGCTACTGGCTTATTACTCTCAAAAAAGTGCTTCACAATGCGCTCGAGTTCGGCATATGTTCTTATGTATTCTGGTGCCCTCCCACCGGGTATTATGAGGCCATTATATTCCTCTGGTTTAACATCTTTAAAGGATAAGTTAACCCACCCAAACCTATAGCCGGGCTTCTCCGTGTATGTTTCCCAGCCGGGCTCAAAGTCATGGACAACGGTGAATAAAGTCTTCTTGGAGGGAGCTGCCACGGCAACGTCTACTCCCGCCTCCTTAAGCCTCCAGAATGGATAAAAAATCTCCTGAGCTTCAACGCCATCCCCAGCAACTATCAAGACCTTGGGCATCCTCCCACCAAGGATTATTTTCTCATAGAAAGAACTTAAGGGTTACCGTTGCTGGTTTAAGGGGGAGACTATCTACCTGCAAAGAAGCAATTAAATACTTCATTATTGTTAATATTTATAATGTCTCAATGAACATATTTGAGGTGCTGAAGGGATATGGTGATAAAAGCTTATGTATTGTTGAAAGTTAGTTCCGGTGCTGAGAAAGATATCTGCAAAAAAATAGCCGACCTAGATAGTATAATAGATGCAAGCATAATTTACGGAGAATACGACATCATCGCTAAAGTCAGTACGCAAGAAATAGCTCAATTAAATGATCTCATAGATAAAATTAGGGGTATACCAAGTGTCATACTAACATCTACGATGATTGTCGCACAAGAATATAAAGGCAAAAGCACTCGCGAGGCACTGAATGTTCAAAGTCAAAAATAGATTCTCTGCATCTTAACCTCTTTATATATAGCGTTTTCTCTTCCTTAGGCTTGATGAACCTCTTATATTGGTGAAGAGCCCCATGTCTCCTAACACCGCTGATAATGCTTGCATGTCCTTCATTGTTTTAAGTCCCGGCGGTGCATTAATTACTCTAGGTATTAGATTTGTGATTATGGCTGCTGTGCCAATGTCTCCGTTAACGCATGGCGTTATCCGCTCATTTATCGTTGGTACCCCATCAATAAATATTGAGTCGCACTCCCAAGCTGCGCCAACATAAGCCCTGAAAATTAGCGTTATAAATGGTTGGTTATCGATTAGTCCATGGGCCCTTTGGCTTATACCCGCCACAAATCCAGGTTTAACCGTGACAAAGTTGCTCTCGACTTTCTCCTCGGCTATTATCGGTTTTATCGGCTCTTCTCTTATGCCGCTAAGCTTTATGCCGATTGAGTTGGCTATCATAGCTATCGACTGCTTAAGCCCAACGTGCCCCACCAGCTCGCCTTTACCAAACTTCTCATGAAACTCCTCGAGACTTAGCCCGGCACCAATCTTCCTCTGAAATGAGGGCCTACGTTTAGAAGCGTCTATTATCCTTTCGGCGACTATGCGTTTGATGTCTTGGCATATGGCCGTTAGGGTTATGACGAGTGTATCCATAAGGAAGCCTGGATTTATGCCGGATCCGAGAACCGTGACTCTATGCTCCTTGGCAAGCTTATCTATCGCTTTGGCTATATCTTCATTCACAATATATGGATATGAGAGTTCCTCGCAAGTAGATATTATATTGAAGCCCCGTTTGATAATTTCAACTATCTGTGGGTAGGCTTCATCTAAGAAGGATGTCGTAGCATGTATAGCAATATCCGCACTAACGTTTAAATCAGCGATATCTCTTTGTACGATTATCCCCATTTTCTCCTTTATCCCGATTACATCCCCGAGGTCCTTACCAGCCTTCTCAGGAGATGAATCAACCGCTCCAACGATCCTCACACCCCTTTTTCTCAAGAGAGTCTTAGCGATCTCTGAACCTATATAGCCAACACCCACAAGAATAACCCTAATCTCGGAACCAGATGAAGCATCGCAACTCATCGATGCCCCTCAAAATAACTTAATATGAAATTAGTATAAATTGGTTTGATTTGCGTGGACCTATAAACTAGAACTTTTTCATAACGTACTTCACAATGGACTCGAATATTAGCCTGCCATCCCCATACTTAGGAGGTCTACCTATTCTTGTCCAATCAGGCAATTGCCAACCATAATACGCTCTCTCTGGATGGGGCATTAAACCAAATATTGTTCCATCTGGGTCGCATATTCCGGCTATATCATAGAATGAGCCGTTGGGGTTTATTGGAAACTTTCCATCAGCCGGGTCACCGCTCTCATAACAGTATCTAAATACGATCTGATCATTATCAATGAGGCTCTCAAGAATCTTCTCTCTCTTCTCTACTGGCAATATGAATCTTCCCTCAGCATGCGCTACTGGTATTCGCAGGATCTCACCCTTAGGTATGAGCCCTGTGAAGGCACATCTACCCTTATTCTCATGTCTTAAATAAACCCACATACACCTATACCCCGTCGGGACATTTGTAGCCAGAGCAGCCTCCGGGTGCCCGCTTATACCACTTAACCCGGGGAGAAGACCGGCCTCAATGAGCACCTGAAAGCCATTACATATTCCTAACATAGGCTTTCCCTCATCCACAAATGCTTTTATCTCAGCGCCGATTCTGGCCATAATGATCTTCGCCAGTATAGCTCCGGCTCTGACATAATCGCCATAGGAGAAGCCTCCGGGAAAGACCAGTATTTGGTGCTCAAGGATAAATGTTCTTCTCCTTGTTAACTCATTTATGTGGTAGATTGATGCTTTAACGCCAAGATCATCAAAGGCCCTCTTCGTCTCTATATCGCAGTTTGTACCACCCACCCTAATTATGCAGACTTTAATCTCCCTGCGCTTCAACACTGATCACCGCAAAGTCTTCTTCCATGCTTCAACCAGCTCATCTACGCCAATACTGATTGCAGGCTCATCATCAAGCCCATAAATAATGAAGGACTCATCCCCTCTAACCCTACCTATAAGCGCATAATATGTTCCTCTAACAATTGCCTCAAACTCCTCTCTATATGTCTCAGGAACCTCCACCAAGAAGCGGCTATTAGACTCTGAAAATAATATGTAGTCGTTTCTTAAGATTTGACCAGCATAAGGAACCTTTCCCAACCATATTTCTAGGCCTAGGTCTCCCGCTAGAGACATTTCTGCGGCCGCGGCGGCTAAGCCTCCCTCAGAGAGGTCGTGACAGGCCCTTATGCACCCTCTGTCAATAGCTCTTAGAATTGCTCTCATGTTCCACTTAGCCTCCCTAAGCCTGACTCTTGGAACATTCTTCCCTAAATAGCCCTTAAGCCTATAATATTCCGAGCCACCGAGCTCATTGTACGTGCGCCCAACGATATAGAGTAGGTTACCCGGCTCCTTTAGATCCATGGAAACTATCCTCCTCACATCCGGAACAATTCCTATAGCCGTTATTAGGAGGGTCGGTGTAACCGGGCCTAGGGGTGACTCATTATATAGGCTGTCTTTCCCGGAGATGAAGGGCGTTCCGAAGCCCTTGGCGAACCTATAGCATGCCATGCAAGCCCTGACGAGTGAGCCAAGTCTCTCCGGCTTCTCTGGGTTCCCCCAAACGAAGTTATCCAGCAGCGCTATTCTCCTCCCCCCAACAGCAACATTATTCCTTATGGCTTCATCGATGGCGGAGGCAGCCATCCAATAGGCATCAATCTTACCATACCTCGGGTTTATGCCACACGAGATAACAGCACCCCTCCAAGAATTATCCAGCGGCTTTATGACGGCGGCGTCACTCGGCCCATCATTTCTTCCGCAGAGGGGCTTTAAAACGGTGTTTCCCTTAACCTCGTGGTCGTATGTTCTGACGATAGATTCTTTGCTGGCGACATTTGGCGAAGATAGAATTCCAAGTAGATCACTGGTTAAGTCATCATTTTCCTCAAAGCTCGGCTCACTAAGCTTAGGTTTAACAAATTTAGCGGTCCTCTGAACCCTTGGCGGATTAAAGAGAAACGGTATATCGATCTCCGCGACCATATAGCCCCCATAATATACTCTCAAAATCTTATCCCATGTCAGCCTACCTATCGGCGTAACCTCAACATCCTCGCCCCTAAAAATCTCAAAAACCCTATCTAAATTATCTTCTGGAACAGTTAGCAGCATGCGCTCCTGAGACTCAGATACATAAATCTCCCAAGGGGCAAGGCCCGGATATTTTAGGGGAACCTTTTCCAGCTCAACGCTTGCTCCGCAACCAAACTTATGCGCAGTTTCTCCTATGGCACTTGAGAGGCCGCCGCCCCCAAGATCGGTTATCGATGAGGCTAATTCTCTATCCCTCACGGCTATAATAGCCCTCTTGAGTTTTTCCTCTTCAATGGGGTTCGCTATTTGAACAGCTGACCTAGAGACCTCCTCAGACTTCTCGGTGAGCTCTAGGGACGCAAACGTAACGCCATGTATCCCGTCCCTGCCAGTCCTACCGCCTACAAGGACTAGGTAGTCGCCAGCCTTAGCCCTCTTAATGTACTTGCTTATTGGCAGTATACCGACGCACCCACAATAGACGACAACATTTCCAGTGTAGCTATCATCAAAGTATATTGCCCCATTAACTGTCGGTATGCCCATGTTATTGCCATAATGACCTATCCCCGCAATAACCCCTCTGAAAATATACCTTGGATGCTTTACTCCGGGTGGAAGATTAAAGTAATCGTAGTCTAATGGGCCGAAGCCGAGCACGTCCATGCACGCTATTGGGTCAGCCCAAACTCCCAGTATATCGCGTATAACTCCCCCGATTCCAGTTGCAGCTCCGCCGAAGGGATCTATGGCAGATGGGTGGTTATGCGTCTCAACCTTAACCGCCAGGCCGTAGCCTCCATCGAAGTGGATTATACCGGCGTTATCCTCGAAGACGGACACGCACCATGGCTTATCCAGTTCATATGTAACTTTTACAATGAAGGTCTTGAAGAGCGAATTGATTTCACGGCCGTCTGGAAGGGCAATTATCCCCTTAAATGTCTTGTGATAGCAGTGTTCACTCCACGTTTGCCCGAGAGCTTGCAGCTCAACATCCGTTGGGTTTCTGCCCTTCTGGGAAAAATAGAGTTTTATGGCCCTCATCTCCTCAAGGTTTAGCGCTAGGCCCATCTCCTCACTTATCTTAGTTAAATCTCCATCGTTAGCCTCTAATATATTAACCTCATATAACTCGAACGGTAAGTTCTTCCTGATATAGAATTGTTTCCTCAAGGCTTAATCTCCTCTATGTTATACCTGTAGTCATCTTTAACCGGGTTGGCCAATAATCTCCTGCACATCTCTTCAATGATACCTTTAGCCTCATTAATAGAATTAGCCTTAAGAACAATCTCATAGACTTTACTGACTCTAACAGACTCGACAGGATACTTTAACTCTACAAGTGCGTTCTTGGTAGTCTCCCCCTCAGGGTCAATATGACCAGGCTTTAAAGCGACCTCAACTCTAGCAATATATTTCATGAAAGATAAAAATGGATGGGACTAGGTAAATACCTTTCCTAGGACTTAAGTGGACACTCCGTGTCCTGCAGATAGTGTCTTATTGCCAAAAGAAATCCTTAAAAGTTAAGGTTGTTTAAGTAAAATTGTGGCGTGGCCGCCGTAACGTAGAGGCTAGATGAGCTGCGGAACCTGGTAGCGTACGGACACCAGTAGTCTCATGCTGGTGGTATAGGCCTGTGGAGCCCGGAGGCCGGGTTCAAATCCCGGCGGCGGCCTCCAAAACACATATACCGATCAATAAGAGGTTTTTGGACCCAAAATAAGCTCCTTTTGGTCTTTTGAGTTTTTATAAGGGTTGTAACTGACGTGGGCAGGTGGATCTCGTCAAGAGATGTCGCGGAGAGAGAATTATGAAGAGACTTTGAAGAAAATTTATTAACCTCTAATCAATTATCTTTATTGCATGAAGAAAGCAATTGTGACAACCATTTTTCCGGCATCCATTTTATTGCTTGTCATATCATTTAGTAGTATATCCCTAGCATATGGGCAGAAGGAGATAGAGATCTATAGTCCTATACTTAGTATAGAGACGGAGACGAGGAGCATCTCCATCCCCATAACCATCACTAACCTACTAGGCGAAACCAGGGAAATATCGCTTAAGACCATCTGCCCAGCCAACTGGCGCTATAGCGCTCTCTTCAGGGAATACAATGTCTCAAAACTATCTCTGAGAGGGAATGAGGCAATAGACTTAACATTGGTTCTTGAACCCGGGCCTGAGATCAGCGCGGGGGAATACCACTTCAACGTCAGCGCTTACCGTGACGGCCAGATAATCTCAAATATCTTAACAATAAGTGTTAAGGTTGTAAGGCCCATCGCCGCGGTGAGTATCGAAGCCACCGCAACTGAAGTCTCGGGCTCACCGGGATCAATCTTTTCATTCAGGTTCAATATTAAGAATAATAGTTACAAGGATCTAACCCTCAAATTAGATGCCGAAATTCCGGAGGGCTGGTATAACCTTGGGTTTAAGTCATCGCCCTACGAGACTAAGGTGATCTCTGATATAACCGTAAGGGCGCGATCAACATACTGGAGCGCAGTGCTTGATGTTTTCTGTCCTGAGGGGCAGACTCCGGGCGTATATCCAATAAGTGTTATAGTGTCTGAGCCTGGGGCGGGGATTCATGAAGAGTTTACTTTTAGGGCAGTTGTGACGGGAACACCGAAAATTACGCTTAAAACTGAGGGCGACTTGCTAAGCTATAATGTGGAGGCGGGTGGGGAACTGGGGGTACCTTTGATCATTGAGAACACCGGTACCGTGCCTATACGTGAGATAAGCATCTACTCTTATGCTCCTACAGGCTGGAAAACGGCAGTTGACCCAAGTAAGATTTCAAGTCTGCCGGTAAAGGAGAAGGTCAATGCAGTGCTTTATATAAGTCCGCATCCCGGGGCAGTTGCCGGAGATTATTCGGTTAGTGTGCGGGCTTGGAGCATGGATACTTCTCAAGAGATCACGCTTAGAATCACTGTAACGAAGACGACATACTGGGGAATTGTGGGCATAATAGTAATAGCGGTAGCGGTATTCGGTTTAATGGTGGTTTTCTGGAGATACGGTAGGCTATGAAGAAAGTAATGATAAAAACAGTTAATCTTACTAAAAAGTATGGCGATTTCACTGCGGTTAAGGACTTGAATTTAGAGGTTTATGAGGGAGAGTTCTTTTGTCTCCTTGGACCAAATGGCGCTGGTAAGACTACGACTTTCCTTATGCTTCTCGGGTTAACGCGCCCAACCCATGGCTCAGCTTGGATAGATGACTGCGATGTCATTAGGAATCCGCTTGAGGCTAGGAAGAGGGTTGGGTTCGTCCCAGAGGTTCCAGGCCTCTACGATGATCTAACTGCCAAAGAGAACTTAATATTCACAGCGGGCCTAAATGGGATACCTAAAGGTGTGAGGGAGAAGAAAATTAAAGAGTTTCTTAAGAAGGTTGATCTAGAGGAGTGGGCTGATGTTAAGGTGGGTAAGTTTTCTAGGGGAATGAAGCAGCGTTTGGCTATAGCCGATGCCCTAATCAAGGAGCCAAAAGTTCTGATTCTTGACGAGCCGACAGCTGGCATAGATCCCAAGGGATCTGAAGAAATGCTATCTTTTCTCGAAAGCCTTTCAAGAAATGAGAGTATAACAATACTGATGTCATCCCACCTCCTACACCATGTTGAGAAGTATGGTGATAGGATAGCGATAATGAAAAGGGGAGAGATCATAGCTACAGGCAGCCTAGCCTCTCTTATAAAAGAGGAGAACGTTATCGAGCTGGAACTTGAAAGCGTTGATGAAGCCTTGGTCTCGGAAATTAACGCGCTCGCCGATGTCAGAGAAGTGGAGAAAAAAGGAAATAAGCTAATTATTGTTGCCCAAAGAGACGTTAGGAAGGAAATATTTGAGGTGGCATCTAGGGAGGGCAGGAAGATAATTGGAGTTAGACTTGCACCAAGCTTAGAAAGGATTTATGTAAGGTACTTTAAGGAGGAAGAGATTAGATGAGAGCCACGCCAATCGCTAGGAAGGAGCTCGCTGACCACCTAAGTAGTAGAAGGTTCCCGCTATTAGTTGCTCTTGTATTGCTCTCAGGCCTCGCAACCTCCTATCTCGGTGTCCAGTCAATTGCGCAGGGAACTATAAGGGAAGTGGAGCAGACAATTGCCTTTCTGAGGCTGCTAACCGGGGGCGGGGGGTCCCCGATACTCTCATTTGTGTATTTTGTAGGCCTATTCGGCCCAATTGTCGGAGTGGCCTTAAGCTTTGACTCTGTTAATAGGGAAATTGCTAGTGGCTCTATGCTGAAGCTTCTATCAAACCCAATACATAGAGATAGTATTATTCTTGGCAAAATAGTTGCAGGTCTCCTAGTGATTCTGCTTATAGTCTTTAGTAGCACTGGCATAGTGACTGGCTTCAATATACTGCTGGCTGGCTTCGGACCGACTGTTGAAGGAGCTTTTAGAATAGTATATTTCGCCGTGGCATCTTTTCTTTATATATCCCTTTGGTTCAGCATAGGTCTCCTCTTCTCAATAATCTTTAGAAGGACAACGACGTCAGCCCTTGCTTCCATAGCCCTTTGGATTTTCCTTTCAATATTCATTTATTTAATTGCTGATGTTGTGGCGGCGGAGATGGCTGCCTTAAGATCCTATTTTCCATCGGTCCCATTAAGCGCGATTATAACATACTATGAGATTAGAGATGCGATATCAAGAATAAGCCCATTAACACTTTACATGGAGGTGGCCAATATTCTCCTAAACCCGGAAATTAGATCTACGGGCCTATTCTATTACTACTCAGAGGCTCTTCCAGCACCACAGCCGCTAAGCCTTGATACGAGCATAGCCTTAGCATGGTCCTCCTTCTCGGCCCTAATAGCTGGCTTCATTATAATCCTAGCATTGAGCACGCTGATCTTCCTGCGGACTGAGGTCAGACCGTACTGGGCTTAACAGGCAAAACTTAAAGGAGCGTTAGCGCTCCAACCATTCAGGAAGACCCTGGCCCCTCAACAAATCTCCGAGAGTCTCCCTCCCTCTTATAAGGGCATATTTTCCATCTCTAACTAGTATCTCGGGGCATCTTGGCCTAGAATTATATTGTGAGCTCATTACAAAGCCGTAAGCGCCAGCATTTAATATCGCTAGTAGGTCTCCTTCACGGGTCTCCGGGAGAGGTCTACCCCTCGCTAATATGTCGCCGGACTCGCATAGCGGGCCAGCTACATCATAAACCTCTTTTTCAGGTTCATTAAGCCTATTCGCGACGACCATATGATGATAAGCGCCATACATCACCGGCCTAATCAATAGATTGAAGCCTGCGTCAACCCCTATAAACTTCTTAAATGGTGTTGTCTTGATCGTGTTCACTCTTGTTAGGAGTATACCCGCGTCGCAGACCATGTAACGGCCCGGTTCGATGCAGAAGTATGGTTCACCTAAGTCATACTCCCTAATCTTGCTCTTAAATAGTCTTAGCATTTTCTCGGCGTACTCCTCTAGGTTTAATGGTTTCTCCTCCGGTTTGTATGGAACGCCCAGCCCGCCACCGAAGTCTATGAACTCAAATGTTATGCCAAGCTCCCTCCTAACCCGAT
Organism: Bathyarchaeia archaeon; assembly: GCA_038897035.1. GTDB lineage: Archaea > Thermoproteota > Bathyarchaeia > Bathyarchaeales > DTEX01 > DTEX01. The sequence continues at coordinate 30,533 of JAWAXF010000004.1, forward strand.
GAGCTACCTCTAGTAGCTTTTGGGCGGCAAGAATAAAGGGCTCAACATTTAATATCCCGGAACCAATGTGCATATGTATCCCAAATCTTTTAACACCAGCCCCCTTCGCAATCTCATAGGCCTTGATGACATCCGTCTCCCATATACCAAACTTTGAGTCTTTTCCGGCGGTGAGTACATGCTCATGGTGTCCAGCACCTATCTCCGGGTTAACCCTAACGGACAATATCTCCGGGACATGAAATTTGATCAGCCTCTTCAACTGGGAGAGGGAATCTATGTTAATTGTTACCTTTGCCTCTACAAGAAACCTTAGTTCATCATCTCTGACGCTTGTCCCAGTAAAGAGTATTTTCTCCGGTTGAAAGCCAGCTTTTAACGCTAAGAAGACCTCCCCAGGGCTAACCGCATCTAAGTATGCACCTTCATCCCTTAGGATTCTTAGGACTGCTAGGCTAGTATTAGCCTTAGCGGAATAATAGATCCTAACCTTATCATAATATTTTAGGAGAGTCTCGCTTAACCTACGGAAGTTTTCACGTATGCGGTTCTCGATTAGGACATAGGATGGTGTATCAAACTTGTCTGTAAGCTCAATCGCTGAGACCCCGTCGATATACAAGACCCCGTCCCTATTCTCCAGAAATCTATGAGGGCTTAAGAAAACCATGAATTAGACCCCCGAAAATTATTATAAAATACTTTAAATATATCCCTTAGCAACAATTAGCTCCGCGCTGAGTATACCTGCGCCGGCGGCGCCTCGAATGGTATTGTGGCCTAAGCATAGATATTTGATTGTCATAATTGGGTCACTTCTTATCCGCCCAACAACTACGCTCATGCCTCTCCCAGCATCTCTATCAAGTCTGGGCTGCGGTCTATCAACCTCATCCCTAACAATTATGGGTCTCTCGGGGGCAAATGGCAGTTTAAGTCTCTGTGGTTCACCAACAAAGCTTCTAAAGGTCTCTTTAACCTTATCAATTGTCGGCTTCTCCTCCAGATCCACATAAACCGCTTCTAGGTGGCCATCCTTAACGTTAACTCTATTACAGCTGGCGCTTACACTCACATCTGCCAATCTTACCCTCTCGCCATCAAAGACGCCAAGAATCTTTTTCGTCTCAGTCTCAATTTTCTCCTCCTCCTTAGCAATATATGGAATAACATTATCAATTATGTCCAGTGATGGAACCCCAGGGTAACCAGCTCCACTTAGAGCCTGCATAGTTGTAACAATAACCCTCTTTAATCCAAACCTCATCAGTGGCTTCAATGTTAATGCCAGTTGTATGGTTGAGCAGTTCGGGTCAGTTGATATGAAGCCGCTCCAGCCTCGCCTACGCTTCTGTATTGGTATGAGCTCTAAGTGTTCTGGATTAACTTCCGGTATGAGTAATGGGACATCCTCTTCCATCCTATGGGCTGCAGCCTTGCTTATGACCGGGAACTCTGTCGCGAAGCTCTCCTCTACTGGACCGGCTATGTCTCCAGGAAGAGCCGAGAAAACTATGTCTACATCCCCTGCCTCCTTAATAGATTTAGGGTTTGCATCAACAACAGTCATCTCGCCTATCTCTTTAGGCATCTCGGTCTCCATGCGCCACATACATACATCCTTATACCTCTTGCCGGCTGAGCGCTCGGAGGCGGCCAGCACCGAGATATCAAACCATGGATGGTTCTTCAGCAACTGAATGAACCTCTGGCCCACGGCTCCAGTGGCAGCCAATATCGCTACGCTTCTACGCTTCAAGGGCATCCCTCACAGCCGCAATAGCCTCATCAATTCTACTTTCATCAACAAATACATTTATTGTAGCCTTGCTTGTCGTAGCCTCAACTATATTTATGCCCCTAGACGCCAAGGCATTGGTTATCTTTGCGAGCCACCCTGGCGAATCGACAAAATCTGGGTGAGAGATTTCTATTAAGCCAATCTTAGTCAGGCAGCTTAAAGCTTTAACTGAGTTTAGGCTATGTAGTTTATTCATTAGTTCCTTCAGGTTCTCAGTTAATGTAAAGATTGTGATAGTGTCTCTGCCAGTACTAACTCCGAAAATAATGCTCTCGTCTAAGGCCGTGAATATCTGGCTCAAATTTCTTGGGTTAATATTGCAGATCAGACTGATAGCGGCAATATTTCTCTTCGATTTAATTTCAAGGGATCTTGCGTTTAAAGCGCCTACTATCTCTGTTCCATGGGATCTAAGATCGCCTGATGTAAAACTGACAATCTTTAACCTTTGGTCAGGGGTCTTATACTTCAGGGCTTCAGCCTTAATAATCTTTGCTCCTCCATGGGCTAGGGCAAACATCTCGTAAATATCAATTCTATCTAGTGTGCGTGGATTATTGACAATTTTGGGGTCGGCTGAAAGAACCCCTTCCGTCTCCTTAACAAGTAAGACTTCTTCCGCCCTTAGGCAATTTGCGAGTAGGAGGGCTGTTGTATCGCTCCCTCCCCTACCGAGCGTGGTTATATTTCCATTCTTATCTTTTCCAAGAAAACCGCATATAACCACTATTTTTCCGCTTGAGAGGAGGGGCTCCATGTACTTTTGGACGCGCATACATGTTTCGTGGATATCTGGCTTGGCGTTCCTGAAGTTTGAGTCAGTTATTATTGGCCACTCTTCATGGTCGGGTTCAATGTAGACGGCGTCGGCCCCAAGAGCCTTTAGGGCGGAGCAGAAGATCCTTGCGCTAGTCCTCTCGCCCATTGAGAGTATGTCAGCGTAATCTTTGTCGCTTATTTTCCCCAGATGCGAGATTATTTCGACTAAGTTATCTGTCGTATTGCCCATTGCTGAGACGACTACGACGACTTCTTTGAAATTAGCCTTTAAGACAATTTCGGCAGCCTTCCTGATTTTCTCGCCATTAGAGAGGTCCGCGCCGCCGAACTTCACTACAACTCTACCACTTACTAGGAAGGCTGAATCCCTCCTACCGTAGCCCTAACACGTCATCCATATTATAAATTCCCGGTTTCTCCTGCCTATAAACCCACTCCACGGCATATAGCGCGCCCTGAGCGAAGACGCTTCTAGAGAAGGCTGTATGTTCTACGCGTATCATCTCGTGTGGGCCAGCTATTATCACCTCGTGGATACCTGGGATCCCCCCGGCCCTAACGGACATGATTTCCAGCTCACCGGGCCTCCTGGCGCTTAAGCCCTCCCTGCCATATGATATGCTTGTGTAGCCCCTAAGCTCTGAGACTATTTCCCCCATCTTCTTCGCAGTCCCGCTTGGCGCATCCCTCTTACCGGAGTGATGCATCTCAACTATGCTGACCTCATAATCCACTGGAAAAGCCTTTATCATATGCAGGAGCTTGAAGAGTATGTTTACGCCTATGGCGAAGTTCGGTGAGAAGACCGCCGGAACCTTATTCGAGACGGCCTCCCTAATTCTTCGCATCTGCTCCTCAGTAAATCCTGTTGTCCCCATAACTATCCTCTTACCTAGACCAGCTACTAGGGGAATGTTTACGACCTCTGCTTCTGGGGTTGTAAATGATACGTAGACGTCTGCATCCTTAACCGCCTTCGGTATCTTGGATGGATCAACTATCTTGACGTCTAGGTCACAGATGCTTGCCTCCCTTAAAGTCTTACCTATGCTTGGCTCATCCTTTGCGGCCACGGCGCCAACTATCTTAAAGCCCCTCGCAACAGCCTCCTTAATTAGTGTGCTGCCCATCCTACCGGTGGCGCCCGCAACGCATAATTTAATAGTCGTCATAGGTTAATCCCTCCCAAAATCGCTCATTATATAACCGTCTGCTTAAATCCACGTCAAAGAAGCCCTCGATAGGCTCGAATAAGTTAGGATTCTTCTCATAAACGGCTCTGAGCGCGCCTATGATTATCTCTAAGCCCCTCTTAGTCATTTTTCCAAGGGGGCGCCTGCACGGGCCGGAGGGCATGCCCAGAATATTCATGATGGTCTTATATGGAAGCGGGTTTCTAGCCCTGCATGTGATAGTGCCGTAAGGGGTTTCCTCCTCACTTTTTACGGTCACAATCGAAAATAATGGTTTCAGGGTTTCGTTGAGTTCTCTAGCCTTCTTAACTCTTCCTTCAAGGATAGCTCTCGTCAAACTTTCAATAGCATCGGGGAGAACATTTGACACGACTGAGATAACGCCGCTTGCGCGGATCTCCGGGTGAACCATTATCTCATAGGTTTTATCATCATCCCCGGAAAGTATATAGAAGTTGTCTCCACAAAGCCTTCTGGTCAACTTCATATTCTCACTATTTCCAGTGGCTTCCTTAACAGCCCTAATATTCTCAAATTTTGAATGTAGAATTGCTAGGTCTTGGGGGAGCAGTTGGGTCCCAGTCCTACCTGGGATGACGTAGGGTATGACCTGAACTTCTGGGAACATGCGTGCTATTGGCTCAATATACTCTCTCCTTATCTCTAAGGAGCTCGGCCCATTATAGTATGGATCCACAAGGAGGACGCATCTAACGCCGAGATCATAAACCTCTCTGGTCATCTCGATGGTTTTATCTGTAAAGTTGCTTCCAGTTCCAGCTATGACTACGCACTTATCACCAGCAATCTCAAATACCTCCTTAATGACCTTTATGCTCTCCTCATGTGTTAATGTGGGGCTCTCGCCAGTCGTCCCCACAGCTAGTACTCCGCCCACTCTTTCCTCAACCTGGAAATCAACAAGTCTTCTCAGACCTTCAAAGTCAATGCTAAAATCATTCTTCATTGGCGTTATTAGCGCTGTATAGCATCCCTCAAATCTCTCTATTCTCATGCTATACCATGCCTCTAAGAACCAAAATCCTCTTCATATTTAATAATTATTTATGTTTTTCGTTCATATAATACGAAAAACGTAAATATTCAATTCATTAACGTCATAAAGTTTTTCAATGGAGTGGGAAGAGAATAATATTATGTGGATGAAAGAGACCTCCAAATACTGCGAATGTTAAAAGAGAATTCTAGGTTAAAATATGTGGAAGTAGCTAAGGCTCTCGGTCTGACAGAGGGGGCTGTTAGAAGGAGAATAAAGAAACTTAAAGAGCATGGGATAATAAGAAAATTTACAATTGAGACTAGCGTGGAGCTTGAGGGGATAATCTTAATTGAGACTGAGGCGGATAAAACGGAAAACGTTGCAGATAGAGTGAGGGAGATTTGTGATAAGGTCTTTGAGGTATCAGGCGAGTATGACATTGCAGCGCTAATACAAGCCTATACTATTGAGGAACTAAATAGGAGTGTAGATGAAATAAGAAAACTGCCGGGAGTTTTGAGCACAAAAACGTTAATAAAGCTTAAGGATTAATCATCTCCACGCCGAATAGCTTCAAGGGCGCTGTACATTTTTTCGTAGGCTTTCATAAAGTCTGTGTCCTTTAGCAGCAGATCACGCGTCTCGGTGTAAATCTTGATAAAGGCATCATAGTTCTTGTCCTCAATGATATTCTTCAAACTTATAGCCTTCTCTATTAGCTTATTTAGATATATGATCGTGTTCTCGTTGCCCATTTGTATTGAGACATAGAGGGCGGGGTCTTCACTTATTATCGCCTCGCTTAGCACATATTGCAAGGTAAACGTTGTTCCGCCGATGCGCTTAAGCATGTTTATATCTTCCTCACCGATAATTGATGCGAAGATAATATTTATGAAGTGGGTTAGGGCTAGGGTTAACGCCATAGCCCTATCATGAAGGTTGCAGTCAACCGGAACTATTGTAGCCTCTGGAAAAATCTTATTCGCTAGCTCCCTCTCGCCTGCGGGGTCGACCACTGGCACCAAGGCGATTTTTTCGCCAGAAAGCTTTCGGGCGCCGGAGCCGAAGAGGGGGTGTAGGGATAAAACTCTTTTACCGCGTATAGCGGCCCCCCTTAGAACTGGTAGAACCTTTGACTTAAGTGAGGTTATTTCCGCGATGATTGCGTGCTCATCAACTTCTGGCAGTATTTCGGTTAGAACTTTTGGGGTCACGTCTATTGGGGTTGAAACGAGTACTAGATCGGCCCCTCTGGCAGCCCAGGCATTACTTTCGGACAATTTCACCCCCATCTGTTTTACGATTTCCTTGGCCTTATCCACTCTAATATCTGATATTACTACCTCGTGGCCATGCTCAAGAAAGTATTTCGCGAACCATGCGCCCATCCTTCCAGCCCCGCCAATTATGGCAACAATCATTCTAGACACTTCCTTCAGGTTATCCAAGGTTTGATTCAATAATCCTTTTGCACGCGTTTTGACTCCTCTATTAGCAAATTCAGAAGCTTCAGTGAAAAGTCTAGATCTATGCCACACTTTCTGCTGAAATCTATAACTTTGTTCCTTAACTCGTTCTCGATTGAGGGGTCTTCAACGGGCATTCCCTTTCTAGCCTTTATCTCGCCGATCTTTTTCGCAAGCAATAGTCTCTCGCTGGATAGCCGTATTATCTCAAGCGTTAATTCCGTAACTCTATCTCTGAGGACCCTAAGTTCGTCGGAAAACAAATTTATCTCCCCAAAAAACTATGAGGTTTTCAATGTAAAAGCTTTTTCATGAATCAATGTTCGATGCTTTGTTTAATATTATGATGGACCCTACCCTCTCTCCTCCCCAATTAACTACTAAGCTGGTGCCCCAGTAAAGAATCCTTCTCCTTAAATTTATGTACTATCTTTTTCATTATGTTATTGGCGGGGTGCTTATGCATCTGCTGAACTTTAAGGGCTGGTCTGGTGAACAGATAATGGAGGTTGTTGATAAGGGTATAGAGGTGAAAAGAGAACCGCTTGATTGTCGTAATGCCTTGAGCGGGAAGACTCTAGCCATGATCTTTCAGAAGACCTCGACTAGAACTAGGGTCTCCTTTGAGGTTGCCATGACGCAAATGGGTGGGCACGCAATCTACTTAGATTGGAGGGCAACGAACCTCGCCATAGCAGATATTTATGATGAGACGCAGTACCTCTCGCGAAATGTCGATTGCATATTGGCTAGGCTGCTGAGACATGCGGACCTGAGGGTCATGGCTAAGGCATCACGTGTGCCGGTGATAAATGGTTGTGATGAGAAGTATCACCCGAGCCAGGTTATCGCCGATCTCATAACAATGAAGGAGAAGAGGGGGGCATTAAAGGGCGCCAAGCTAGTTTACGTGGGTGTACATAACAACGTGTGTAATTCTTTGATAGAGGCGTGCACAAAAGTTGGTGTAAAGGTTGTAACTGTTACGCCGATTTTTAATGAGCCCTCAAAGGATGATGATCTCCTAGAGGGGGCTAGGAAGACTGGCCTCTGGGAGACGACGCTTGATTTAAGGAGCGCCGTTAAGGATGCGGATTTCGTTTATACAGACACTTGGATTGATATGGAGTTCTTTCTCGATCCAAGGTATGCTGAGGAGAGGGAGAGGCGCATGAAGATAATGATGCCATACCAAATAAACAGGGAGAATATGGCTGGAAGCAACGCTTGGATAATGCATGATATGCCGATACACAGGGGGTATGAAATAAGCCCTGAAATGATTGAGGATTCGAGGTCAATAATCTACGAGCAGAGCGAGAATAGGCTATATGCGGCGAAAGCCATACTCCTAAAGCTCCTAGGTAAATACTGATCTTGCTTGAGAGTCCATAACTCTTAAATAACCCATAGTTTATTCAATAACTCAATCTAGCTGAACTCCTTAGGTGGAAGGTGTGGGAGACTTCCCAGAGGATTGGTATAAAAAGTATCTGCTCTTCGGTAAGTGGAGCTGGGAGAGTATTGAGGTAAAAGATCCTGGGCTCAAGAGATACATATGCCTTAGACCAGTTATCTTACCGCATTCCATGGGCAGGCATGCTAAGACGAGGTTTGGTAAGGCTGAAGTTAACATAGTTGAGAGGCTTGTGAACCAGCTTATGCGCCCAGGGAGGAATGGGGGTAAGAAGGCTAAGGCCATTAAGATCGTTAAGAATGCCTTTGAGATAATTCACCTCCAAACTGGTAGGAACCCAATTGAGGTTCTCGTTAGAGCTGTTGAGAATGCGGCTCCCTGCGAGGATACAACAAGGATAATGTATGGTGGGATAGTTTATCACCAGTCCGTTGACGTGTCCCCGCAGAGGAGGGTTGATTTAGCCCTACGATGGATTGGCGAGGGAGCCCGCCTTGCGGCCTTCAGCAACCCAAAGACAATTGAGGAATGCCTCGCCGAGGAGATAATCCAAGCCGCAAACAATGACCTTAAGAGCTATGCGATACAACGCAGAAACGAGCTGGAGAGGATAGCCCTACACGCGCGTTAAGAAGATATTCTTGCGCGCATCACATTTATTAACACTAATATTATATTATTTTTAAAATTTGATGCGGAGGGAACCTATGGACTTACTCGTAAAGGGCGGCTATATCTATGATCCCTTAAATGGTGTTGATGGCGATGTCATGGACATATGCGTTAGGGATGGAAAGATTGTTGAGAAGGTTTATGAGCACGAAGCCTACGTAATCAATGCCTCTGGAATGATCGTCATGCCCGGCGGAATAGATATACATACCCATATAGCTGGCTCTGAGGTTAACTCGGGTAGGCTTCTCAGGCCCGAGGATCACGCCCGCGATGTTGAGCCCAGAACGCTGATAACGAGGGCTGGTGTGGGCTATTCTATTCCATCAACGTTCACCACTGGTTACCGCTATGCTCGCATGGGGTACACGTTCCTCTGTAATCCATCGATGCCGCCGCTGGAGGCCAAGCATACCCACGAGGAGCTAGATGATACGCCGATAGTGGATAAGGCGACCTTCCCATTGCTTGGGGACTGGTGGTTCGTTCTAGAGTATTTAAGAGATAAGAAGATTAAGGAATGCGCTGAGCATGTCGCCTGGATGATTGCTGCCACAAAGGGCTATGCGATAAAAATAGTTAACCCCGGTGGCTTAGAGACATGGGGCTTTGGAAGAAACGTTAAGAGTTTAGATGACCCGGTACCATACTTCAACGTAACTCCTAGAGAGATAATTCGCGGGCTATGCATTGTTAACAAGATGCTTAATCTGCCACATACAATACACGTCCATACAAACAGGCTTGGCCAGCCTGGCAACTACGCCACAACCATCGAGACTATGGATTGCGTCAAGGATCTGGTGACGGATGATAAGCCCGTTATTCATATCACACATTGTCAGTTCAGTGCTTTTAGGGGCGACAGCTGGGCAACGATGCGCTCAGGGGCTGAGGAGATCGCCAAGTACGTTAATGCGCATGGCCACGTCACCCTAGATATGGGGCAGGTGATCTTTACCGATACTACTACGATGACAGCTGACGGCCCATGGCAGTACACGCTTTATGAGCTGAGCGGAAACAAGTGGGTTAACCATGATGTCGAGACTGAGACTAGCTCCGGTATAGTGCCCTTCAGATATAGGCGCAAGAGCTACGTCCACGCAACGATGTGGTCCATAGGCTTAGAATTGGCGCTCCTAATAAAGGATCCGTGGAAAATATACTTGACAACAGACCACCCGAACGGCGGCCCCTTCATAGAGTACCCAAGAATAATATCCTGGCTTATGAGTAGGAAGGCTAGGGAGGAAACTCTTAAGAAGATCAATAAGAAGGCTAGGGCTAGATCCATCCTTCCGAGCATAGATAGGGAGTACACGTTTTATGAGGTAGCTATAGCCACGCGGGCTGGGCAGACTAGGGCATTAGGCTTGTGGTCTGTTGGTAAGGGTCACCTCGGCGTTGGGGCTGACGCCGACATAGCCATATATGAGATCGACCCAAGGAGGGTTGATCCATCAAACGACTATAAGGCTGTTCGGAGGGCGTTCTCCAGGGCAGCCTATACAATTAAGGGTGGTGAGATCGTTGTTAAGGGTGGTGAGATCGTCAGGGCTCCGGATGGGAAAACCTACTGGATAAATCTTGAGGGCTCATCCCAGATGGATCCACTCTCAAGCGTATCCGCCAGCCTGAAAAAGAGGTTTAGGGAGTACTGGACTGTTGAACTTGAAAACTATTTTATACCGGAAAGATATCTCAAGCATTCGGTACCAATAAGTATTAAAGCGGGGGTATAGGCCATCCTGATCCACATAACTCCAAAATATGAATTTAAGATTCCAGTTTATGCGGAGTGCATTTCACCGGACGTCTTAAGCGGAAAGAGTCTTAAAGAAATACTGGAGCTAAGGGTTTGGGAGGGAAATAAAAACCGCTTTCTCGGAGACCTATTTAACATTAGCCTCGAGGGGAAGGATGAGGAGACAGAAGTCACACTGCACCTCTCAGGGAATTTCATAAAGGTTAGGAGGATTGGATCTAGCATGACGAAGGGCAAAATCATTGTGGATGGTGACGTTGGGATGCACCTTGGGGAGGGGATGAACGGAGGAGAAATAATCGTTAATGGTTATGCCGATTCGTGGGCCGGAGGGGCAATGAGGGGCGGTAGGATAGAGGTTAATGGTTCCGCCGGGGATTATATTGGGGCGCCCTACCGCGGAAGTAAGGAGGGAATGAAGGGTGGGGCAATAATCATCCATGGAGATGCTGGTAGGGAGGTTGGGGCCCTAATGATGGGGGGTCTAATCCGGATATATGGCTCAGTTAGGCACTTCGTCGGGATAAACATGGCCGATGGGACAATAGTTGTTCACGGCGACTGTGCGGGTAAGGCTGGTGGAGGAATGAGGGGCGGTAGGATAATCATATGCGGTCACATACCATCCATCCTACCAACATTCACCATTGAAGATATAAGGCCAAGTGTAAACATAGACGGCGAGAAGATAAGCGGGCCCTTCTACAGGTTTGTTGGCGACATAGCTGATAGAGGCGAGGGGAGACTCTTCGTATCCAAGAATAAGAACCCGCACCTATCCTTCTACGAAAAATACCTATAAGATGGGGTTGGTTTGCCCCTAAGCATAAATAAGGAAGCAGCGAAAATCGCTAGGGAAATCTGCACTAGTCCAGAGAAGTATAATGGTATAGTTGAGCGTAGCCCCTCAGGAGCATATATAATTGACGTGGGAGTGGAGGCCAGGGGAGGCTTCCTTGCAGGTAAACTCATAGTCGAGATATGTTTAGGAGGGCTTGGGACCGCAAACCTCTCCATGATGCGCTTTGGGAGCATAGAGCTCCCCTCGATAAACGTCTACACGGATCAGCCAGTAATATCAACACTTGCCTCGCAGATGGCTGGCTGGAGAATTAAAGTTGGCAATTACGTAGCGATGGGCTCCGGCCCAGCTAGAGCCCTAGCCCAGAAGCCCAAGAGCGTTTATGAGAAGATAAAGTTTAAGGATGAGGCTGATGAGACTGTGATATTCTTGGAGTCTTCTGGCAAGCCCCCAGAGGAAGTTATTAAGAGTATCGCAGAGTCCTGCCACGTGTCTCCAGAAAGACTCTATGTAATTGTTGCTCCAACCCAATCAATTGCCTGTTTAACGCAGGTTTCTGGGAGGGTTATTGAGGTTGGAATATATAGGCTGGTTGAGCTAGGCTTCGATCCCAACGCTATAGTCTATGCTTCTGGTGAAGCCCCAATCGCCCCGCCGCACCCAGACGAAACCGAGTCGATGGGCAGATCCAACGACATGATATTTTACGGCGGCTCAGTACACCTTATCGTAGATCACCACGATGACGGGTACCTAGAGAAGTTAGCTGGAGAAGCCGTTTCATCAGCCTCGAAAGATTATGGAAAACCCTTCGCCGAGATATTCAGGGAGGCCAGCGGAGACTTCTATAAAATTGATCCAAAGGTATTTGCGCCCGCAAAGATCACGATAATGAATAAAAAAACTGGAAGAGTATTCTCCTCTGGAAGAATAAATGTGGAAGCGCTGCTGAAGTCCATTAAGCTATATTAGCCAGCTTTCCCGCAGATGCTTCGCGCTTCTTTCTTGATATCTTGATAAGCAGCTCCATTATTTTACTGTCCTCTAATGGCCTTATCTCTAACACCTCTTTATCCTCAACCCTCTTGAGCACCCCCTCCCCCACGTTAGTTCGTACAATAGTTAGCGTCCAGCCATCAAGTCCAAGCCCGCCAACAGATATGTCCGCCAGCTCCGCAGAGAAATCTGGGCAAGTGCTGCAGAAGCCGCATGCGTACTCCTTAATATCCTTTATGGGTACTGACCTAACCTGCCCATCCCTCATCTTAATGATGAACCTGCCCTTAATATTGGTCTTCAGAACATCCTCCGGTTTAATGCTTAGTTTGCTTTGGAGGAAACCTTTTATTAGGCCATCATATGTGAAGCTCTCGCTGCAGAATAGGCCTATGGTGAATTTGAGGGCATCAACATACTTCTTTAATGGGAACATTTGTATTCTTCTGATAGCGCATATCTGGCATGGGGTTCCGACAAAAGCTATTTTACCCACCTTCTTCTGGACACCGCTCCTAAACGCCAGCAAATTTGGTGAGTATGTGTACCTCGTCCCAGCGCATCGAAGAAGATCTTCTCTTGAAAGAGCTAGCACAGGGGTTGCTTTTTGCGGGCTGATGCTATCCTCGCCTGAGACGGCAGCCCCCTGAATGACACCTTCCTCAAGCATAGAGATTAGAATGGATGTCACTACACCTCCATCTTGGCAGACCCTAATAATGTTCTCGTCCATCGCCCGCGCCGCAAAGATCCGCTTATAAATGCCGAATTCCTCCTCTGCGCTCCTTTCACGCCTAAATAGAAAACGCTCTATGGAAGATATAGCGACTTTATATCTTGGGCAGACGCTAGCGCAAATTCCACATGACTTACATTCGCCGATAACCTTTGGACCTCCATCATAGTCCAGAGAGTTATAGGGGCATGAGAGGACGCAGGCGGCACACCCAGTGCATAATCCATTTCCAATAACAGACTTCCTAAGACTCTCTTCAAAGCTGACCTTCTCAATAGGCATAACTCCAGCCCACCTGCACATTAAACTAAAGGTAGCGGAAACACAAATATTTTTGGATTGATACCCTAATCTTTGATGAACATAGACAGTATATTCGATGAAGCATTAGCGGTTAGCTCAGGGGAATTTCTTAATTTGGTGGGCGAGGTTAGCGAGCTGCTTAGGCATGAGACTGAAGAGAACCATGTAGGCGAATTAAGGGTTACCGGTAGGCTTATTCACGCCCCGCCGAGGGGGGAAGCAATAGTAGTTGGTGACATCCACGGCGACCTAGAAAGTTTAAGGCATATACTACATGAGTCAGAATTTCTTGAGAAGGCATTAAGTGGGCGTGAATCCTACTTGGTCTTCCTCGGCGATTATGGGGATAGGGGGGAGCATTCGCCAGAGGTCTATTACGCCATCTTAACTCTAAAGAGATCCTTCCCTGGGAAAGTTATTCTTCTGCAGGGCAACCATGAGGGGCCGGAGGATCTGCTGGCGCACCCTCACGACCTACCCTATCAAATGAGGAGAAAGTTCGGTTCAGACTGGCTTACGACTTATAGGGAGATTAGCCAGCTCTTTAGGCGCTTTTATACGGCGGTTCTGGTGGAGGGCAGGTACGTGATGCTACATGGGGGTGTGCCAAGCAGGGCAAAAAGCCTTGAGGATATAGCTTTTGCGTATGCTAAGCACCCGGCGGAAAGCAACCTTGAGGAGATTTTATGGAGCGACCCAAACGACTGGATAAGCGGAGTATATCCATCGCCCCGTGGAGCAGGTTACCTATTCGGCGAAGATATAACGAACAGATTTCTTAACCTCTTGGGAGTTAGGTTTTTAATTAGGGGGCATGAGCCGGCTGATGAGGGATATAAATTTAATCATGGCGGGAGGGTTTTAACTCTATTCAGTAGGAAGGGGCCGCCATATTATAACGCCAATGCGGCGTATTTGATGCTGGATCTCTCGCTTCAACCAGAATCCGCCGAGGAACTTAAAGATTATATTCGGAGGTTCTAGATATCTTCTTCATTTGAGAATAATTTAGTTGTGGGAGACTTAATGCTGGAGGGGTACTATACATCTACCATTGGCAGCTTCCCTCTGACGGACACTGATGAGAATAGAAGGAGATGCCTAGAGGATCTTATCGCGCTTGGAATAGATTATCCAGCATACCCGCAGCTAATGGATATGGGTAAACAGTTCCTCGATGACTTGATTAAGCAGGATAGCGGAATAACGTTATCTTCAGGCGAATACAGGATCACTAAAAAGGAGATAAAAGTTGAGGTTGAACCACCCGGCCTTGAACCATTCCTTTGGGCCGCTAACTACATCGAAAGAAAAGGTTTAAGAATCAAGATTAAAGCTCCGGTGACCGGGCCATTCACATTAGCATCCCACATAATTCTCAATGAGGGAAGAGGCTTACTCGGTAGGGCTATAGCGGATATAACTTTTGTCGAGCAGCTCTCAGAGATACTTTCAAAGTCATGCAAAGTTATCTCAAAGAAGGTTGAGATGATCTCCATAGATGAGCCTATTTTAAGCGTCATAGTAGGCTTGAAAGTACTATTTGAGTATGGGGAGGAGAAGATCAAGGAGATTCTTAATGCCCTCAAAGAAAGTTGTGGAAGCGCCTTAACCGGGGTACATATATGCGGTAGAATATCGCCTAAGCTGGCGAATATTCTGCTAGAAACAGACCTAGATTTCCTGAGCCACGAGTTCTACGATACACCCGCCAACATAAAAGTCTATAATCCGGAAAGCCTCAGAAAAAGTGGAAAAATATTATCTGTTGGATGTCTTTCGAGCAGGAAGCCAGTTATAGAGAGTATCAATGAAATTCTCGGGGTAATTAGAAGATTTAAAGAGTTTGGCAATTGCCTAATATTTACTCCGGACTGCGGCTTCAGAAACCTTATTGTCAATGGTTCTAGAGAGAGGGGATACGGCTTAGCCATAGAAAAGCTTAGGAATATGGTTTTTGCGGTGGCTAGGCTTAGGGAAGAGAACCCTTTTTAGCTCTGTTTAAGGAGCTGGTTTAGGCGGGTGGAATATCGATATTAGAGTTTCCGTCCGCGTGACATTTGGGTGCTGTTCAATCATCTCGTAAATTATTTTCTGTAGCTCTTCAAGACTATTCGCTTCCACTACCACAACGGCATCATATCTTCCAATGACAGAGTTAGCCATTTTAACCCCCCTTATACGTCTAGATCTAACAATCTCCTCAGAGGTCCCGGGCTTCATCTTTACAAGAACAAACGCCCTCAAAATCTTCCTCAATCTATAGCCTCCTTAAGAGTCCCTCGTCTCAACCAACGCCAACGAAGTCTCGGTGTGAATGATATCCGGATCCCTCTCAATGACATTATATAGCAGGTCATGCAAGGTCTCGAAGTCTGAAGTCTCAATTATTATAATTGCATCAAACCTGCCGTATATTGCATCCGCCTGAATAACTTCCCTGACTTTATTCTTTATTCTCTTAACAACTTCCAAAGATGTTCCAGGCTTTGTCTCAATAAACACGTATGCTCTTACCATCCTCTCACCCATTCTCTGTATATTAGTAATCGAGGTATTTCATGATTTCCCATGGTGTTATATAGAGGCAATATTGCAGCCAGTCATTCATTTTATATTCAATAAAAGCGTCAAGAATGTGGCTTCCTAATGTCTTACGTATGAGCTCGTCGCTCTCCATCTCTTCAAGAGCCTCCTTAAGAGTTGAGGGAAGCTGTGCTATTCCGAGTGCTCTTCTCCTCTCAGGAGTCAACTTATAGACATCCTCATCCACGGGGTCTCCTGGATCAATCTTCTTTTTTATTCCATCCAGCCCAGCCATTAATAGGCACGAAAAGGCTAAATATGGATTGCAGGAGGGGTCTGCACCACGGTACTCGATGCGCTTATAGGCAGCATACTGCGCCCCCCTATGATAAACTGGAATCCTAATTAATGCAGATCTATTCCTGCGTGACCAAACCACGTAAATCGGCGCCTCAAACCCTGGGACTAACCTCTTGTACGAATTTACGGTTGGGCAGCAGATTGCTGTAAGAGCTCTCGCATGCTCAAGTAATCCGCCAATAAAGTATCTTGCAGTTTGGCTTAGCTCGGCGTATCTGTCATTCTCATCATACATAACATTTAAGCCATCCTTCCAAAGCGACATGTGGACGTGCATTCCACTGGCATTGTCCATGAAAATAGGCTTTGGCATAAAGGTTGCTATTAAACCCCGCTTTTTGGCGATGTTCTTTGCCACAAACTTATAATACATTACTCTGTCAGCCGTCTCAACAACCGGCCCATATTGGAAGTTAACTTCGACCTGACCAGCCGTCGCTCTCTCGTGGTGATGCTTTTCAATCTTAAAGTTGAAATGATCTTCGAGTATCGCTGAGATCTCATTCCTATATTCTATAGTTGTATCCTCGGGAGGTGGCCTAAAATAGGCTTCTCCTGGTCTTAGAATATACCCGTTACCAGAGATCTCCGGGGATTCGGGAATAATTCTAGGTGCTCCCCAGGAATCGCTTTTACCGCCATCTGGACTGACCCATAGATCCCATATGAGTTTTGTTGGATTTATGGATGAGAAAATGAAGTGTTCTACTTCTGGAGCAAGAAGGCAGGTATAGCCAATTTCAGCAGCATCCTTAACCGCTCTTTTAGCAACGTACCCCCTCGGATCAACTTCTGAGGGCTCTCTCCCTTCAAACGCTTCACAAACATCGCCTATAACTATGGCACTCTTCTGGTTCTCCTCCGTGGTCCAGGGGATTATTGCTAGTGTTCTTGGGTCGGGCATAAGAACCATATCCGATTCCTCAATCGACTTAAAGCCCCTAACAGACGATCCATCAAAACCTAAGCCATTAAGGAAAGCGTCTCCCTCAATGAACTCCCTGGCTGGCACAACCATGTCTTGCATTAATCCTCTTATGTCAACGAATGTCGAATGTACCCATCGAACCCCATTTACTTTAATCTTTTCAATCGCCTTTCTAACAATCTCCTTAGGGTCATCACAGCTCAAACACTTTCTCACCGCTTACTTAACAAGAATATTTTTCATCAAGCGTTATATAATTTTTACTATTATTTGAAAAACTTTTAAATAAATGCTATGTTTTATGAATAAATGTTCAGTAGGGGGTGCGCGCATCGCCGCATTACGAGATGGATGAATTGGATCTTCAGATAATTAAGTTATTACAAGAAGATTCGCGGGTCAGTTATGGTAAGATAGCCAGTAAACTTGGGGTATCTGTTGGAACTGTATATAATCGCATAAAAGACCTTGAAGATAAGGGTGTCCTGAGGGGCTACACCGTCATGGTCGATCCGGTGAAGGTGGGATATGGAACAATTGCTATAGTGCTCGTTCAAGCGGAAGGTGCGCACCTGGTTGAGGTGGAAAACGAGATAGCGAAAATCAATAATGTTGTCGCTGTTTATGACATAACTGGAGATTTCGATATCGCTGTAATAGCTAGGTTTAAAGACAGATCCGACCTGAATTCTTTTGTTAAGAAGCTTTTATCAATGCCTTATGTAAAGCGTACTGTCACAAATGTTGTTCTAAATGTCGTAAAAGAGGACTTTAGGGTAAAGATCTCAGATAACCTTCAGCAGGTCTGAACGGGTTATTATACCAACAAGCTCTCCCCTTTTCACAACCAAGACCCCTGGATGAACCCCCAGTAAAGGCTTTATTACACTTACATCAGTGTCTTCCGAGACCGTGGGGAGCGGAGGCTCCATAATCTTCTCGACTGGCTCCTCAGCTATGTTTGAGCTTAGGTTGCGTACAATCCCCTCTTCAGTAATCATACCAATAACCTTACCATCATCGACAACTGGTATTTGCGAAATACCATGCTTAACCATTATTTCGCTAACTTTTCTTATCTTTTCTTTGGGAGTTACCGTTATAACTTCTCTAGTCATTATGTCCCCACATTTTTTCCCACGCTGCTTACTGGTCAATATTTGGAGAATCTTATTCACCGTGGAGAGTCTTGGATCAACCCTCCCACCTTCTATTTTAGCTATATGCGCTTGAGATACACTAACTAGCCTCGCGAGTTCACTTTGAGTTAATCCAGCTTCAAGTCTCATTTTCTTAAGCAATGACCCGGTTATTATCAATGAAAAATAACCTCCAGTTATAATCAATAAATTAATATCTTGATCGCGGTTAATATTTATTTTCATCTTCTTTTAGCATATCTACCGTCAGTTTTCTTTAAAGTTATATATTATAATGCATATTTTTGTAATTCTTTATACCGAAAATTATATATTTGCGGTGAAGGTATCTTCTGAAAGGTACGGGGAAGGAATCAACATGGAGAATATTATTGTCACACCCCTAAAAAGCGTTCCACTTGAAGAGCAGGAGATTGAAATAGTTGAGAGGAAGGGGCTGGGTCATCCGGACACTATATGCGATTCAATAATGGACGAGGTTTCAGTAAATTTATGCAGGGAGTATCTTGAGAAGGCTGGTAAGGTACTGCACCATAATATTGACAAATCTCTTTTGGTTGCTGGAGAAGTTGAGGTGAGATTCGGTGGGGGAATCGTTAAGAAGCCAATGAAGTTGATTTTCGGTGATAGAGCAACTTTTGTAGTTGATAAAGTTAAGATTCCTGTTGCGGAGATAGCTGTTCAGACAGCGAAAAATTGGTTTAAGAGGAATCTCAGGTTCGTCAATCCAGAGGAGCATGTTATATACCAGGTTGAAATACAGCCTGGGTCGCAGGCACTTACAGATATCTTCAGACGTGGTAAAGGAATACTTGGAGCGAATGATACTTCGGCTGCGGTGGGATGGGCCCCGCCAACTAGAACGGAGAAAATTGTTCTAGAATTAGAGAAGTACCTTAACTCTGAGGGCTTTAAGAGGAGGTTTCCGGAGACTGGCGAAGATATTAAGGTCATGGGCTTCAGAAAAAATAGAACCCTAAACCTAACGGTATCAATGGCTTTTATAGATCGCTTCGTAACGGATGAAGAATACTATTTTGAAAGGAAAGAAGAGGTTCTAGGGGATATAGGGAGGTTTATTGAGAAGAATGGCGGGGGTTTTGGTAAGATTTCCGTTGAGCTTAATGCTCTAGACGCTCCTGGCAGGGGTGTAGATGGAATCTACTTAACTGTGCTCGGCACTAGTGCTGATGGGGCCGATTCCGGTCAAGTTGGTAGGGGAAATAGGGTTAATGGGCTCATATCGCTTAATAGGCCGCAGTGTTCTGAGGCTGCTGCTGGCAAGAACCCTGTTAGTCACGTCGGCAAAATATATAATCTACTGACGCATAAAATCGCCAATAGAATTTATGAAGAGATAGGCTCTGTGAAGGAAGTCTATGTATGGATGTTGAGCAAAATAGGGCAGCCTATAAATCAGCCAGTTGTAACGGCAGTTCAACTAGTATCGGACGGAAAATTCAATGGTATAGAAATGAAGGTTAAAGACATAGTTCGACATGAGCTGGACAACATAGAAGAATTCATAACGAATCTAATGTATGGAAAAATATCTATATGCTAATGACCTGAATAATAACCTTTATTCCAATAATCTTCTTTCCCTTCCCTCCCATCCTCCTATACTCCAAATTCATATTTATTTCTAAAAGTCTACGTGAGATCGCTCCTTTGAGATGAGAGTATAAGTTCCCTGTGGACTTTTATTATATGCTTCAGTAGATCTGACCTATACTCCCTAATCTTTATATTGGGTGGGGTTTCGGCCACTATAAGAACAATATAATTGTTTTTGTCACTTTGTTCCTCCAGGTACACCTTATAATCTCTAAAATTGTTCTTGGATAACTCAACTTGGATCTTTTTAAGAACAATCTCCGGGTCATATTGTATTGGAAACTCGTATCTGACCCTCACGATTTTCGGCTCCTCTTTCTCCTCCATAACAATACTGCTAGAGAAAATTATGTTATTTGGTACCTTCACGAGCTCTCCACCCTCCGATAAAATTCTTGTATGCATCAAACCCACCTCAACAATCGTTCCCCTTAAAACTGGTATAAACTCATCCCTGCTGAACATCTTGTAGGCTGGAAGTACTACTGGCGATATTGGTAAGCCTCCCGATATCTTGATGGTGGATCCGGGCTTTAGGAAGCCGGTTCCAAGAATAAATAGGCTGGCGAAGAGGTTTGATAATACTGGCTGTAGGGCTAAGCCGATCACAAGCCCCGAAACAGTTGCACCCGCAACAACACTTACGCCTGTAACCTCAAATAATGCTAGAATAATGAAGCTAACTATAATGTAACCTATTATGGCTATAACGTTCCTTAGAAGGTAAACTTCCCTACCTAGGTACTTAAGTTTCACGGTTAATGCTGATGTCAGTAGCTGAATTATGAGGAAGCCGACTATGGCAACTGTTATTGCCCTGATGATGGCAAAGTAGAATAGATAGGTCTGACGCATCTCTTCTGGTAAAATTCCCGGTAAAGCTGGAGCCCAGAGAGCCGCTAAACTCACTATTGCGATTAACGCTACTAAAAGAGACCTCAACGCCCTCTTCACTAATATCACCACAAAATAATACTTATGAATGCTTCTCCCTAAAATTATCTCCCTACAAGAAGAAAAGAGCTTCTAGGGTTAATATTTTATGCTTTCGTATCTATAATTTATTACTGGGTGATCCTGTGAAAGCGTACATTCTTGTGAATTCTGAGCCGCGTATGATATGGGATGTGGCCGAGACTGCCCTCAATATTGAGGGTGTGAAAGAGGCTTACGCTGTAACCGGGCAATTTGATGATATAATCCAGGTTGAGTTTAAAAGGATGGAGGACCTTGGAAGAATAATTGAGAAGATTCAAAGTATAAAGGGCGTCATGAGAACCCAGACTCTAGTGGTTATTCCGCGCCCCTTAAGAGAGTGATTAGAGTTGCCGCTGAAAACCGCTTATTAGATGGTCATTTAGTCCCCTTTCTTTTCTTTCATGAAGGGTTTCCCTTATAGCCTGCTCAACCTGCTCAACTGCTGTTCCAAGATAATTTCTTGGGTCCAGAATCTCATTTATCTCCTCGGAAGTTAAGAGCCTCCTGATAGCCTCGTTGTTCATTAGGGCTTCTCTAAATGGTTTCTTTTCTCTGGCACTTACAATAGCCAGTTTCCTTAAGATCTCATGGGCTTCCTGTCTACTCATGCCCTTTTTCGTGAGAGCTATCATAACCGCCTCTGAGAGAACCCTACCCTGCGTTAAGCCTACATTTTCCATCATCTTTTCCTCATTAACCTCAAGGTTTGAGAGAACATTTATTATCAGATAAAGCATGTAATCTACTAGAATGCAAGCTTCCGGTATAATGAACCTCTCAGCCGATGATTGGGTTAGATCCCTTTCATGCCATGTTGGGATATTCTCTAGGGCTGGTATGACGAGCCCCCGGACAACCTTCGCTAGACCGCATATCCTCTCGCATATTTCTGGGTTACGTTTATGGGGCATCGTTGAGCTGCCAACTTGCCTCTCCACCTCGAAGGGCTCGAAGACCTCCGCTATCTCCGTCCTCTGGAGCTCCCTTATCTCCGTGGCGAATTTATCTAGCGTTGAGGCTATCATGGCTAATAAACATATTAGCTCCGCATGTACATCCCGGGATATTATCTGCGTCGTGATACCAGCTGGTCTGAGACCAAGCTTCCGCATAACAAGCTCCTGCACCTTCATGGCGTTAGGTCCCAAACCGGCCTGTGTACCTACAGCACCAGTTATCTTGCCAACTAAAACACGCTTTTTGCATTCCACAAGTCTCTGGATGTGCCTTGCCATCTCGCGCATCCACCCGGCCATCTTAAATCCAAACGTTATTGGCAGCGCATGTTGGCCGTGTGTGCGCCCCATCATCATGGTATTCTTATATCGATCGGCCAGTTTAAGTAGGATTAGCTCCAAATCGTTTAGGCGCTGCTCGATTATTTTTAAGGCGTCCCTGAGCTGTAATGCCCTAGCAGTATCAACAACATCATAGCTTGTTATTCCCAAGTGTACGTATGCCCCGCTTGGGCCACAGACTTCTGCCAGAGCCTTAACGAGGGCCATGACGTCATGCTTAATCTCCTTCTCGATCTCCTTAACGCGGCTGACCTTAACATACTTTGTTGATGCCATTTCAGCTATCTTTTCGGCAGCCTTCTTCGGGATCTCGCCGACTTCGCTCTGAGCCCATGCCAGCGCGGCCTCGACATCCAGCATCTTCTGAATATAGTTCTCCTCTTCAAAGACTTTAAGCATTTCAGGCGTCCCATAACGCCCCCCGTCTATTGGTAAGATAGGCATCGCACAGCCCACCGCAAATAAATAATGATAAGGCTCAAATTAAATTTCATTGTCTCTTCAGAGATAAACCTATGGGAAGGCCTCGGCGATGGGGGCGCTGGCGGCAATAGTTTCAAAGAATGGTAGGAACGTCGTGCCCGAGATCATAAAAATGCTCAGCGCGCTTAGGCACAGAGGGAGTCATCTTCATGGTATAGCAACGGATAAAACGACAATCATCGCAAGGGATCTTCTCGAACTAAGTGGTCTTTCGAGGGATGTTGTCTCGGATATAGCAATAGGCCATAACTTTAGAAGGCTCCTCCCAGAAGATAATCCACAGCCGGTTGAAATAGGCAATATGAAGGCGATTTTAGAGGGCAGGGTATATTCGCCACCCCTTGGTAAAAGCGAAGTCTACAGGATTAGTGAGCATTACGGGGAAGACGGCGTAAGAAGAGTCGTCGCCGAGACAGAGGGGAGTTTCGTTATCGCCCTCCTATCTGGAAAACGAATAGTTATCGGGAGAGACGCCGTTGGCGCGGCCCCATTATACTTCTCGGAGAACGAGCAGTTTATAGCATTGGCATCCGAACGAAAAGCCCTGTGGTCCATCGGCGCAAGAGACGAGGATATAAAGTCTTTCCCCCCAGGAAGCATGGCAAATATAACGGGCAAGGGAATCACTTTTAGACAGATTAAAGCCATAGAAGCGCCAAGAGTTAAACCAGTCAGGGACGAAGAGAGCATATTAGAGGCGCTTCATACACTGTTATTGGAGGCAGTCAAAAGGAGACTTTACGGTCTAGAAGGGAGAATCTCCGTAGCATTCTCCGGAGGTCTAGACAGCAGCGTCATCGCGGCCCTATTGAAAAGGGCTCATGTTGATACCCTCTTGGTAACAGTTGGATTAGAAGGATCAAGGGATCTGGAGCATGCTGAAAAAGTTGCCAGAGAAATTGGCTTGAGAGTTAGGACTGAAACTTACACTTTAAGAGATGTTGAGGGGGTTCTGCCTAGGGTCTTGTGGCTGGTTGAGGAGGCAAACAGCCTAAAGGTTTCAATTAAGATCCCAGAGTATTGGGCTACTGAAGTCTCTCTGAAGATGGGTTGTAGGGCAATATTTTTCGGGGAGGGAGGGGATGAGTTATTTGGAGGCTATCATAAATACCTTAAGGAATATAAGAGATCACCGGAGGACGCCGAGATGGCGCTATTTCTTGATATAATTAACCTTTATAGGTCTTTAGAGATTAGCGAGAAAATATGCGCTTTTCATGGTATAGAGGCCATGTTTCCTTACGCGGACTATGAATTAATCACATTTGCTCTCAAAATCCCCATCCCAATGAAAATCTCATCTGCAGACGACCCGCTCCGAAAGAGGATCTTAAGAAGATACGCCGAGTATACTGGTT
The DNA here is from genome assembly GCA_038897035.1 of Bathyarchaeia archaeon. Taxonomy (GTDB): domain Archaea; phylum Thermoproteota; class Bathyarchaeia; order Bathyarchaeales; family DTEX01; genus DTEX01. The sequence continues at coordinate 54,178 of JAWAXF010000004.1, forward strand.
TACCAGCCGAAGTCCACCTTAGACCCAAAAGAGCCATTCAATATGGAACTGGAGTGAGTAAGGCGCTCAAGAAAATAGCAAAAAGGAGTGGATTGAGTATACAAGCTTTTATTAATAAGGTCTTTAAGGAAATCCAAGTTTCGGGTGCATCGGATATTAATTTGCTTTCATAAGCGCGCATGATATAAGAATTATGAGAAGCCGATAATAGCCGAGGATAAGCTCTAATAAAGTCTCGGTTAGAGAGATCGTAGAAAAATTGAGAAACCTGTAAGTTTTCTGAAACGCTGTCTTTGCAGAAAGCCGTAGCTCTTTTTACCCTTACTCAGTAATAGTTATGGCGCCGCTTGGGCATTGCGTTTCGCATGCCCTACAGATAAGGCATTCATCGACCTTGACAGGTACTGATTTTCCCTCCTTGAGCTCATATACGCCCACGGGACAAACATCGACACATGATCCACAGCCAGTACACTTCTCTAAGTCAACATTTATCTTCACCATACACGAACACCTCAGCTCGATTTTTCAGAAAAGGTCTTACTAAAATAAAAATTTTTGGGATCTTGGGGCGATCTATTAGATCAATGAGCATTTTTCCTGCTTTATATAAAGTAGGATCCTGGGTGAAGACATTAAAAAGCTTCTTGCCATGAACTATGATCCACTCACCTCCTAAGGAGAGATCTTCCTCGCTCTTCGCGGTATAGAGTATGATGTAATCGTTATCGATTAATATAGTAAGGGCTATGGGTAAACTACGCACGATTCTATAATGTAAACCCATACTGTTATAGCAAATTCTCTTATCAACCTTTGAGTTAAGGGGAAAATATAAACAAACACCTACACCTTTCTCAAGCAGATCATCTAAAACATCTCTCAGAAACCTGTAAACAAAAAGAAAAAGCTTCCAAGAGGAAAAAATTCGATGCGTTCTTTAGCGCTTGAAAGAAGGTTTAGCAATTCCCTTAACGCTTCCTCCCCACTTAATATCCAGGCCTCTTCGCGGAGCATCCTAGAGCCTGTAGATTCTTCATATTTCCTTTGAAGATCGAGAAAAACTTCGTTAAGTAGCTTTATGGTTTTTCTTGAAGATCTATGAGGGGTTTAGTGTTTCACTTGGTGGGAGGGCGGCAAATAGTTTTGGGTTTTAAGGGCACCTCAACGACCATATTCTGCTCTATAAGCCTTCTAAGAACACAGTAAACCTTTTGTTCTAGGAACTCTGCATTGAATGCTTATTTTTATTGCGGTTGAGGGGGGCCCTCCCTCACCAAAAATCCATAAACTCTTGCCTTGTATTCAGAGAATCCTAAGTATGCTTTTAGAAACTCCCACTCCGGTTGGTAAGGTATTAGAGCAGCCCCTTGAATGGATATCTTCATTGCTTAAATCTAGCACTTAAAGAGATAAATTTAATTAATTATTGGGTCTGATTTAGAAGATGAACAAATTAATTAATAATGATTTAAATTTCCAGTTTAAGTCTTAAAATGATCTCATTTATGAGGGATTTTGCCCTCTCAATTTTACGAGTGTATTCATTAATGAGCCTATTATACTCCTCAACAGAAATTTCTCTCCGACGTAGCCTTAGATCAGTCTCATCAAGTTTTCTTTTTGCATCCTCTATATCACTACTTGCCTTCTCCAGTTGCTTCATCATCTCGGCATAGCGTCCTCCAGCGGATTCTATCTCCTTTCTAAGCTCCATAAACTTTTCCCTTATGGCATTAAGTTGCTTTTCAAACATTTTTCTCATTAATTGATAGCGCCGTTTAGGAATTCTCCCCCTCATATATTCTTCCCTCAGAGAGTCTAGCTTTAGGAAGATATCCTCCATCTCCTCATACTTTTGAATAAAAGCCTTTAGGGCCTCTGGAGAAAATACTGTAGCGGCTGTAACTTTACCAGCTGGCTTAGCAAATATGACGGCTATGCCAGCTAAGCCAACTAGAGCTATAGCCAATATTGTTGGCCTGAAAGCTGCCCAAAGAACTATGTATTGGTATTCGACATTTATTAGGTCTAAAACCTCATATCTTGTGATGTTATAGTACTCAAAGGTAATTTTCTCTTGGAAAAAGCCTATTTTCTCGTACTTAGCAGAGGGATGTCGCTCCCCGTTTATAATGCTAGCCCCCTCGGGTAATAAGATGGATATGGCAATTCTAGGGATAAACCACCCGTTAGGCCTCGTAATGTTAATGCTTAGCGAATATATCTGCCAGCTTTTTTTCTCAGTGTATCCCCTTATAGGCAACGAGTAGAGTACAGCTATCTTCGCTTTCGCTTCATCCTTTATCCTATCGGCTAAAAATATTTTCGCAATCACTTCACGCTCTCTTCTCTCGATTAATATATAATTCTCTGGATACCTGCCATACGCGTCATAAATAGTTATGTCCGTTGAGCCAGGCGGTAAAACCACACTAAGATTATGTGCATTAACCATCTCCACGCTATAGAGGTCAGTTACGTACATCCTTCCCCACTCATTTACTGAAATCTCCCTCCTCACCTCTAAAATCTTAAGAATACTGAAGGTCGCATCCGAAAACTCTATCCAAGATGAGATGTTTATGTAAGCTGGAAGTGGTCTCGTCATATTATTGAGCAGCCTAAAGTCGCTGGTCATGTTTAAGAAGATTTCCTGCGGAAAGCCCCCTGGTAAAACTTCAGCGTTGGATGGAAGCACTAGCGTTACATTACAAAGATCAGACTTATATCTGAGCACTGGATACAATGGAAATTCTACACGAAATACGTTTTCAGCTTTTCTTTTAATCAGATCCAAAAAAACCGTTGTTAAAGTAAAATTATATGGCTGATTTTTATCTATACTATCAGTCATAAGGGAGATTCTGAACCACTTAAAGGTCTCATCTTCTTCAAATAACTCTGTATTGAGGAAACCGTGGGGATCATGGGCCGATGAGTAAACTAGGTTTCTGTGATAGTTCTTTGGTATGCCAATTAGATAGAATGATGGTAATTGAGCATGCTCATTATAGGGCATAAGAAGAAAGGTATCGTTGATCATGATGTATCCCCCATCCAAAATTGTAATTTCTCTCTTAATGCTCGCAGAGAAGTTAAGAGTATCATTCACGTTGCCAAAAGTTCTTTCTACTGGAAAACCACTAACGATGGTGGCCAGAAACAGAAACCCTATTAATAATATTTTTAGTCGATTCATTGAATAGTCCCCGGCACAGCACTACATTGATAGTAATAAAGCAATTATGTCTTATTGAATTTTTTATTTGTATCCAGCCTGCCTAAGATAATATGCATCCTCCTTTTTGGGACCAAAACTTCTTACACCCTTCTCTTTAAGCTGTCTCCGAAGGCTTGATGCGTAGCTCCCGCTAATCTCACCTCGTTTTTCTAAATACGCTATTATCTCCTCGGCCTGCCCTTCGGTGTCACATCTTCTTATAAAATCAATCACGTCTGGGTTATATCCATCAAACTTTTTCGACACTGCTTTCTCTCCCTCTTCCGGATCAAGTCTAACAGAAGTTACAGATATCTTGCATATACCCGTCTCCATTTCTCTGGCAAGATTGGGGAACATTTTTCTGAATATTTCTTTATCGATATCCATTAGGCTTTCCTCAACAATATTATTTAATTAGAGGGGGATTTAAAAGTAACCGGTTCTCCGGCATTTATCGCATTCTCCGTTTAGGCACAAACCTTTGCAGCGGATCCTTTTCAAGGACTGCCTTTAACTGATTAGTCGTTAATCCCTTCTTAACATCGCCGTATATGTCACATAATTCGACTTTATTTAGGTCTTCTATCTTCCTAACAATTATTTCGGCTTTGTCCCCAGAGGGAAGATCAACAAAAATATGGATAGTCCTGCCGCTTCCATCCTTCTCCAAGGGGGCTGTCTCTATACTTAATATTTTCAAGCCGCTTTTGTTAATAACTTCAACAACTAGTCTCCAATCTTGCGAAAAAACATCTATGTCTATATCACTATTTCTATTTACTGTTCCCCTCCAGACGCTTCCTATAAGCTTTGGATGGAAAGCGGAGAGTAGTTCCATTATTTTAAGCGCTTCTCTGCGCATGCGTATTAGGCGGGACCACCTTTCCTCACCTTCACACTCATCTGCGATTCGATCCAGCTCCTCAGCAACCTCAAAGTTTGATGGAAGAATTTTTAAGCCAAGCGTTCTCGCAGCCTTTTCCTTTGCCTGCTTAAACTCCTTTTCCTGTAATGTGTAAAGTAAAAGAGCAGCTTCGCGGGCAACCCTTCTTCTAAGGTGAGAATTTCCTTTTCTTGTCATGGTGGACTAATTTAATAATGATATTTTATTCTTCGTTCCCCTCAGATATCACTGCTTCACCTGAGAGTTCTCCTGAAATACCTTTTTTAACGGTTATCTCGGATCCCGGAGCCTCCGCGGTTAAAGTCGCTTCAATCTTTGGTTTGGAGAGTAACTTAGATTTCCTTATTCCTACATGGCGTAACGGCGTTATTTTCTTAGTCTCATTATATATGTCTGAAGCAATTTTCCCAAGAACTGCTTCTTGAACAAATTGTTCAAATGTTAATGTGCTAGCTTTTTCCTCAATAATCTTCCTCATTATTGTGCGGATCGCCTTTTCCTGTGACGTTTTTATTCTAGTTGTTGTGAAAGCAACCGCGGCAACCCTTAACTTATAGCCATCTTTTGTCGTAATATTGAAAATGCCATCAACCTTAGTTGTCTTTCGCCTAATGAGACTTCTGAGGTAATCTCTGGAGTACTCATGCCCCTTAAATATTGTCATGACTCTCTTGCCATCAACGCTGACTACTTGGAAGTATAGCTTTAAGTATTGGTGAGAAAAGTCTTGTGTTATGTCATAGAGTGTTGCTTCAACAACTCTTCCCAGCAGCTTCCCCGGCTCATCGGCTGGTATAGCGCCTATCTCAATGCTTCCGAAATAATGTGGAGCAACTACAGTATACCACCTTTTACTGCGCCACTTATCCTTAACGCGTGTGCTCTTTGACAAACATTCATCACCGCACCCAAATAATTGAGACGAAGTTATATTAAAGTTTGCTGGGGAATGCTGGGAACATTTATATTTTTTCCCTCTTCTCTCTCTATTTTCTTGGGAAGGTCGGAGGAAAATGATTGACGTCAAGCTGATAAGAGAAAAACCGGATCTTGTTAGAGAAAACATTAGACGCAGAAATGACCCAGAAAAACTTAAAGTGTTTGAGGAGTTCATTGAAGCCGATAAAAAGTGGCGGGATCTTCAGACAAAGCTAAATAATCTTCGGAGAATTAGAAATGAGCTTAGCATTGAGGTGGCGCAAAAGAAGAAAATTGGCATGGATCCTGGGGAGCTACTTTTTAAAGCTGAAAGAGTGCAGAATGAGATTAAGCTGCTGGAGAGTCAGGTAGATGAGTACCAGCAGAAGGCAAGATATCTTCTTATGCGGATACCTAACCTACTTCATGAAAGTGTTCCTTATGGAAGGGACGAGAATGATAATGTTGAGATAAGGCGGTGGGGAACCCCACCGAACTTCGATTTTCCGCCGAAAAGCCATATCGAGATAGCAAAGGGCTTAGGTTTAGTTGATGAGGAAAGGGCCAATAAAATTGCGGGAGCAGGCTTCTTCTACTTCAAAGAAGAGCTTGTTCTACTCGACCTCGCAATACAAAGATTCGCGATAGATTTTCTCAGAAAGAAGGGGTTCATACTTGTCATGCCCCCCTATATGATGCGTAGAAAGCCCTACGAGGGATGCGTCGATCTCGAAGATTTCGAGAAGGTGATGTATAAAATTGAGGGTGAAGATTTATATCTAATTGCCACAAGCGAGCACCCGATAGCAGCAATGTTCATGGACGAAGTTTTAGATAAGGATCAACTCCCCCTTAAGTTCGTTGGGGTAAGCACTAACTTTAGAAGGGAGGTTGGAGCCCATGGGAAGTATACCAAGGGCTTCTTTAGGATGCACCAATTCAACAAGATTGAGCAGTTCGTTTTTTGCCTTCCCGAGCAATCATGGGATATCCATGAGGAATTACAGCGAAACTGCGAGGAGATGTACCAGATGCTCGGGCTACATTACCGCGTGGTGAACGTCTGCACAGGAGATATCGGAACGGTCGCGGCTAAGAAATATGATACTGAGGTCTGGATGGCTGATGGAAAGTTTAGGGAAATAGGCTCAAATTCAAACTGTACCGATTACCAAGCTAGAAGACTGAACATAAAATATCGAGAGGGGCCAGGCAGACCTCCAAGGGGCTACGTGCACACGCTTAATAGTACAGCTCTAGCGACAAGTAGAACAATGATGGCTGTTCTAGAACACTATCAGCAAAAAGATGGATCAGTTATAATACCGAGGGTTTTGAGGCCCTACATGGATGGGATAAAAAAGTTGTCTCCAAAAAGTAGCCCCTGAAAAAGCTTATTTTAGGGGGAACCTGGCAAAATAATGGTATACCTTAACACTTTTTCATTTAAATTATGTTTAAATTATTGGAGACTGATACTTAGTTATGTTTTATTGTGCTGGAGGTAGATCAGATACGGCTAAGTACATTTTTGTTACTGGTGGGGTGTTAAGCTCCGTAGGTAAGGGAGTTGTCACGGCCTCTGTGGGTAAGATGCTTCAATTTAGAGGTTTTACTGTCACTGCGATAAAAATAGATCCGTACGTAAATGTTGACGCTGGGACCATGAACCCATATGTTCATGGCGAGGTCTTTGTTACAGAGGATGGTGGTGAAACGGATCTTGACTTGGGATGGTATGAAAGGTTTCTAGACATAAACCTTTCTAAGGAGAATAATATTACGACTGGGCAAATATATCAGGCTGTCATAGAAAGGGAGAGAAGGGGAGATTACCTTGGGAAATGTGTCCAAATAATACCCCACATAACCGATGAAATTAAGCGTAGGATACGTATGGTTGCCGAGAAATCTAGAGCAGATGTAGTCCTTGCAGAATGTGGTGGGACCGTAGGAGACATAGAGGGGCTACCATTCCTCGAGGCCATAAGACAGATGCGCCTCGAAGAGGGTTACGAAAATACTCTTTATATTCACGTGGCCCTAGTGCCAATACTGGATGTGACCGCAGAGATGAAAACTAAGCCACTCCAGCATAGCGTTAATGAGCTTCGCAGAATAGGCATACAGCCGGACATGATAGTATCCAGGTGCTCAAAAATGATCACAAAGGAGGCTCTTGAAAAAATAGCCCTCTTCGGAACAATACCGAAAGAGGCTGTCTTCTGCTCATATAACGTCCCTACAGTATATGAAGTTCCCTTAATTCTCGATGAGCAGGGAATGGGAGAGTATGTATGTAAGCGTCTTGGGCTCCTACCAAAGAGGATCAGCACAAGCGAGATAGAAAAATGGAAAGGTTTCGTTAACGCCCTAAAAAATTATAAATATACTATTAGGGTGGCCCTCGTCGGCAAATACGCTGGCCTTATAGACAGTTATGTTAGCATGAACGAAGCATTTAAGCATGCTGGCGCTCTTTGTAATACGAGGGTTATAATAGATTATATAGAGGCAGAAACATTTGAGGAGAACCCAAAGAAAATTAGCATGCTTAAAGACTATGACGGAATATTTGTCCCATATGGTTTTGGCTCTCGCGGCGCCCTTGGCAAAATAATGGCCATTCAATTTGCGAGAGAGAATGACATACCATTTCTGGGGATATGCTTTGGATTTCAATTAGCTGTCGTAGAATTCGCAAGAAATGTATGTGGATTAAAGGATGCAAACAGCACAGAGATTGATGAAAAAACACCTCATCCTGTAGTCGACTTAATGCCAGAACAGCAGCAGGTAACTTATAAGGGGGCTACTATGCGTTTAGGGTCACATAAGATAGTCATTAAAGAGGGAACGGTAGCCCACAAACTTTATGGTACGACGGAAGCATATGAGAGGCACAGACATAGATATGAGGTAAACCCGGATTACATAGAGGTGATGGAGAAACATGGGCTGATTTTCTCCGGAAGGAGCCCTGATGGGAAGCGAATGGAAATCCTTGAGTTGCCGGACAAATTCTTCTTTTTTGCCTCACAATTCCACGGAGAATTTAAAAGCAGACCAGGAAAGCCAAGCCCGGAATACTATGGTTTCGTTAAGGCCTGTCTCGACAGAAGGCTTGGTGAGCCTAAACTGGGTGTTTAGGCAAAAACTTAATTTTATCCTTCTTCTGTTTTAAATGTTAGTTGGGTGGCCGAGCTTGAGCAAAAGAAGAGAAATGCGTAGAAGGAGAGGTGGGCCAGCGCCAGCCACGAGCGCTGGGCTACTAAGATTTTTTGAGGAAGAAAGCTTTGGAATAAAGGTAAAACCAAAAATGCTAATAATATTAACAATAGCTTTTATTGTGATATGCGTGTTAATTCAATTTTATACTTGAATGTTCTCTTGGATTTTACCTAAAAGCTTAAAATATCTTTTGTCTTACACAGGGTATTATGGTTTATAAATGTGGAGGAGAAATATGAAGGACTTGCTCCACAGAGAGAATATCAATTTAGCGGTTAAGCATTATTCCTCCCTTTTCTATCTTCCTTCTATCAAAATACTCCTTCTCATATTATTTTTGATAAATTTGCTTCTCGGTTTTCTCACCAGTTTACTTGTTTGTTCGCGCCTTAGTTTGTTAATGCTGGTTGCAGAAAATGCTCTAGTAAGGGGCATATTATTTGGGTCTATATTTTTTGCTTCTGCACTCTTCTCCGATTATCTAGCTAATAGGTTATTGCTTAAACGAGACATAATTTTTAGCGATTTAAAGAGAGTATTTTTTCTTTCACTTTTCTCTGGCATTTTTTTCGTTATTTTTACAATAATTAGCCTATCATTCGAATATTTACAAACGGGCATTTATACTAAGGTTCTCTCCCTCGGACTTTATGTAACCTTGTCTTTTCGTCTTCTTGTCATAAACGCTACCTCCTTTGCTGGAAAGTATTCTAAGACCATATTCGGTGTACTTCAACCTATGCTTCTTCTACTGCTTTCAAATGCGCTGGTAACAATCTTTAGACAAGAAGTACTCCACTTCTCCATCCTTCTCTATTCCCTTCCTTTTACGTTAATATTTTCTGTTTTAAGTGTATGGCTTTTTAAAAAGTCGTTAGATGTAGAGGGGGAGAAATTGCTTGGCATTCCTTCTCTTGAGACAGCTAAAGCTTTTGTGGCAAATTGGACTGAGAATGTTAAGGGACCATTTGAAGAGATACTGGAACGGTTGAGTGAAGAGAGAACCGTATCCGTATCAGCGCTAACTTTCAGGGAGAAAAATACTGGAAAGTTGAAGGCAATGATCATAGTTCCAAGTATACATCCTGGGCCGTTCAAAAACGTCGGAAGCAGTCTTCTCCCAAGTATAATAAAGGAATCTTTAGAAAGAGAATTTCAATGTATAGTTTCTGTTCCGCATGGAATTTCGGGGCACGAGCTTGATCTGCCCTCGCAAGCAGAGAATGAAAAAATCATTAAAAGTCTGATCTTCTCCCTAAAAGGGCTACAAAATTTCTCAAGCAGGGCAACCAATTTCTTCATGGTAGAAGGGAATGGAGCCAAAGTTGGCTGCCAAGTTTTTGACGACTGTGCCTTTGTAACCCTAACAACTTCGCCTGAGACAATGGAAGATTTACCGTCAGATCTCAATGATGCAATCATCAAAAAAGCCTTGGAAAACGGTTTTTCTTGGGCTATAGTCATTGACGCTCATAACAGTATTAATGGGTCTTTTGATATGAAGAGATCAGTAGGGTCTCTTAAGGAAGTAGCCTATCTAGCCTTAGAGAAGGCGGCTTACCTGAGACACACGGCATTTAGTGAAATAAAGGTTGGCGCTGGGTGTGTTCTCCCAAGAGGTCTGGGGCTTAAGGATGGGATGGGCCCTGGGGGCATAACTGCAATCGTTGTGGAAGTCAATGGGGTGAAAGCGGCTTATGTCACTATTGATGGGAACAACATGGTGTCCAGCCTTAGGGAAAAGATTTTATCAAGTCTCAAAGATGTTGGCATAGATTGTGGCGAGGTTTTTACAACTGATACACATGCCGTTAGCGCGGTTGTGCTGAATAGGAGAGGATATCATCCCATAGGCGAAGCTATTGATCACAAAATAATAATTGATGAAGTGAAGAAGGCTGTCTGTGAAGCCCTAAAAAACATGGAAGTAGTCGAGTTTTCATGGTGCAAAATAGATATCCCGGGAGTTAAAGTGATTGGTGAAAGAAGAGTAAGTGAGCTGAGCCTTTTAACCGAGAATGTCTTCAGAAAAGCTAAGAAAAACTCTGCAATATTTGTCATTTTTGGAGCATTGCTCGCGACATTCTTCACAAAAATTTAATTAGACACAAAAGCGGGTTAAGGAGTTCTCAAGGAAAATATTATATTGAAGTTATGCAAAAGATTAGGGTGATTTAAAAAGAAATGCGGCTAAAGGAGTAGAGATGCGCTATGGTCGAAGAGAGTCAGGTGATGATTGGAAAGAAACCAGTAATGAACTATGTGGTTGCATGCCTAACAGCGTTTAACTCTGGTGCGAAGAGGGTTATTGTGAAGGCCAGAGGAAGAGCAATAAGCAGAGCAGTTGACGTTGTCGAGCTGCTTCGCCGAGCCTTTATAAAAGACCTCACAATTGAGAAAATCGAAATAGGCACACAGGAAATGAGCAGCCCAGACAGGCCGAAGGTGAATGTTTCAACAATAGAGATAGCGCTGGCGAAGAAGGAGTAAACGCAAAAACCTTTAACTCATTTTTTATCATTTTTCAAGAGATTATTCAGCCAAAACCCGAGGGCTTTCTCTCCATCACTATAATTTGCGTCCTATTTGTTGTATGCAATTCAATCCTCCCATCACAACGCTCTCTCACCCTCACTTGAAAGGCTATAATGTATTTCCCAGCTTGTAATTCTGAGAGGGTATCTGCGTGATTATCCCAAAGTATAAGGGTTACTTTACCGCCTCCATCCACAATCTCTACATGTCTTACTCTTCCCTCCACTCCATTTTGTCGCTTAAATGTAGTTACTGGATAGACCTGTTCAATTAATCCGAGGACGCTGACGATCTTATCTTTGTGCTGGGATAGCTCACTAATACTTCTTGTGAAGAGAGTTAAAGGTGGATAATCTTCGCTTTTAATTCCATCCGGGTTAACCTCTATTATACTTCTCAAACCAGCATTTAGCTCCAGCCTGCCCCCGGCCCTGCGTCTGACAGAGAGATGCGATAACCTCACTATTCTATCTATTAGACTTTCAGGGCTGATTAGTGTCGCTTTATCGTCCCAGAGGACGACTTTAGCAATGCCAGTTTTATCAGCTACATGTATACTTCTTTTAATTCCCTCCCCTCCATTCGGTCGGCTGAATCTTTTTAGCTGAGAAATATATATTACTCTGCCAGTAATAGTGACGTCACGTAGGCCTGAAACTAGATCTTTTATTCGCATCTCATACCTTAAATTGGGCTCAATAATGACACCTAACTCGGCGGCCAACGCTAGGGCAGCGCTCTCTCGCGTCAGAAAACCTCCAGCTAATCTCTCCCTTTCCTCAATCATCCTCATAACTTTATCTCTAGATAAGTCTGGCCTTACAGAAAGAATTTTAGCAATAATGTGCTCGAGGGTCAACATCTCCAGCCAACTAAGATTAGGATTAGTTAGGGAGACTATAAGAATATAACTGTGTCTTCAGGAAAATAAATAGCTTGGGGGTACCGGGTTAAACATGGATACGCCCATGATCGGCGTCGCTATTGGCTGGCTCTTTATAATAGCCGGTATACTGATATTTTTCATAGCCGCAGTAATTATGTTTTTTGAGACCATTAAGAGGAGAACTAAAAGGTTTAGGGGAGGAGGCCTAGTTATGCTTGGGCCGATTCCAATAATTTTTGGGACTGATAAAGAGACCGTAAAAGTCCTCGTAATTCTGTCGATTGCGCTAATAGTAATTATGTTAACGTTCTTTATAGTTATAGTTCTCTTGCGGGGAGCTGGATTAGGAGGACTGTAGAAATTATGGTGAAGCCATGTGAGATATGTGGCGGAAGAGTTTCAAGGTATATCTGTCAAGAGTGTGGCCGAGCTATATGTGAGTCATGTATAAAGCCGGATACATGGCTGTGCTTAGACTGTTATAGGAGGGCGGGGAAGATTGCTCCACAAGAAGTGGAGCTCGAGGAGTCAGTACCCCAATTTCCATCTGCCCTAAAACTATTCTTTATTGGTTTTATGCTGATTTTCCTCGGGGTAATCGTCTTGATGTTAGTGGCCATATTTTCCGGCCTCACAAAATCTTCTGGCCTAATCCTTCTTCTGGGGCCAATACCAATAATATTTGGAGTGGGAGAAAACTTAACTTTGCTCTTAGTTATCGCCGCAATGTTAACAGTATTCTATATTGCCATCCTCATAATCTTTAATAGGCGCATAACAAAACCTTAAACAATTCTTGATAGATCCGAAAAGTTTTGGGAGCGCAATTCAAGGGGCTCATTGGTGAGACTATGGCTGAGAAATCCATAGGTGCGATTAGAGAAATTATGTTGGAAGTGACCCAATAGTAAACTTATCCTGAGGAAATAAAGAGGAGGATAGTTTTGCGATGTATTTTTCACGCATCCTAAGCTTAGTATGGATAATCATTTTCTTTTCAAGAGACCAGAAAATTTACGGGAAGATTTAATAAGTTAAGTCAGAAAAGGTTATAGTGAGCGTGTCTAGCATGCTTAAGCGTTGTCCTGGAGTGAGGAGCCTGATAGAGCCGCAAATAATGATTAGAGAGTGCCCATTCTGTGGCGAGGAAGTAGAGTTCTTTGAGTATGAAACGCAACTTAAGTGCCCGAAATGCGGTAAGATGGTTTATCGCGAGCCTTCAGAATCATGTCTTTCATGGTGCGAATATGCAGATAAGTGTATCGATGATTTAGAAAATAGGGGAATCATCAGCAAGGCTAGGGCTGAAGATCTAAGAAAAAATATCAGGAAGGAGAGAGGATGATGGGCTTCCAGTGGCCAGTTAAAATCCTGTTAATTCATCCACAAGCACCGTTCTTAATGCGGGATAAAATAGTTGTATCTGCTGACTGTGCTGTTCTCTTAAATGAGGAAGTTGGTGAGCAGTTTAGGGGCGGCAGCCCAGTCATAATCGGCTGCCCGCTTCTCGAAGACCCAAATAGAATGATGAACAAAATCACTTTATTTATAAAAGAGACTAAAGCCAGCGAGGTTGCTGTTTATGCTATGGAAGTTCCATGCTGCCACGCACTACACATGATGGTCACGAGGGCTATTAGGGAGACTGGGAAAGAAATTAATTCTAAGCATTATATTGTGAGGGTGTATTCCCGGGAGGTTGAGCCCTACAAACCTGGCGTACTCGATGAGTCGATGATAAGGGCCGAGCGAGAGACGCACGAGGATCATTAGAAGTAAAGAGGCAGGTTGTTACTATGCCTAAAAGTACAAGGCTAATAGTAACAGTTGATGGGGAAAAATGCATTGGATGTGGCAGGTGCGTTGAAGCCTGTCTGACTGGAGCCCTTCAGCTGGTTAATGGGAAGTCCAGGCTTATAGACGAGAGGCGCTGCGACGGTTTCGGTTCATGCATAGCCGTATGCCCAAACAACGCCATAAGTTTGGAGCTACGAGAAACTGAGGAATTCGACTGGTCCATTCTTAACGAGATAACCTTTGAAAAACTTGTAAATAAACTTGAGAGGGCGAGCGCGCCCCTAACCTAACCCAATATAATATTCTCTAATATATGCTGAAAATGAGGCAGTAACTGTTCCGCAGGCCGCTGTAAAGGCATATATTATTAGTGCCATCTCCATAGACTTCGTAAATGGCTTTAACGCCAGCATCGATGCCGTTAACATTGATGTGCTCAAAGATTGACCCAGAAATCTCATTAGACCTAGAAATGATGACGCTAATGCAAATGCTTGTCTCGGAACCCCATGCATAATTTGTGTTGTGTTTGGAATAGCGGGGCCGAGCGTTGTTCTATCCCGATGGCAAAGCCAACTCTCTCTGGAAATATGCTGGCGAGTATTGCGACAGCCGTCCCAGAGATCATGGCGGCGCCAAGGCCTTGGATGCACCTCAAAGATATGAGGAGGGCGAAGCTACCCGCATATGGAGTTAAGAGGGAGGCCATAGCAAAAACTGTTACTCCACCAATAAATATTGGTTCTTTGCCAATCCAATCCGCCACGGCGCCTATTGGTAGTATTGTTGAGGCCATAGAGATTAAGAAGGAATTGGCGACCCAATTAGCAACCGCAATATCGACACTAAAAGTCTTAGCTATAGCTGGAAGGGCGATATTCGTGGCTATGGCCATAAATGGTGTTAGAAAGGACGCTGTTGTTGATGCTGCTAAAAAGAGACTTCTTCTAGACATCCTTGGCCTACTAAACGAACCATTAGCTCTACATAAAAATATCTTCATCCTCCGATATTTCCCTGAGTTATTTTGAGGCTAGCGCAATATTATCACTGGTAACGTTATCTGGCATAAAGGAAATAAGCCTTCCACGAAGAAATAATGAAAATCGATGAGAGTGTTAGGCTGTACAGGTAATTAAAAATTGCTCATTACTGGAATCTAGGCAACAAGTCTTTAATCATCCTAAGTATTTGCTTATACTTATCCTCGTCCTCGATGATCCAGTTTAATAATGTTTTGAAGTGACCGAGATTTACTCCCTCCTCAGCAGCCATCAGATCGATCAATTTAGCGTGTAAAGCTGTTAGATATTCTTCAGGAGCAAAGCCTTCAATTTTCTCTAGATAATTTACTAGGGAGTAAGATCGGCAACTCTTATCTCAGTTCTTTCGCGAATATTTTCGGCATCTTTAACAATGTTAAGCCATAGCTCGCCCCAAACCTTCGCACAATCTTCGATACATATGCTTATGCCATGAGAGAGTAACTCTGCCATCGATCCAAAGTACTCAGCGTGTTTGAGTGAGTCATGGGCGATATACATCAAAAGGCACCTAATGGCCTTATCATTAACTAAATTAGCGATATGCTCATAAGCCTCCGCAACCCTCTTCTCCAGCAGGCTAGAGCAATAAAGAAACTTTCCCAGGTCGCTTTTTGCCACCAAACAATTGACCTCCCAGGAGTTGTAGCGCTACTCTATTTAAAAGTATTTTTATTTTATAATTGTGTTATATTATATTTTGGGTAGCCTTATGAGTTTGCCATGCGAATCTATTGGCAGGCGCATTCTCCCAATCTTTAGAGCCTATATTGCTAAGGAGCTCATTGAAAAATATGGTTTTACGCAGGTGGAAGTTGCAAGGAAGCTTGGGACTACGCAGGCCGCTATAAGCCAATATCTGCGGTTAAAGCGCGGGACCGCGGATTTAGAACGGTTTAAGGACGACTTACCAATAATTCAATCGGCCGCAAATGAGCTGGCCAAGAAAATATCTTCTGGAGAGCTGAGCCAGGATGAAATCGCATTAAAATTCTGTGAGCTATGCCTATCTATACAAAAGAAAACTTTAAGGATATAAGTGTGAGATAACGGGCTGAGTAATCGTGATGGTGATAGGTGATGCCGCTTAAGATTAGAGAGGTTGATGAGGAGACCATAACCAAGACTATAATCCGGAAGACTATGGAGGATTGGCTCAGCATAGTCGAGAATGACGTTGTGGTTGTCGGCGCCGGCCCCTCCGGGCTCACTGCCGCTATGTATGCTGCTAAAGCTGGTTTAAAAACAGTTCTTTTCGAAAGGAGATTATCTTTTGGCGGGGGCATGGGTGGCGGTGGGATGCAGTTTCACAAGATTGTCGTGGAGTCTCCGGCGGAGAAAGTTCTAAAAGACATTAACTGTAGAATTGAGACCATTGGGGAGGGATTATTTGTTACCGATGCTGCCGAGATGATGGCTAAGCTCGCCTCAGGGACTATTGATGCCGGCGCAAAAATAATCTTAGGAGTAACCGTCGAAGACATAATCTATAGGGTTAATCCGCTTAGAGTGATAGGTGTGGTTGTACAGTGGTCTTCGGTGACGATGGCTGGGCTCCACGTCGACCCGCTCGGAGTTAAGGCCAAGGCCGTTGTAGATTGCACTGGACACGAGGCCGAAGTACTCTCAATAGCCTCTAGAAAAATACCCGAGCTAAATGTTTCCATTAAGGGTGAAAGGTCCATGTGGACTCCAGAAGCCGAAAAACTGGTTGTAGAGGGTACAAGGGAGGTTTGCCCAGGACTGTTTGCCGCGGGAATGGCCGTTGCGGCGGTCGATCAGGCGCCACGCATGGGGCCTATATTTGGTGGAATGCTACTCAGCGGGGCTAAAGTGGCGCAGCTTATCGCGAATAAAATCTTGGGAGAGAAGGCTCGGAAGATAACACCTATCGACTTCTAAGCAGAAATAATTGCGCTCCGGGTCTAAAATTTAGGATAATTAAAAATTAGGTCTCTGAGCTACTTTCCTTTTTCCGTCTCCCTTATTCTCTCCGGAAACGTATAAATATGAAAATATCTCTCTCCAGCGAATCCTATGATGGTTAATCCAAGGTTACCGGCAATTTTTATACCCAAGCTTGTGGGGGCTGCAAGCGATACTAGAACTTGTATTCCAACTCGGGAAGCTTTAACAACTATCTCCGATGTTAGCCTACCAGTAGATGCTAAGAGCAATTTAGTGAGGTCTATGTCCCTAAGGGCGGCGTCGCCGATAACCTTATCAATGGCATTATGCCTGCTAACATCCTCCGCAAATGACATAATGTTGCAATATTCATCGATGAGGAGAGCTCCATGGGACCCCTTAGAAGCTTTATAAATTGGTGAGATCGAGTTCAATGCTTCGACGGCTTTAAAAACTGTCTCAGCACTAAATCTTACCTTATTAAATCCCAATTTACTAGCCTTCTCCAGTAAGTCTGGTTTGATGACGCTATTGCCGAAAAAAGTAGTTATTAGCCGTCTCCTCCTAATGGAGTCGAGGAATGCCTTTTCGGGCAATTCCACATAAACGCTTTTTCCTGTGACCTTAAGCTCTATAAGGTCCTTTAAGTCTCCTATAATGCCCTCGGTTAAGAGGTGCCCCACCACAAGCTCCTTAATCTGTGATGGAAGGCAGTGAAAGGTTGCATAAAGATCCCCATTAACATATACGTCAATTATTTCCTCAGTTACGGTTAGACTTTTTATGCGCTCAAAAATACAATTAGTTCTATTGAATCTTAGGGCTTCATGCTCAATTAGCAATTTTAGTTCCCTCTTTTATACTGGCGAGGGCGCCGCTTATGTTTATAACTATGTTATGATCAATAAAAGTTTAATGGAGATACAATGAAGTTGATGCTGGATATGAGACTTCATAATTAAAGTTCATATTTAGGGTTCGAAAAACATAAAAGTACCTGCGTTAGAGGGTTTATCCGTGCTGGTGGGATGCCAGCCCTTGAGAGGAGGAACGTAAAGGCTTGCGCAATGAAGGCAAGCGGCTCGCATTGCCAGCTAGGGAGGTCGCGCTTATTGGCGTTTTTGCTTCCCTCCACATAATACTATATCTTATACCTATGCCGTTATGGCGCAATTGGGCAATTCTCATAGAACCCATCATGGGTGTTATTCTCGGTCCCTGGGTTGGCTATTTAGCGGCTCTAATAGGCAGCACTATGGCCAGGGTAATTAAGCCGACGGAACTTTGGATGTTCGGGGTCTTCGCCGAGCCCTTAGGTGCCTTGGCAGCTGGCTTCCTCGCTAAAGGAAATTGGAAGCCAATTTTAGCCATCTACGTTGTAATGCTCTCAGCGTACTTCATCCACCCTTTAGGCAGGCAGCTTCCGCTATGGCCGATCTTGGACGTATTACTCTCTCTTGCCCTGATATACCCAACAGCAAAGATATCTAAAAGGCTCTCTGAAGATGGCATTAAACATTTAACCATGCCCTTAATCCTCATAGCACTTGTGTCTATTGCGATGGATGCCCTGGCAAGAATCTTCCTATTTATACCAGCTGGTCTATACTCCTTTTTCGGCCTAACAAACGGGGCAGTATACATAATTTTTGTAACCGATGCCATTAACTCCTTTATAGAAGATGCGTTGGTTGTCATCACCGCCTTTATAATCGGCCCACCCATACTCACGGCCATAAGGAGGGCTTCATGGCTTCGAATTCCACTGAGTTAGGAGATGTTGGCGGGTATGTTAACCAATAAGATTGCGTTAAAAGTGTGAGGGGAATGGGTGCAGTTTAAGATCGGGTAACCTAGAGTTTCACGGTACCAGTTACTTAAGCCTTGTACTCTGCCTGACACACTCCTTATAGCGGAGCATGAAATCCTCGATGGCATGCTTTAGGTGATCTTTGGGGACGAAGCCAACTAGGGAGCCTAGGTGTCTCCCATTACAATAAAATGCTATTGTAGGCGTACCCATAACGCCGTTTCTTATCGCTATATCCCTATTTCTTGGGCTCTTAAGGACGTTAAACCTCACAAATTTAGCCCTGTCCCCATATTCTTCGGCAACCTCCTCAAATATTGGGTTTAACATAATACACCATGGGCATCTTTCATGCCAGAAGTCGACGACCGTCAGTATATCAGACTGAAGAACCTCCCTCTCCCAATTTTCCGCCTCAACTTCTAGAACGTGAGACACAATTCCTCACCACCAACAATATTTATTGAAGGAATGGCAAATTTAAAAAATGGGGTTTATGAGGTCATCTTCTGGACCTTTAAATTTCTTCTAGGAGTGTTGTGAAGAAGTCGTGGTGCTCCTCCTCATCCTTTAGTATTCCTTCGAATAAAAATGCTGTTGTTACATCATTTTCTTTACGGGCTTTTTCTATAATCTCCTTGTATAGCTTTATTGCGTTCTCCTCGTCCCTCACATCCTGTTCAATTATCTCTTTCAAGGTTTTTCCCACGATTACTTCTTTAGGCTTAGTTGTCGGTATTCCACCAAGATAGAAAAGTCTCTCGGCGATGGCTTCGGCGTGCTTCATCTCGGTTATAGCTATTTTCTTCAATTCTTCCTGAACCGCGAAGCCCTTAACACCTCTCCATTGAACGTGCTGCCACATGTATTGAATGGAAACCTGAATCTCCCGCGCAATAGCGTCATTCAAAAGATCCAGCAATTCCTTTGAAACCAAAATTCTCTCCTCCCACAAATTTTAATATAAGTATTTATCTGGCACCATATTTAACACTTACTTGATTTTCAGGATCTTTATTTATCCTCCGGGGGCGCCGTGGAATGGGACGTTCTTCCATAGGACCTCCCACCACTCATCCTCCCTTATTGTTTCTCCACGAATGAGGATCTCTAAAACCTTTTTTAAGAGCTCGTGGTGTCTTCTCTCATCGGCCAAGATTGCTGTTAAGAGTAGCTTAACCTTCTCATCGCCAACCCTGGGGATAATGCTGTCAATTTTATTTATTAGCTCGGCTTCTATTCGGATATGCTTCTCTATGAGACTCTTGTGTCTCTCAAGCTGCTCTTGTGGTAGGGCTTGTGGTGCTGTTGTTAGGAGCGATAGGGCTGAGGAATACATCTCAGCGTGCTTAACAGAGTCTGGGGAGATATTCCCCTCAAAACCCCCTTAACAGCCGGGTTACGCATGTCCTCCAGAGCTTCCTCAAGGGAACGTACGATCTCCCTCTCAACCGCAATCTGGCCTTTAATAAACTCCACTAAACTCTCCTCTACAACCATACACTCACCAAAACATACCTACGTGGGAGGAAATTTAAAGCTTAAGGGTCACTTTAAACATGGTTCCCCTGAAAAATTTACCAATTTAGTAAAGAATTAGTAATAAAAATTGCTAATTTCGGATTCTATATCTTCATTTAGAGCCGATTTTTGCAGGAAAATTTTATATGTCAAACAAATTCTATAAGGTATTGGTGGCTTTTGATGGAGGAGTATAAGATGCCCTTAATAGGCGATAGGTTTCCCGAGATGGAGGTCAGAACAACAATAGGCGTCATTAAGCTCCCGGACTACTATGCTGGAAAGTGGTTTATTTTATTTAGTCACCCGGCGGACTTCACGCCAGTATGCACAACGGAGTTTGTAGCATTCCAGAAGAGATATGAGGAATTCAAGAAACTGAACTGTGAGTTGATAGGGCTGAGCATAGATCAGGTCTTCGCACACCTGAAGTGGGAGGAGTGGATTAAGGAGAAGATCGGCGTTGAAATAAAGTTCCCAATAATTGCAGATAACACTGGCGATATATCCGTAAGGTTGGGTATGCGCCACAAGCAGGCCGCTGGAACACAGACTGTAAGGGCGGTCTTCATAGTTGATCCAAAGGGCATTATTAGGGCAATGCTCTATTATCCAATGGAGCTGGGCAGGAACATGGACGAGATTCTCAGGATGGTTAGGGGGCTCCAGCTTGCAGATAAGGGCTATGCCATACCAGCCAACTGGCCGAACAACGAGATAATCGGCGACAATTTAATTGTCCCGCCAGCAAATACTGTGGAGATGATCCAGAAGAGGAGAGAGCAGGAGAAGGCTGGAGAGATAAAGTGCCTAGACTGGTGGCTGTGCTACAAAAAGATAGAGTAAAGCTTCTCCCTCCACCTTATTTTTTACTGCTTTAAAATGAACCCTCTTATTGTTTTTTGCGTAGAACTCCGACAATGGGGAACCTCTTCAAAACCTCTTCGCCGTGGGGCGCTTGTTTTAACGCTTCTGTTAAATCAGTCGCCAGGTCGTACGTTCTGTGGTCTTTTCCGGCTGTTAGGTTGCAGATATGTGTATATCCCCTTATTGCACATCTTTCTGCCTCGACTAAGACCTTTAACATCTCCTTAATGTTTGTTGGATCCTTCAGTAGTTTGGCTGGCGGGCATGCCGACATATCGTGAAATACTTTCATGTCGTCAGGAAGTTTGCCTCCCAGCTCATATATGCGTGGAACAAGCGCCTCAAAGTGGTTGCGATCTTCGATGCGAGCAACTTCCGCTATCTCTTTTACTGTTTCCCCCTTAAGTCCAATAAGATTACATCGCAGAATTGTATAATAGTAGGTAGGTTGTAAGTTCAGCCGCAGCGTTATTCACAAGCAGCTCAATGAGCTGATCAACGTTTATTCCAGCCCTCTCCACCATCTCCCGCGCTACCCTACCCATTCTTCATCACTCCTACACAAACAAAATCTATTATTACGAATTTTAAATAATTGTCATTACGTAATAACAATTATTTAAAAAATATAAATCTAATTAGCGTTTTATATCGTACGATGAAGACGGAAGAGATTGTGGCAAAGCTTAGAGGAAGCGGGGGTCAGGGTTACACCACAACGTTTAGCGATTTGTGAGGTTATTCTTTCGAGCAAGGAACATCCGACAGCTGATCAGATATATGAAGAGGTAAAGAAAAAGTATCCGGCTATTAGTTTAGCTACTGTCTATCAGACATCGCATTTATTATCAAAGATTGGGCTGGTGTGGAAGGTAGAGTTTAGCGATGGTATTTCCAGGTTTGACCCGGATCCGTCGCTTCATATCCACGTAGTCTGCTTAAAGTGCCGAAAAGTCGAAGATTATAGGTCAGAAAGTGTAAATAGGTTATGGGCTGAGTTAGTTAAAGAACTTGGGTTCAAACCACTCGGGCAGAGAATCGACATATATACATACTGTAAGGAGTGCTCCGCAGCAAAACACAATATAAAATAATGACCTTTAATAGCGCTTTTTGCGAATCTATTCCTTCAGTTTCTCCAATATTATTGCTGGGCAAACCTTTTTTACTCCGTCTATCACGCCTATTTTTTCATTAATGGTTCTTAGTAGATCCATGGTGTTTTTGGCCCATACCTCAGCAATAATCATGTGATCCCCCGTGGAGGTAGCAACATATCTAGCTTCTGGCAGCTCACAAAGCTTCTTCGCCACATCAAGGATCTTTGATGGGTCGGCGTCGATACCAACTATTGCGATGGCATTAAACCCTATTTTTTGTGGATCCACAACTACCGTGAACTTCTTTATGACCCCCTCACGCTTCAGCCTCTCAACCCTCTTTCTAATAGTGGACTCGCTCATCTTAAGCTGGCGGGCAATCTCCGTGAAAGGTAGGCTGGCATCCTCCTGCAAGATTCTAAGAATAGCCAAGTCGGTCTCATCCATAAATTTCCCTCACGATATCCGGCTACATTAGTCACTTTTTATCCGAGTATCGTACGTAATCTTTTAAAAGCTCTAAGCAAATAAAAGCTTACCGTAATGCTGGGTGGGGGATGATTTTCTTGGATAAGTGGAGGTGCACCATCTATGACCCGGATAAGGGTGATCCTGATCAAGGCATCAGGCCCGGAACACCCTTCGAGGATCTGCCAGGCAACTGGACTTGTCCGCTATGCGGCGCTCCAAAGGATATGTTTGAGAAAGTAGAATAAGCGTATAGGTGATAGAAAATAAGTGTGTTAGGTGGTCTTGTATGGAGACTACTAAATTTTATGTTCTACCGCGGCTACCTTACGGCTATGGTGATCTAGCACCATATATGTCTGAAGAACAATTGCGTATACACCACATGGTGCATCATCAGACATATGTTAACGGAGTAAACGCGGTGCTTAAAAGGCTCGAAAGTGTCCGAAAGGAGAATGCCGACATAGATGTGAAAGCCGCTTTAAAGGAACTCTCATGGAATATAGGAGGTCATCTGCTCCACTCGCTCTTTTGGGAAAACCTTGCTCCGCCAGGTAAGGGCGGCGGCAAGCCGGGTGGAAGGCTTGCGGATCTAATTGATGGAGAGTTTGGGAGCTATGAGAGGTTCAGAAAAGAGTTTACACAGGCCGCCGTTACCGTTGAGGGTTCTGGCTGGGCGGCGCTAACACTATGCAAGCAGACGGGCAGACCGATGATAATGCAGATAGAGAAGCATAATACAAACGTGTATCCAACATTTCCAATCCTAGCAGTTTTAGATGTCTTTGAACACGCATACTATATAGACTACAAGAATAAGAGGGTAGATTACGTTGAAGCATTCTGGAGTATAGTTAACTGGGATGAAGCGAACAGGAGGCTTGAGAAGCACCTGAGGTAGGGTATGATCAGAGCATCCACAATATTTATCCCCCTCTTTTTTGAGGGGCGCCCATAGCGCCTACTGGGGAGAGAGAGGCTAGGCACGAATAACAGGCATCTTGTCTTCCGGAATTGAGTGAAAGATGCGATGGGTCATAGCGAAGAGAATTATATGCAGGCGTTAATTCCCAACCGCATAAGACGGAATTTTCATAAGCGACATATGATGCACAAATCGATATTCCTAATAGATAAACTAATTATTTCTATCAGCCAGTCTTGATACAGGTAGGCTTTGGCATGGTTGAGTCTGGGAGCTTACTACTGAAGGACAGGATAGCGTACTTCTCAATGGAGATTGCCCTATCGAACAACATGCACACTTACAGCGGCGGGCTAGGCGTCCTAGCGGGAGACGTGGTTAGGTCGAGTGCAGACCTCAGAATCCCGCTTGTAGCGGTCACATTAATCAACAGGAAGGACTATTTTAGGCAGGAGCTAACGCCGGATGGAGTGCAGATAGAGTGTCCGGACCCGTGGAAGCCTGAGGAATTACTGGAGCCGCTGAATGGAGAAGTCACAGTTCAGATTGAGGGTAGAGATGTCCGCATTAGGGCTTGGCAATATACCGTTGTGGGCGCTACTGGGGGGATAGTCCCAGTATATTTCCTAGACACTGACGTTGAGGGAAACTCCTCTGAGGATAGGGAGATAACATCATACCTTTATGGCGGTGATGAGAGGTACCGCCTAAAGCAGGAGATAGTGCTGGGCATTGGCGGGGTCAGAATGCTTGAGAGGCTGGGCGTTAAGGTGCGTAAGTATCATATGAATGAGGGGCACTCAAGTCTCTTAGCAGTTGAATTGTTACGCAAGTATAACTTAGACGTTAATAGGGTTAAGAGCATGTGCATTTTTACGACGCACACCCCGGTTGAGGTTGCCCACGATAAGTTTCCATATGAGCTCGTCTGTGAGGTTATGGGCGAGATAATACCACTAGACTTAATGAAGAAGCTCGGCGGGGAAGATAGGCTTAACATGACGCTCCTGGCGCTTAACCTAAGCGAGTATATTAATGGGGTATCAAAGAGGCATGGAGCAGTCTCTAAGCAGATGTTCCCAAGCCACAGGATCAACGCAATAACAAATGGCGTACACCCCTACACGTGGACAAGCGAGAGCTTCAGAAGACTATATGACAAGTATCTTTCGGGGTGGGCGCACGAGCCGGAGATTCTCTCAAGAGTGGACGTAATCCCGGATGAGGAGATATGGCAGGCCCATATGGAGGAGAAGAAAAAGCTCATAGACTACGTTAATAGTGAGGCTGATGCCAAAATGGATTATGAAACTTTGACCATCGGCTTCGCCAGGAGGGCCACAGCCTACAAGAGACACACCTTGATATTCTCGGATGTAGAGAGGTTGAGGGAGGTGAATAGGAGGGGGAGGTTACAGCTCATCTTCGCTGGGAAAGCCCACCCGAAAGACTATCTTGGGAAAAAGATGATTGAGGATATATTCAAGTATAAAAATATCCTTAGGGGTGAGATCGAGATAGCGTACCTGAAGAACTATAATATAGGGATGGCAGCTAAACTTATTTCTGGAGTTGATGTCTGGTTAAATACTCCGCTCCCACCACTAGAGGCCTCCGGCACAAGCGGGATGAAGGCAGCCTACAATGGCGTGATAAACTTCAGCGTTTTAGATGGCTGGTGGATTGAGGGCTGGGTTGAGGGCATCACCGGGTGGGCGATTGGGCCGACGCCCGAAGAGCGCATGCACATGCTAATGGAGAAGCAGATAGCCATGGAGCTAAATGACCTATATGGAAAGCTCGAGCATGTAATTATACCATTATATTATGAGCAGAGAGACGAATGGATAAGGCTGATGAAGAACTCTATAGGGAAGCTAGCATCCTACTTTAGCAGCCATAGAATGATGTATAGATATGTAACCGAGGCATATCTATAAAAAATGTCCTCCTTAAGGGTTTAACTCGAGGCGTTAAAGTCCCAAAATTTCTTCTTTTATGACCCTATGGCACTGGGCTATTGGGGCAGATGTATTCACAATGTAGGTTTCTAGGGAGTCAAATAGCTCTTTAAAGAACCTCTTTCTCAAATTCGTCTTCCTCTCATCCTTCACGAGCAGGTGGGGGTTGCAGAAGTTAACGGCTTCCATGTAGCGGGAGGCCTCCTCCGGCGATAGCTCCCTGAAAACGCATTTATCCTCAGGATCCCGCTTAAGCAATATAGCCCTCCTTAGGGTCGTCATGGGTAAGATTCTCCCCTTACCTATAACCCACCTTATATTCACTATCGCCCTACCCCTCGAATCAAACTCCGCCATTTCAACAAGCTTATGATACTCGCCCCAGACCTCAGCTATATCGGCTTGGATGTAGAAGTTCTTCTCCGAGGCGAATGCTAGGGGCTGACCTCCCGTTGGGCGCACAAAGAACCAGTCATCAGAAACCACGCGTACACCGCTAATTCTAAGAAGCCCATAGGTATGTGTGGTCTTACCAGTACCTGGCGGCGCGATTAAGCAGATTCCCCTCCCATCAACATCTATACATGCTCCGTGGACGGGGTATATTTCATGGTTATCTTCAAGTACGTCTCCCGCAACGCTTAGGGCTAGGGACTTAACCCAGCCATAATAGTCTATGTTGATTAGGAAGGCCGTTTTAGAGAGCGGGTCGTAGAGTACGCGTTGCCCCTCACCCTCCTCATTCGTCACCACTAGCCTCCCATGGGAGCGTATATTCGCGGACATCGGATAGAAGCTCTCCTCCCATCGTTCCTTCATATATTTTATGTCGGTTAGAATTTTGATGCAAACTCCATATATGTCGGCCTTCTGCTCATAGAGGAAACGCCTACTATACTTCTCCATAAGCCTATCCTTCTCCTCAATAGAGATCAATTCAACCTCATACTTCGACGACAAACCACATCAACCCAGGAACCATTTAACCGCTAACCTACTTAACTCAAACCCAAATAAATAATCATCTTAGGCATTAGCCTCTTAAGAAAATGCCATAAATAGCCACAAGAACCAATTCAGATAAATGTTTAGGTTTGGTAGGTGCAGAAACAAGACTTGTCTTTTCCCAGGCTAGTCTGCGCTAAGTTTCCTCCTTAATTCTTTTTGCTAAAGACCTGCCTATATCATCGATCTGCCTTATATTCTCCTCCGTTGGCGGACCATTAATCTCGAGTGCGCCAACAACTTCTATCTTAAGGTCTTTAATTACTTCCTGAATCTGTTTCACGGCTCCCCCGCCCCAGCCATATGAGCTTAATATGGCGGCAAATTTTGTTGGTGAGCGCAGCGCCTTAAGGAGATAAGCTGCGTAGATGGCTAATGGATGCGCCCCTCCTAAGACTGTTGGTGCGCCTATCACCACCGCCCTCGAATCCACTAGGTCCCTTGCCACCTCACCGATATCGGCCACAACTAGATTATGAAGGGCCAACTCTATTCCCTCCCGCATCAGCGTTTCAGCTAGCTCTCTTACCATAGCATCTGTGCTACCCCACATGCTTACATAGGCTATGGTTGCCTTACGCCTAGTCTCGCCGGCAGCCCAACGCTTATAGAGACTCATGATTATCTCTGGCTTCCTATGAATTGGACCGTGGCTTGGCGCAATAACCTTGATATTTAGCCCAGAAATTTTATCAAGAGCTCTTTGAGCCATTGCCCTATAGGGCATCATTATCTCGCCCCAATACCTCTGCACGTGGACGGTTAAGTCCTCCACCTCATCGCTGTAAACCCCTCCAGCCAGATGCGCCCCGAAGAAGTCGCAGGGAAAGAGTATTCCATCCTCCTCAAGGTAAGTGAACATGGTCTCTGGCCAATGGAGCATCGGGGCCTCGATGAAGCGTAGGGTCTTATTGCCTAGGCTTATAGTCTCATTGTCGGCTACAATTTTGATTCTATCTTGCGGGGCATGATAGTATATTTGAGCCATCTTAGCGCCCCTGGCCGTTGCCACCAGCCTAGCCCCCAGCGCGACCTTCATCATATGCGGTATGGCTCCAGCATGATCGGGCTCAGCATGATTCATCACGATATAATTTATTTCCTCAGGGCTTATGATAGAGCGAACTTTATCCTCCAATTCCTTCTCGAATCCGGGGTTCACAGTATCTATTAGGGCTCTACCCTCACTACCAACCACTAGATAAGCGTTATAGGAAGTGCCTTTTGGAAGCGGGATCAAGGCGTCAAAGATCCTACGGCTCCAATCCCTTACACAGACCCAATAAACGTTCTCACATATCTTAATAATGTTCCTTTCAAGCATTTTTCTCCACCAAAAATTATATTACGTGAAGAAAATTTATGCCTTATTTTAGGCGATCATGGATCGGAACAGATAGGTGACGGAAATGACCGGGCTTCACTTACTACTTAGTCGTCCTAGCCTTCATTTCCTCAGCAACTTTTTTGCCAAGCTCCACACATTTCTCTAGCCCAGACCGATCTGGGGAACCCTTTATTGCGAGGGCCGGCTTTATTACATGCATTCCAAGCCTACTCTCCATTATTTTAAGAACCATGCCCGGTGCCTCTCCACTCCACCCATAAGATCCAAATGCCGCCCCAACCTTACCTCTCAAGTTAATACCCTTTGCAGCAGCCCCCTCAAGGGTTTTCTTTATTTCAGATGGCATATCACGGTTATATGTTGGCGAACCAATAACTATAGCATCATAGGCGGCTAGCTCCTCAGCATCCGCATAATACCTGACATCCACATCTACTCCTCCAGATAACCGGAGGCCCTCAGCGACTGCGCGCGCCATCTTCTCCGTATTGCCACTCCCACTATAATACAAAACCAAGACTCTGAGCATTAAAACCATCCCATAAGGTATTAAGCGGGAGCATAATATCCTTATTGCTCCCTCCCCACTGTAACCTTCACCCTAAATTTTCTTAAGCCTCGAACGATTGTAACCTCACACTCGCAGCCCGGTGTCTTCTCGGATAGGATCCGCTGTAGATCCTCCATTCCGTTAATCCGCTTCCCATCGAACTCAAGTATTATGTCGCCGCTTTCCATCCCAGCCCTCTCAGCCGGGCCTCCAGGTACAACCCTAACTACGAGCACGCCATGCTCAACCGGCAAATCGTAATGAAGGGCTATCTGCCTATTTAGGCTTATGCCGGCTATTCCAAGCCAGGGCCTAGTATAAGAGCCATATAGCATAACCTCCTTGGCAACCTCCTTGGCGGCATTTATTGGTATAGCAAAACCTATGCCCTGGGCGTATGGAATTATGGCGGTATTTATTCCAATGACCTCACCCTCAATATTAACAAGCGGGCCTCCAGAGTTTCCTGGATTTATTGCAGCGTCGGTTTGAATGAGATCCCTAAAGATCCCCCTATCAGAGTAAATTGCCCTCTTAACCGCGCTTATTATACCAGAGGTTACCGTTGGCCCGCCAGCTAAGCCGAAGGGGTTCCCAATAGCGAAGACCCGCTGCCCAACCCTACTCTTGTCTGAGTCTCCGAGCTTCGCGGCAATTAGGTTGTCGGCATCTATCTTCAATATGGCTGTGTCTAGACCCCTATATCCTCCAATAAACTTAGCCTCGAATGTGCGGCCATCCACCAACGTGACAATTATCCTCTCAGCGTCCTCAATAACATGATAATTGGTTAAAATATAGCCCCTCTCATCGAATATGAAGCCCGACCCAATGCCCTTGACTGGAACAACTTGATAGAGAAAGTCTTGGAATATCCTCAGGGTATTAACGTTTATAACACTTTTACTCACCCTTTCGAGCATCTCAACAATTTTATCCTCGCTCATGAAAATCACTCATGTGGCATAAATTAAACCATAATATTCTTTGGCAACCAAAGAATAAAAAATTTTGGCAATTTCATATTGATCAAACATTAGATTGCTGTAAGAATGGGAGAGAACGAGATGTAAATATGTTTCTCTACCATTAGGTTTTACCATATGTCCTGGCTTATTTCGAGGAGTCGCATAAAAGTCTCCGTAGATATTTCATCTTAATACTGGATCATGTCATGTAATGGATGTAATATCGAGATCGTTGCCGCCTTCACGCCGCGCTATGATCTTGAGCATTTTGGCTGCCTACCCGTTGGCTCTCCGCATTACGCAGATATCCTTATTAGTTACTGGGCCAGTTACGCGGCAGATGTTACCCCGCTTAATTAGAGTATATGAGCAGATGCTTAAGCCCAAAGTTCGCCACAACTATGCTGGCTAAGAGACTCTCTGAGGAGCGATGTTGGCAGATGCTTCAGATACAGCACCATTACGCTTACTGTTGTTCTATTTTTCATTTTGGTACCCATTTTGTAATAAGTTTAGTGCGTTTTGTGTCTACAATTGGTAAACCAGGCGGAGGTTTCATCGGCACATACTCAGGGGGCCAATCCTCTACTGGATACTCTACCAGAACTGGCCCTGTGAAAATTACGATTTCTTTAAAAGGTCGTCTTACTTTTCTGAAAACTATTGGTGCATGAACTAAGCCTGCAGGTATAAAGACGCACGACGACTTAGTAATTATATGTTTTTCTGCGTCCTCGCCACGACCTATCCAAAATTCAACCTCTCCACCTAAATCTGAAGGATCTTCAGGATCTGTCCCCAAAAACAGGAAAATTTCATCAACAGTATGAACATTAGACGACAATAGGCTACGTACCTTCCATCAGGGGTCATATGCGTGGGGCCAGGACTCGTTTCTAATATTTTATCAAGCCATTTTTTGCCTCACTATCAACAGGTGTTGGCACTTCCCAACCTATACCAGGCCCGTAATACCTGTCCCTCAAACCAGAAGCCTATTGAAACCGGGGTTTCTACGCGTTGACAAACAATTCAGAGCTCATGGACCTGAAAGGCTGAAGAGACTTTACACATTAAAGGCTTCACTGAAAGAGCCATTTCAAGGCTTAAGCAGTATTTAGATCTCGAAAACCATAAAGTTAGAGACTTAAGAAACATCTTAACATGCGCTCTACTATGCATCATAACTATGTTACTCACAGCACTAGTAGCAATAAAACCGGAAAACTAAATAAAACAAGAACAATAACAAGTCTCACATAAAATAGCCAAGAAAACATCAATTTAGCAATGACATTAAAGATTCCATTCGCTGGAGGAACTGGCACCCCCTCCAAAACCCTAATGGGACGCTTGAAAGCAGTGGACTCATAGCAGAAAGGCTCATTTAACGGCAAAGGATGAATCATGATACCAAAAGAACTAAAAACCACGAATTACAACAATCCAAAAATAAAAACGCAACTAAACTTGCTTTCAGCATTCCCTAACTAAGAGGATAAATAGCAGTTAGGATTGCTTCTAACATCATCAAGTAAATAACCTGGCTTGGCTGACTAACTAACAGCCACCAAACATATATTATATTTAAGAGACTTGAACCAAAAGGTGACGGGCCCGGGGGGATTTGAACCCCCGACCCTCGGCTTAGGAGGCCGATGCCCCATCCTGGCTAGGCTACGGGCCCGCTAATATTTCTTCTAGTTTGAGTGAAAAATAAACTTTCCCTTAATGCAGTTATGGATAAATTTTTCTCCTAGATATTCATTCACTAAATTAGGTTTAGAGGAGCTGGGTTTATGCTTATAGATGACTTTGGGAGGGTTGTCGAGAACATTCGCATTTCTGTTACGCAGCGATGCAATTTTAAATGCTTCTATTGTCATAGGGAGGGAGTGAATAGTGCATCTTATGATGAGATGCTTCCAGATGAGATAGAGCGAATAGTTAAGGTTGCCGCTTCACTCGGTATTCGTGGAGTTAAGCTGACGGGCGGCGAGCCGTTTCTAAGGAACGATATTCTTGAGATCGTGAGTAGAATAAGCGGGATACCCGGAATTGATGATGTCTCTATGACGACCAACGGCTTCCTCCTAGGGGATTACGCCGACGATCTGAAGAGGGCTGGTCTCACAAGGGTTAACGTAAGCCTGGATACGCTGAATGCGGAAAAATTCAGGTTGATAACTGGTGTTGATGGACATGAGTTTGTTATTAGGGGGATAATTAAGGCGTCTGAAGCCAACCTAAGGCCGGTTAAAGTCAACATGGTTATTCTTAAGGGTATAAATGAGAATGAGGTTGATGATATGATAAGATTTGCTGGGAGAAATGGTTTAGTACTGCAGATAATAGAGTTTGAGTGGCCGAGAGTAGACGCTATATATGAGAGGTATCATGTTGATATCAAAGATATCGAGGATGGAATCAGAAAAAGATCTAGCAAGGTAGTTGTTAGGTCGATGCATCATAGAAGGAAATACCTCATGGAGGATGGCACCGAGGTTGAGGTTGTAAGGCCAATGCATAATTCCGAGTTCTGTTTACACTGCAATAGAATCCGCCTAACCCCCGATGGAAAATTAAAGCCATGCCTCTTCAGAAACGACGATTTAGTGGATATCTTAGGTCCATTGAGAAGCGGCGCCAGTGATGATTATCTAAAGAGACTCTTCATCGAAGCAGTTAAGAGAAGGAAGCCATATTTTTCAACATAAACAAAAATTTAAATATATTGTCCCCCTTTTCAGGATAATGCAGGATTGCCATGAAGGGAAAAGTTGTAATATTAATGGGTTCAAAAAGCGACCTCGAGTTTTCACAACAAATTGGAAAATATCTTAAGATGTTAGAAGTGGACTATGAATTTAGGGTTGCCTCAGCACATAAGACGCCTGAGAGGGTTCTTGAAATATTAAGAGAGTATGAGGAGGAAAGAGTGGTTTATATAACTGTTGCTGGCAGATCTAATGCTTTAAGCGCATTTGTGGATGCAAATACGCTGAAGCCAGTTATAGCATGTCCGCCCTACTCTGAAAAATTCTCCGGAGCAGATATCTTTTCCTCTCTTAGGGTGCCGAGTGGAATAGGCTCGGTTGTGACGATTGAACCCGAAGGGGCTGCAATAGTAGCCGCAAAAATTCTTGCGCTTTGGGACCCAGAATTGGCTGAAAGAATTCATAGATATCAGGCTGCAAAGAAAATGGAGATAGAGGAGGCTGATAAAAGCATCAGAGGGAAGCAAAAGCAAGAATATGTTTAAAAAGAAAACCAAATATTTTTATGGAGTAAAAGAAATATCAGAAATTTGTGATTAGATGTAATTCTAGGAAGAGAGCTATGTCTGCCCTAGGGTTTCTTCTGTGCTTTTTGTCTCTACGACAATTGAGGTCATGTTCTCAGATGGTGCCGCTATGTGCTCCGGTGCAGGTGGGCTCAGTATATTCTTTATCTCAAATATTTCCCTTCTCATAGACTCTATTCCAGCAGCCAGAGCTCTGCTCTCCCTATCATATGTCTCGTAGTCTATCTCACCAGCAGCATACATCATTTCGCTATTCGCCAGAAATATTTCTAAAATGCCTATTTGCTTCTCGAGATCATCCATTCTGCTCTTCATCTTAGAGACAAGGGACTCTAAATATTTCTCTGTGCTCATTAGGGCTTCGCTTAAATCCTTATTTAAATATTCGTATGTTTGCTGCGAGATCTTATTGGATAAGAGCAGATCTTCCAGCGCTTGTCTCTTCTTCTTTAACGCTTCCAAGTCCTTAGAGGCTAACTCAAATAGATATTTCCACAAAACCAATATTAACACCTCGGAAGAATTCTTCCGAGGTGACAAAAATAATACTTATTGTTATGTACATCTATATATAAATAACATAGGGATACATGTCTCCATTATATTTTATCAAGGTAATAAGAAAATTTTCGTGTGGCTAAAAATCTATAATGAAAATATAGATTTCTAATAAATTTAAACTTTATGATTTGTTGATTCTATTGGAGATCTCTAGATCGCCCTTTATTAGCGGCTATGATATAATAGTCATTTTCCAGAAGAAGTTTAACTTGTTTATTAGCCCGGGCACAATTTATTTGATTCTATATAAACTTGAGAGAGATGGTCTGATTAAGGGTGAAGATAGAAGGAGGAAGGGGTTTATGCCTTGACGCCTAAGGGGGAAAGTTTGTCGAGAATATCTCCACCCTCCGAGAAAACTTTAACCTTATCTTATCAAGAATTTTTGTGGCTCTCGCTGCCTAAGATCCTGATCACCAATCTTTTATAGTAATTTCCCCTTAAAATCTCAAAAACTTTGTAATTTTCTCCTGTAAAATTTCATTTTTCATGATTGTGCTCGTTTTTATCCACTCTTCAAGCGGGATTGTGAATTTTGTGCCTATGTATTCCAGAGCCTCTTTAAGCGTGTCGAATTTTTTGCCGTCGTGTTTGAGTGCCTCTCGAACGCTCTCTCTATTTATCCATACGCCTAGTGGCATGATGTACTCTGGATGAATCTCCCTCATCGCTACTACACTAGCCTGTCTTCCCTCTTTCGCTAGAAACTCTGCTACAGCAAGTCTAACAGCGTAGTAGCATCCTCCAAGAGAGGCGTATGTTGTTCTCCCACGATACCCCTCCCAATCGCTTCCCATCGCCACGCCGTTACTTTGGGGGTTCCACATTGTTCCAGGATGCCATGCCTCAATCCACTCGTACATCCATTTTGAAGGCAGCATGAGAATAACAAATTTATTTCCAAGATAACTAAGGCTATAAACTTGGTACTCATCTATTTCAGGGTTATTTTTAACCCTGTCCTCTATAAGTCTTCTTGATATTAGTGAGTCAACAGCAGTTATGCTCCACCTTGTAGGTACAAGTCTTCTCTGCCTCTTTATGCCGAAAGCACCGAGACTAAAAGCCCTCTGGATCGCCGATACTGGGGTCCCAGATAAATAGAGGTCTAATACGGCTTCTTCAGCCCTTAAATCATAATCGTTATATGCCCTCTCAACCCTGTGATCAAACTTAACGTTTCCAAGTTCAATTCTAGATAGTTGAGCTGATGGGCCCATTGGCTGTACCTCATCGTCAAATAAGAAAATTCCAGAGGGCTTTCTCTTGAAGATAACCTCTGCATCTACGGGCTCCCTCGAAAGGGCTATTTCAAGGGTCTTGCTTAATAGGGCTTGGTTATCGAGGTGTTTTTTAACGTTTACTCTAAATTTCCCGCGAACCAACTTGGTCCTGAAGCCGATTATTTCATCCGCTGTCCTTCCTATCCATCCCTCTGGGAAATCAAATAGTGATGTATCACCAATAATGGGGGGCACAAGTGGACCAGCGTAAACGTAAGGGTAGCCTATGCGCCCAACAAAGACACCGGGAGGAGAGGAACCAGAGATAGCCTCGGTTTCAATAAGATTTTTGGTCTTCATAAAAGAGAATAATCTGATGAGCGCTGGGCACCTTGGTCTACCACAAAGTAGTTTGCCCCCTCTACAATATAGACAGAGACCCTTATCTCTGAACCTAACAATTATGTCTAATGACCGTACATTTATGTCCCCAGCAATCTTCTCATCGTTAATGACGTGCTCCAGCCACGGGATTTTTGCCTGAACCTTTTTCAATATTTTCTTTCGTAATATCTTCAACCTTAATCAACCAAAAAGAAAAGCTGAAAGAGCAATTTCAGTAGGAGTTGGGGAATTTATTATCATTCTATTTTTATTGGCTCCCCTTTAGGCGCCTCCTTCTTCTTTGGCAGAGTTACCTCAAGCACACCGTTCTTATATGAGGATTTAGCCTGTTTTGGATCAACCTTCTCTGGCAATTCAACTTCCTTATAATACTTACGTTGGAGTGTATCAACGCTTATCGTCAGCGTCGTCTCAGTGCCATGCAACTTTATATCTTCCTTCTCAACCCCCGGCAGCTCGGCTATAACCTTTATCTCACCATTAGTGCTAACTATATCCACAAGAGGTTCTCTTTCCTCCCTGATGGATATGGATGGCCTGCCGAACCTGCTTACACCCGGTTTTACGTTACCAAATTCCCTTATTTCTGGCTTTCCATCAGGACCTATAGTTATGCTGTATCCATAGACGAATGGCCCCCATTCACGCACTTTTGTCCCGTCTGGCAGAACTTTTTCACGCACTAAATCCCTTGGCACAGTTTTTGTCAGCTCCTCAAATTCCCTCTCAAACATCCGCTCCATCTCTCTAAACATCTCATCTATATCCTCGAAAAAGCTTGAGAACGGTCTCCGCCTCCTAAACCACCTTTCCCAGAATTCATCAAATGAGGACATAAGCTACCCACCAATAATATATTTTCATATAATGATGCTTAAAAATATTGCCTCCAGCCAGCTAAAGATACCTAAGTAAGAGAAATAGGGAATTGATGTTCTCTTTCCGAACTCTAAACTCCATTTTATGTGGGCAAAGATCATCAAGTTTAATTTTACCCTCGCTTGGATCATACACTAGTGGATATAGGCGGCATCCATAAGGTCTAAATCTATATATCTTACACATATTTCCTTCCAGAAAGAAGCATTTCCCGCCGATGTTTCTAAGTCTCCAGCCTTGGGCAAATCTGACAGCAAAGTCATTCAATTTGTAACCCAACTTAATTATCCTGTTAATGTCGGGTCTTGCTAACCGCATCTCCGTCTCATGGCAACATAGGGAGCAGCCATGCTTTAAACATGGCTTGCCGCTTAGCGACTTTATGCGCATGACTTAGCCGCCTAGAAAGACTTAATAATTATAATTTATTACGCATTTATATCCATGCTCGTTACGCGTGGTGCAGAATAATAGACAAGCTTATCATTACATTAGATTTAATGTTGGTTGATGAGAAAATGTTTGAGTTTTGTGGCGTTTTGATTAGGGCACGTACTATAGCTGAAGCTTGGGAGAAAAGTGTAGTGAAGTGTTGGATAGATGGAATTGAGGTTCCCACGGAGTACGGCGAGAAGTGCAAAGAGATTTTAGGCCTATTGGTAGTCGTTGAGGAACCATTCGCCGAGCCTCGTATCCACAGAGGCGACATATTCACCGCGATAAGAGACTCACTAGAAAAATATATTAGTGAGATTCTAGAGGGGACCCTCGATTGGGCGGTTCAGGAAGGAAAAATACACTATACATACCACGAGAGACTCTTTAATTATCCGCCAAAAGGGATAAACCAGATAGAATATATGATAGAAAAATTGCATAAAGTCAGCTACTCGAGGAGAGCACAGGCAATAACATGGCTTCCAGAAAAGGATATGTGGGTCGATTCACCACCATGCCTACAGAGAATATGGTGCACAGTAAGAAATGATGAGATTGTTATGCATACCGAGTGGAGAAGCAGGGACATCTTTAGGGCAATGCACATGAACATGCTAGCAATGACAGAACTACAGAAAAGAATAGCCGAAAAGATAGGCGTAAAAGTGGGCCCATACTTAGACTTCACCAACAGCGCGCACATATATGAGAAGTCTTACGCCGACGTAAAACATTTTTTGAATGTTTTAGAAAAAAGAAATAAAGGAAAGATTATGTAGGATTCATCCCCCGAAATAATTGAGTTTTTCTTGATGATTTAAAGTAGGGGCTATGTTAACATCTTATTACCATACTTATCAATGTAAACGAAGTCCCGGAGTTCTTTTCTTTTGGGCGGTTCTCTTGGAACCTCGAATGGATAGCCCAGTGGAACTAGCGCTACAACGGTGATCCCTGAGGGCACTCCGAGAACATCTGCAGCCTTTTTTGCATCAAAGGCGCCAACATAGACCGTGCCTAAGCCAAGGCTCCATGCCGCGAGGACAAGATTTTGGAGGGCCAACGCAACATCGAACATGAACCAATCGCCTTTATCGGTTACTTGCCTTCCTCGAAGGTAGCCTGAAACCCAAAGTTTAGCGCAAGCGACAATAACCACCGGTGCATTCTTAACAGCATTGGTCGCGGGATTATTGGGAGTCAATGTCTCAGCTAATTTCTCCTTGACCTCGGCACTCTTAACAACTACGAACTCCCAACACTGCGTATTAGCCCATGAGGGAGCCCATCTAG
The DNA here is from genome assembly GCA_038897035.1 of Bathyarchaeia archaeon. Taxonomy (GTDB): domain Archaea; phylum Thermoproteota; class Bathyarchaeia; order Bathyarchaeales; family DTEX01; genus DTEX01. Next base: position 91,255 of record JAWAXF010000004.1, read on the forward strand.
CCGCCTCTAAGATAGTCAGCAACTTTTCATCTTCGATTGGATCGGACTTAAAATTCCTAATTGATCTGCGCGTTCTTATGATATCCATTATACCCATACCTAAATCACAAATATTACTTATGCTCCTTACAGGTTTAATAAAAGTTAATATCCTCTCTTTTACTCGCCAACCACTTGCACATGAATAGTGCGCGTCTGAGGCCCGTCCATCTCGATAAATAGTATTGACTGCCACGTGCCTAGTAGCATCCCACCACCCACTAATGGGATCGTCACAGAGGGTTTGATCAAGGAATTTAATATGTGCGCGTGCGCATTCTGCTCTCCTGGGATCCACCTGTACTTGGCGTTGTGCCTATAATCTCCCTCTATTGGAGCAATCTTCTTCATGACCATAAATATATCAGTCCATAAGTCCGGGTCATGCTCGTTAACGATTATTGCCGCGGTTGTGTGAGGAACCCATAAGTTTACGAACCCATTTCTTATACCACTTCGCTCAATAATTCCACTAACATCACTCGTCACGTTTATAATCTGCATCCTCTCCTTGCTCCTGACGGATAACTCTGCCAAATGGATCCTCAAGGGGAAACGCTCCGTTTAAACTATTTTTTCTAACTAAACATCAAAAAATACATTATTATAAAAGTTTTAACGAGAAAATAAGAAATTGTAGTGGTAGTGTAAAAGTTTGAAGTTGCTGGAAACCTATTCTAGCTCAAGAACGATTAGGGCTTATAAGTGGAGTCTTGAGCGGTTTTTAAGGCTTTAAGGGAGGTGGACAAAGTCACCTTACTATCTCCTCTACCTCGCGGTACCAAGGCTTAGATGTCCCTATTCTCGCCCTTTTTAGCCAATTCTTCGCCTTCGGTTCTTCCTCAATTATTTTTAGCAGCTTATCAATACGGTTCATTATTATATTTTGTTCCTCGCTAGTCAATTTACCCTCCGAATAAAACTTGTTTACAAAGGATTTTACGGTGTTTAGGTTACATGTAGCATCATACCAAAATCCCCAATCATCCGCTAATACATTTGCAATATATCTTCCATCAATAATCTCCCTACCCTGGGAGGTACTAACATCGTGAGCCATGAAGAGAACCATTAAATCGATGATGTCCTTCAGGTTTATCTAATGTATCTGGAGTTTCTCGAGAGCTAAATCCGCCAGGGAAATTGTCGGATAATCAGGTTCGAGGCGGCCTTCACCCGGACCCTTCCCAAAACAGACATCGTGACTGAACTCGAGCTTATCAAAGAAGACATCAACTTTAAAGTAACCTGCTGGGTGATAGTAAATTAACCTATTGCTTCCAAATAGCGCATTTATAATTAAGTTAGGCTTGAAATATAGAGTTCTCTCGAAAAAATGAATTACATGCTTCCTTTGCTTTCCGTAAGCTACTAGGTTTAGGTCGGTAAATATAGGTTTGTTTTCACCTAAACGTTTGATCCTCTTATATATGTTTATTGCATCCTCATTATTTTTACAATGCAGGTATACTGCAAGAGCTCCCAATATCCTTAGAACAATATTTTGACCCGCCGCCTTATCAATTATGCTAACTGATTCTTCGGCGAATTGGTCTTCATGTAAAGGTATGAAATTCATTTCCATTAAACTTCACTATGCGACTCTAGATTTATTAAAATGCCCTCAAATTAAATTTAATTTTCGCTGTTAAAGGATAATAGTAATCTCGTAGTCAATATTCTGATGATATTGGCAAAAGTTTATTTTCCTTTGTAATAAACTTTGAAAAATAATTTCACACATGGTGAGAGGATGGAAACGCTCTTGTTAACGGACGATGAGGTAAAAACATTAATTTCTATGAAGGAGGTTATCGAAAGGGTTGAAGTAGCCTTTAGGGAGAAAGGTCTTAAAAGAGTTCAGATGCCGGCGAAGATATATCTTTTCTTTTCTAAGCATGATGGCGACTTGAGAGCTATGCCCTCATATCTTGAGGAACTGGATATTTCGGCGGTTAAAGTAGTTAATGTTCACCCTAACAATAGGGAAAGGTATAATCTTCCAACCGTGATGGCCGTTATAGTGTTAATCGACCCTAAGACGGGCTTTCCGCTTGCAATTATGAGCGGAAAAACGATAACGGAGATGCGTACCGGCGCCGCAGGTGGAATAGCTGCAAAGTATCTTGCAAGAAAGGATTCAAGGGTTTTAGCATTAGTTGGAGCTGGGGCCCAGGCCAGAACGCAGCTTGAGGCCCTTTTAGAGATCTTCAGGTCCTTTGAGGAGGTTAAGGTTTGGAGTAGAAGCGAGAGAAGTAGGGAGGAATTTAAGAGGGGGATTGAGGTGAAATGTGGGCGCCTCTGCAATATAATACCCGTTAAGAGCGTTGAGGGTGCCGTTAGAGGGGCTGACATAATTGTGACATCAACGCCCTCCAGAGAGCCAATAGTGATGAATGACTGGGTCTCAGCGGGCATGCACTTCAACTGTATAGGCGCGGACGCGCCGGGGAAACAGGAGCTAGATCCACTGATCCTCAAGAGATCCAAAATCGTCGTCGATGACTGGGAGCAGGCATCTCACAGCGGAGAAATAAATGTGCCGTTAAGCAAAGGGATAATAACAAAAGATAGTGTATGGGCTGAGATAGGCGAAATTGTAGCGGGCTTAAAGAGGGGGAGAGAAAGACCCGATGAAATAACAGTCTTTACATCAACTGGCTTAGCAATACAAGACGCCGTCACCGCAGACCTTGCCTACAGAAAGGCGTTAAAAGATGGTGTTGGGAGATTCATAAAGTTAATTTAGCTTACCTACCGCATCCACTCTAAGTATAGGTTTTTATTTTAGAAAAAATCTTAGAGAGAGTTTTAAACAGTAAAGGCATAAATTGCTTGAGGTGACGTTATGAGTTTATTTAGCTTTGAGGAAGAAATACGTAATCTATCTTATCCTGAGGCGCCTGAGATTATTACCAAAAAGATACCTGGTCCGAGGGCTAAGGAATTTTTGAGTAAAGTATATGATCTCGAGACCGTCACTTTGCTGGCGCCTTACGTAATCCCATTTGTATGGTGTGAGGCTCGGGGGCGACGATTATGGATCCCGATGGAAACATTTTTATTGATATGACGGCGGGGGTTGCCGTTAATGCCGTCGGTCATAACCATCAGAGGTTGTCGAAGTTATAAGATCTCAGGCTGAGAAGCTCATGCATACCGTTGATGTGCCGAATCCTAAACGAGTCGAACTTCTAGAGGAGCTTTCCCGTATAGCGCCGGAGAGATAAAGAACAATGTTAGAACAGCATTCGCCATGAGCGGCAGCGACGCAGCTGAGATAAGTCTCAAATTCGCTAGATGGTTCACGAAGAGATCTGAAGTTATAGCGTTCCATGGAGGCTATCACGGTATAACCACGGGATCTTTAGCCTTGACAACAAGCCTGGCATATAAGAAAGGCTTACCTCCCCTAGTTCCGGGCGTGCATTTTGCACCATACGCCTACTGCTATAGATGCGCCTTCAGACAAAAAGGCTACCCCGGACTGCGACTTAGAATGCGCAAGATATGTAGAAGATTTAATAACAAAACCCGGCACCGGACTCATAGATGAGCCCACAGCGGTAATAATGGAGCCTGTTCAGGTGGAGGGAGGCTATATAGTGCCGCCGGGCGAGTTTGTAAAATGGGTTTTAAAGGTTTGCCGCGAGAATGGCGTGGTCTTTATTGATGATGAAGTTCAGAGCGGGTTCTGTAGGACTGGAAAGTGGTTTGCCATAGAGCACTAGGGTCTAACGCCAGATATGCTAAATATCGGTAAAGCGCTTGGAGGTGATTTCCCAGTAGCCGCTGTTGTCGGGTTGAAAAAAGTAATGGACAATCTGCCTAAAGCCTCCCCAGCCCGTGACGTTTGCAGGAAATGCTTTAGGATGCGCTGTGGCATTGAAAAATATTTCAGTCTAATAACGCTGAAGCAAATTATAATGTCTGTAACATTTTAGTCCCTATAACTAAAATCATATATATTGCTCTTTATACTAAACTCATTTCTTGAGAATTTGGGGAGAAGGGATATTAGATTGAAAAGGGTGTATGCCTTGGAATGGTATTAGCTTTAGGGCTAAAGCGATTTTCAATGGAGGCATTTAGGTTAGAGAATCCCCTCTATTCCTTTATAATTTGTGGAGGGAAGCATTTTGTCCGAGGATAGGAGGATTATTTTAGATCCTTTTGGGGCGACTGTGATAGAGGATTATGAACGCCTCTTCATAGAGTTCGGGATACAGCCGCTTAAGCCCCTCCTTCCAGAGATACCAAATCCATTTGTGGCCATGCGTAGGAGCGTTATATTTGGGCATAGGGACCTTGAACGGGTTCTCGAAGCAATGAAGAGCGGAAGAGAGTTCGCTGTTATGAGTGGCATAAAGCCTACAGGCGAGTTCCACCTCGGAACATTGATGACCGTTCGCGAGATAATTTATTTCCAGCAGCAGGGTGCAGCAGCCTTCTACTGCATAGCTGACATAGAAGCCTACGAGGATAATGGAATACCCTTTGAGAAGAGCGAAAAAATAGCTATAAACAACGTTGCTGACCTCCTAGCATTAGGCTTCGATCTGAAGAAGGGATATATATACCGTCAGTCAAGGGAAGAAAGAGTAAAAGATCTGGCAATAATTTTCAGTAGGGGCGTAACCCTAGCGACGATAAAGGCCATTTATGGCGAGAGACATATGGGACTATACTTATCAGCGCTTATACAGGCCGGGGACATATTGATGCCTCAGCTAGAGGACTTCGGTGGACCGAGGCCGACGGTCGTTCCAGTTGGTGTAGATCAAGATCCACATATTCGGTTCACAAGAGACCTGGCAGATAAATTCCATGGCAGATTTAAGTTCATTCCGCCCTCATCGACATACCATCGTCTGATCAGAGCACTAGATGGAAGCTACAAAATGAGTAAGCGTAATCCAATGAGTTACTTCACGCTTAATGAAGATCCAGAGTTAATAAGGAAGAAGATTTTTAATGCCTTTACTGGTGGGCGTCCGACTGCTGAGGAGCAGCGTAGGCTTGGGGGGAACCCAGAGATATGCCCAATCTTCGACCTATATTTGTTCCATTTCTTTGAAGATGATGAAGATGTAGCGGAACTCTACAATGACTGTAAATGCGGAAATATTTTATGTGGCGAAGATAAAGCCCGTTTAGCAAAGATTGTAGCAGACTTTGTTAAAGAGCACCAGCGGAGAAAACGCCGATATATGGATAAGGCCGCAGAAATCTTGAAAGAAAAATAAAAGAAAAAGATGGGGAATTTTTTTATCTAGTTTCTTGCCTCACGAAGATCATGTAGGTGGCTATTAGAGTAAACGCCGCTATTAATGCTAGCACTAGTATGTTTGGCCATGCTGAGACTAAGCTTTCAGCTATCGAGACTGCTCGCTGAGGGGGTTGCTGGGGAGATCGGCTTGGACTGGCTGGGGCTGGCGGCCCCACTCTTACAAAGGCTCGCAGAATATAATTGGCGGCTCTACTAAATTGATAGTTTGGTGTGAACATATTTGCTGTCTCTATGATCGCGGCTCGTCTCATTAATTCTTCTCTTAGTTCTGGTGTGATGGTTATGTTTTGACCCGGCTGTATGCGGATTGAAACTGTGGAGAACGCTATCATTGAGGCTACTATAGATATTATGAATGTGAAAATAGTCCATATCATAATGCTGGCGATAACACTAACAGCAGTTCTCTTTGATACCGTGGATATTAATACTGCTATACCATAATATGCTAGTGTATAAATTATTGAGAAGACGAGGAAGAGAAGCAGCCTAGCAGCATCCTCGCCTGTTGGGGTTATCCCGAGGGCTATTATGCTTCCAGCAATATTAACTAGAAATGCTATGCATACTGCCAATGATATTGCCGCGATCGTGCCGAGGAATTTCCCGTTGATGAATGTATCCCTGAAAACTGGTTGAACGAGAACCATTTTCAATGTGCCCTTCTCTCTCTCCCCTGACACAGCGTCTACGCCCAGAGATATGCCGAGAATCGGGGCGAAGAAGACCATTATATTAGTTAGGCTTGATGCTACTGAGAGTAGAAAACCTCTAGGCATTGCCGCCGGCGCAGCAACTCCTTGGGTTGCTGAAATATATACGTTGGCAACAGACGCGACCATCAACAGAACAAAGACTGACAATAGGACTATGAACCTCTTGCTCCTTATAATGTCTGAAAATTCTTTTGAGGCTACAACAGTTATGCTGGCCATAATGATCACTCCCATTTATAATACTTCATGAAGAGATCTTCAATTGAAGGAACTGATAGCTCAAGCGCAATGACTTCTATGCCGTGATCTAGCGCCAGCCTAATAATTTCAGCCCTCACATCTCTGTTAGATTCAACTAAGATATAGTCTCTCTCAATCTTCACATTCCTCACATCTCTAAGGTTCAAAACAGCATTAGCAAACTTTACCATGTCTCCTCTGCCTTGGATACGGATCTTATAACCCTCCTCAGCTATAAATCTTTCAGCAAGCTCTTTAACGCTTCCCTGTAAAACTATCCTCCCACGGTTAATTATTGCTATGTGATCGCACAGCGGACCGACCTCGAATAGTAGATGAGTGCTAAGCATGACGGTTTTGCCCTCATCCCTAAGCTTTAGGACCATATTTTTAAAGGCTCTTGAAGCCTCCGGATCTAATCCGGCTGTCGGCTCATCAAATATTAGGAGCTCGGGGTTCTTTAGTAGTGCCTGCGCTATCCCTAACCTCTGCTTCATCCCACGGGAGAAGCCTCCAACCCTCCTATCTCTAGCATCTTCTAAGCCGACGATCCTCAGCACTTCCTCAATACGTTTCTCCCTCTCAGCCCTATCAATTCCGTTCAGGGCCGCTATATAGAGTAGGTTTTGCCTGGCTGTTAAATGGTCGTAGAAGTCCGCCCCCTCAGGCAAAACGCCAACTCTCTTTCTAATCTCAATTGAATCCTTGATTATGTCGTAGCCCAGAACCCTTGCCGAGCCGCTTGTAGGCATCGTCAGGCCTATAAGGGTCATTATTAATGTTGTTTTGCCAGCGCCATTGGGTCCGAGAAGACCGAATATTTTCCCACGTTCAACCTTCATACTCAAATTGTCTAAGGCCTTTATGATATTTCCCTCAGATCGGTATATCTTGGTTAGGCCCTCAGTCTCAATAACATATTCCACGATCTTTCACCTCCTCCCAAACTTTCTATAAATTATGACTAGGAAGGCTAGGGCGATAACAATACCTATACCCGCATATAAGAGCCAATTCATTGTTTGGAAAACCTCAACCCTTAGCGTAAAGTATGTTTTTTCAGTTTGATCTGATAGAAAATTAAAGTCTATATAGTAGTTGCCAGCGTTAACATTTGGTTCTGAGCGAATTGTTATAGTGAAGCTTCCCTCTTGGTTAACTTTGAGTGAGGATATTGATTCCGGCGATATATTTATTGTGAAGCCCTCTGGAATAGATGTGGATAAAACCCTCACGTTCGTAACCTCCATGCTTCCAGTATTCTTAACGTTTAGTGTAAATGTTCCCTCACCGCCAACATTAAGAGTTGTGTAAAAGTTTGTATTCGTGATAGCAATTTTATAAAGGCCTAAAACATTAAGTGTCAAATCCGCTCCCTCTTCCACATCAGCATTAAATACTGATACCGCAAATTTTCTAGAACCTAACCCCACCTCTGTTGGCACCGAGACAACAACAAAAAACTCCTTTGTGGCGCCTGCCTCAACATAAATTGCTGTTATCTCATTACCGCCAGAATCCTCAAATTTAACCTTAAACTCCTCGGGAAGACCAAGAGAAGTGATATTTAATAGCTCATCTCGCCCACCAGTATTCGAGACCTGAATCTTAAATTTCGCTTTAGACCCGCTGTACACGTCTAAGTATGGTGGAATAGCCTTTAAGCCTATTTCAACTAGAGGGCTCTGAACTTCTATACGTAACATTATGCTCTCGGATATCTCGGAAGACTCCGCCAATAAAATGATGTCATATACGCCATCAGAGGCATTATTAGGCACAGAAACCTCAATTCTCAGCATCACAGATGACCCCTTAGCAACATTGATCAATGAGACCTTCTCCCCCTCAGCTGTCTTAACATAGCCCTTCCAGCCGCTGGGCAGGCTCCCAATTAAAATCTTAAATGTCTGATCAAGTAATGTGGGGTTCGTTAGTTTTACTTGAAAGCTCACTAAGCCGCCGGGCTGAATCACTTTTAATGGGAGCTGACATGAGAGTGCTGGCTGTGTTGATCTCAAAATGTTCACCTTTATGTCGCAGAATGAGCTGACAAGACCGTCCACAGAGGACACCTTAATTGTGAAGACGTGCTCTCCTAAGCTTGGGAGATGCGTTGGCGCAGCCTCAAAGACTATTATTTTTGATCCCCCGGACGCTAAATAAATGTTATTAATTCTAAGGGCGGAGTCGGACAACGTCTTGAAGGTGCCATTCCACCCTTCAGGCAAATCCGCGTTAAGGGTTAGTTGTTCATCCAATTCTCCATCATTAGTTATTGTGACGGATATAGAGAAGGGTTGCCCCTGCTCCACAGCAATCTCAGAATAGAGCGGCGTGATCTTTATGCTTCTCTCCCTGAGAAGAATATCAGCATAAAAGGTTATACTTTCATTTATTACACCATCATTTGATGACACTGACATGGTAAATGATGTGCTTCCAGCCCATTGCTTATCTAGCGGAGTGAGCTCAGCAATAATATCCTGAGAGCGGCCCGCCCTTAGATATAACCATAATATGCTCTCGCCCTGGGGGGTAAAGAGGCGCACCCTCCAGCCTCCCGGAGCAATTATTCTTAATGAAAGGCTTTCATCTGCATCCCCAACGTTAGTTAATGTGAAGCGGTACTTTATGGTTTCACCGGATTTCGATAACAGGTATGGAGTCGTTGCCAAAATCTCTATGTCCCTTTTTATGCTCTTAGGGAGTATCGTTGCATAGAGGGTTATGGATGCGTTCACTGCATAATCCTCTGAGAATATGGTAACTGTGAATGAAAAGTTCCCTTCTTTAACGCTTTCTTCTGGAATAAATTTAGCTGTTATTTGCTGTGAAGAATCAGCTTTCACATGTAAACCCCCTATACTCTCATCTTGGAGAAGGAAGCGGCAACTCCATCCCGCAGGATAAGATGCCCTTAGCAGTAAACTTTCATTCATCTCGCCAGCATTTGTTACTGTCAAGCGATATGTTAGAGTCTCACCAGCCTCTTTCACTAAATAGGGGTTAACTGCAGAGATTGACAATTGTCTCATCAAGCTACGGACTTTAACAGTTAATGGCAGCATTACGTAAAAATAAAATGACTCGGCAACAAAATACACTATATATTCTCCTGGAGAAGTATCTGAGGATGTTAGGATGGCCATTTTTATCGGGGCAGTTTTATTTTCTATAAGCCTTATTGAAGAGATTTCCATGTTTTGATAATAGAACTTCGCGATCCAGCCTTCGGGGAGAGACTCTGCTGAGAGATAGCATACATCACTTTTATTCGTGTAGAGATAAATGTTAAAGACAACCGCATCCCCCGGCTTAACAGTAACTTCATCGTACTCGGCCCACGCTTCTAAGATTTGTCCAGCAAAAGATAACCGAGTGAATGCAAAGCCTAAGGAGAGAGTGAATAACAATAAAGATATGCAGATCACTATCACACTAAAGCGACTTTGAAACATAGGGCGCTTCCCACATTATATTTTGCTGAAATTCACTGTAGTCAGTAAGACTACCGCAGCCTTTATAAGAATTTTTCAAGATTATATCAGAATTGGCATTTAAGTAAAGATTGAGAGCCCCTCCTCTTTACACTTTCGGAGGAAAAATGTGATTAGACAGTAATATGAAGAAGATTAAAAACCGCTTCCAAATTATTTTGTTAGATATCTCCATGATAGCAATATGCCTATTATTGCTAGAACTATTGCAAAGATTGCTAAGTATGCAATATCCAGCATTAACCTCATTAGGTTTAATTGCATTATTGTGAGCTGTCTGAGGGCATCTGTTAAGTATGTGAGCGGGTTAACTCGCACTATCACCTGCAGCCACTCCGGCATCAAATCCACTGGAAAGAAAGTGTTACTTGCAAACATTAATGGCATCATTATAAGGTTTATAAACTGCATGGGTCTCTCCATCCTCGTCGACCTTATTGAGAAAGCTAAGAAAATGGATGAGAACCCCACGCTGACTAAGAATACTGCCGTATAGATCCCAAGCATATTGATTGGCGTAAAGCTTGGACTTAACTGTAACCCAAGTATGTATGCAAGCGCGAGGATAACCGTCGCCTGAAATATGGCTCTGAGAAAAGCGTTCAAAATCTTAGCAAATATTATGGCCGCGCGGGATACTGGTGTGCTTAGAACCTTATTAAGAAAGCCCAGGCGCCTATCCCAGACTATAGAAACACCACTAAATGTTGAGGTCATAACAACTATCATGGAAATCATTCCAACAGCCATATAGCTGAAATAGTCTGCGACCCCAAATGTGCCCTGCATGACCTCTGAACCTATACTCGAAAGAAGTTGTTGGAGTAATGTACCGTTAACATATATTATTCCCTGAAGTGGGGGCACGAGGTAGTTTCCAGGGATGGGAATTGAAGCGGGCATTTTACCTATGTTGCGTGGCGAAAAGAGAGCGTTTATGTTCATAGATTTTCCGAGGAAGCCCATCCATATTAGTGGCTGGAGAACAAACATTATTACCATCACTGGATCACTAAGCCACTTCTTAAGTTCTCTAAGAGTTAGAGCCCAGAGCCCCCGAATTAATCTTGGACGGAATTCCTCGACCATGCTCACCGCGCCTTAGCCCTCCTCATGGTTATTCTATGCCTTATAAATGATTCCATGGATTCCTCACTCTCACGAATCTTCCTACCAGTATACTCAAGGTAAACCTCATCCAGTGTTGGCTTTGAGAGAAAGAGTTTAGTTACTGTATAACCTTTTCTTCGTAATACCTCAATTATGAGGGGCGCGGTTACTTCTCCGGACTCAACCTTGATTCTGTAGACACCACCCTCACATCTCACATCCTTAACGTTTTCAACTGAACGAATCACCTCGCTGACATCATCCTTCTCCATTATCTCGAGAGTTACTATGTCACCGCCCAAGCTATTTTTAAGGTTGCTTGGCGAATCTATGGCGACTATCCTTCCACAATCTATTATCGCTATACGGTCGCATAGGGCATCAGCCTCCTCAAGATAATGCGTAGTCATGAAGATAGTCATCTCATACTCTTCCTTGAGCATGCGAATATAATCCCATATAGCGGTCCTTGTTTGGACGTCTAAGCCGAGTGTAGGTTCATCTAGGAAAAGTATCTTGGGCCTATTGATTAAACCACATGCAAGCTCAAGTCTGCGGCGCATTCCACCGGAGTAAGTCTCAACCCTCTTATCTTTAAAGCGTGTCAGCTCCACGAGCTCTAGAAGCTCAAAAGCGCGCTTCCTTGCTATGTCCCTTGGAACATCGTAGAGGTCCGCACATAGCATTATGTTCTCATACCCAGTTAGATCCTCATCTGCAGTGTACTCCTGTGGGACGACGCCTATAACCCTCCTAACACTGCCTGCCTGCCTAACAATATCATAGCCTAGGACAAAAGCCCTGCCCTCAGTAGGCTTTAGAACTGTCGTTAGCATCTTGATGGTTGTCGTCTTTCCAGCACCATTCGGGCCTAAGAAGCCGAAGATCTCACCGTCCCTTACGCTGAAACTTACGTGATCTACGGCGACAAGGCTCTTGTTAAAGACCTTTGTTAAGCCCTCAGCCCTAATAACCTCATTCATCACGCTCCCTCGCCCAGCAACTTTCTATTTATATCATCCATTATCTCAGAGCCCGAAAGAGGTCTCTCATTCAAAAGCTCAAGCACTTGATAGCGTAGAAAACCCTTCGGCACAGCAGCCATATGTCTCATCCAATGTCTAAACGTCGGGAAATATGAGTGGAGCATCGATATCAACTTAATGTTATATACGCGTATAAAAGCATTTTGCAAAAATTTAGAATGGATAGAGTGTGCATTATGATGATTAGTCAGGGCCAGCAATTTAAAGTGCCTAGGAGGTAGGTCCACGCCCAGCATATACTATCCTTATAACCGCCAGGAGGATTAAAACCAGCGTCATTACATCACTCAAGAAGATTTTAGGATGGTTAATAGGGGCATCCCAGCGTGCACTATCCGCTCTTTATAAGAGAGGCCCTAAAAGGCTTTTTACAATAATTTTGCCTAAGTTAATTTTGTGGTGCTGTGGCATGTCCAAGAAAACCCTTAGAGTTTCGAAGATTAAGGATGGAACAGTTATTGACCATATAACGAGGGGTCATGCCTTAAATGTCATTAAGATCCTTGGAATCAATGGGCGTAGCGGGGGCGTAATCACAATAGCCATGAACGTTCCAAGTCAGAAGCTGAGTGTAAAGGATATTGTGAAGATTGAGGGTAGGGAGTTAAAGCCCGAGGAGGTTGATAAGATAGCGCTCATAGCCCCGCATGCTACGATCAATATAATAAGGAATTATAAGGTTATTGAGAAACAGAGGGTTAAGTTGCCATCTGTGATCCATGGGATAGTTAAATGTATTAACCCAACATGCATCTCTAATAGCGAGAACGAGCCGGTTAAGCCCATCTTCTATGTAGAAAGTGAGGAGCCGCTTAGGTTGAGGTGCCATTACTGCGGAACGATAATGGAGAAGGATAATGTCCTAAAACAATTCTAGTGCGTGGCTAGCATATGGAATTACCCAGCAAGAATAGGCAGCACATATTCTTAACTGGACCGCCTAGGATAGGGAAGACGACCGTCGTCTTAAAGGTCATAAGCCTAATACGCGAGAAGAACTTTAAGGTTGGTGGTATGGTTAGTCAAGAGATTCTGGAGAGGGGTATAAGGGTCGGCTTCAAGATAATAGATATACTAAACAATGTTAAGGGCATATTAGCGCACATTAACCGTGAAAGTGGGCCACAGGTGGGTAAATATAGGGTCTGTTTAAAAGATCTTGAGGGGGTTGGTGCCAGAGCTATATTAGATGCCTGCAAGAAGGCTGATGTTATTGTGATCGACGAGGTAGGTCCAATGGAGCTATACTCTGAGCCATTTAAGGACGCCGTTATAAGGGCTTTGGATAGCGGCAAGATTATTCTGGGAACAATCCACTGGAGGGCCAGGACATCATTCACCGAGATGATAAGGCGGAGGGATGATGTGAAGATAGTTGAGGTAAGATACGAAAATAGGAACACCCTCCCCAGGATAATATCCGAGGAGATATTGAATAGGCTTTAAGAGAACGAGCCCGGTGATCAGCGGTGCGCATATGCGGTATCGATGACGCTGGCAGAGGCTCGGTCATAGGCCCCCTAGTGATAGCTGGGATCCTGGTAGATGAACATGGCCTTCAGAGACTTATTCAGATTGGCGTTAGGGACTCTAAGGCGCTTTCGCCTAAGAAGCGTGAGGAGCTCGCCGAGCAAATACTGAAAGTCGTTGAGAGATATCATATTATTAAGGTTCAGCCGTGGGAGATAGATGTCGTCGTAGAGAGGGGTAGGAGACTTAATCGACTGAATAGGCTTGAAGCCCGCGTTATGGCCAAAATAATATGTGAACTCAGACCAAACATAGCTTATGTTGATGCCTCAGACGTCCTACCAGAGAGGTTTAAGCAGCACATCCTTGAGGAGGTTCCCTTTGAGGTTGAGATAATCTCTGAGCATAACGCGGACAAAATTTATCCCGTCGTTTCAGCGGCGTCGATAATAGCGAAGGTTGAACGTGATAGGGAGATAAAGAGACTTAAGCGCGAGTATGGCGACTTCGGTTCAGGTTACCCAGCGGACCCAAAAACTATCAGCTTCCTGAAGGGTTGGATTGAGAAACATGATTTATACCCGGTCTTCGTGAGGAAGTCTTGGAAGACAGCGAAAGAGATTTTGAAAAGTAAAGGTGGGCGCGACCAAAGAATATTGTCAGACTATAATAGAACAGCAAAAATTTAAGAGTAACATAGGTATAAACTGTTATAGTGATGCCTACGGAAGCAACTATTGGTAAAGAGGGCTTAGTCAAATTTCTCAAGGGATGCGACGAGGCGACATCAAATGAAATGTCGTTGGCCCTAAAGATCCCAAGATATGATGTGAGTTCCATATGTACTATATGTACTATCTTCTGCCCGTTTAGGTCTAAGAGTATTGCTAAAAGAGGCGAGCAGAGAAAGTATAAATGGAACGAGCTCGCAGCAAATATTGCCAATCTTAGTAAGTTTTGTGGGGTTAAAAGTATTTTTGTAAAACCCGCCAGTGCTAAAAACTGGTAAGGGGTAGAGGTTGTAAATGACGTGTTTTGTTGAGAAAGCTATCTTAGCGCAAGTTATCATAAACGGCAACGTTATGGTAGATCAGAAGAACGATGGTATAGAAGCCATCAGATATAGATTGTGTGATATCAATGAAGGCATCTTGGCTTATATAGTGCATAATAACCTATTTAGAAAAGCTTAAATTAGGTGGCGAAAGAGTTGTTGGGTCTTACGGTTTCCCAATTGGCAGCTTCCGTGGCCCTAGCGTTTGTGGTTTCTATACTTTGTATCTTCGGCTTAAACAACTATGTGCTTATGTGTCTCCGTATAAAGGTGTGCCGCTATATGCGCGCCCGGAGAGAAATGAGAGAACTAAAAGAGTGTCCTTTTGTAACGATTCAAGTAGCCATATATAACGAAGGCAATATTGTCACAAGGCTTCTTGAGAGTTGCTTAAAAATTGATTATCCAGCTGATAAGTTTGAAATCGTGGTCATCGATGATTCAACAGATGAAACCATTAATATACTTAAAGATTACGAGGAACGATATTACCCAAAAATAAAGATTATACATAGGGATAGGAGAGCTGGCCATAAGGCTGGGGCGCTAAATGAGGCCCTTAAGAACTCTAAGGGAGAATTTATTTTAGTGCTTGACGCAGACTCTGTCTTAAAACCAGATTTCCTGAAGAGAGCGATACCGCTATTTCTTGAAGATGAAAAATTGGGCTTAATACAAGGTAAGCTGAAGCATTTAAATGAGGAGGAATCTTGGCTAACGAGAACCCTTGCCTTTATAAGCGATTGGTTCTCCAATCTCCTTCAAGCATCTTTTTCGGGATGCAGGATGGTGATGGGCTTTGTCGGACATGGCGGGATATTTCGAAGAAAAGCTCTTGAAGATATTGGTGGGTGGATGAGTGACACCATTTCTGAAGACTTAGATATAGCATATGGACTTCAGCTAAAAGGCTGGAAAGCACTTTACGTTGAAGACGCTATTAGCTTTGAGGAGGTCCCGCCAAGCTACTTCTCGGCAGTGATTAGGTTTAAGAGACATATTAAGGGTTCGTTACAGAATTTAATCAAGCATTGGTGGCCTATTATCAGACATAAAAGCCTTAGCTTATCTGGGAAGATTGAGGCTCTTATGCAGCTGGCTTACTCACTTGTATACCCGCTGGGGCTACTATGCCTAGCTTTAACTCTTCTGGTATATATAATTATTCCGGGAGCGGCTATTGATGGGTTTTGGCACTCAATTACCGGGTTTGTATGCTCGTTTATCATCCTTATATCGCTTCCAAGCGTCGCCCTAATAATCTCTCCTATTCCATCCTTTCTAATAATTCTATTAATATTGGCTTTCGCCCTAATCCTCTTTCCTAAGCTTAAAGAAATTGCTAGGAGAATCAAGTGGGCAAATCATGAAGTCATCTTTGGTCTCTTATTGGTCTGGTACGATAATATACTAAATTGTTTATCACCAATAGCGGAAATTTTATTGGGCAGGGAAGGGGAGTGGATACCGACTGAGAGGAGCCTAAGAAGAACCCCTCTGAACAGAAGTAAAAAGATAAGGGAGATAACATTAAGAATACTTGCCTCTTGTGCACTCACTCTATTCTTCTTTGTAAATGCTATATCAATCAAAAATTTTTCACTAAACTCTCTTGGGCTTCTGTTGCTTGCAGGATTTTGGCTTTGCTCAGCATACTTAATCATAAGAAATTAGATCTCAATTAATATGGGAAAATGGTAGGTTCATAGAGGACGGTTACCCCTATTCAATGTATATTGCCGGTTTTAATGGTCTAGCGTGCTGGGCCCTCCCCTTAGGGTCATACTTATTCGGGTCGTCTTCCCGATAGACTATTACATTTACATTAAATTCCTTCTCAAAAAATTCCTTCGCTTCATCTATTTCATGAAACTCGTCTATTACGCCAGCTTTCAAAAGCCTCTGTCTTCTTTCAGTGGGTAGTGTATTAATTTCCTCTACTAGCCGGCTTACTAGTGGAGCCAGAGCCTTCATCATACTCTTCAGTTCTATATCTGCCATAAGCGTCCTCATAGATTCTTTCATATCAAGTCTCTTTAAGAGGGACTCTTTTAGTAGCTTCATATAGACTTTCCACTTCCATGGAGCGGCAATATAATAACATATCTTCGTTGGCGATAAACGAGTTACTCTGAGAATATTTGTTGTGTCGTCAAGCAAGTTCCTTATGAAGAGCTCGGTCTCCTCAGACTTAACATCTATTTTAGATTCATCATATTCCGGCCACTTAGCTACTGAAACAAAGCCTTCATTTCCAAGCACACTCCATAGCTCCTCACAGAGGAATGGTATGAAAGGCGCTAGGAGTCTAACCCATATATTTGCAACTTCTTTGAGCACGCTTGGGTTTGGTTTCCGCTTTCGTCTCAGATACCAACGTATATCGTTCCAGACCTCATAAAGAGCTATCTCAGCAGCGGTTCTTGTCTTTAGATTCTCTATCGCCTCTGTTACCGCACGTATCCTCCCTTGAATAACTGATAACAGCCATCTATCAATGCTCTTTACTTCCTCCTCGCCTGAGAGATTGGCTATCTGGCTTATTAGGGCATAAAGCGATTTTAGTCTGGCATCTATAACTATTGCATTCTCGTTCCTCCAGTCTGGATCATCCATGTCCTCGGCTCCAAGAATAAGTGTCATTCTAGTTACATCCGCACCATAGCGGCTTATCGCTTCCTTGAGCGTTAAGAAGTTTCCCTTTGACTTAGACATCTTCTCCCCCTCGATCATCAGCATCCCATTAACCCCTATCGCCCTCGGCCAAAGCTCCTTTGGAAAGAGCGCAACGTGCTGAAATATGAAGAATGAGAGGTGGTTTGGCACAAGCTCCTTAGCTGAGACCCTTAAGTCGACAGGATACCAGTAAAGGAACTCATCCCTCATCTCCTTAAGGATATGCGCATCTACTCCAGACTTAATAGAAACGTCCTCTAAGTCACCCCTGCCGAGGAAGATATAGTCAAAGAACTCTCTAGTTAATTGCTCAGTGCGAATATTGTGCTGCCTAATATGCTTAGCTATCGTGTAAAAGGCCATGTATATTGTTGAGTCGCTTAACGTCTCAATTATCCACTCTGGATCCCATGGTAGAGGTGTTCCCAAACCGGTCTTTCTGGCGCAGGCCCAATCCCTAAGCCAATCAATCTTATCGTGAAAGTATGATTTTGCACTTTCTGGGAATATTTCAGCAGAGTCTATTGCCTCATGTGCCAAGCGCTTCCACTCAGGGTCAGAATACTTTAGAAACCATTGATCTGATAATATCTTTACTATACACTTCGCTGTGCATCGGCATATAACCTTCTGAGGTAAATCGTACATTGTTGAGGCTATACCCATCCTCTTAAAGTCCTCTATTATCTGGGCCTTAACATCCTTGACAATTTTACCAGCATACTTCCCGCATATTGGCTTTAGAATACCAGTATGAAACTCCTTCCGATAGATTGTTGAGGTTGCCTCCTCAAGCCTTGGATCGAATTGATCCTTTATACCCATCTGCTCGACAATATCTACAGCTGGGTAGTCCCCAAAACCCTCAATGCTGATTAGCGAGATTGGCTTAATGCCCCTAACAACCTCTAAAGGTATTTCAAACTCTTTCAGTAGATCTGGCTTACTCATCAAGTCCTTTAGGGCAACCCAGTCGGCTGGCGCGTGCGCCGGAACACTATAAACGACGCCGGTCGCAGAGTCCGGATCAACAAACCATCCAGGTAGTATTGGAAGCTCCCTATAACTTATTGGCTCCTTAAAGTACTTACCGATAAGCTCCTTGCCCTTAAGCTCCCTTAAGATCTTGACCTCCCTAAGTTGCTCTGAGAGCTTCATGGCCGCGCTTTTGCTTATGATCCACTTCTCACCATCAACTAGCGCCTCAACATAATCGGCGTCTGGATTTATGAACATATTTGTCACGCCAAATATCGTCTCGGGCCTAAATGTTGCTGCTGGGAGATAAGCGTCCCCAAAAATGAATTTTATTAAAATGTACTCTTCTGGAAAGACGCCCTCGCCGACAAGTCTATCGTGGTCTCCAGTTGGACTCTGGCATAATGGGCACCAAACAACTGGATGTGTCCCCCTAATAACGTATCTCAGATCCCTCAATGTAAGATATTGCCACTCAATGAACTTACTATATGTTGGCTCATGGCTCGTCGTATGAAACTCCCTGCGCCAATCGACTGAAAAACCAATTCCATTAACGACTTCTCTGCTTTCTTGCGTGTAATAGCTCGCCATGTATACTGGGTCAACAAACTTCTCAAGTTCCTCTTCTGGTACACCATCTATTTCCTTAAGGGCCCTTATTAGATCTTTATCTCCGCTTTTAATCCTCAATGAAGCGCCGACTATCGGCTCACCGGTCCAGTGCCAAGCCCATGGGAAAAGCACATTATAACCTCTCATTCTCATAAACCTAGCGTATACGTCAACCCTAGTTGCTGTGAAGCCGTGGCCTAAATGTAATGGCCCATTCATGTATGGGTATGGAAATGTTACAAAGATTTTCTTCTTTTTGGGATCCGGGTCAGCCTCGAAAAGGTGTGCCTCTTGCCACTTTTTGCGCCATTTCTCTTCAATCTCTTCCCACTTTATCTGCGACACTACTCCCACGCCCGGCAACAATCTTATACACTATTGCTTTAGCCTTCTCTAAAGCTTTAGGCGCGTTTTCGGTTAATGGGCCGCCTGCTTGAGCAAAGTCGTCTCTCCCACTTCCACCGCCGCCTAATATTTGTCCTATCCTCCCAGCTATGTCAGGGGCCCGTATGCCAGCTTTGAGGGCTTCACTTCCAACCTTCACAACAGCTCTTGCATATTTATTGACGCAGGCAAGGACAACAATTGCACTCACGCTGCGCTTAACAATTTCATCTGAGATCTTGATAAGCAGGTCTACGTTTGCCTCCTTATCGCTAACCATCTGAGATACGAGTTTTAAGCCATCTATGTCCTCTGCCTCCGAGAGGTATTTTTTGGCCATAATCTTAGCGATCCTCTCGGTCAAATGATCCTTTTCGCGGCGCAGTTCTCTCCACTCGCCGAGAATCTTCTTCAGAGCGGCATCAACTCTATCCGCTTGAGCACCAATTAACTCTGATATATGAATAACTTTAGATTCGATTTCTTGAATTCTTTTTATTGCTGGTAGCCCGGCGCTAAATATTATTCTTTCAACTCCATCCTGTATCCTCTCTGTTCGTAATATTTTGATTGCGCCCACCTCGCCAGTAAAGCTGCAGTGAGTTCCTCCGCAAGCCTCAACCTCCCAATCACCAGTCTTAACAACCCTTATCTCTCTACCAGGAACGACCCCACCCTGATAGAGCCTAAAGCCATAAATTTGCTCAGCGCTTTCCCTAGGCATCCAAAAGATCTTCACGGGCATATTCCTCATAACCGCTTCATTGGCTAACTCCTCTATGCGATTAATTTCTTCTTTCGTTAGCCTCTTGGGGTGGGTTATATCCAGCCTTGATTGGTGAGCATCCTTCTGCGCACCAGTCTGCCAGACATGCTCCCCCAGAACTCTCCTGGCAGCTCCCATGATTAAGTGGGTGGCGGTATGATGTCTCATTAAGCTAATTCGCCTATCCCAATCTAGGATGCCCCTAACCTCGCACCCCTCCTTTGGAACAAGCCCCTCAATAAAGTGAACTATTATGTTCCCATGGGTCTTCTTAACATCATAAACCCTGGCTCTGTCTCCATCAAATTCTAGATATCCTTGGTCGGAAGGCTGTCCCCCACCCTCGGGGTAGAAGGCAGTCTTATCTAATATAACCATGTTTCCATGAACTCTCAAAACCTTGGCCCTAAACTCCCTTATGTAGGCATCTTTATAATATAGTGTCTCAGTCTCGGGCAGATTAGCAATATTTATGCCTAAGTCCTCTATTCCCTCAGCCATCTTGAAGGCTGGCTTCGCCGATGAGATGTGTTTCTCTGCAACGTAGCTATAAAAGCCCTCTGGTACATTAATTGGGAGACCTTCCGAAGAAGCTACCTCAGAGACCACTTCAGGTGTTAAGCCGTGTGAATCGTAAAGTTCGACGAGTCTACTTATTGGTATATTTGTCTCACCCTTCACTCTAGTCTCCCGAACTAGGCGTCTAACTATCTCGCTTCCCCTCTCCAGAGTACTCTTATATTTCTCGATCTCGATCCCAAGCAGCTCTAAAATCTCATTGCGCATATCCTTTAAATACGGGAAGTCTCTAGACCAGTATGATATCTGCATGTCAACTATCTCAGGCATTAAATTCTCAATGCCGAGGCTCCTAAGAAGCCTATATGTTCTCCTAATAAGCAGCCTTGCTAAGTAACCTTCCTCAACATTTGATGGTACGACGCCCTCAGCTAGTATGAAGGCTAGGCACTTCGTGTGATCCGTAACAGCAAAGAGATCAACAATGGGGTTCATTATCCTTTGGAGTTCATTGATATCCATGTCCAATTTAGAGGCTATCCGCTTCCAGTTCTCAATCCTGCTAATGGTCTTTGATACGCTTATCAGGCCCGATACTCTGGCGAAATCCGCTAGTAGCTTGTGATTTAAGCCGCTTAAGCCCACCATCTCTATAATCTTATCTAACAATTCGCCATACACCGCATGGAAACAGCTAACAGTCCCTTGAGATAGCCAGGTGAAGCGCTCTATCCCATAACCAGTATCAACGGTTTTTAAAGGCAACTCAATGAACTCTTCGCCCACAACCTTATATTTCATGAAGACAAGAGTCGCAACCTCTAGACCACAGATGATACTCTCAACATCTGGGCCAGCATTCCCGCCACCAGACCAGATCCCCTCCTTATAGACTACTAATTCGGGCTTAATACCAAGCTCCTTAGTCACGAATTCATGGTGGTATCTCACCGTCTCGTCCTTCCAGTAGACCTCCTTATCTGGGTAATTGAAGGCGTGATGCCCACCCATCTCAAATATTGTTAGGTGCCTGCCAAATGTTGGACCAACGTTCTCTAAATCTTGAAATCTAATACATGGTTGACTTATTACGAGGGGGTTTGCTGGTGGCGGAATAATCCCCTCAGTAACATATGGCTGGAAATCAATTATGCTTGCGTTAGTGAAGTATAGGTCGTCTCTCCACCTTGCGACAACAGGATATGGTTTGATGCGCTTATGGCCTCTCTTCTCAAAGAATGAAAGGAATCTCTCCCTCATTTCAGCTAGGGTATAAAACTTATTTGCCGGAGAATTACCTATAAAAGTGTATTCAGCGCAACCATAAATGTTCGATTCCCCGCATAGCACTTGATCCGAATTTAGCGTCCAAAAGAATTCTCCGCAGCATGGACACTTCTTTCTAATATAACCACTCTCTATGAAGAAAGGCAACCTATATTCGTCTTCGCTAATATACATTGGGCGCACCTCTAAATTTTTTACTGGGTCACCAATAAACTATAAGGATAGTTGATATGAGTAAGAGCGCTTAGCATAATTTTAATCCATGAGATATGATGCATCCCTATTAAGAAATGCTAAAATTTTTAAGTGGGCGAAAGGAATAAGCTGCATTGTCTTGCTGTTATAGGTTATCCGAAGAGGGCTGCGAGTCCCTCTAAAGCCTCTTCCTCCTTTTTCTCCTCTTTCTCCTTTTTCTCTTCTTCCTTCTTTGCTTTTTCCTCTGCAACTGCTGCTGGTTGGGCAGCTGGGGCAGTCGCTGCTGGGGCAACTATCGGCATGAAGGTTGGCGTGGACTTTATGGCTTCATCAATATTTATCTCTGAAAGGGCCGCCACTAGGGCCTTAACCTTTATTGGGTCGACATTAACACCGGCAGCATGGAGAACCCTTGTTAGATTTTCTTCATCTATGGGCTTACCAGCCCTATGGAGGAGCATTGCAGCATAAATATACTCCATCTCTACACACCCTTCTCCTAAATCCTACACATCTATTCTGTCTCTTTGAAGATTGTGAAACTACTACTTAAAGTTTCTCCCTCATAAACATTATTTAATGAACCGTTATCAGATCGTCGTGAGGTCCTCATTCCACTAGGTCAGTCTGGGACGGCTTCCTCATCTAAGATAATAAGAGGGGAATAGAAAGTATTTAACCTTTTAACTGCAGCTATTTGCGAAGATTTTTGAGAAAAATCTTACTTATCACTTAAGTGGAGAGACGATCTGACTATCTCTGAGATATCTTTAACAGAGAGGCTGTTTTCCAGATCCTCCGCCTTAACAGCCTCTTCCAGCATAATGAGGCAGGAAGGACAGGCCACGGCTAATACTTCTGCGCCAGCATCGTAGGCTTCTTTAACCCTCACCCTATCAGGATTATACCTGCTCTCAGAGAGCAGACCACACCCAAAGCCAACATAGCAGTTTCCGCTACCGCCTCCACAACAGAGGGAGCTCTCCCTGTTTCGCTCCATTTCAATAAGGCGGACGCCCGGAATAGCCCTCAGAATATTTCTTGGGGCATCATATTCTCCATTCCACCTACCTAGGAAGCATGGATCATGATACGCTATGATCTTATTAAACTGGGCTTTATCGCTAAACTCTATTCTTCCATCCTTAATTAAGAGCCAAAGAAGCTGAGTATAATGCATTACATCAAATTTCCCGCCGAATTCCCCATAAAAGTTCTTCATAACATTATATGAGTGGGGCGATAGCGTAACGATCTTCTTTACACCAAGCGTCTCGAAGGTCTTCACATTACGCTTTACGATCTCCTCAAAGAGGCCCATCTCGCCAACCTCATAAGCCTCACTTCCAGAGCAGCTTTCCGCCTCACCTAAGATACCATATGGGACAGCAGCTGAGAGCAGGATTTCAGCCAGGCTTCTGGCAGCCTCCTGTGCTCTTGGATGAAAAGAACCCATATCCCCAATATAATAGAGGAAGTCTAAGCCGTCCCTAAACCGCGGGATATAGCTCCCAGCCCATTCAGACCTCTTCGCGCGAGGTAAGCCGAACGGATTTCCATGCTTATAAATGTTTTCCAGCATATCCTTAACCTTAGGCGGTACTATACCCCTCTCAATGCCCCTAGACTTGAGTTTTCTAGAGATTCCGGCGCTGTCCACCTTGACTGGACATAGCTCCTTACATGCGTTGCAAAGTAAACAGAACCACGAGATGGTCTCGGCGGTCTCGATTCCCTCGGTTATCGCCGTCCATCCCACTCCCATGGGGCCGCCATAAACTTTTCCACCCCATATGTTTCCACAGATACTCCAGATCGGACAAGAGATTTGGCACCGCCCACACTTAATGCAGCGTAATTGCTCCGTTAAAATTTGGTCTTTTGTTGCTCTGATTCTCCCTCCATCATAAAGTATTACGTGGATCTCCTTAGCGCAATGTACGCCATGGACTCTATGATATTCTATGTCGGCTGTGCTGCTTATTCCCGAAATGACATTTACGTATGTGGGTGGGTAGAGCCCTGCGTAACCTGCCTGAACCATGACCTGCAGTATTGCATCCTTAAATGTTGGTACAATCTTCTCGACTCCAGTAATCACTATATAAATCGGTGGTAAAGTAACTATGTTACTTATGTTTCCCTCGTTATGGACGAGGAAGATAGATCCGGTATCCGCGGCTATAGCGTTTGCACCGCTGATGCCAACGTCAGCCCTGATAAACTTCTCTTTCAGGAAGTCTCGTATACACGAGACCATCTCTTCATGGGTTGCATTCTCACCAACATTTAATCCTAGGTGTGATCTGAGTAGGCTAGCTGCTTGCTCCCTACTTAAGTGAAGTGCTGGAACAATCGGGTGCATTGGCTTGCCCCTCGATACTTGTATGAGGAGTTCACCTATATCCGTCTCATAGACCTCATGTCCCCTCTTAATCAAGTGTTCGCGCAGCATTATCTCCTCAGTTACCATCGACTTAGCCTTCACAACAACCTTCTTTTCATCTCCAATAATCTTGTCCACGATCTCTAGCGCGGAATAGCGATTCTCCGCAAAGTATGCGTGTGCGCCGGTGGCACTTATACTCTTGATCGCCTTATCAACATAATACTCAAGGTTTCCCAAAACTTCTTCTCTAATAAACTTAACATGCTCGGCTATCTCTGTCAGCACGGGATAATTCTTTAAGACGTTGTCTATGGAGCGGAAAAAATTGCTTATAGATCTTTTGAGGCCGAGTTGGAGCATCTCATCCTTTTGCGCTCTGATTATCTCGGCGGCGAGCTCCTCCATGTTCATATGGGCACCATGCCAGATGTTACATTGGATAGTTTAGGCAGTCTCCTTAAGCACCTTAACCTTAAACTCTACCCCGAGCTTCTCCCCCTCCTCCCTTATCTCCCTAAGTATGTTCTTGTGGACTGGTATTCCTATTCTCTTCCTCGTCTCCATTGTTAGCCAAGCCTTCTCACCGGGTATCCATATTTCAGCGTCTTCTGAGATCCTCTTTAGACCCTTTATATACTCCTTATACCTCTCAATTCTTCCCAAGAAAAAGTCTAGCGACGATATTTTGTCCACATCTATCGCCATCATAAAGTGCCCGACGTTAGCCTTCTCCTTATCAGTTGTATGCTTGACGAAGAAGCCATAATTGGCGCCAGTCAACACACCACAGAGAACGTCTACGACGAGGGCTAAACCAGCGCCTTTATGCCCACTAAACTCCTCGCCCAGCCCACCCAATGGCAGTAGCGAGCATTTCCTGGCTAAGACCTCCTTAGGATCCTCTACAAGCTTGCCCTCTGGGGAGAGGGCCCAGCCGAGCGGTATCTTCTTCCCCTCCTTCGCATAGACTTCTATCTTGCCAATTGGGACAACACTGGTTGCCGCATCGAAGAGCACTGGGGGCGGACTCTTTGTCGGGAAGCCGACGGCTATTGGATTCGTTCCTATATTTCTACCTACTGTGTACGTGTATGATACTAGTGCCTCGGAGTTGGTCATAACTATGCCAACCATACCTTTCCCGACCGCCTGTAGAGCATAATAACCAGCTATGCCGAAGTGATGACTATTTCTAATCGCAACCGCCGAGACGCCCACATTCCTAGCCTTCTCAATGGCTATTTCCATAGCGTTATATGCAACCACCTGCCCGAGCCCAGATCCCCCGTCAATTAGCGCGGTAGAAGCACTTTCCTTAACAATACTTATTTCTGTTTTAGGATTTACCGAGCCGACCTGAATGCCAACAGTGTATCTTCTAAGTCTTTGGACGCCGTGACTCTCGATTCCCATTAAGTCCGCAGTTACAAGGACGTCTGCGACGATGTTGGAATGTTCACTAGGAACCTTTAGGGAGGAGAGAACCTCCGCGACATAATCCTTTAGGGATTTCCATTCAACTCTAACGAACTCCTCAGGCGGAACCGGAGGTGTCTTCTCATACATCCTTAACATGCCAGGCACCAAACCATTATGATAGTGTTGATGAGAATATAAAAGTTTTCGATTTTTCGTATAATTGTTACGAAAATCGCACCTAACAAGGTGAACTACTTTTTAACTTCACATATACACTCCTTGTAGGGTGAGAACCCCGAGATTGGATCTCACTCTCTAGGTATTAACTCATTAACATTTGCTTCAGCCCATCCGTGTAGCACATCAACAACTCCGGGGAGAATTGTAGGCGATAAATATGCTTTACTCTTATTTTACCCCATGGCGATACAATTATAACATCGTCTCCCTCCCCGATTCTCCTCTTCTCAGCATCAGCTGGGTTTATGTTAATTACCGGATGGGGCATAAGTCTCCTAAAGCTCTCTATCTCCCTATACTTGCTATGGACATAGAATGGAGCCCTACAACCAGATATTAGTATGAGCGGGTACTCTGGAGTTGGATCCATAGGTCTCTTAAAGATGGGGAGCCGGGTCAAAGCCATATTCCTTAAGAACCGTGGAGTATACTTCGATCTTACCAGTAGGCGTTGGGAAGCCCGGCTTACTATCAGCCCTAAGCATGCCACATCATACTTCCCATAAACCTCTTCCTCTAGAGGCGGCACCTCCACACCTCTCTCCAAGTTTTCTTCAAGGTCCTTTAGACAAAGCCCAAATCTACTTAATATGGAGTTAAGGCCCTCATTAATATTGCCATCCTAGAACTCCTGCCTATAGCCTAATCGCACACCAATATCAAATGCTATCTGCCAATCCTCCTTACACTCCCCTAAAGGCTTCATAACTCTTCTACCATATATTCTCCTACCGAAGAAGGCGAAGGGTGCTTTCCTCTCGGGGCAAGTTGCCGCCGGTAGAACTATATCTACGAAGTCATGCGTCCACGGCCTATAAAAATAGTCTATGGCCGCAGCGAAATCAAGGCACCTGATGGCTTCCTGATACTCATGCGATTGGAGCCACATCATCAGGTTTCCACCCCACATAAGTATCGCCTTAACTTTTCCAGACTTAACATATTCTGGCAGAAGATTAATCTGAATTTCATGTATATACTTCGCCCAAACTGGGAAATAATTTATGTCGAGTCTCTTCTTCATGAGCCTTGGTAGGAGATCCCTTCTCCTACAAAATACTGAGTCGCCAATATCCCAGCTTGGGAGGAGCGGGCGGTCGGTATTAGGACTCCCCCAGAAACGTCAATACAACCCGTCAGCACTATGAGTGATAGAATGGCCCTATGATTTTGTATAGCATTCCTATTATGGGTCGTTGACTGAGCACTTAAAATGAAGGTTACTGGAGAGTTCTCTGAGAGCATATGGGCTGCCTCAACAATTTTCTCTGCCGGAACCCCAGCTAATCTTCTCAACCTTTTCTGGAGTAAAATCCCTCACATAACCCTTCAATTCCCTAAAACTGTAAACCCACCTTTCAACAAAGGTCCTGTCATACAGTTCTTCCTCCATCATGACATTCATCATGGCCAGTGCCAGGCCCCATCCGTCGCTGGTCTGAGCTGTAAGTGTAGATTGGCGAGCTTCTCCACCGTAGGAGTCCTCCTTGGATCAATGACTATAAATTTAACCCCTCTCTTCTTAGCCTCAAGCAGCCTCATCATTGTGGGGTGACGCGACCACGCGGGATTCGAACCCCATACCACACAAAGCTTTGTTTCCCGTGAGGGTAAGGGTGCCCAGTGTGCGGAAGCCGAAGGTCAAGTACTCGGCTATCTCAGCAGCCCTTCTACACACCGAGCTCTCAGTAGCGTAGTTTGGAGAGCCGAAGGTATAACATAATCTTTGAACCGCTGCGCGCGGCTCCTTTGGATCACCGACATAAAAGACAACAGACTCAGGTCCACACTTATCTCTTATATCCTTAAGTTTAGAGACAATAATATTGTAGGCTTCATCCCATGAAATCCTAACCCATCCGGGTCAGGTGAATCCTTATTTCTTGTTCTCATAATTGGATATAGGAGTCTCTTTGGATGGTGGCGTATTTGCGGCAAAATATAAGCCTTTAAGCATGGAGGCGACATGGGAAAGTCTAGCCAACTTTTAACCTTTATAACTAAGTCGCCCTCTGATAGAAACTTTATACCGCACATCGGAACCTCATTGCATGCATCACAAAATGTATAAAAGTATTCTTCGTTGCTCATTGAGCCACCTCGCTAAATACATTTTCCTTCTGGTAAAACTCGTGATGAGACAGTGCTTATCTTGCATATGCACCAATGTCTCAGCTAATGATCTTTTTTGTACAAAAAAGATTTAAATAATACATTTCTACACATTTTTGTTCTGTAATGTACGGGTGAGCGTGCATGGGTGATTCACTTTGGTACATTAAGATCCATCGATGCTGTTTGGATCTCTGAGTCTATAAAATTTAAAAGGATGCCATATAAGTACCCGGTAGACATATTCCTAAGAATTTGCGGGAGTTATGAAAACGCTTTTCTCTTAGAGTCTTTGGGCGGCGATGTCCATGAGGAGTCGGCTAGGTTCTCTTTCATCGGCTTTGATCCAGACATTATCATTAATGTCAAGAATGGCGTCGCCACCATTAACGGAGACCGCTTCGAAGTTTGTGATCCACTTGAACCTATTAAGGCTTTGTTAAAAATGGGGTCTTCATTAAATACGTTTAAGTATATTGGTGGCGCTGTTGGATACATCTCTTATGATGCTATACGCTACTGGGAGAGACTGCCCGGTGTACCTATAGATGATTTAGGCTTCCCCGATGTTGAGATGGGGATATACAGTGATGGCATAGTCTTTAATCACGAGTGTCGCGAGGCCTTCTACTTTTATAGGGGGAAAAGCCGATATGAGGAGGTTTTAGCGCAGATTGATAAGCCAGTAGAGGTCTCAGGTCTAAGCTTCAATGCACTGAAGGTTAACATTGAGGGCGACCGCTATAATAGGATGATAGAGAAAGCCAAGGAATATATTTACTCCGGGGATGTCATCCAAGTTGTCTTATCGAAGAGATTCTCAACAAGTTTCAAAGGGAGTTTCGAGAGATTTTACTTAAATCTTAGGAGAATTAACCCATCACCTTACATGTTTTTCGTAAAGATGGGCAGGCGCTTCATCATCGGGTCAAGTCCCGAGACTCTTATTAGAGTTAAGGATGGCATTGTCGAAACATGTCCAATAGCGGGGACGAGACCCGTGACTGGTAATCCAGAGAGAGACCTATTGCTCAAAAGCGATCTAATCAATGATCCTAAAGAGATAGCCGAACATGTAATGCTTCTCGACCTAGCTAGAAATGATATTGGTAAGGTTTCTGAGTACGGGAGCGTTAGAGTCACGGAACTAATGAAAGTCTATAAGTATAGCCACGTTCAACACATTGTTTCAAAGGTTACTGGAAGGCTAAAAAGGGGACTTGACTGTTTCGACGCCTTTAAGGCTACTTTTCCAGCAGGGACTGTCTCAGGCACTCCTAAGGTCAGAGCTATGGAGATAATTGATGAATTAGAGGGCTTCCGTAGAGGACCCTACGCTGGCGCAGTTGGTTACTTTTCATATAATGGGAACATGGATTTTGCAATAGCAATAAGGACCCTCTTCGCCAAAGATAATAGGTTTCATATACAAGTTGGTAGCGGGATCGTCGCGGATTCGACTCCCGAGGGAGAGTGGCTTGAAACGGAGTTTAAGGCTAAAGCCCTAATCAAGGCCTTAGAAGAGGTTGAGTGATGTGAGGGTTCTTATAGTAGATAATTATGATTCATTCGTCTATAATCTCGCTCAATATGTAGGCGAGATTGGCGGCGAGCCAATAGTCTATAGGAGTAGTGAAATAACCCTTGAGGAAGCCATCAAAATAGACCCGGATAGAATCATCTTGTCACCCGGCCCAAGTCACCCAGCCAATAGAAAATATTTTGGTATATGCTTAGAACTGCTTTCAAGCTTAAGCAAACATATACCTACATTAGGCGTCTGCCTCGGGCATCAAGGCATAATATACGCGTTCGGTGGCAGAATTATACGAGCGAAGAGGATTATGCATGGTAAAACGAGTCTCATAGCACATGATGGCCTTAGTATCTTTAGGGGTGTTGAAAATCCATTTAGGGCGACTAGGTATCATTCGCTGGTCGGTGACGAGGACACGCTTCCCAGATGCCTTAAGGTTACCGCACGTTCGCTAGAAGATGGTGAGATTATGGGCGTGCGCCACATGGTCTACCCAATAGAGGGAATTCAATTCCATCCAGAGTCGATCCTCACATCGGAGGGAAAGAAAATCATAAAGAATTTTTTAGATTTGGGGGTTAGGCATGATAGTTGACTGCATAAGGAAGGTTGTGGAGGGCATAAGTCTCTCCTATCAAGAGGCTTATGGGGCGATGATGGAGATAATGACTGGCAGAGCCACACCCGCGCAGATAGCAGCCTTTATAACTGCTTTAAGGATGAAGGGCGAGACTGTTGAGGAGTTATCAGCCTTCGCTTCAGCCATGAAGGAACTTTGCACACCAATAAAGCTAAATATTAACAGTAGGCTGATAGACACGTGTGGAACTGGTGGCGATAAGATCAAAACATTTAACGTAAGCACTCTAGCTGCATTTGTCGCTGCTGGCGCGGGTGCCCTGGTCGCTAAGCACGGAAACCGCTCCGTCACCAGCAAGGCTGGGAGCGCCGATGTCCTTGAGCGCCTCGGGCTAAAAATTGATGTAGGAGCCGATCTAGTCCGGAAGGCTATCGAAGAAATAGGTATAGGTTTCATCTATGCCCCGAACTCTCACCCGGCAATGAAGTATGCTATTGGACCGCGTAGAGAGATAGCGATAAGAACAGTATTTAATATCCTTGGCCCCTTAACTAACCCGGCTAATGTTAGGGCGCAGTTGCTCGGGGTCTTTGATGGAGCTTGGCTTAAAAAGTTGGCACATGTCCTCAGGAACCTTGGCTGCGAGGAGGCTATGATTGTTCATGGGATTGATGGGCTTGATGAGATATCTATTATCGGCAAGACAGCGGTAGCGTGGCTAAGAGATGGGGAAATAAAATTCTTTGAGGTTACTCCAAAAGATTTTGGCTTAGAGAGAGCCAATCAGCAGGATCTAATGGTCAATGGCTTAGATGAATGCGTTGAAATAGCATTTAAGCTGCTTTATTATGATCCAGATCTTGGCGATCCAAAGCTAAGAATGCTTCTCGCAAATTCTTCGGCGGCATTAGTTATAGGTGGGAGGGCAGACGATTTTAAGGGTGGGGTCGAATTAGCTTTAGAGTCCATTGCCAGCGGCTCAGCCTACAAGAAGCTTAGGGACTTAATTAAGATTTATGGCGGCTCCTTCTCAACCCTCGAGGAGCTAGAGGAGAGGTATGGATAACTTTTTAGATAAACTGGCTATAACGGTTTGGAAAAATGTAAGAAGGGGTTATTACCGCGGTGGAAAAGCCATTAAGCACCGCGGAAGAAAGAGTCTGAGAAAGGCTATAGCGTCTGTGAGTGGCGTAAAGGTCCCCATCATATCGGAGATTAAGTTTGCATCCCCCTCGGTTGGGCTTTTAAGAGTCCCAGGTGATGTTGAGTCTATAGCCAAGGATATGATAGAAGCTGGCGCCATCGGGCTCTCAATATTAACTGAACCAGAATACTTTTCTGGCTCATTGGAGAATCTGCTTAAAGCTCGCATAGCCGTGGAGGCTCCCATCATGATGAAAGATATTGTAGTGAGCATGGAGCAGATAGAAGCTGCTTGGAGGGTGGGTGCAGACGCCGTCCTCTTAATAGTTTCCCTCTTTAAGCGTGGATACTGTGAGACCGATTTAGACAACATGATAGAGTATGCGCACAGCTATGGATTAGAGGTTCTACTTGAGACTCACACGCTGGAGGAGTTTAGGCTAGCCCTTTCAGCCGATGCGGACATGATTGGAATAAATAATAGGGATTTAAGGACGCTTAAAGTCGACTTAAATGTAACTAAAAGGATACTTGAGAGTCTTGATAAGTCAGAGGTGGATGGTAGACCGATCGTTAGTGAGAGTGGAATAAAGTCTCCTGAGGATATACGCTTTCTTAGGAGATGCGGCGCCGACGCCTTCCTGGTCGGATCATCCGTAATAACTGCAAAAGAGATTGGCAAATTTATTTCAAGTCTAGTGAATGCCTATGGCGGGGAGCAAGGTTAGAGTCAAAATATGCGGAATAACTAGGGTTAGGGATCTTTATATCTCCGCATCGGCTGGAGCTGATTTCGTAGGCTTTGTAGTTAACGTTCCATCCTCACCAAGGAACCTGTCAATTAAGGAGACTAAAGAATTAATGGAGGCTACTCCCCCATGGGTCATGAAGGTTGTTGTTACAGTCTTTAGTGATGTAAAAAAGCTTCTGGAAATTTACGATTATCTGAGACCCGACTTTATGCAGGTACACGCTTTGCCAGCGGAAGCTAGGGGAATTAGGGAGGTTGCTATGCAAATACCAATAGTCAGAGCCATAAATATGCATCAAGATCTCTTGCTAGACGAAGCTTTACGAAACATCGATTCTTTTAAAATGCTTCTCGCCGATTCTCACATCCCCGGAAAATATGGCGGCACCGGAGTTAGACATGACTGGAGCATCAGTAAGAGGATCAGGGATTTAATATATCCAAAGCCACTTATCCTCGCTGGCGGACTAAATCCGGAAAATGTATATGAAGCAATTCTGACAGTTAAACCATTCGCAGTTGACGTATCTTCTGGCGTTGAATCTGAGCCAGGGATTAAGGACGAGCGGAAAATAGTCTCATTCATTAGGGAAGTTAGGAGAGCTGAGTTACTCCTAAAATAGCCAGTTACGCTCGGCTCGTTAAAGGCTTTCTATAGCGTCTTTTGGAAGAGACGATTGTTTGCCCTAATATATATTAACCATACTACTTACTCTTATTTTGGGATAATTGAATGATGGTTGGTATCGTTGGTAAACCGAATGTTGGTAAATCAACCTTCTTTAGCGCAGCAACTTTAGCAACTGTCGAGATTGCCAGCTACCCCTTTACGACAATAAAGCCAAATAAGGGTATTGGATACTTTAAGACGCGATGCGTTTGCAGGGAATTTAACGTTAAGGATGAGCCAGTAAACTCTATTTGCATAAATGGCATTAGATTTATACCAGTAGAATTAATTGACTGCGCCGGCCTCGTTCCAGACGCTTGGCAGGGCAGGGGCCTCGGAAACCAGTTCTTAGACGAGATTAGGAAGGCAGATGCCCTCATACATATCATTGATGTCTCGGGATCAACCGACATTGAAGGCAGAATTGTTAAACCCGGCTTCCATGACCCCCTTGAGGACATCAAGTTTCTGGAGAAGGAGCTTACAATGTGGTTCGCCCAGATCATTAGGAAGGACTGGCCTAGAATAGCGAGGACTGCTGAGACTAGGGCGGCTGACCTCCCTTCACTCTTAGAGGAGCGACTAAGCGGGCTAGCAGTCAAGAGGTGGCATGTCATCGAAGCGCTTAAGGCTGCTGGATTAGGCAGTGAGACGCCAACAAGGTGGAGCGAAGACGATTTCCTAAGTTTCGTAGATGCGTTAAGAAGGATATCTAAGCCCATGCTTATAGTGGCAAATAAAATGGACCTGCCATTCGCTGAGGAAAATCTTAAGAGACTTAAAGAGACGGGCTATATTGTCATACCATGCTGCGCCGAAGCGGAGCTGGCTCTGATGAGAGCTGCTGAAAGGGGATTAATAGAGTACATCCCAGGCGAATCAGATTTTAAAGTGAAAGATCCCTCCAAGATTACGGAGAGACAGCTCAGCGCTCTTAAGGCAATTAAAGAGAGGATACTCGATAAATATGGCTCAACTGGCGTTCAAGATGCAATAAACGCGGCCTTCCGAACGCTATTGAATATGATTGTTGTCTACCCCGTTGCCGATCCGGAGAAGCTTATAGATCACTATGGAAGAGTTTTGCCAGAAGCTAGACTTATACCCAGGGGTACTACTGCCAGAGAGCTGGCTTACATGATCCATACAGAGCTTGGCGAGTCTTTTATATACGCTGTTGACTCTAGAACCAAGAGAAGACTAGGCGAAGACTATCAGCTTAATGATAGGGACGTAATATCCATTGTGAGTGCTAAAAGGAGAATCTAGGAGGAACGTTATTTGCCAAATCTTCTTACGCGCTTTTGGTAGGTTCTTATTGCCCTTAATAGATCTATGCGCCTAAACTCTGGCCAGTAAACGTCTAGAAAGCATAATTCGCTATAAGCTGACTGATAAAGTAGAAAGCCGCTTAGTCTCTCCTCACCGGAGGTTCTTATGATGAGATCTGGATCCTGTTTTGGTAAAAAAGACGTATAGAGATGTTGTTCAAAAATACTCTCGCTTATCTCTTCAGGAGATAATTCCCCTTTAGCAACCTTTTGAGCAACTTTTCTTACCGTATCGATTATTTCTGCCCTCCCGCCATAAGCTATTGCCAAATTCAGATAGCACTCGCTAAAGTCTTTTGTTTCTTCCTCAATTTTATAAATTATTTCCTGTAGGTCCTGAGGGAGAAGATATATTCTGCCTATGACTTTAACTCTAACCCCGTATCTGCGAATCTCTTCGCTGACCAGAAGTTCCCTGAGCTTTTCTTTAAACAACTCTATTAGTTTTTCAACCTCCTCCCTAGGTCTCTGAAAGTTCTCTGTTGAAAGAGCATATAATGTTATGGTCTTAACGCCCAAATCTAGGCACCACTTTAAGACTTCCTCCACCTTCCTTGCACCATAGAAGTGCCCCATCCAAGGTTTAAGCCCGCTCTTAGTAGCCCATCTTCTATTCCCATCTAGTATTATGGCTATATGCCCCGGCAAGCTCTTATTCTTCACTTGGTGCCAAAGCCACTTCTCATATATCTTATAAACCCCGAGCAGCGATAACAGCGCCCTAAGCATTCAAACTTCCTCCTCAGCTTCTCCAATTCTACCGAGCTTAACCGAAAGGTGGCATTGACAACCCCTAACTTCTGGCAGAGACGCTATAGTCTCAGCTATTATTCTGCGTAGCTTCGGCATAACAATTTTAGATGTTTCTAAAACCTCCTTATATGTAAGCCTATTGGCCATGCCTGCAGCCATGTTCGAGACGAAGCATATTGTTGCATAACATATGTCAAGCTCCCTTGCAAGAGCTGCCTCTGGCATGCTAGTCATTCCCACAATATCGCATCCTAAAAGTCTAAACATTTTTATCTCAGCTGGCGTTTCAAAGCGCGGTCCCTCGGTGCAGACATAAACTGCCTCTTCGTGGACCTCACCAACTTCTCCGGCTTTCTCGATCAGGATCCTACGTAGCTCTGGACAATAAGGTTCTGTGAAGTCGATGTGGGTAACAGGCGCGTAGTCATAAAATGTTAAAGGGCGCTGCTTTGTGAAGTCTATTAGGTCATGCGGAACCACAAGGTCTCCCGGCTTAAAGTTTGGGTTTATTGCACCAACAGCGTTTGTTGCTATAATTCTCTCTACGCCGAGTCTATGAAGTGCGTATATATTGGCTCTAAAATTAACTTTATGCGGCGGGGCGTCATGCCTTCGTCCATGTCTCGGTAGAAAAGCAACTTTTCTGTCCTGAACTTTACATATTGAAATCTTATATGAGAGACCATAAGGCGTTCCAATATTGACCATTTCAGACGCACCAAATACTTCTTCTAGTCCAGTTCCACCAATAACTGCTACCTGGACTTTCCCATTGAGAGCCACTGGGAGCACCCCCCAATTTTCTCTAGTCTTTCATGCTAAAGAAATCCCTATATTTTTTACCTAAGAAGTGGACCACTGGGATTAGTATGGTGACTATAGCTATACCAATGACTATTGAAGCTACTAGCCCGTCTATGGGGAGCGTTGGATTAATCAATATTTTAGCCGCTTCATCAAAGATCTTCCAAGACCACGCGCAAGCAACTATCAGCACAATTGTCCTCCAGAACCTATAATCGCGCGCAAGTAAATGGGCAAGAACCCTACCAAGCAATATTATAGAGACCCCTGAAACCACAATTGATATTGAAGCAGAGATCACCATTCCCGCTGCTTCAGCTAATGAAAGGAACTTAATACTGGGCATTACCTGAGATATAGATTGATACAAGCCAATGGCTATCAATAGGAGACCAAAGATCAATGAGAACCCTATTATCAATCCATGAGGAGAAAAGATTCTCGGAAGAATGGAGGCGATTTTTTTATCAAGCCCATATCCCTTCCCTATAAGGTAGAAACCCACGATCAGCAATCCCATAATCCAAGCCCATGTTCCAATATCATACTTGACAAATATTGCCAGAAAAGATAATATGCCAAGCATAACGAATAATATTCCAGGAAGACCAAGAACTATCCTTGAATACTTCGGATCCTCAAGAATTTTCCTTAAATACCTTGAAAATATGGCTGCTGTCTCCTCTATTGACTTACTATGCTTCACGATAACTCTCCTAATCGACGAGATTGGTACTCTAGACTGCATTAGTGGCAAAATATCCTCATCTGCGTAGCCATCCGTCACCAAAATTAGGCTGGTGGGCTTAAACTCTCTGATAACCTCATTAAACTCGGATACTATTTTTCTATCAGCAGCGATTCCGCCAAGCTCTGAACCAGCGATCGTTGCCACTTGGCATGAGACATTGCTCGGATGCCCGCGCTCTAAACTCTCACATATTCTGACAGCCTCAAACATAGCATTAGCGTCCGCCTCCTCTGGGTCAGCAAGCAGTAATTTTATCGCCGCCTCAATAATCTCCTTTTTGCCTATAATTGGCGTCCTAATGCTAGCTTTTCTGCCAATATCATTATCTCTATCAACGCACAGGACAAGTATACGCTCCTCTTCCGGTTTCCGCTCCTCCTCAGCTGGCATCTCTCTTCAAGTAAGCTCTTAATTTTACACTATTTAAATTATACAAAACACTTAAATATTATTGGCGTCACCCTCTTCTAAAAATACTTTGAATTCTTCAAAAGATACTTTTTTCCCGCTTTCAATTTTTTCCAAGACTTCTTTCTTAATCTTCTCTTTAAGTGCTGATTCCCGGTCGATTTTTCTCTTTTCCTTCTCTTCCTTAATGCCCTTTTTTATTGCTATGATCTGACTAATTAGATCTTTATGTTTAGAGCGTAATTCTGAAACCCTATCTCTCTTGTCATAATACTCTCTGTTTATTTTCTCGAGCTCTAACTTTATTTCATTAATCTCGCCAAGTATTTTGGCAAGCCCTCCCCGAAGTTTTTGTCTCTCTGAAATCTTTTCGGCGATCGCGTTCACGCAAGAATTAATCTTCTCCTTAATTTCCTCAATATTTTTCTTTATAGTCTGGACCTCATCCCTCATAGAGTTCAGTTCTCTGTAGAAGTAGAGTTGCTCTTCTAGAGACTTAATCTTTGCGATGATTCTCTTCTCCTCAGTCAATGAGAGAGGCGTGGTCTGAATTGTCCATTCAAGGTTGGAAATTTCAGTCTCGAGTTTCTTTTCGCCCCTTTGTAGCCCCGATCCCGCTCTTAAACGTTCTTTAATTCTCTCTCTAAGCTTTTTAAGAGAAGAAATCTTTTCACCTTTTTCCTTCTCAAGATCATATAAAGTCTCATTTAACTCTTTAATCTCCTCTTTCAACGTATTTAGCCTGCTTTTGTATCTTTTGGACTCGTCTTTAAGCTCACCCATCTTAAGAAGGAGATATCTCCTCCTCTTTTCTAGATCGTAAATCTCTGAGAGAACCTTCTCCAGCTCCCCCTTCACATCCGACATTTTCTGCTCCAATTCATTGAGCTTATGCCTTAGCTCCCCGCTCATGCCCCTTAGTCTCTATTCGCCTTTAATTAAACAACAATTATCCAAACAATCCTAATAAATTATAAATTTAAGTCTTTCCAACTAAAGGGCTATTTTAGGATAAAGTTTATATACTTGGATGGATTATCCAACCAATAAAAGTGATTTACATGGTTAATGCGTCTTCGGGAAATCTCTTTTCGACTAGAACTTTATGTTTAGTCGTTATGTTAACTTCAATTAACTTGGCATTTAATTATACTATGATTGGAATTCCCAATGTGAAGATTATGGATCTGATTGTTTTTGCTAGCGGCTATTTAATGGGTTTGGTCCCAGGTGTTCTTGTTGGTGTTCTTACTTGGCTTGTGTACGGGACTTTGAACCCGCTAGGTTTTAATCTTATCATACTTGCCGCTACATCCCTAAGTGAGACTATTTACGCTATACTTGGCTGGCTTTCTAGGAGACTAAATTTAGGTTCGGATGCCATCACATTATTAGAAATTAATAGAGGAAATTTCTGGCTAACGAACTTAAAGCTTGGCATAATCGGTTTCCTTGCAACCTTCATTTATGATCTAGTTACAAATGTTGCCTCTGTTGTTATAGTTGGGCTACCACTAATAATGGCTATAATTTCGGGCGCGTGGTTTGCGTTAGTACATGAGGTATCTAACTTTGTTTTCTTTTTCTTTGGCGGTACTCCAATCATTTCGGTTCTTAGAAAAATGATGCCTAAAAAGGAGGTGGGGTTATGAGTGGGAAAAGTCCTTGGATATGGGTTTCGTTAGGTCTCCTCTGTCTCCTTGCAGTAGCAGCCTATTTTGCCATACACTACTATAGCGAGAGCGTATACTTCAAGAACCTTTATGAGAGAGCATCAGCGGACCTAGAGAAATTAACATTCGATTTAAGAAAAATGGTCGCAGACTTAGAGGATCTCACTATTAAAGTGAATGTCTTAGAGAAACTTACAATGAAGGTGAATATTTTAATTGATTATGGAAATGGAACGCTGATATGGTATAACGGCACATCTGTTCCAAGGGAAACTAATGTCCTGATGGCGACGAAGGTTATCGCTGTTGTTGAGGGCAAAGAGTATCCTGAAATGGGCATCTTTGTAGAGGCCATAAATGGCGTTAGGAATGAGGGCGGCAAATACTGGATCTGGTACATGTGGAACCCGAAGAAGAAAGATTGGGAGTGGGGACCAGTCGCATCTGACAAATATATTCTACATGAGGGTGACACAATAATGTGGAAGTATGGAGTGCCATCATTCTAAAGCTACTGGAAGAATGCAACTTCATCTTATACCAATTTAAACGCGAATTTTAGAACCTTCATAAATTTTCAATTTTATTTTTGGAATATTCATGAATATTGAAGAATTTTTAGTCTTAATATCTTCGCCCTCTGCGGAAATTAGGAGTATACCCATGTAATAATGAAAGGCAATGATAAATAATTGATAAGTTATTGGTCGGGCGGGCAGGATTTGAACCTGCGACACTCCGGTATCTGTACGCCTGGTAGGCTGAGCAGCACCCACCACACCACTGGTAGGAGCCTACAGCCTCTTCGCCAGCCAATAAGCGGCCAGCTCGGAAGCTCTACCAGGCTGAGCTACCGCCCGACTAAGTCAAAAAATATAAAGAAACGCAATATATGTTTTTCGCCCCAGGCAATCGACGAAAATATCCTTCTTTGCATTTTAAGCTCCCTTTACATTGATTTTTCTCAAAATAAGTTTTACATTAAGGCTCCTTTTATTAACCCATTGCTAAAGTCGATATGAATAATTTGCTCCTTGCGTAAAAATTAAATCCTCACATTTCCCTTAATTATAATGCTAATGCTGAATGGGCCGGTAGTTCAGCGGTATGAATGCCGCCCTCGCAAGCGCATAGTGAAAGCCGAAAGCGGCGGAGGTCGCGGGTTCGAATCCCGCCCGGTCCACCAAATTTTTTAATCAAATCCATTATGGTGATTTCCTCTGTTTACGTTAAACCTGGAGAAAATATCTAATAGTATTCATCATTTACTGAGCGATGTAAATGTGTAGGCATGTCGGTGAAAAGATTGTAAAGAAGTTACATTTAAGGTGCTCAAATCCAAAGGGTGGTGGGCCGGGCCGTATGCGATTAATTTTTTAAGCGAATCCTTTTTCTAAGGAAAGAAATATAGATTTAACTTATTTTCAGGCCTCGCGGTTGATTTTATCTACCGCGAGATTCTGGGCGGTTACGTTTCCGCCTAACGGGTTGTTTACGACTCAACCTAAACGGGCGCATTTACGTTATGCGCCTAAACATCCGGTTACGGGACCGGATGACAGGCTTTGACCTCCA
>JAWAXF010000005.1:0-99498 GCA_038897035.1 Bathyarchaeia archaeon
ATTAGGGAGATTCTTTATGCGCTATATTATGTTCTTCCCGCCTACTGTGCTAACGCATCGCCGGTAGTGTTTGGGGGAGGGAGACCTATAGATCTTGGAAGAAGGTTCATTGACGAGAAACCAATTTTCGGCCCACATAAGACGTATCGCGGCTTTTTCTCCGGAATATTAATTGGCACGGCTGTCGGCTGGGTTCAAGAGAATATTGCTCCGCTAACTGGCTTACCGAAAGGAAGCACACTCCTAGGCTTCCTACTATCACTTGGAGCATTAATTGGCGACCTATTTGGCTCATTCTTAAAGAGGAGACTGAATATTAACCCCGGTGCATCACTTCCAATAATTGACCAAATAGACTTTGTGTTATTTGCCTTACTATTTGCCTCACTTTCAGAGGATCTACCGTCTCCCACGGGCATAATCGCAATAATAGCCTTAACTATTCCAATACATTTCCTTGCCAATTTTATAGCATATTTGCTGCATCTAAAAGATTCTCCATGGTAGAGTCCTGGAGAAATGCACTTATATTAGTTCTAGGAGCTTCCTCTTTAGAAGATGGGTTTACCAGTCTTTAACATAGCCAGGTCTTCGTTCTGCACATGTCTCCCAAAATATAACATAAATCCATTCTTA
Source organism: Bathyarchaeia archaeon (assembly GCA_038897035.1). GTDB lineage: Archaea > Thermoproteota > Bathyarchaeia > Bathyarchaeales > DTEX01 > DTEX01. The sequence continues at coordinate 637 of JAWAXF010000005.1, forward strand.
GGTAGGTGTGGGCACAATTGCATCTACTGCTATGCAATAAAGTTTCCAAGTTTCACCGGCCCAACGGTTCCAAGGCTCAGGCTTAAAGAGAACATCAATTTAATAGTTAAGAGGACAAGGCTTCGTTTACCAGTTATGCTGAGTGACTCTACAGACCCATATCAGCCACTTGAAAAAGAGTATAAAGTGACCAGAAGATGCATAGAAGTCTTGGCTGAACGCGGCTTCCCACTACTCATAGTTACTAAGTCTGATCTAGTTACAAGGGACATCGATGTGTTTAAAAGGACTTTAACCGTTGTTTCGATGACTATTACAACAAGCCGGAGTAACATTGCAAGTGTTATTGAGCCGGGCGCCCCAGAGCCCCACGCACGCTTCTCAGCCCTCAAGAAACTTGCTGAGGAAAGTGTACCAGTTACAATTAGGATAGATCCAATAATACCTTTAATAAACTCTGACATGAACGACTTAGAGCAGATAGTTTATGAGGCCTCTAGAATAGGCGTAAAACAGGTGACGGCATCGACTATGAAGATAGTTAAGGGTCTCATGCCAGCTATAAGAAAAACAAACCCGGAATTATCAAAAAGAATAGCAGGGCTCTATGCGGACGGTGAGTGGATTGGCGGTTATAAGTATTTAAGAAGCGACTTAAGACTGAAGATTCTATCCTCACTCAAGGAGATTGTTCAGAGGTATGGTTTAGAGTTCGCTGCGTGTAGGGAGGGTTTCCCGCAACTAAATACGACTTTATGTGATGGATCAATGTATTGCAGAAAGGGGACCATAGAAGGCTATCTTCGTTAAATGCACAAGAGATAAAAGTTTAACTAAAGAGTTCTGCTGGCAATCCTTTTCTAATTCTTACTGAGGCAATTATCTTGGGCATAATATCTATTGGCACTTTCTCCCAACCTGAGAATCTACACTGCCAAAAGACCCGCCCGGAGGACGCGGATCTTAGTTCATGAGCCAATTCTATCGATTCTGCGACCGGCATTATGCCATTAATTATGGCAATGGGATCCCTTTGGCATATAGAGGTTATTTTGCCCCTCCTCTTTGTTATAATATTGCTTATAACGCCTATATGCTCTGTAGGCGCGGTTATCTGAATGCTGTATATTGGTTCGAGCAGTATGGGACCTGCGCTTAGAAAGGATTCATGGATCGCCCTCTTAACCGCTGGCACTAATTGGGCATAGCCCCTCTCTTCAGGATCGCCACTTAATTGTATGCCAATGATCTTCACTTTAATATCTTTCACCGGCTCGCCACATAATGGCCCGAACTTGCATGCCCACTTAAATCCTTCCACGATGGCGTCCAAATCCTCTTTGGCGGGCATATTGCTAACCAAGCTTACAAGAATACCGTTATCACTCGTATGAATTAAAATTTCATTGTCATTAAGACCAAGATATCTTAGCGGCTCAACCTTTACTGTTATCTGATTTAATCCATTCGGGCTAAGGGCCGTCGCAGGCTCACCTACTTTACTAACGCTTTCCCTGTAAGATATCGTTGGCTTAGACACGATCACCTCTAGGCCGGGTTCATACTCCCTCAGGGTTTTTAACGCTATATCAATATGCAATTCACCTATACCGCTGAAGAGATATTCACCAGTCTCCTCGTTAATGGAAGATGCAAAGCTCGGGTCCTCTATTAATAGGAGGTTAAGTGCATCTATTAAGCGCGGTAAATTCTTCGGGTCCTTAGGTTCAATGGAGACGGTTATAACTGGTTCAGATACTTTTATAATTCTCTCGAAGGGCACCATCGTATCCTTGTACCTAGCGTCGACGATTGTCTCTCCGGCAGTGATAGGTTTAAGCCCGGATATAGCCACAATATTTCCAGAACCCAATGAAGGTACATTCTCCCTGAAGGGACCCATATATGCTGAAACTTCTTTAATAGTGCATTCTGCTCCAGCATTAACGAGATATACTTCATCGCCAACACCTATTTTCCCCGAGAATATTCTCCCCGTCGCCACTAACCCCTCTTTTGGATCCCTTTTAACGTTCGTTATACACATGGTTACCGGGCCATTTGGATCACACTCAATCATCGCCCTACCGATCTCCGAATTCAAACCGCCTCCCCACATTTTCGGGATCCTATATTCTTGGGCCCTAACTGGGTCAGGCAGTTTCTCTATAGCTGCTTTTAGGATAGCTTCTGAGAGGGGAATTTCTTTCTGAAGAGCTGGCATCTCACCAGATTTATAAGCCCTACTAACATCACTAAACTTTACTCCCTTTTCTTCAGATATCTTGGCTGTTAAACCCCACTTATGAAGGGCTGATCCAATGATCACATCCCCCTCGGGCAAGCTTAGTTTCCAGGCATCCTTGAATCTTGGTTCAGAGTAAATGTCTACTAATTCGTTAAACGACCGCACTATGCGTAAGATCTTACTTCGAATTCCCTCCGCAGACATCTTCAGTTCATTGATCAGTCTATCAATTTTATTGATGAACAATATTGGTCTGGCTCGCTCAGAGCCTGCCTTACGGCGACTTCTGTCTGCGCCATAATTTCTTCTACGGCATCCACTAGGATTATGGCTCCGTCAATAGCCCTCAGGGCGCGTGTAACCCGATCGGTGAAATCGACATGGCTGGGCGTGTCAACAAGGTTGATGACGTATTCTTCGCCATGAACTTCACAAAGTAGCGATATATTGGCCGTCTTTATGGTTATCCCACGCCTCTGCTCTTCCTCAAGGTAATCGAGGACGCGGATCTCACCGGCTAGGCTATATGGTATTAAACCAGCTTCAGCAAGCAGTAGGTCTGTTAGAGTTGTTTTCCCATGATCTGTGTGCGCTAAAACGCCAATATTGCGCACTTTACTCTTATCCTTCATGGCATTTAAGATATGATCTATTTTGGTAACCCTCAGCATACTCATCCGCTCATAAGCCTTTTCCTCTAGCAAGTATTATTCTCGCATGCCTTAGTAGGCGCCCTAATAATCACTTATATCTCTCACGCCTCTTCTTCCTCTTTCTCTTCTCACGCCTCATCCTTTTTTTCTTCCACTTAGCGCGCATCTCTCATCAACTTCCCAACAAGGTTTATTAGGACTATAAGCAAGGTTTTTAACCCCAAACATGTTTAAAGTTCCCCTTATTTAAGTTTATCAAAGTGCTGAGAAGAAAATTTTTGTAGATGCCATTATTTTAACTTGGAAAGAGCCATTCCTAACATTGGCTCAGAGGGAGAGAGCTAATGAAGGCTCATTTGCTCTGTATGCCTTGTACCTTTAGGGCGGCTTACGATATAGCTAGAAGAGCGACGAATAACTGGGAAATTCAAAGAAGAGCCATTATTGAGACATTGAAGTGGTTAAGTGAGGAGGGAGATATGTTGCTGAATATCACGCCAGCTATAATGCACACACACGCGCCTTTAAAATAATTCAGAGGATTTCGGGAAACAGCGACCCCTTCATGCACTTAAAAAGATATCTAATAGTCTTGCCATGAAGATAATGCCCATATTAAAGCGCGAGATTAATAATAGAGAAGCTGCTGAGACCCTCAAGCTAGCCGCTTTAGGAGCGGTATGCGGGAACTCCATAGATTTTGAGGTTGAAGGGTATTACGCGTCCATAGAAGAGCTTGAGAAAAACTCTTAAATTGCTTAAAAGGCGGTCTCATAATACATGAAACCGATAGGCTTATAGATGCTCTATTAAAATCCAAGAGGGTCTTATATCTTATGGACAACGCGGGAGAGATAGTCTTTGATAAACTCTTCATCAATACTATTGCCGAGAATTATCCAATAAAAATTGTGGCTGGGTAAAGTCCGGGCCAATTTTAAACGACGCTACCATGGAGGACGCATTAGAAGTTGGGTTGCATAAAGTTGCTGAGGTCATCACAACTGATAATGACTTTATAGGCTTAAACTTAGAAGAATCCTCCGAGTACTTTAAGAAGGAACTTAAGAAAGCAGACATCACTATTGCGAAGGGGCAGGGATATTACGAGAAGCCTGACAGAGGTCGAGGGCACATTAAATAAACCTATTACATATGTGCTCAGAGCTAAATGCCCTGTGGCTGTAAAATCCCTTAACGTGCCACAGGGATCAAATATTATTACTAGGAAGTATTTAGAGGGGGGATTGTTGAGATTATGAGGTTAGGCGCTCTCTTCTCAGGTGGGAAAGATTCATGCTTGGCCATTTATAGGGCTCAAGCCTCCCATGAAGTTGTATGCCTAATAAATCTGATACCAAGGAGTGTTGAAAGTCAACTTTTCCACTTTCCAAACGCCTGGATAACGAAGTTTCAGGCCGAGGCTATGGAGCTACCAATAATTCAACTAGAGACGAGTGATGAGGAGGAGATGGGATTAGTGGACTTATCCAGGGCCTTAAGATTAGCTGCTAGGGATTTCGGTATTGAGGGAGTTGTCACCGGGGTTGTAAGGTCAGTATACCAAGTAAGTAGAATACGGAGGATATGTGAGGAAATTGGGTTACACTGCCTTAACCCTCTCTGGCTTAAGAGAGCGGAGGATATATTGAACGAGGTTTTAGAGGAAGGATTTGTCGCTATGATAACCGGAGTTTTCGCATACCCCCTAAACGAAAGACTCCTTGGAAAAATTATAACTGTAGATTTAGCTGAGGAACTCTTAGACTTAAGTAAGAAATATGGCTTTGATGCGGCTGGTGAGGGTGGCGAAATAGAAACAACGGTGCTAGATGGGCCTATCTTCAAGAGGAGGATAGAGGTCACAGATTACGAGGTTTCCTATAGGGAGTATTCTGGAATATTACGGATAAAGGGCTTAAGGTTAATCCCCAAATAAGGTTTTATGAAATGAAAATCACCTTTTTAATTCAGAAAAAGCCTAATTGATCTCGAATATTCTCTTCGCGTTCTCCGTTGTTTTCTCAGCCACAACCCTTACACTCTCGCCTTTTAACTCAGCTACAGCATTTAAGGCTTTAATTATATGGGCTGGCTCAGAGGGCTCACCAGCATAGACTACAGGTGTATCCGTCTCCAAGATTATGTTCTCTAGGGGCGTGTTCTCAATAACCCTTCTATGCTCTCTACTATAGGCGGCTGCGGGCGTAGCGGAAATACTATATCCATGATCAAGCAGCTTCTTGAGGGTGTCAAGGGGTCCGCTAAACCAGTGGAAGACCGCCTTTTTAACCCCTGCTTCTATGGTCATGTTGACACAGTCCATCCAAGCCCCCCTACTATGAACGGACACAGGCTTATTGCTTCTCTTTGCCAAACTAAGTATTCTCCAGAAAACATCTCTCTGAATCCCCCTAACATTATTGTTCTTTCTCGCCTCCTTATACCAGTAATCTAATCCGACTTCACCTAAGGCGGCTACATTGTTTACGTTTTTCTCAATTAAGTCAATTGTCTCTTTGATCTTTAATACGTCTAAGCCCCATGGGTGAATGCCAAGCGCCGGGTAAATCTTTAACTTCCTAGTTCCATATTTTCGGCTCTCACATAAAACCCACATATTGGACTCATAATCAGAGCCAACGGCTATTACTGCTATAACACCAACCCTTGCGGCTCTTCTAATGGCGCTCTTTAAACTCTTAACACTTTCTAAATGAGCATGTGTATCTATTAATTCCATAATAATAACTCCCCGTTTTAAAAATCACAATATTTTGTGATGAGGCTTTCTAATAAACCTTCATTGAAGCTTTATCTATAAATTGATTTACTCTAAAGGCATAAAGGTTAAATCCTGCAGAAAAATAAGTAATTAAAATCCTAGCTGAATAAAATGGTCAAGTTCGCAGAAGGTGTAAGCATGCGAATAACCATTATAAGGAGAAGGGTCTTTGAAGGTCTGATCTCTCAAGATCTTCTATTCCGAGAATATAGAGAGACCCCGCTGATTAGCTTTGCTTCTAATAGCGAAAACTTGTTTTCCCCAGATGCCCACTTTAATTGTGACTGGTAATTAGGTGATTCATTATGAATAAGGAGTGCTACATGGCTGTAGTGAACATAAAACAAGATTACTGTAGTCGTTGTCTAATCTGTTATAGTGTTTGCCCCTACGAAGCTATTAAACTTGACGCGGAGACTGGAGCATTAGAAATAGATAATCAAAAATGTCAGGTATGCGGAATATGCTATGGTGCCTGCCCATCCCGAGCGATAGAAATCGCCTATTATGATTACTCTGACTTAATCAAGTATACTGAGGAGATTATGCAAAGAACAAAAGCTGACACGTTGGTATACACATGTCGTGGTAACTCACCCACTTTTGAAGAGATTAAGGAGTTACTCGCAAGTGAGAGGCTTATAGCAGAGAATATTGTGTCTTTACGTCTTCCATGCTCAGGAAGAGTACCGATGGAGTTTATTTTTAGTGCTCTAAAAGCTGGAGCTAAGAAGATAATATCTATACGGTGTAATGATGAATTTTGCCGCTTTAAGAAGGGATCAAGGATCAACGCTATACGTCTGAGCATAGGCAAAAAGATTCTTGAGATCTTGGGATATCCGGGCGACGCAATTGCCGCCATTGAATATTCACGAAAAGCTGTTTATTTCACAGAGAAATGCGTTGGATGTGATAAATGTGTTTTTGTTTGTCCTTATAAAGCCATTGAGGCCGAGAGTTTCGCAACACCAAAAATACTTGATGAAAAATGCATGGGCTGCGGCTTATGCGCGTTAGCTTGTCCACATCATGCAATACAAGTTAAGGGATTTGAATTTGAAAATATTTTAAAGCGCTATACAAGTGCGGCGGCAAAGCTAAAGGCTGAGGGAAAATCCCCCATTGTTTTAGTTTTCTGCTGCCTATGGTCAGAGTTCTCCTTCCTCGACAGGCCTGAAATTGAGATTGCCAAAAGGAATTCTGTGGTAATAGAGATCCCATGTTTCAAAGCCCTCGATCCAGTTCATGTAATCTATGCTCTACAAAATGGTTTTGATGGTGTGATAGCTGTTGTATGCTCAGACGAGGATTGTAAACTTAAGGAAGGAAGAGACGTTGCTGAAAGAAACATAAGGGTCTTAAAAGATGTTCTTTTAAAAATGGGTCTCAGAGAGCGCTTTGAGCTTTTTGAATCGTCCCCAAGATTTTTAGGGAACTTTGAAAAAAGACTAAACGATTTTGTAGAAAAGGTTTCAGGTTTCCATGCTAAAGAGAATGTAGGAGGGAAAAGGAATGTATGAAATCTTAGCTGTTAAAGAGCTGGCTCCGAAGATTAAATGGTTTGAAGTTTATGCTCCGCATATAGCTAAGAAAGCTAAGCCAGGGCAATTTATAATATTAATCATTAATGAGAGGGGGGAGAGAATTCCTCTAACGATGGCCGGATACGATAGAGAGAAAGGAACAGTTTCTTTTGTCTTTAATGAGGTTGGTAAGACGACAAAACAGCTCGGTCTCTTAAAAGAGGGAGACCGTATATGGAATATTGCAGGTCCTCTGGGAAACCCCTCCGAGATCAGAAAATTTGGTAAGATTTTATGTGTAGCTGGCGGAGTTATGATTGCCCCTATGCTTCTGCAAATTAAGGCCCTGCGTGAGACTGGAAACGAAATTACGGCCGTTATTGGCGCAAGAAGAAAGGATCTCCTCTTCTTTAAAGAAGAGATCAAAGCTTTAAGCCACCACTTCTATATAGCGACGGATGATGGCTCAGAAGGATATAAAGGGCTGGATTTCCTTAAGGAGATTGTTAGCAAGGAAAAGTTTGATAGGTGTATTATTATGGGTCCTGTTCCGACACTTCAAGCTGTAAGCGAAATTACTCGACCATACAACACTCCGACAATTGTTTCCCTGATGCCCCTTATGGTTGATGGAATGGGCATGTGCGGCGTCTGTCGAGTGTTTGTAGGGGGCAAAATGAAGTTCACATGTGTCGATGGCCCGGAATTTGATGGTCACCTCGTCAATTACGAAGAGTTAATTAGGCGTCAACGTATGTTCCTCTCAGAGGAACGTTTAAGCGCATTACTCTGGGAGCTTGGAGGGATAAAATATGGCTGAAGCTTCGCCTAAAGAGAAAATTAAGAAAAAAGCTGTACCAATGCCCAAGCAGATCCCTGAAATCCGCATAAAAAACTTTAATGAAGTCGCATTAGGTTACACTGAGGAACAAGCGATAGAGGAGGCTAAGCGCTGCCTTCAGTGCAAACAGCCACAATGCGTCAAAGGTTGTCCTGTCGAAATAGATATTCCTGCATTCATTAAGTTTCTTCGCGAAGGAAACTTTGAAGAAGGTATTAGAAAGATTAAAGAGAAAAACAGTCTCCCAGCTATATGTGGCCGAGTCTGTCCTCAAGAAGATCAATGCCAAAAATATTGTGTTCTAGGTAAAGTTGGCGAGCCTGTCAGTATAGGTAGACTTGAAAGGTTTCTGGCAGATTGGGAGCGAGCCAGAGGTTTAGAGATACCTGAAAGGGCTCCATCTACGGGTAAAAAGGTGGCCATCATAGGTTCGGGACCAGCTGGCTTAACCACCGCAGCCGACCTCGCAAAATTGGGTCATGAAGTTGTGGTCTTTGAGATTTTACACCTTCCAGGTGGCGTACTAACTTATGGAATACCAGAGTTCCGTTTACCAAAAGATATTGTGAAAGCTGAGGCGGAATATATCCAAAAGCTAGGAGTAGAATTCAAGTATGGCTACGTCATCGGAAGAACCTATACAATACATGAACTGCTAAATGATGAGGGATTTGACGCTGTCTTTATTGGTACCGGAGCTGGCCCGCCAATGTTTATGGGTATACCCGGAGAAAATCTCTGTGGCGTATATAGTGCAAATGAGTTCCTTATACGCGTCAATTTAATGAGATCATATCTATTCCCAGAATGGGATACTCCAATAAAGATTGGGGATAAGGTGGCTGTTATTGGCGCTGGAAACGTGGCTATGGATGCGGCTAGGTGCTCTCTGAGACTTGGTGCTAAGGAAGTTCATATAATTTATAGGCGGTCTAGAACTGAAATGCCAGCTAGAATGGAGGAGATAGAGAACGCGGAAGAGGAGGGCGTAATATTCGATATACTCACTCTTCCAGTGGCATATTATGGCGATGAAAAAGGCTGGGTGAGGAAGATGGAGTGCATTAAGATGCAGCTAAGCGAGCCGGATGAATCTGGAAGGCGCAGGCCAGTTCCCATACCGGGCTCTAACTTCACAATGGACATTGATACGGTGATAGTTGCCATTGGCCGAAGACCTAATCCGCTTATACAGCAGACTACACCTGGGCTTAAGGTTAATGAGGATGGAACAATAGTGGTTGATGAAAAAATGCGAACTAGCATCGAGGGCGTGTATGCGGGCGGAGATATAGTTACTGGTGAGGCAACCGTTATAAGCGCCATGGGAGCCGGGAGAAAAGCTGCCAAATCAATTCATGAATATCTAATGAAAAAGAGATGATGAAAAGATCTCCCAAATAAGCCTATTCTCTTGATATACTCCTTTTTTATTGAAGACTTCAAAGAAAAATATAATAATATTTATTAATTGAAGATTGTTATTCTGTCATAAAATACGATGGTAAGGAGAGCCTGATATGAAAATATTACACGAGTTCGTTCCAACAAAAAAGTTTTTGAAGCTTGCGGAAGAAACAAAGGATCTTGTTGATGGGTGGAATATAACTGATAGCGCTGCTGGAAGACCGGCACCAAGCGGGACTGCTGTTGGCTGTGTTTTGAAGGCTAAGTACACGGACAAGATAGTCATACCGATTTTCGTACTGCACTATAAGGGACCTGTGGAAGTTGGTGGCCTGGCGCTGGCAGCCGAGTCTGTGGGCTTAGATGGATTAGTTATCACTATGGGCGATATACCTCAGTATGGCGAGCCCATAAAGATGCTTAAGTCCTCTGAGGAGGCACGCGATTTCCTCCGCACAACCGTCAAAATAAAAAACTTGAAGTTGGGCTGTCTCTTAACAGCCCGCCGCTCGGTAGACGAAGTTGTTGAGAGAATTAAATCCCCATGGGACTTCATCTTCTTCATGAGGTTGGAGGAGAAGAATATTTCAATGCTTGAAAAAATATCAGAGGAGTGTAGGAAGCTAAACAAGCCAATTTACTCATACTTCTTAGTGGGCACGCCTAGAAACGTTGATATTGTAAAGTTAATAGGCTGGCCAGTCACCGCGACAATGGACCGAGTTGAGGAGGTTGCAGTTAAACTCGAAGGCATTGTTGATGGAGTCATCGCAACGTGTGCTGGAGATTACGAAGGAGATCTAGAACTTTTGAAAAAATTACAAAAATTCAGGAAATAACAACGTGTTAGAGACTTAAATAACCATCCTTTTCTTTCTTAATTTTTGAGATAAAAAATTGACTTAAATTTAAAATATTTTTTTGGGTTATTCCTTAAGGTGAAGTTGCGGAGATTGATGGTTGGGAGAAAAGATGAACAGAACTGTCAGAATTGGTGTATTGAAGGCTGGTTGTTTGGGTTCACTACCATTATTAGAATTTCTTTTAGACGAAAGAGCTGAAAGAGAGGATATTGGTGTAAGGGTTATTGGTTCTGGAGCGAAAGTAACCGTGGAGGAATGTATTGAGTGCGCTAATGAGATTTTAAAGCAGAACCCTGATATCATAATATTTGTTGGACCAGCCCAGACGACATCTGGGCCGACTGAGGCACGTAAGGTACTCAGAAAAGCAGGTAAACCAGTAGTAGTTATTTCAGATACCCCGGCAAAGAGGATCATTAAGGAGCTTGAGGAAAACGGCTTCGGGTATATAATTGTTGAGGCAGACTCGATGATAGGTGCTAGAAGAGAATTTCTAGATCCATCAGAAATGGCCCTCTATAATTCTGATGTAATTAAAGTTCTAGCCATAACCGGGGTTCTAAATATTATAGTTGAGGAGCTTGATAAAGCAATTAGCGCAATCAAATCCGGAGAAAAACCTATTTTACCAAGAGTGGTAATAGACGGTAAGGTAGTTGCTGAGAGATCTGGTTTTTCAAATCCATACGCTAGGGCGAAGGCTATGGCGGCTTATGAGATGGCTAAGCAGGTTTCAGCAATGACCATTGAGGCTTGCTTTAAAATATATGACCCAGGGCTTTATATTCCATTGGTTACCGCAGCGCATGAGCTCATGAGGGTTGCTTCAAAACTAGCTGACGAAGCCAGAGAAATCGAGAAGGAGAATGATTCTGTACTGAGGAAACCACATTACAAGGATGGCTCAATTGGAGTAAAAAGAAGCTTGATGGAGAAGCCATCTAAGATAACCAGTTAAATGTAAACGAATATAAGATAGTCTTAAGGAAAAACAAAAAGAAAAAGGGTGGTGCTTATGCCGGCAATAGAGGTTGGTAGAATCTGTATAAAGACTAGAGGGAGGGAGTCTGGCAAGCGTTGCGTAGTACTAGACATTATAGATAGGAACTATGCGCTGATAACAGGCCCAAAAAATGTTACGGGCGTTAGGAGAAGGAGAGTGAATATAAATCATCTTAAACCCACAGAAGACCTTATTAAGATAAAGAGAGGGGCATCTGATGAGGAAGTCTATAAGGCTATCGTAGAGGCAGGACTACTTGAAAAATATATGCAGAAGAGGGGATAATTATTATAGCCTTAGTAATCGGGGGATTATGATAAAAATGCAGGAGATTAGAGCGCCATGGGATATAAAAAGGGAACTTCTGGTGAAATCTGAGGATGAAACAGATCCAAAATATGGCCACAAACCAGAGGAGCGGCCATATCCCGAAATAATAAGGTTCGGTGTAATAAACCTCGACAAGCCTTCAGGGCCATCTAGCCACGAGGTAACGGCATGGATTAAGCGCATATTAGGTATCGAGCATGCCGGTCACGGAGGGACCCTAGAGCCCACTTATAGGTCAGCGGGCGTGGAAACCCCAAGGTGACCGGCGTCCTACCGATAGCTCTTGAGGAAGCTACAAAGGTTATTCAGGCGCTCCTAAAAGCTGGCAAAGAGTACGTTGGCATAATGAAACTTCATGAAGATGTTCCTGAAGTGAGAATCAGAGAGGTTTCTAGCGAATTTCAAGGCAAAATCTATCAGAGACCCCCTTTCAGAGCTTCTGTTAAAAGGACTTTACGGGTTAGGGCCATTTATTATTTTGAGATATTAGAGGTCGAGGGGAGAAATATTCTTTTTAAGGTTGGATGTGAGGCTGGAACCTACATTAGAAAGCTCATTCATGATATTGGTAAGGCTCTGGGCTGTGGCGCGCATATGCAGGAGCTGCGTAGGATTAGAGCTGGTCCCCTTACAGAGGATTCAGGTCTCGTTACGCTACATGATGTTTTATACCTCTACGGCAGGTGGAAGGAGACAAGAGAAATTGGTTTCCTCAGAAGATTCATCATGCCGATGGAGAAAACTCTTGAATTTCTTCCAAAAGTCTTCATTAAGGACTCGGCGGTGGATGCCATCTGCCACGGCGCGCACCTAACTGCCCCAGGTATAACGTATATTGAAACTGGTATAAAGCCGATGGATACCGTTGCCATATTCACATTAAAGGGCGAAGCGGTAGCTCTAGGAAGAGCAGAGGTGAGCACCGAAGAAATGCTTAAGGCCACTCATGGAATAATGGTTAAGACAGAAAGAGTGCTAATGCCCAGAGGAATATACCCAAAAATGTGGAGATAATATTAGATAACATAACTAATAGAACCCTACTAGGTTGGAGAACTTAAAGGCTTCTATAGCCAGGTGCGGTAGGGCGGGAAATTTTATTAGAAGCAGGTTACATGTGCCTGCGAGCTCAGGCCAGAAATTTAGAGCAGAAAGCCCGCCACCCATGTTAAGCCGCGTTGGACTTGTGAGCCCTATAAAAGCGAATATGTCCAAGCCACTCCAATAACCTTTAATTTCAGAAGAGTCAAATATGTTACAATTCATGCCCAACTGGAGTTAGACACTGACCATGAGTATACCGGAAATCGAAGCTCTAAAAGAACTCTCCTTTGAGATAGGCGCGATTAGACCACCCTCTGAAGGCGGGAGCTCATCACTTCTCATAAGAGCCGCCCGAAATTGCCCATGGAGCCAGTGTAAGTTCTGCTATGGCACACCTTATAACCAAGAGAAGTTTCAGCTCAGGAGTTTAGAAAAGATAAAAAGAGACATAGATGTGGTTAAGGCAATAAGCGAGCTTATAATAGCTATAGCTAGAAAACTTGGGGGAATGAGTTGGGCAGCCAAAGTTATTGATCCCTACTTTTTATATGGAAAGAACTTGGCTGAATTAGATGAGAAAGAATTTAGGAATTTTCAAAGTATTATGAACGTGTTTAACTGGACTCGCTCAGGAGGAAAAAGTGCTTTCCTTCAGGATGCGGATAGTCTAATCATACCAACTGATAAGCTGGTTGAAGTGCTAACTTATCTTAAGCAGATTTTTCCAAGCTTAGAGAGGATAACATCTTATGCCAGAGCAAAGACCCTTGCACGGAAGGCTTCAGAAGAATTAAGAGAATTACGCGCAGCAGGTCTTTCCAGGCTTCACGTAGGCTTAGAAACAGGCGATGATGAATTGCTGAAATATGTTAATAAAGGCGTGACCAGCCAGGAACTTGTTTTGGCTGGCAGGAAAGTTAAGGATGCGGGCTTTGAGCTCTCATTATATTGGATGCCAGGATTGGGCGGAAAAATCATGACAAAGCAGCATGCAATAAATACTGCCAAAGTTTTAAATGAGATAAATCCTGACTTCGTGAGGTCGAGAAGATTCATTCCCCGTAAAGGGACCCCGCTATATGAGGAGTGGAAGAACGGTGTGTTTCAACTACTTTCACCTCACGAAGAGCTGAGAGAAATCCGAATGATGGTAGAACGCTTGGAAATCACCGGGAGAGTTTGCTTTGACCACTACATCAACCCAGCTTACAGAACCAATTTTGGTTACGTTTGGCTCTTCAAGCAAGACTATAATGGATATAAGTTTCCAGAGGAAAAATCTAAAGTTCTAGAAATCATAGAGTATGGTCTAAAGATAGATGAAGCATTATACGTCCGTGCTGAAGATTTGGTTGAAATGCCGCTCTAACGATAAGTAAAATGGTTAGTATTGTTTGTGGGGCATCTTTTAAGAAAATTTTTAAGTCTCTTTAAATTTTCTTATGTTTAAGCCTGGTTGATCGATATGGGTAAAACTATAGCAGAAAAAATATTTAGTTTAGCCTCTGGGAAGGACGTTTATGCAGGAGATATAGTTGTGGCTAAAGTGGATGCCGCTATGGTTCATGATGGAACTGCGCTACTAGCTCTTGAAGCCTTCGAGGATATGGGGGGAAAGAGCGTTTGGGATCCATCGAGAGTCTTAGTGGTCATAGACCATGTTGCCCCCAGCTCGAATGAGAGCTTTGCAAAAGTTCATGAATCTATGCGTAGATTCGCACACAAATATGGCACAAGAATCTGCGACGTGGGATCCGGTATATGCCATCAACTCATGGTTGAGTCCGGGTTAGTTCGCCCCGGCTCATTAATTGTTGGCGCCGACTCACATACGTGCACGTATGGCGCTCTGGGAGCATTTTCAACCGGGATAGGCTCAACAGAAATGGCGGCGGCTCTTATGTCGGGTAAATTGTGGTTTAAGGTTCCAGGAACGATTAGAATTGAAATAAATGGCTCGCTGCTACCCATGGTTTTACCTAAGGATTTAATCCTAAAAATAGTTGGCAATATAGGAGCTGATGGCGCAACATATAGGGCTGTAGAGTATTGCGGCGAGACCATTAAAAACATGAGCATTGATGGTCGTCTAACACTCTGCAATATGGCCGTTGAAATGGGCGCAAAATCCGGGATAATTGAACCGGATGAAAAGACAAAGGAATATTTACGCAGCATTGGTGTTAAAGACTACATATTCATCGAAAATGACGAAGATGCGGAGTACTCTGAAAAGATCAGCATCAAAGCATCAGATTTGGAGCCAATGGTTGCATGCCCCCATTCGGTTGATAATGTTAAGCCAGTTAAAGATGTCGAGGGGATCGAGGTTGACCAGGTTTTTCTAGGCTCGTGCACAAACGGGCGTATCGAAGACTTAAGGATTGCCTCAGAAATACTTAAAGGAAGAAAAATCAAGAGTGGTGTCAGAATGATAGTTATTCCAGCCTCCAGAAGCGTATATTTGCAAGCCTTAAGGGAGGGGTTGATTGAGAGATTTATTGAAGCTGGTTGCGTAGTGTGTAATCCTGGGTGTGGCCCATGTGCTGGAGCCCATCAGGGAATCCTAGGCCCTGAAGAAGTTTGCCTATCGACATCCAATAGGAACTTTAAGGGCAGGATGGGGAGCGCCGATGCAGAGATTTATCTGGCGTCACCCGCAACCGCGGCGGCCTCGGCCCTTGAAGGAAAAATAACTGATCCAAGAAAATTACTAAAGCGTTAGAGAGAGGCGGTATGATGGTAATTAAAGGTCGTGTATGGAAGTTTGGCGACAATATAAACACGGACCTGATCATAGCGGGGAAATACAAGCTCAGCATAACCGACATCAGCGAGCTTTCAAAGCATGCTATGGAAGCGCTAATACCCGGATTCGCCGAAAAAGTGAGCAGGGGGGACATAATTGTCGCCGGAAAGAATTTTGGTTGCGGATCAAGCAGGGAGCAGGCACCACTCGTTTTAAAGCATATAGGCATAGGCGCCGTTATCGCTGAATCGTTCGCAAGAATATTTTATAGAAATGCGATAAATATTGGTCTACCAGTTTTAGAATGCAAGGAGGTCCATAAGATTTCCAGCGGGGATATTTTGGAGGTTGACCTGGCTGGCGGCTCCATCAAAAATATAACCAAAGGCGAGGTTTACAAGGTTAAGCCTATCCCATCATCTCTATTAGAAATCCTAGCCGAGGGCGGCTTAGTCAGCTATGTTAAGAAGCACGGAAAGCTACCATGGTAACATGGTATGAACTGACTTGAATAGCTTTTGAGCGTGATCCCGGAGCAAGTAAATTACACTTACTTATTTTCTAACTGTATGCTTTCCATTAATGAAGCTCATAACCACGCTAATGCTTACATTCCAGAGAAAAGGGCAAGTATTTGATGGACTAAAGTCAACACAACAATCTCTTACTACCTTTCTTCAAGAATATTCTCGATTATCGCGTTTCCCATATCCTTTGTTGTAGCATCTCCGCCTAGATCATACGTTCTAACTTTCTTCTCACTTAAAACCTTCTCAATTGCCCTCTCTATGCGTTTGGCCGCCTCGTATTCCCTAAGCCAATCAAGCATCATTTTTGCTGCTAAAATTGTCGCTATTGGATTAGCTCTATTCTTACCAGCATGTTTAGGCGCTGAACCATGAACTGGCTCAAACATGCCATAATTGTCGCCTATATTGGCTCCGGCCGCGAGTCCCAGACCGCCAGTTACTTGGGCAGCCTCGTCAGATAATATATCACCATACAGATTCGTTGTCACTATAACATCAAAACGCTCCGGCTCCTTAATCAGTCTCATCGCCATAGCATCGACGCGATCTTCATCAACATGGACCGACGGAAACTCTTTGGAGACTGCGAAGACAGCATCCCTAAAGATACCGTCAGTTATGCGTAAAATATTCCTCTTGTGAACGCAGGTTAAGTAATTTCTCCGTCTCTCAGCTAGCTTAAATGCCACTCTGGCAACCCTCTCAGAAGCTTCTCTGGTTATGACCCTAAGGGCTATACCCCTACCAGGGGCAACTTCATACTCCCTGCCAAAATATAAGCATTCAGTATTTTCTCTAACTATGACCAGGTCTATATTCGGTTTAAGAGACCATATGCCTGGCAGGGATCTGCACGGTCTAATATTAGCGTAGAGATTGAACATCTTTCTAATCGTTACTGCAACGCTTGGGGGAGCTCCCGGCTTCTCTGGGGTCGTCATTGGCCCTTTGAGACAAGCATTGGTCTCTTTAAGGATCCCTATTGTCTTTTGTGGTAGGTTAGTTCCATACTTTTCCATACAATTATACCCGGCCTCACCATAGATAAATTCTAGACTTAAGCCCTTCACAACTTTCTGAAGAGCTCTTAGGACGTCAACAGCCACCTCTATAACCTCCGGACCTATGCCATCGCCGGGAAGAACGGCTATTCTGTAAATTCTCTGCATAGTTCCTCTCCCTTAGCACTTAAAGTATCATTAAAAACATTATGAAAAGTATTTATCATTTGTCAATAAACTCAAAAGAGTGCGAGACCCAGACTATAATAGCCCGACCTCTCGAAGTATTTCTCTAAACTCTTCCTCCCTTAACGAAGCTTTTCTTCCATTCTCATAAAGCTTTTTAACTTCTTCAACAACTTTCATAAGAGCCCAATCGTCTGGCTCCTTACCAGTTATTTCAATAATTTTATGCCTAATTATGGCTTTTCCAGAATGCTTGCCTATCGTTAATCTACGTACGTTACCAACAAGCTCGGGTGGGTATGGCTCATATGTTTTTGGGTCATTTAGTACGCCATGTGTATGAATCCCTGACTCATGGGCAAAAGCATAGGCACCAACAATTGCCTTATTTGGCGGAATAACGTAGCTTGTGGCTTTACTTATCAGCTGCGCTAGGGCGGTTAATTTCTGTATTTTCCCCTCAAATTTCTTGACGCCATAGTGCATGTAAAGGTTCATTATGACCTTCTCTGTTTCAGCATTTCCAGCTCTCTCACCTATGCCGAGAAAAGTTGTGCTCAGATATACCCTATTCCAGACACCATCCGCAGCCCTGACAGCCGCTATAGTGTTCTCTACAGCATTCCCAAAGTCGTCATGTGCGTGAATCTCGACATCTCTGATCTTAGTTTCATATTTTATAGCCCTGATTTTTCTAGGTATTCCGTTAGGTAGTTGTGCGTTAGGATCTGAAAGCCCTACGCCGACAGTGTCACATATCCTATAGCACTCTGCTCCCGCCTCAGCGACAGCATTGATAAACCTCTTTTCAAATTCCCAGTCAGCCCTTGTGCTGTCTTCGCCATGGACAAAAACTCTTAAACCATGGTCCTTGGCAGCATATTCAACTACCTCAACAACTCTATTTAGGAGCTCTTCTGGGCTCTTGTTAGGCCACTTAGCCCTAAAATGTATATATGAAACTGGGTGAGATATGCCGACCTCCTCAAAGCCGCAGTCTATCGCATCATCAATGTCCTCCTTAACGGCTCTACACCACCCAGCCAATCTGACTTCTAAACCCATTTTCTGGATCAGCTTAACGGCTTCTTTATCTGGTTTCTGATAGTGATGAAGTTCTATCCGCTCAACGCCAACCTCAGCTAATAGACGAGCTATCTCCGCAGCGTCCTCTGGCATGATTGCTAAACCGGGCATTTGAACGCCATCTCTGAGGGTTGTGTCGTCAATTATTGGATCAACCTTTAGAGATAGCTTAAAATAGAGATCCTCAAAGGCCATTTTATTAATTAGATTTAAATCAGTCATGACACCACCCAACATACTTACTATTCAAGAGTAGACTTAAGCGAATGAACATCAATTTAAGACGCCCCTTCGCTCCGATTATCCTAATGGCCCCTTCAATCATTACAATACTTTAAAGTTTCCATCATCACATATATAAAAATTTCGCTTAATACTGAAAAATTTTAAAATAAATGCTTTAATTTATGAATAAATGTTTAATGAAGATATACACGCATCACAGCATGACGATTTCGGCAAGCCATATCTTTTTAGCTATTATCAAGAGACTCATAGCAGTTATGATAGATCTCCATAAGTCCAATTACAGTTAAAATTTTTAGTCGGTTGCTGTTAACGGCCAGGCTTAAATCACATACCTACAATTTTTGGTGGCGCCGGGGGTGGGATTTGAACCCACGCGGCCCACAATGGGCCACAGGCTCCCTTAGTCTCTGCTTTGTACTTTAGCTCTCAAGGCCTGCGCCTTATCCGCTCGGCCACCCCGGCCCCATATAATTAATATTCCCCATTTATTAGAAAATATTTTTGTCGCGGTTCTCTATTTTTTGTTTGGTGGCTTCGGATTGAAGTGCCAGTACTGCGGCTTTGACACAGGTCTACCCTTCAGGTGCCCTTTTTGCGGCGGAATCTTTTATGTTGAACATAGGCTGCCGGAAACCCACATGTGCCCAAGCTTTAGGAAGGATTTAAGAGTTTTTCGTGGTCTGGGGGAAACCACCGGCCCCTCTCTCACTCGGAGGGTTACGCCGTGGCTTTTTAGCGGCTTTGGGAGGCGTATTTTCAATGTGGCTAGATCCCCCGAGATTTTTCATGTATGTTTGGCGGCTGTCATTGTTGCTTTGGTCGGCTTATCTACGGCGGTAGCCACTCTCGGGTTTCTGAATCCATTTTTGATCTCGCTGCTGGTGTTGATCTTCGTCATCTCATTTACGCTACATGAGATTGGGCATAAGTTTACGGCTAAACATTATGGTCTATGGGCTGAGTTTAGGCTATCTTTTCTCGGTGTGCTGGTGACCTTAATCTCAATTTTCACCCCCCTCATAAAAGTAGTTTCTCCGGGGAGCGTGGTGATATATGGCTGGGCTGACAGAAGGATTATGGGCAGAATCTCATTATCCGGACCATTGATAAACATTGTGCTCTCATTGATCTTCTTAACACTGACCCTATTTAATTTTGGTGGCATTCTGCTGGGAATTGCCTATATATGGGGGTTTGCAATTAACGCCTATATAGCCCTCTTTAACCTGATACCGCTCAGCATCCTAGATGGTGCCAAAATCTTTCAATGGAATAGACATGTATGGGCTATAATGTTCACTATAGCACTAATTTTTATTGCCGCTTATGTCCTCCTATACTAACTGTATAGTTATGTAGACTTCGTCAGGAACCTTTATACGCATTATTCTGCGCATAACGCGGTCATCGGCATCTATGTCTATGAGCCGCCTATGTATCCGCATCTCCCATTTATCCCAGGTTTTTGTCCCCTCCCCGCAGGGCGTTCTGAGCACGGGCACCCTAAGTTTCTTTGTTGGCAAGGGGATTGGCCCAGAAACTCTCACCCCAGTCTTCTCGGCTATAGCCTTAAGCTCACTACATATCTCCTCAAGCTTCCTATAATCCGTGCTCGTCAACTTTATTCTAGCCCTCTTGACCAATCGCCAAGATCACCCTCTTTCCTACTCTCAGGGGAACGCTACTTTAAATCCTTTTCTCCAGCCGCTAGACTAGCCGCTCCCTTTGGAGGGTCTTTGTTTGCCAAGAGTATCTTCTTATTCTTGGGTCGGGGTAACCGCATGCAGCGCACCTCTTCTTTCTAACATGGTATGCTCTACGGCCGCATCTTCTGCACCTTATGTGAACTGTCTTTCCCATCCTCTTTCCGAAGGACGGTGTACCCTTTGTCATCTATAATCACCTTGGGGGAGGTGATATCATGATAACATTATCGCCCCTAACTATTATTAGGCCCAGCTCCTTAACGTTCTCCGCGTCGGTGACGTCCTCAGCCTTCTCTAGAACCAGGTTTAGGTGCTGGTCGAAGCCTTGGAGTCTTCCCCTTATGCTCCTTCCGCCCCTAAGCTTTATTAACACTATCTTCCCAAGACTCTCTTCAAGCATTTGCATAGCCATGTTCTATCCTTCCTTCTCGCCAACAACAATTCATGATGGGATGCAAATTTATATGCCTTATGCTAACTTTATGTTGTGTGCATCAAGCGAAGATACTCGCTTAAGTCTAGTGAGAAAAAAGCCCTATCTAGGAGGATCTTTGATGAATTCGGTATTTATATTGAGGATATTGTTGGGGATGAGATGAATATTGAGGTTGCCGAACTGCACGAAAAGAAAACCCTCATGATAATTAATGGTAGATCCCTCTTCACAGAGTCTGAGGGGGTTTTGATCCCAACATTGTTATTCGAGGAGCTAGTTGGGCGGCTCCCGAAGGCCTTTGTCGATATGGGAGCTGTCCCGCATATATGTAATGGGGCTGACGTCATGGCGCCGGGCATAGTTAGAATTGAGGGAGAATTCAAGGAAGGGGACTTTGTTGCGGTGCTGGATGAGAAACACGGCAAGGCAATAGCCATCACCAGGGCCCTAACAAGCTCCGAGGTTATAAAGGGCCTTAAGAGGGGCAAGGTTCTTAAAAACATACATTATATTGGAGATTCAATATGGAAGATAATTAGCAAAAAGGTTAAGATTTAATTTAATTAATCTATTTTGTTAGTGCTTGGGGATGAAGAGAAATTGGTTGACTTATGTTTACTTAAGAGTCTTTGGGGCTCCATTATAGCGAGAAGGAGGAGAAAAGCTGAAAAGGGCGCGGTCCATACTCCGTTCGCTACTGGCAAGATATATTTAAAGGCGCTGGCTCTACACTCCCCGGAGGATGTAGAGAGGATTAAAGATGAGATCAGATCTGGGAATATAGTAATAATTAGGATTGGACCTTTAGTGGAGAAGAGTGCGGAGGATGCTAAGCGGGTGGTCAATGAATTAAGCGAGTTTGTGGCATCGGTGGGAGGCGATATTGCACGTTTGGGCGAGGAGCGGATCATATTAACCCCGCCGAATATTCAAATATGGAGGGAAAAAAGTTCTTAGATGGTCTCTGAAAAGCGCACCTTTTAGGATTACTGATTAACGAAGCTTTATTGTCTCTAGTATGTCAGGCGCTGCAGCGTTAATTCCATATTTCCTTTGTAAGAAGCCCGCTAATGTTATGCATTTGTTTCTCTCGCCATGGCATATAATTATGCTCTCCGCCTTCGGCGCCACTCTGCGCAGATAGCCTATTATTTGCCTCCTATCTGAGTGACCTGAAAATCCCTCAACAGTATAGACTTTTAAGCCAATTTTTATAATCTTAATCTTACCATCCTCGTTTACGATCGAGACTTCCTGCGGGCTTTTTTGTATTCTTCGGCCCAAAGTCCCCTCGATCTGATAGCTGACGAAGATAAGCGAGTTCCGTTCATCATGTGCAAGGTTCTGGAAGTAATCTATTACTGGACCCCCCTCAAGCATCCCAGAGGTCGCTAATATTATGCATGGGCCCCCCTCTACCACCTCGCTCCGCGCGCTTGGATGCTCAACTATCGTAAAATACTCGGACTCAAATGGATTAATTCCCTCATTAATTATCTTGTTGCGTACCTCTCTGGAAAGATACTCTGAGTAGGCCATGTGTATGGCTGTGGACTCCGAGATCATGCCCTCGATGAAGACCGGTGCCTCCTTAAGTTCCCCACGTCTCATATACTCATCTATCACTAGCATTATCTCCTGAGCTCTGCCGACCGCCGGGACGGGAATTATAATCTTCCCGCCCCTCTCCAATGTTTCATTAAGTATTGAAACGAGCTTCTTCTCAGCCTCTGTTCTGGAAGGCATTATATCTGTAGGAGACGCATATGTGCTCTCAACTATGACCGTTTCAACCCTAGGAAACTCCGTGTCTGAGCTCTCGAGGAGCATTGTCTTTCCATACTTGAAGTCCCCCGTATAAACTATATTGTGATAACCCTCACCGATATGGAGATGTATTATTGATGAGCCAAGTATATGCCCGGCGTTGTGCAGCGTCAGCTTTATGTCAGGCGCTATATCCGTGACGACGCCGTAGCGGAGCGGAATTGTGTGGAGAACCGCTTCTCGAACATCCTTCTGGTCGTAGGGCAATGGGAGACCCTGCTTAGATAGTACGTCCAAGTAATCTAACTGTAGTAGAGTCATGAGACTAACGCTTGGGGCTGAACAGTAGACCGGCCCATCATAGCCGTACTTAAATAGGTATGGTAGGAAGCCACAGTGGTCTAGGTGGGCGTGGCTTATCACAACAGCGTCTAGAGACTCTACATCGAATTGCGGCACATCAAGCCTCGGGAAGCTCTCGAAGGGTTTTGTTGAGCCGGGGTTTATTCCACAGTCTAATAGGATCTGACTTTCTCTCGTCTGCACGAGTATGGCTGAGCGCCCAACCTCCCTCGCGGCGCCGAGCATAGTTATCCTCACATCGCCAACCTCATATAACAGCGGCCTAAATATCCTCTCGCCAACATCTCTTAGAATCCTCTCCCTCTCTTTGCTGGTGGTATATAATAGGTGCTGTATATGCGTCATTATCTTTGACTGCTTAGGTGAACTTCTTATCACTCTTGGCCTCCACTTCGTTTTGACGATTATCTCCTGGAGAGTTGCCCCCCTCTTCCCTATGACGAGTCCAGGCTTTTTCGCCTCAATTATCACCTCGCCAAGCGATGGATCAAACGCTATGCCTGTTATCTCTGCCTCCTCTGGGACTACCTCATAAATTATCTTCTCAGCCTCTTTCTCTGGGAGCCTTACTGATGGATCTGAACGGGGGGCAATCCTCTTCTTGATCATGGCCACAATCTTTGTGATTATATGCTCTTGCTCTATCAGAATCTCAGGTCTCTTCGCATAGATGGCTAGCGCTGGCCCCTCAAACTCTATACGCGTTATCTCCGCCTCCTTTGGTATTTGCTCCAGTATTATCTGTCTGATTTCTGCTTTGCTCTTCTCAAGCGACGGCAAGTGTTAAATCTCCTCCCTCAGTCAGCATGAAAGGTTTATCCCTCTGAATTAATAGAAGCTGTAAACCGCTAAAACGAACCGTTTTACTCATTATTTACATCGTCCCCTAATACTTAAGCATTTTTGTTAACCCTTCCTTTTCCTTCACTTAAATCTACTCGGACCTAGCCCTAAACTAAAAAACCTTTTAATACTTCCTTAAGCATCGGGATAATATAGTCAGTTTCCAATTTTTAAGGGCTGAATAGGCGTTGAGTAAAATTATTCACAGGATGCAGCTGCCCAGAGAAGTAGTTGTTGGTAGGGGGAGCATAGAGTTTATTGGCCCGATATGTAGGGGCCTAGGCTTTACTAAGAGGGTCTTGCTGATTACTGGTGAAGTAACATTTGAGGTGGCTGGCAGTGCAATTAAGGAGAGACTTGAGGGCGAGGGAATTAAGGTTGAGGAGCATATAATAACATCAAATACGCCGACAATCCATGATGTTAAAGTCTGTGAGGAAAAGATAGTGAGGTTTAGACCCCAGGTTGTTTTGGGCGTTGGTGGGGGAGCAAAGATAGACATTGCAAAGCTCAGCTCTGCGAATCGGAGGATCCCCTTCATAAGTGTTCCAACAACAGCCTCCCATGATGGCATATCAAGTCCCTTCGCCTCCCTCAAGGGGTTAGGGAAGCCATACTCCGTCATGGCTCAGTCTCCAATAGCCGTTATAGCGGATACAGAGATCATAAGTAGGGCGCCTTACCGGCTTATTGCAGGCGGATGCGGGGACATAATAGCGAAGTTCACTTCTGTAAGGGACTGGAGGCTTGCACATGAGAGGAAAGGCGAGTATTACGCGCAGTATACTGCAAGCATGTCTCTGATGAGTGCGCAGCATTTAATCGAGAACTCGCACTTAATCAGGCCGAACTCCGAGGAGGGGCTGAGGGTTATCTTAGAGTCCCTCATAAGCTGCGGTATAGCCATGGCCATAGCCGGAAGTAGTAGGCCCTGCAGTGGCTCCGAGCACCTATTTAGCCACGCATTAGACCTAATAGCGCCTAAACCAGCCCTCCATGGGGAGCAATGCGGCATAGGAACCATAATGATGGCCTTCCTGCATGGACTTGATTGGGAGATGATAAGAGATAATTTGAAGAGAATTGGGGCTCCAACAACTGCTGATGAGGTAGGTATAGAGCCAAGGTGTATAGTTGAGGCGCTCGTGATTGCGCCAAGAATTCGCCCGGAAAGATACACTATACTCCATGAGAAGCCGTTGAGTCATGAAGAGGCTCTTGCCCTAGCTAAGGAGACTGGGGTGATAGAATAGTAATGCATGAAGATAATGTAAAGGAGGCTCGAAGGACAATAGTTACTATGCTGAGCGTGGGGCAGGCTAAGGTTGGCGAGAGTTTCATTTATAGGGGCTCCGGGCAAGGGTGTCGTGGGTGTAAGTACTTTAACGTTTGCGCTGGAAACTTGAGCGTGGGGCGGATATATAGGGTCGTTAATGTGCGGAAGAGGGTGTTTAAATGTGGGGCCCTTGATGTCGAGATGTGCGTTGTTGATGTTGTTGAAGCAGATGTGGAGGCGGCGGTACCGTCAAAACAGGCGATTGAAGGAGTAATATTAACTCTTCATCCACAGGAGTGCGACAATAATCTCTGTGAAAATCATATATTATGCCTGCCAGATGGTTTGATGGAAAATGATAAGTGTGAGGTTATCAGAGTTTATGGGAGGCTCAGCTGCCCTAAGGGGCTCCAGTTGACGAGGGCGCTTCTGAGGAGGGTTCCTTCCTCGTGAAGACCTCAATGAAACGCACAGTCTTCTTCTCTGGAAAGAACCTCTGTATGTCTAGGGATATGCCCCGCTTAATAATCTGTATTCCCTCGATGTAATAAGCTTCCTCTGGAACGTTTATTGCGACGCTATCCTCTCTAATCTCAAGTATGAATTTCTCCGCGTCCACCTGCGGGACCCTGCGGTGGATGAGCGCCTTAATCTTCTCTTCAATTGTTTCAATCTTCTTTCTCACGGTAATTTCATAGATAAGTGTCTTCCCCGCTAATGGGGGATTAAAGTCCAGTTGAACTCTACCGCCGCTTATCGCTCGGACGGTCGCTATTCTCCCGTCAACCTCAATCCTCATGCCAACCTTTGGCGCTACTCCCTGCGCTGTAAACCTCCTAAGGGGGTACATCTTAACTTTCTCTGGGTCTCTATTTCCGAAACCTTTTTCAGGAGGAATCTCTATGGTTACTGTTTGCCCTACATCGAGGTTCTGGATTGCTTCATCAAGGGCCTTTAGAATCCAACCCTCCCCCAAGACGACGAGTTTGGGCTCATATACCGCGCCCTCCTGGTAAATGCCCTCTTTCTTAGAGACCTCTTCAATGGTTGTGTCGAAGATCTCCCCTGTCTCAGCGACCTTGGCGACGTAATCTATCAGTAGGAAATCCCCTTTCTCGAAGGGCAAGTTAACGCACCCGGCAAAGGAATAGCGAAGTCTATAATATAAATCTTACACAAACTTTAGGGTTAAATTTCCTCCTGCCTTAACTCAACATCCACCTCGATACCTTTAATAGCGATTAGGGCATAGTTGCCCTGCTTAGCTGGCCCCGGATTAACTATAACTGTATCACCTATGCGATCAATCCCCTTGGCCTCATGTATGTGCCCGCACAGCGCTAGCAGCGGCTTCTTCTCTTCAATAAACCTTCTCACGCTAATGCTTCCAGCATGTATTCCCATAAACGTCCTATCTAACTTAGTGTTCTTCGGAGGCGTGTGTGAAATAAGTATTATTCCCACGCACCTCGCCAGTTCATGAAGATTCTCCACACACCTCTGGAGGATCTTTGCTATTTCCTCTTCCTTCATCTCAAAGAACGTATTGAATGGCGATATGGTGCCACCGCCAAGACCGACAAAAGCCAAGTTATTGTGAATGAAGACTCCGCCATGGATGCAGGTTAAACCATCTAGCTTAAGTTCTGTCAAGGAGGGCGGGTCACAATTTCCAGGGACGAAGATCGTGGGGGTTCCAGTTCCGGCTAATATTGTCAGTAGATTCTTTGCCTGCTCAACCGTGCTGAAGTTCGTTATGTCCCCGCATATAACCGCTAGATCCGCTCCGCTCCCTCTTATATTTTTAGCGAAGACCTCAAAAGCCCTCCTTGAGCCGTGGAAGTCTACCCCAGCAATAATCCTTACGCTCTTCTCATCTCCATTCAAGATTATTCACTCCTAAAATCCCGTAGGTGGAGGGGTAAACTATGCTCTACCCTCTCATTGGTGTTCTCCTCCATCTTCTCCCAGGCAGTCTTAGCGGAGGCTGCCGCCTTCCTCGGATACTCCTCAACCTCTATCTCAACGATTATTGGGAATGGTGCTGGTACCGCAAGCCCCCATAGAATGGTCTCATGGTCTGCTAGGCCTGGCAGGTAATCTTTGAGCCTCTCTGAGCCATATTCCGTATACTCTAAGACCGCGTTCTGGTCGTTTCCGCTCCGGAGCCTAAAACATGCCACAGTATTGCACTGTGATATACAGCTCTTAAGAACATAGGCTGGTCTCTGAGTCATTATCACCAGGCCAACATTGTATCCGCCTGCCTGGCTTATCGTCTCAATCATCGATGCCTTAGCCTCGGATTGGGCGCTTGACTCCTTTATTTCGACACCCCTCTCTGGGGCGAAATACTGCGCTTCCTCAACAACTATTATACATGCGAAGTCCCCATGATCCCCTCGTTTTATAGCATACTCCCTGATTTGATTTAGGATCTGGCTTGCAGTTCTATGCTGTGCTTCGATGTCAGAGTCTGCTGAGAAGTCAACTATTAAGGTATGGCTCTTCATTATCTCCTCCACCACGTCAAGCGGCTCACTCTGCTTATCTAGAAATTCACCCCTATTCTCTATAAACCACATGATGCTGCCGAGATATTTGCTCTTGCTTTCTGGCGTCTTAACCATGCTCCCATGCTCTATTACCTCACGGACCTTAGCAGCCAAATTCTTCCTCAAGAGTTCACCCCCCTCAGATAATAGCGCCCTAGCGGCCTCCAGAACAATATCCCGTTCCCTCCCCTTAAGCCCCATTTTCTCAACAATGAGTCTTGGATTATTTATTGGCGGCGTAAACCTGTTGTAGGGGATTATCCTAGCACCGTACTTCACTAGGCTGGAGTACTCCCCCCTCCTATCAAATATGATGAAGCGGGGCCTCGGTCTGAGAGCGCTGGCTCTAGCAACCATGTTAATTATAAAGCTCGATTTGCCAGACCTCGTCATGCCGGCTACGAACATGTGCCCCCTAGCTATGGCATTTAGGTCTATGTATGCCGGAATCCTCGTCCCTCTAATCTTCCCTATTTCTAGTAGGAGTGCGTCCCCCGCGCCTCTTTTGAATGCTAGGAAGCGCTCTAGGGCCTTCTCGCTTGGCTCATAGACGCTGTCCCACGGGGATGGGGCAACCTCAAGGGAGCGCCATTTGCCCCTCTCATCATAATATCCTAGAATCTCGGCGAGCGCGACCGTATACTCAAGTCGTTTTCCATAGTCTGCCCTAAGGCCCTTCTTGCCGGCAAGCGGCCCAACCCTGCCGGTGAGCATCTCCGGGTTATATGGTTGAACCTTAAAGACTCTTGTAAGCACGTATATCTCCGGCTTTAGTGGGTGCCTGATAAAGTAGAAGTTGTTGACCTTAACGCGCTTCTCCTCCATAACCACAAATGAAAGTAGGTCGTGTGTACAGCCGGATAATGCGTATCCGACCAGTTCTAGCTCCTCTGAATGGCCGACTGTCCTCTCATCAACCATGTTCTCACACACCCAACAAGCCCCTTAAATGTTCTCCATCCCTGAGAACCCAGTTCTCACCATGCTGCAATGTTAGGAGGTTCAGGTCCTCCGGGCCTAAATCGCCCCTCTTTACGAGATCCAGCGCCTTGGAGTAAATCATGAGTGTCCGTATATTTGATAGGGAAGTGTTTATCCTAACTAGGCTATCAGCCTCCTTCAGCGCGAAGGGTATCCCGTCAACCTCAGAAGTCGCCAAAATTATTGAGCCCACGTCCTCTAACCTATCCACACAGTATCTTGGAACCTCCAACCGGAATGGTGTCGTAAAGCCGGTCTTGGCATAGGAGAAGTGGATGCCCAATATGTCCTCAATTTCCCTATCTGGTATCCCGATTTTATGGCACACTTTCCTGCATCGGCCGGGAACGCTGCCTTTTTCCGGGATTATCTTTGGCAGCGTGTACTCGCCTAAACCTAATATTGCATCTAAAAGGGCCGTGTCCCTCATCCTTGGGAAACCCAGCTCAGAGCATATATCGTTCACACGTGTCCTCTTAACAAAGCCGACCACCGGAATATCCATTTTAAAGCAGGCATACAATAAATCTATTAGCTTGAGAACAGCTGAGTCGAAGTCCCTCTTATACTCTTCCGTTGAGCCGGGCATCGTTGGCAGCAGCCAGAAGTTTAGCAGCAATGGGCCATCCAAGAGAACATATCTTGGCATCCAGCGCTCAATTGCATCCAAGGTTACCTCAAATTGTAGCTTAAACGCTAGCAGGGATTCCCTGTCGCGGGCGCGCGTCTCATCCGGCCATACGTCCTGCTCGTCCACCCGGAATATTGGCTCATCAATTATCATCTTTCCCTCCGCGGCTACGGCTGCTGATGCATAGAGTGGTATGAACGCCGATCTGAGGTCTACACCGTTACTACTTGCGTCTGAGGCAACCAGCCTCAGGTTAGATACGCTCTCCTCTACAATAAATCTACCGATAGGTATCTTTTCCCTCAGATCCCTTAGTAAAGCCCTCCTCCTCTCATTGTACTCCTTTAGCTTCCTAACTATCGTATCCGTCCCACTGTTAATTAGTTTGTCATATAGTCTTGGGTGAAATGTCTCGCTTTCGCTCTCGCTGGTTATTGGCGAGAGAAAGTCCCTCATGAATGGAATGGCTCTTTTAAAGATATCCCGACTATTCAGCCCACTCATGTCAAGTCATAGAATTTTTTATGTACACCTCTCCATTAAGTCTTATGGGACTCAAAAGGGTAAGGTCTTCCATACTCATTTAGAAAGACTGTTTCCTCCCTCGGCTTTCTCGGCCTAGGCGCGGGTTTTTCATCCGAGTATCCGATCGTCAGCAATATTATGACTCTAAGGTTCTCTGGAACATTCAGTATCTGTCTAACCCCCTCCTCCTTGAATCTGCCTACCCAGCATACGCCAAGCCCCTCCTCGCACGCCTCAAGCGTCATGAAGCTGGCTGCTATAAACGGGTCCTGATTAAACCGCGCTGAGACGCTCGGGTCGCCTAAAATCGCTATCACAGCGCCAGCCTCACCAACATGTCTCTGCCCCTCACATGCATCAACAAGCTTGCCTTTAATCTCATCATCCTCAACAACTATGAAGTACCATGGCTGCAGGTTACGCGCTGATGGCGCGAGCCTCCCGGCTTCAAGGATCTTCTCAAGAATATCTTTTGGTACGCGCTCTCTCCTATATTTCCTGATGGATCTCCTCTCGGAAATAACCCTGAATACCTCCATCCCCAATAACCCCCATTAGTTGCCATATTAAAGATACCAGGCATATAACTCTTTACTTATGATTATGGGGGGCAAAAGCCTAAAGGGAGCTGTCTAGAATGGCTTCTGTGGGTTTAGGAAGGCAAAGAAGGCTTTGACGGCCTCGAGGCTCTCGTTATCCCTCGCGATCTTCTCTAGTACTCTTCCCTCAATCTCTGAGACAAACTCTTCAGTGAATTTTGAGGATATGTTGACTAGGCTATCCACGAGGTCTAGGGCTAGGGGGAGGTTCGTCGTTTCATTAAAGAGACCCTCCTCAGATAATAGGTCCCTCAAATCCATCGTGTCAGGATACTCTAGCTCGCAAGGCGGTAGATCTCCATAGAATCTTACTTGCGCTCTCCTCATGCTAGCAAATCCCTTTGCGGGTAAATCCAGCATGTCGAAAGGTCTATATGTTCCTTTTCTAGCGATTTCGCGCAAATCATCAATAGACCCTGATATTCTTGATGCGAAGGCTGCGGCCTTGGTATATGTTACGGGGTGCTCGTCGCTTATTACGCTATTGTATTCTAGGAATGATCTTTCAGGCATGATTAGGGCCAATATATGTTTATCAAGGATGTTTATAAAGTCCTTACAGCTAAGCTCTAGGAGCATGTAGCCTCCAATAATTCTGGAGTGGCTCCTCTTTATAACACCTAGCACCTTTCCACTTTTCCTTAATTCCTCGGTTATATTGAATATGTTTTCGAGGATTTCCCTCTCCCTTCTCTCTAAGGAGCCACTTTTCTTCATGGCTAGGGCTGGATAGACAAAACTGTAAAAGCTTCCGTCGAGAAAGAGTATATTGCATTCCTTTAATGCTTTCTGAGCCGTCTCCCTCTCATGCAGGGTTGTAACAAGATCAAATAGACGCTTACTATTCTCTCTGGAAAGAGCTTGCCTGCACCTGAAGATACCCGGCTTAAATTCCTCCCTCCTCTTAAATCCCCTCAAGTAAACTATCCCAGTTGCGTAGACCCCATACTTTATTCCTAGTCTCTCGCTAAGTTTAGGCGACCTTGAACTATCAACGGCCGCGATGGTGGACCTCCTATATTGATCTGGAAGGGGACGAATATGGTGAGTGATGCGGGTCTTAAGCTTCTTGAGACTCTCATTTATGCTCATTATCACCTTGGATAGTTCCTCTGCCTCCTTAGCCGCTAGCTCAAAGAAGCCATGCTGCAGATCTATCGGCAGCTTAATCCACTCAGGAGCCTCGCTCAGTTCCTCGCCCATCAACCTATCCCCCTTGGATAGATGGCGGGATATAGGTGATTAGTAGTGGTACTGGGGATGGATTCATGGCGCCCGCGAAGTAGAATCTGCCTGGCTTAAGCTGTAGTAGGTGGCTGGCTGAGATTCCATAGGGTGATAGCCACTCAGAGGCTCCGCCCTCACCGCTCGCATCAAGCGGGTGTATCCTGCCGAAGAAATGCGTATTAAGGTTCCTCCTAACAGCAGCGTTCACGCCTATCTCACCCTTTATGCCCTGGGATATAAGCGTTAAGTTCAGCATTCTCTTTCTCCCAAGTGCGGCCAAATTTTTTATCATCTCGCATGTTTCAGCCTGTATTCCCCGGGCATCCCATGGAGCGTACTGTGGCGCCTCATCTATTATGAGGGCTATTCCAAGGCTCTTTCCAGCCTCCATTAGGCTGTAGAGGTGCCTTGATAGCGATAGGAAGAAGCCCAGCTTAGCCTCAGTTAATGCCCCGCCCATATCTATGGCAAGTATGCCCCTACGTTCCAACTCGGCGACGAGCTCCTCTATAGTTAAGACACCCATAACTGGCTGGAGGTCAGAGGGCTTAAGCCTCCTAAATACCCTCCTAAGCACCCTCTGGGCGGCAGCTTTTGAAACCCTATGTTCTATGGTGGCCACGGAGTTCTCAATGTAGTTCTTCAGTTCTTTATAGAGGTGTTCGTTGGGGCTCTCTGAGTTAATGTAAGCCTCCTTCACCTTTGTATGCCATCCATCCACAAACTCATCGAAGAACTCTCTAAGAGCCTCATTTTTCGAGAAGTTAAAGGTTTTATTGCTAAAATAGCTCATTATCGATTCCTCATCGAGGGCTATCTCTGATAACTTGATGACCTCCTTTTCCCCTAGTAGGGGCGCGTAGTCGCTCCCGCTCCAGTCAAGTATAAGCACTTTATAGCCAACCCGCCTATACAGCGGGACAAGAATATACCTTGTAAACCAGGATTTACCGCAGCCGGTGCTCCCATATACGCCGGCATGATATGGTATGAAGTTCTTGTCGAAAGGGACCTTCCAGCTAGGGTGCCCTTCAATGTAAGCGTCTGACCAGACTACATCTCGCCCCTTAGCGATGTACTCCAGCGGCTTATCCCCTTCCTCAAGCAGGTAGACTGGCGACCTAGGCTGAATTATAGCCCTATTCGGCTCTATGCCCCCACTAGTTATTATGCCTATAGGTTCTATGGCGAATGAGTATACTTCCCTAGCCCCGGATGGCTCCCCTCCATGCCTCAGATAAGCGACGTCAGGCCTATAAGAGGTATAACTTAAAAACTCGTTCTTCCCAAGCCCCTCTCTTAAAACTCCAATTATCTCGTTAACCGGGCTTTCTTCCCCACCATTCTTGATTAATACTAGGTCCTCAGCCACAATATAGTTTTCCATACCTTTAAGCAGGATAAGCCTAGCCCTAGTCTCCGTGGCTCCATCTGCAACTCTTCCGATAAGCCTCAAGAACCCCACCAATACAATGGAACTTCATAGAAATTATTCTTGATGGGGGTATTAAGTGTTAGTGTGCTTTGTCTTATCCATACGTTTTATGTGAAAGAAGTACAATCCATGTTTTAAGTCCGCCTTGGAGGATCCACCTGCTGGCGATAACCTCGTAGCCGAGCTCTTTAGCAATATTTTCCAGGAGACTATTATGTGTGGTTAGTAGGCAGACTCTTGAGCCCTCAGCCAGGAACTGTCTAAGTGACCTAAGGAAATTCTTATACATCGTTGGGATCACCTTAAGCCTACCACTTCTAATACCGAAGGGAAGATTTGAGACAACCCTATCGGCCCTCCAGCCCATTGGCAAAGCCCTCTCAAGCCTCCTTGCATCCCCAACAATAAACTTCACCTTGTCCCTCACGCCAGCGGCTTCGGCATTCATCCATGCCCCCTCAATGCTCTTTGGGCTTATATCGACGCCAATTAGCTCGAGGCCCCTCCACACTTGGGCAGCCTCGATTATTATTGTTCCGCTCCCGCAGAATGGATCTAGAACCTTATCCCCAGGTCTTACACTAGCTATTCTAAGCATCGCGTATGCTATCACGGGGTTCAGCGCGGAGCGGTGTTGGAAGGCCCTTGGATAGCGTATTCGTAAAGAAACTCTGGTCTTCTGTATGCCTAAAACGCATAGATTGTGGGAGACGTCTACTCTAACAATGGTCTTAGGATTCTTTAAGTTCACTTTGCGGCTATACTTATCTACAAGCGCCTGGCCGGCAACCCTCTGAACATCTATGCTTGTAAACTCGTGGGATCCAACCCTCTCGCATGTAACCCTGAATGTTGAGCCAAGCGGTATATCAAAACCATAAACTCCCCTGTAAATCTGGTCTAGGCCGCTCTTATCACTCTTAACTTCAAATGTCCCTATTAGCTCTATAACATGTTCAATGCTCCTAAGCGTAAAAATCCTGTCATATTGGCTGATGGGAACACTCAACAGAACCCTGCCGCCGACACCACCAAACCTTGGCATAGAATCCAAGACATCAAACTTCTCACGAGCCTCTTCTACAACAATATCCTCTAAACCAGGCACAGTTGTAACCATAAAGTCAACTACACAATTAAGTGAAGACTTAGGGCCCCTGACAGCGCCGCCAAACATAATCCATAACCTAACAAGGGAGAGAGCAAACATAAACCTATTGTGGAAGAAGATCAAAGACCTCTAGAGGAGGGAGGTGCCGCTTTATTAAAACTTTTAGCAAAAACTAGTCTAACAATAATAATTTCCCCCTTTCGAGAACCTATAATTAAAGCTTTATAAGGCTTAATAGTTCATATTTTAGGGATTGTGGTATCTGATTTGAGATGGTATTATTGGGCTGGAATAATAATCTTTGTCATTCTGGGAATCTCTACAGTGATTCCTGCGCCTGCAAGCAAGGTATCCCTGCTAGGCTACTATGCCCACTGCTCCTTCGCCCCAATAAGCGCAATAATCTGCTTTATAATAGCTGGGGCAATGTACTGGCTTGGGAAAAAGAAAGAAAAATAATTCATGTAGCCCAAACTTCACCTTATTTTTAACTTATCGATTCTTTATCCTTGGGATAATCTTCAAATTAGTATAGAAAAGTGAGCAGGAATTTATAGGAAGGTGAAAATAAAGAAGAAAGGAGTTTGGTTAGGTCTAAGCTGCGCCGTATAGTTTTGTAATCCCCTTTTTATCGCCTATGTAAAGATCTCTCTTACTGGTTTCTCCAGCATAACTATAGCCATACATAGTCTCTTGGTATGCTGTACTCTGATAGACATCGCCCAATCCTATCCCGTGACCGAGCTCATGAGTCACTATGTTCTGAAGATCCATTACTGTTAGACCCTGAGTAGCATTGTCCCATTCATAGTCTGTATCAAGTACTATATCGAATTCTATAATTGTCTTTGTCGCCTTATTGTACCAGAGGATTGTGACGGCAATAACGCCCCCGGTAGGATAGTTGCCCCAAACAATCGTGTTACACCCATCCAACTTATCGCTCGTCCATGCAAGGTCATCATAACCCTTATCTGTTATAGCAATGATGTCATTAAATAAATCTGGGGCTACTCCGTACCACGCAATACCCTCTAACTGACTATAAGCTCCACTATCCCACTCCTCAGCTGCCATACCTATGGCTTTTATCACAAAATCTTGGCTCAGTCCACTACTAGAAGGATTTACTTCTAAATTAACCGGGAAAGTCTGCCATTTTGCACCTATAAGCTTGTAATAACCTGTCTCTTCTGATGGTGGCTTTGCCTTGCTTTTTACGAAGTGAATGAAAATAACTTGTTCGATATCTGGAGGTCGACTACTATCCAATTTTGCA
Organism: Bathyarchaeia archaeon; assembly: GCA_038897035.1. GTDB lineage: Archaea > Thermoproteota > Bathyarchaeia > Bathyarchaeales > DTEX01 > DTEX01. The sequence continues at coordinate 35,872 of JAWAXF010000005.1, forward strand.
AAAGCTAAGGGTATCATAGAACAACTTGCAAGCGCTATGATAAAAGCCATCAAAAATGCAGTAAATACTCTTTTATCCATTTTCTCTCCCAACATTTAAAAAAGTATCCGGGATATAAATATATTGTTGGAATTTAGATTACTATTAAGTTTTTACTTCTAATTCAAATTTAAGCCATTTGTTGGGATATTTTCCATGATTCCAAGAGGCCATGGAGAGTATCCCACTTTGAATTTTAGAGAGTTCTTTATCTTCTACTGGTATGTGTCCGATGATTTTCACCTCTCTTTTATTTGGAAAATAAATAGTGAAAAAATGCCATTCTAAATGGATTTAGAAACCACCCTCCCCCCTTTCTGTTTGGAGGCTGGTTTAATGGTGTCACACTTGAAAGAAGCCCGAAAAAAGAACGAAAACTTAATTGCCTTAAGAATTCCAAGGGAGTTAAGTGTAACACTTAGGAAAATAGGCATAAACCCGAAAGAAGCATTTTTAAAGGCGCTTTATGAAATAGCAAAAAGAAACAGCCTCAGCACGGCCTCGAAAAAAGAAAACCCAATTTTAAGCCCGTTTTTGAAAATGAGCATGAATTTTTGGTGCGGCCGCCGGGATTTGAACCCGGGTTGCCGGCGTGGCAGGCCGATGTCCTAGACCAGGCTAGACGACGGCCGCCCATTATTCAAGTTACGTTTTAAGTTCCTCAAATATTAATCCTTTTTGGCATTCTCTCATCCCTTTTCTACTTAGAGTTCTGTAAAACTTATTATAGTTTATTCTTAAAAATTTTTAATCCTCATCATAATAGTTGTTGCGTTGATGTTCTTTAGTGTTTTTAGAGTGTGTATCGAAATGTTTTTATGTAAAAATTTACATTTCATTGTTATAAAATACATTGTGTGATCCATATGAAAATCAACGCTAAAGAGGTAGCGTTAATAAGTGTTTTTGCCGCCTTGCAACTTATTATATCAAGGCTTCCCGGGATCCCCATATATGGTGTAGCTGAAGGGAGGATAGAGCCGCAGCTTATCCTAATGCCAGTTATGGGGCTTATTCTTGGACCGTGGGTCGGCGGATTAGCGGCCTTTATAGGTAATTTCATTGCTTGGCTAATCCCAACAACAACCTTCTTTGGGATGCTTATGCTACCAACCGTACCAATTGGCACAATTGTATGTGGTTCTCTCTCCAGATCGGGAAATAAATCAGATTGGAAATTGGCTGCCGCAATACTTGCCCTTCTCAACCTCCTCTGGTACCTCTCTCCACCAGGTCTCTTAGTACCATATTATCCAATCCTACATCTGCTGGCGCTAGCCCTTATACTATTGCTCCGAAGCAAAATATACAATTATATAAAATCTGATATTAAGAGGAAATTTGCCATAGGCGTAACGATTGCAGGTTTCAGTGGCATAATGGCTAATCATATGACCGGAAATCTAATTTATATCGTCTCGGTAAACTGGTTTGTTCAACTTAAGGGCATTAAGGATGCTCTTACTAGCCTTGGTTTCTCATGGCTAAAGTCAGGTCTTCCAAAGAATGACCCTACGGGTTTGGGAACGATCTTCACAATATTCTTCCCAGTATCAGTTGTTGAAAGGATAATACTTACCATATTGTCCTCACTGATATGCATCGGCGTTGTCTACACGCTAAAGAGGAGCGGATTTATGGAATTCTAGACGCCCCACAAATTTTTATACCACCGTTTTTCTATATCCTTTTAGGGTCCTTTTATGCCCATCAAAATATATCCATACGTGATTTTCCTTCCTAAGGGCAGTAAGTATGATGTTCTGAGGGCTATCTTTGGCTCCTCAGTCCCAATTGATATATTGAGATTTGCCCTAAGGAGGGGCTTTTCGGAGAAGATTTACCAGAAGGATTTAATTGATAGTTTAGGTTACTCAAACAAGACTATTATAGAGCACTTGAAGGCGCTTGTAAATCTTGGGATACTAAGCGAAGATATGGAGAAGAAGGAGGTGTCCGGAAGGACTACATGGCTTAAATCATATATGCTCACGGATCTGGGCAGGTGGTTCGCGCTCCTCTTAGTTGAAGAAGAGAACCTCCCAAGAGAGAGGAAAATCGAAATTGTATATAATGTGTTTAGGTCTTATGTAAGGTGGATTAGTAAGACCGCTGAGAACCTAGGGATTGACAAGAAAGATCTCTTTAAAATATTTGATGAAGAGATGAATAAAATAGATTGCTAGACCGATTTCGCGAAAAATTAATTTCACTTTGAGCCATAGAAATAATTACGCTTGAGCGGGGATTCGATTCTTATGGAGAGGTTCGATGTTATTGTTGTTGGCGCTGGATCGGCTGGCTGCGTGGCTGCCAAGACCGCCGCAAAGGCTGGCTTATCCGTTTGCCTAATCGATTATAAAGATGCCGGCTCCATCGGCGATAAGATTTGCGGAGACGCTATTGGTAAGCATCACTTCGATAACCTCGGTTTAGCCTACCCAAAAGGGGATGAGCTTGAAAGGAATATTGTGGGAATAGAGGTTTACTCACCGGACATGGAGACGGTCTTTAAGCTTAGCGGCGAAGGGCTCTATGGCTTTATAGTGAATAGGCATGCCTTTGTGCAGAGGTTACTTAGGGAGGCCATGGACGCTGGAGCGATGCTACTCGATTCGATGCAAGTTATTAAGCCAATAATAGAGAATGGATTTGTTAAAGGGGTTATTGCTAGGGATCGAAGAACGGATTCGAGGAGGAGGATTTTGGGGGGCGTGACGGTTGATGCGAGCGGCGTCTCCGCCGTGATAAGAAGAGAGCTCCCGCCGGAGATGGGGATAGAGACTGTCATAGATAGGGGGGATGAGGTTGTATGCTACAGGGAGATACGCGTTCTAGAAAATGAAGTTGATGAGCCGGAGTTCTGCAAGATATACCTTGACTTAAATATTGCCCCAGGAGGCTATTACTGGATCTTCCCGAAGAAGGGGAGTAAAGTTAATGTTGGGTTGGGTGTCGCGGCGGTTGGCGATTTCCCAAGTCCGAGGGAGCAGCTCTATAAGTTCGTCTTAAGTAGGCGGGTCTTCGAGAACTCCACTCTAGTTCACGGCGGTGGCGGTATCGTCCCAACAAGGCGCCCACTCGACTCGTTTGTTGGCAATGGGGTAGTTATTATAGGCGATGCTGCATGTAATGTAAACCCTATTCATGGGGGAGGAATTGGTCCGTCAATGATGGCTGGAAAAATAGCTGGCGAGGTCATCTCTAATGCACTTAAAGATGGCGAGCCGACGATTAAGAGACTCTGGCCCATAAATGTGCAGTACATGAAAACTTATGGGGCGAAGCAGGCAGGACTGGACATTTTTAGGCTATTCTTGCAGAGCCTATCAAATGAAGAGATCAATTATGGAATGAGATATAAGATAATAAAGGAGGATGATGTACTAAAGGCGGGGCTTAAGGGGGATGTTCGCCTCAATATAACTGACGCTACGAGAAGAGCGTTTATGGGATTAGGCAGAATCTCCCTCTTAAGGAAATTGCATAGGATGACTAGGAAGTCAAAGGCCGTGAAAAGAATCTATGAAGAGTATCCCCAATCGCCTGAAGATATGCCCGAATGGAAGTTGAAAGTTAAGGCAATATGGGAAAATAAGTGAACGACCCTTTTAATTAGATTGTTATATTGAGTACATTTTTGTTCACAAAAGTTTTAAATAGTACATAAGAACACTATTTACATCATCCTAAACATTTAGTTTAGGGTGAACTGGTATGAGAAAAGTTCTCTTAGGCGAAGACGATGTTCCAAAGCAATGGTATAACATTCTCCCTGATCTCCCAAAACCCTTGCCTCCGCCAATAAATCCGGTAACAAGAGAACCCATCAGGCCAGAGGAATTAATGGCTCTTTTTCCAAAAGAATGCATCGTGCAGGAAGTTAGCCAAGAGCGGTGGATAAACATTCCGGAGGAAGTCCGCGAAATCTACATGCTCTGGAGGCCAACGCCGCTTTATAGAGCTATTGGTCTTGAAAGGGCTCTTAAGACTCCAGCAAAAATATATTATAAGCATGAGGGAGTTAGCCCGCCTGGCAGTCATAAGCCCAACACCGCTGTGGCGCAGGCCTATTATGCGATGAAGGAGGGGCTTAAGCGGTTAACAACTGAGACTGGTGCTGGGCAGTGGGGTTCAGCGTTAGCCTTCGGTTGCATGTTGTTCGGATTTAAGGCAACAGTATATATGGTTAAAGTCAGCTATAACCAGAAGCCTTATAGGCGCATTCTAATGGAAATGTGGGGCGCAGACGTATATCCAAGCCCAAGCACAAATACTGAGAGTGGAAGAAAGATACTTAAAAATGATCCGGATAACCCTGGGAGTCTAGGTATAGCTATAAGCGAGGCGATAGAGGACGCCATAACGCACGAGGACGCTAAATACTCTCTTGGAAGCGTCTTAAACTTCGTGTTACTGCATCAAACGGTTGTGGGATTAGAGGCTAAAAGGCAGATGGAGTTCATGGACGATTATCCAGACCTAATTATTGGGTGTATTGGTGGCGGAAGTAGCTTTTCGGGGCTCTTTTGGCCATTCTATTATGATAAGGTTTCAGGCAGGGCTCCAAAAGAAGTTGAATTTCTGGCAGTGGAACCGACAGCATGTCCATCCATAACCAAGGGCTTCTACACTTATGACCACGGGGACACCGCACGTCTGACACCGCTACTAAAAATGTATACTCTTGGGCACATGTTTATCCCGCCGCCGATACATGCTGGTGGCCTAAGATATCATGGGAAGGCGCCAACCCTATGCCTACTAAGTAAAGAAGGTATTGTTAAGACAATAGCGTATAATCAGGTTGAGGTCTTCCAAGCAGCTCATCTATTCGCTAAGACGGAGGGTTTCCTACCAGCTCCTGAACCCAGCCACGCGATAAAAGCAGTCATAGATGAGGCGCTGAGGTGCAAGGAGACTGGAGAGGAGAAGACAATACTATTCCTGCTATGCGGACACGGCCACTTTGACATGCAGGCTTTCAGCGATTACCTATCGGGAAAGCTAATGCCATATGAGTATCCGGAGGAGAAGGTTAGGGAAGCCGTGAAGAAATTAAAGGAGCTTTATCCGTGGCTTGAGATGGAACAATAATGCGTATAAACGCTACTTACATCCCACCTTTTTAGAAGGCGACGAAAGCCATCCCGAGGACAGGTTATAGACATTAAAGTCTTTTCCCACCCTTGGTAAAAGCGTTAAGAGCAATACTTCAATTTTACCTTTACTTAACTTTTATATGTGAGAGGTCTAATGGGAATTTATGAGTGGTGGTTACGCTATATTTGAGAGTAAAGTTTGGCTTGGACAATGAAAGAGAAGATTGATGTATGATGAGAAGCGCAATAATTCTTGCTGGGGGTCAATCAAGAAGGTTTCAAAATGGAAGCGGCCGATGGGTTGATAAGGCTTTAGCAGAACTCTTTGGAAAGCCCCTCTTAGTACACATAGTAGAGAATGTGAAACTTGTTGTTGACGAGATTATAATATGCGTTAACAATGCTGCCAGAGGGTCCCATTATCTCAGGGTTTTAGAAAATTACTCAATCACGGATGTAAAGACTTGTGTTGATGCAAAGTTTCCACATGTTCAGGGGCCCTTTGCGGCCATTGCAACAGGCCTTAAGAAGTCGGGTGCAAACCATTGTGTGATACTTCCCTGTGATGCCCCTCTCATTAGGCCGTCTGTCATCGATTATCTATTGAAGCTTGTCGAGCATCTAGATATATGTGTGCCAATACATCCAGACGGAAACATTGAAGCGCTCTTCTTTTCGTGTAATAGGGTAAGGACTGCTGGGATTGCTGAATTGCTTTGTCTTCTGGGACGCAGCAAGCCAGTGGACATAATAAGGGCTTCCTCCAGAATAAAATTTGTCTCTACCATTAACGAATTAAAAAACCTGGATCCAGATTTCAGGAGCTTCATAAATATAAATTTTAGATCGGATCTTGTTAACCTTCCGGTGAGGTTTTCAAAGGAGGGGCCTGTGACAAAAAGCATAGACTTAAACCTTATCCAACCATTATCTCCAGAGATATCTTCTTTAGAAAAAATTGCTAAAAAATATGCGGATGGGGAGTACTTGAATACAATTGATGGCATTTCAGAAACGTTAAGCATTTTTGAGAAGAGGGGCATTCATTTTTGGGCTGGGGTTCTCTGGGAAACTAAGGGAAGGATCTTCCATGCGTTAGCACTTAATGAGGAGAAAACTGGGAGAATTAAAGAATACTATGTTAACAGTAAAGTAGCGTTTGAAAGGGCTGCGCGCAAATACGCCGCAGAATCGGAAATTTACAAAAGCTGGCAGATAAAATTCCTGTTTGAGAATGCGCGTGGAGACGAAATCTGGTGCCTAAACATGAGAGAGGAAATCGCTGCCCTGCTCTCAGGTGAATAAATAAACAATGATCATGCACCAGCCGCCCTTAAAATAGTTTCACTAAAGATGGTATGCAAAGGTAAACGTTAAATTAGAATTGAAGTTAGGGCAGATATTTCTGTTGGAGGTTTTAGCTGAGGATTTATCCGATGAGGAAAGCGGGTATTGCTAAAAATACTATAATGCATTAACCTAGTTTTTCTAAATAAGAATAAGAAATAATGAGGATTAGTATTCCTTAGCTAGGCTCTTAAAACTTCATAGAAGAGCTTCTTCACAGCGGATATTCTCGACTTCTGCGCTACAACATCTTTAGTCGTAAAGTCTAACGCCTTCTCGGGGCACCACTCCACGCACTTTGGGGTTCCATTACATGTATCACATACAAAGACGACTTTCTTGTCTGGGTGTAGCATTATAGCTCCATAGTCACACGCTTCAATGCACCATCCACATCCATTGCACTTGTCCTCATCAATAAGTATTATCCCTGTTTCCTCAGACTGCTTTAGGGCATCGCGTGGACATGATGCTACACATGGTGGATCTTCACATAGCCTGCATGCAAGGGACATATTCACTGTTAAGCCTAGCCTCACGATTCTTATGCGTGACTTTAGTGGATTAAATGACTTCTCCTTCTCGTATGAGCATATATATTCGCATACTCCGCACCCAACACATTTATCTGGATCAACTGAAACGAACTTTCTTGCGTGTATAGATGGTTTAGCTATGCGTGACATGCCCTCTCCCTCCCCATACTACTAAACCTTTCTCTCAACTATGTAGGCTAAATCCTCTAGACCCAGCTCCTTAATCTTTTCGAGTGTTGGAACGCCGTCCTTAGTCCAGCCCCTATGTATATAGTAATCATCAAGCATAAAGTCCAGTTCTTCCTGAGTTATGTAAGAACCCTTCGATACTGTTTCGTCGGGAATTGGTGCCGTCATGACCTTAATTGGTAAATGATCATCTTTCCTTGAGAGACCCTCTCTGATATTAGCTAGTCTTGCCAGGTTGCTCAGTCTCTCGCCAGCTCTCTTAAGCTCCTCGGCTGTCATCTCCATACCTGTTACAAGCGTATAGTACTTCGCTAGATCCTCAAATCCCTTATAATAAACTCCTCTAGAGAACTTACAGACGATTAGTGAGTCAATTATCATGTATAGGTCCTCTATCTCAATAACTAATTTAGATCTGCCCTTTTCAAACTTGAACCTATCAACTTTTCCAGCTATGTCTAGGGCGTATGCTCCATGTCTATTGTGGTCCGCGCCTCTAAAGGATACCGCGTAGCCTAAGGCTGCTGTCTTTAGACCCCTAATATCATAGCCAGTCATTTCAACGCCCTTAATGTGGTTAGCAAGCTTTTCAGCGCCCTTACCAATAAGTTCAGCAGCCCTCTTAACGCCCTCAGCTAATATATTGCCTAGCCCCTCACGCATACCCATCATTTCAACGAGCTTAATCATGGCTTCAGCATTGCCGAACTTTAAGTCCAGTCCACCAGTGTCTTCCTTAGTCAATATTCCATGCTCATAGCAATCCATGGCGAAACCAGCAATGACACCAGCGGATATTGCATCCATACCATAGTAGTTGCATAGATCTATGGCCTTGACTATTGCGTCCATTCTATCTACGCCGCAGTGAGGGCCGAAGGCCCAGAGGGGCTCATACTCAACCCTCGCCATCGTCCCCTTATATGGTCCCTCGGGCACGACCGCAATATGCTCGCACCTCATTGCGCATGATGAGCAACCATTAATCTTAGTGACGAAGCGCATATTCAGGTATTCGCCACTAACTCTCTCAGCGCCCTCAAAGATGGCGTTTGTGAAGTTTCTTGTTGGCAGGCAGCCAAGAGAGTTGTGGACCAGAACGTTCTGTGGCGTTCCAAGGGTCCTGTACTTGACAGTTGCGGGTCCCTTCATCCTCTCGTGCAGAATTTTAACGAACTCTAGGAACTCTTCAGGCTTAGCCACGGAAACGTCTTTTGTGCCCCTAACGGCTATGGCTTTAAGGTTCTTTGAGCCCATAACCGCGCCTAGGCCGCATCTCCCAGCAGCCCTTGTTTTATCATTTATTATACATGCGATCCTAGAGAGCTTCTCTCCAGCAGGACCTATGCTTGCTAGCCGAATGTAATAGTCGCCCAGCTCTTCCCTTATAATATCCTCGGTCTCCTGCGGGGATTTGCCCCAGAGGTGCTTGGCATCCATTATCTGTACGCTGTCGTCGTCTATCCAGACATAAACTGGCTTTTCAGATTTGCCCTCAAATATGACTGAGTCATAACCAGCCCTCTTAAGCTCGGCTCCAAAGAAGCCGTGCGATTTAGCCTCAGCAATACCATAGGTCTGCGGGGACTTAGAGACAAAAGCATGTCCATTACCACCTGTCGGAGCGATGGTTCCACTTAACGGACCCGTCGTAAGGACTAGGGGGTTCTCCGGACTAAATGGATCGAGACCAGGCTTACTATTGTCAAGCCATAAGCGTATGCCTAAACCTATCCCTCCAATGTACTTTTTAGCAGTTTCTTCCTTCAGCGGTTCCGTTTTGATATTCCCCGTCGATAAGTTTATTCTGAGGATTCTGCCGGCATACCCAAACAAGGTCTCACCAACCCGCTTTTACCTATTCTTTCATGTTCGCATTATATTAAGGAAGATTTTTCAAATATTTATAGTTTAATTTTCTGCGAATTTAAATATACTCCCTCTTGGATTAGGCTTCCATGGTGCCAAAATGAGTTCTTCCTTGTACATATACAATGCGTCGTAAGAGGTGGAAATATTATAAGGAAAACCAACAAATCAAATGTGATACTCTATACTCTCTCGAAGTTTGCTCGTCTCCTGCGAGACTTGATTTTTCCTCTTTACAGTTCCATGTAAATCGTTCTTTATTGGATTGCGAAACGTATGCATAAGGGCTGTTAAGTTTATTTTTAATGGAACTATGCTTGAACTATAACTAAGTATTTCTTACTTTATTTAGCAAGGAATCTTTTCGTCTTTTACCCAAAAGCAGAAAACAGTAGCAAAAAAGATGTTTTAATATTTTTCTTCATTTTTCTTTCCCATTTTTATAAGAGTTGTCTTCGAACTACTAGAAAAAAGATAATAAAGTAAAATATTTCGATTAATCTCACCTCTTTTGGGATTAAAGAGTTTTGTGAGGTTGAATTTTATGTTAAGTGATCTGACCGATGAGGTTAGGTCTCCAACTCACGCTGAAGATTTAAAGTTTCGTTTAGCAACAGTTGATCTTCTTAGGACAGCTAAAAAGTATTACACCTATAGGGAACTAGCAGCTAAAACTAACTTGCCAGTAACTGTTTTAAGCCGGTATGTTAAGGGTCATGTTCTCCCAAATAAGGAGAGAGCGCAACATCTTTGGTGCATTCTCTCCAGGATGGTTGGAATTGAGAATGAATTTAGGAGGAGAATTAAATTTAACGATGATGGATACTTTGACAACACACTTTTAACTAGCGACATAATCCTCTTGAGACAGGCTGCGAACTATGCTGTGGCAAAGTTCGCCGGAAAGAGAATAACTAAAGTTCTAACAGCTGCTGTTGATGGTATCCCGTTAGCGACAATGGTTGCCAACGCTTTAGGCGTGAACCTCATTATTGCAAAGACAAGCAAAGAGGCCGGCATCTCATACTTCCTTGAGGAAACATATATTTTAAACGATTTAGGCTACGCGATAACATTCTATGTTCCAAAAGACTCTGTGAAAAAGCGTGACAGCGTGTTATTGGTTGATGGGGTAATAAAGAGTGGGGAAATACAAAAGGCACTACTAAATTTGATCTATAAAGCTAAAGCCGAGGTTGCGGGAATATTTGCAATGGTGTCCATGGGAGACTCATGGATCCATAAGGTAAAGATTCCATCAGAATGCCCAGTAGAAATAATCCTGAGACTATAACCGAAAGCTATTGGGCGAAGTTTATCGTTTAGTCCTCTCTCTTTTCTTCCACCTTAAATTCCTACTTCTACATTTTCTGCATTTCTTGGCAGTTGGGGCATTTCTGACTCCACAGTCTCTGCATATTTTCAAATATAGTCTCTTCTTCTGGGCGATGGTTCTTTTTAAGGGATCGACTAGAGGCATTATGATCAGCCCTTAATTAAATAATTAAATCAAAAAATTGCTGCGGATAAAAATATGCTTTTTGGTTCTAGGGGATATATGTCTCCTTATACCACTCAGCAAATTTTCTGAGAGCCCTTGCGCGGTGCGAAAACCTGTTCTTTTCTTCAATAGTCATCTCGGCAAAGGTTTTGCCCGGTTCTTCATTAGGCTCAAAGATTGGATCAAAACCAAAGCCTCCGCTGCCCTTAGCTTCCTCGGCGATTTTGCCATAAACTACCCCATGAAAATGCTTCACCTTTTCTTCGGGGTTGCAGAAGGCAACCACCGACTTAAAGTATGCTTTGCGCTCTTCTACGCCCCATAGGAGTTTTAATAGCCCTCTTATGCCTATTGTTCTGTAAACGTATGATGAATATGGTCCTGGGAAGCCATTGAGCGCCTCCACGAAGAGGCCAGTGTCTTCAACAATTACTGGCAAGTTTGTTTCCTTAGCGGCGTTCATAGCGCTAATTTCAGCAATTCTTTCTATGTTATCATCCTGAACTTCTAACGTTTTAGCCCTAATCATGGCTACGGATATGGAATATTCGGCCAGAATTCTTCTAGCCTCATTAAACTTGTTTACATTTTTTGTAGCGAAGAAAATTAGTCTTCCGTATGGGAAGTTCGCGTCTATTGGCAATCTTAGCTCACCTCTCCGCTATATATCTCCCCCTTTTCTCTATCTCAGATACTCTATCTAAAACATCTTTAGTGGAATCTGGACCCATTTCCTCATCATACCCCTCTATGATGGCGTTAAAGCACTCATCAACGTAATTATAATGCGTGCTTGCCAGAGCCCTCTTCACTAAGTGGAGATCTACTCCTTGGTACTCTAAGTCCGTACTCTGCTCACTAAGCCCAAAGTCCACTAGAACTATTTTTCCCTCCGGCGTTAAAATCATGTTTGATGTTGTGAGGTCGCCATGTACAATACCGTTTTTATGTAGCTTGCCTATCAGCCTACCTATCTGCCGGCATACCTTAACCCTTTCCTCGCTTGGTAAATCGTTGAGTATATTCTTTATTTGCTTCCCCTCAACATATTCCATAATTATTGTCGCCTCCTCAAGATCGACCATGAACACTATGGGCGTTGGGACGCCAGCCTCCTTAGCCTTATGAATCATCTGCGGCTCATGCTTGGTCCTCTGAATTTGTATGGCCCTGTCCAGCTCCTGTAAACGATACTTTTTTGGCAGCCTCCTCTTAAAGATAACTTTCCGCCCATACCACACTCCCAAATAGATGCTTGCCTCAGCACCCCTCTTTATCAAAGTGCCCAATGTGGAGTAATCTTGCGAAGCGCTGTTCTGGTTAGGGAAGCTACTAATGTGCTCCGAACCATGGGACGTCGACGTCATCCAGCCTCCACTTCATTCTGACAAAGCTTTTCTCAATGGGTATTGTTAAACCATACTTGTAGCATAGTACGCCAGTCCACGCTATCATAGCGCCATTGTCTGTCGCATATTCTTTAGATACGACGGAGAAGTGGGCGCCGTGCTCCTCAGCCATCGCTCTCAGCATGGATTGGAGTCTCTTGTTCGCTGCAACCCCCCCAGTCAATAAGACCTCTACTTTCTCAGTATGCGCCAGCGCCCTCTCTGTTACCTCGGTGAGCATAGAGAAGGCTATTTCCTGAAGACTAAAGCACAGATCCTCAAGAGGATATTTCCCCCCACGCAGTAGATTAACGGCCGCGGTTAACAGTCCGCTAAAAGACATGTCCATTCCCTTAACTGTATATGGGAGCTGTATCAGCCTTCTGCCCCTGGAAGCTAATTCCTCAAGAGCTGCCCCCAATGGTTTACCCGGCTCGGGCCTCAAGCCAGCCTCCCTAGCGAATACATCAAGACAGTTCCCAACGGCTATATCTAGTGTCTCACCGAAAATCCGATAACGACCTGCCTCAAAAGCAGATACAATTGTGTTACCACCGGAGACATAAAGTGTAACTGGATCCTTAACACGATTAACCATTCTGCCCATTTCTATATGGGCTAAGCAGTGGTTAACCCCAACCAATGGTTTACCTAGATATGATGCTAAGGCCCTAGCGACGGTTGCGCCAACCCTTAGGCATGGGCCTAACCCAGGACCTTGGGAGAACGCTATTACATCTATTTCTTTGGGCTTTATTCCGGCCCTCCTAAGGGCTTCGGCTATAACCCTCCCGGCAACTATGACGTGATGCCTAGATGCTTCTCGAGGATGGATCCCTCCTTTATCTGGAATATAGACGTCATTCACGTTCGCAAGTACCTCGCCGTCAAACGAGACTATTCCAACGCCAAAATCATCAGCCGTGCTTTCTATACCAAGAGAAAAACCTTCACGCATATAATTTTTAGAGCTCATACATCCTTTTAAAGATGATGGAAAAAGTTGTGAGGTCATCAACATATTTTTATCTTTGGTAGGTATATATTTAGATATTTAGGGAAAGTGATGACGAAGCAGAATGACCTAGAGCGAAAGGCCCTTGAAATAATAATGAAGAGTGGAAGTAAGGGCGTATTGCAGTCGGAGCTCTGGCGCGAGATAAATGTTACGAGTAGGGAGGGCTCTAGAATCTCAATCAGGCTTGAGAATAGAGGGCTCATTTACCGTGAGCCTGAGCTATCAAGGGGAAGATGGACATATAGGCTCTACCCGAAGCATCATCCGGTCTCTATGGACTCGATACTTAATTGCCCATGCATTTCATGCAAAGAAAACTCTATATGCGGCGCCAACAGCGTGATCACTCCTAATAAATGTGAAAAATTCACGCAGTGGATTCTAGAAGAATCTTTTCAGTAAAGATATTTTCTGGTGAAAGGGAATTTTGTCTGGGAGATGGCTTGAGAGACGGAAGAGAGACTACTATTATAAGAGAGCAAAAGAGGAGAATTATAGGTCACGAGCCGCATATAAGCTTAAGCAATCTGTAAAGAGGTATAATTTCATTAAACCCGGTGACGTAGTTGTTGATTTGGGCGCAGCTCCCGGGGGATGGCTACAAGTAGCTAGGGAAATAGTTGGTGATAAGGGTTTTGTTCTCGGCGTAGACATCAGGAAGATAGAGCCACTAGGTTATGAAAACATATATACGCTGGTCGGCGACATAATGGAGCCCAATATCCCTGAGAGAATAAAGGCTGTCTTACCGCGGCCAGCAGATGTGGTGTTATCCGATGTCTCCCCCAACATCTCAGGGGTATGGGAGCTCGATCACTATAGGCAAATAGAGCTGGCAGGTCGCTCCCTACAAATAGCGCTATCAATACTAAGGAAAGGCGGCACCGTATTCATAAAAGTATTTCAAGGGGAGCTCCTTGAAGAATTCTTGAAGAAAGTCAAAATATATTTCAATCAGACTAGGATTGTAAAGCCGGAAGCCAGTAGGAAGGAGAGCGCTGAGATATATATTCTTGGAATAGGGCTTGATAATGGAGCTGATTGATCAGAGCGTCTACCCTTACCATTCATAAGCATGAAGGGTTTTCTCTATGTATGTGTTTGGATCAGTCTCCTTAACGGCGCATTTATCTACATCAATGATATATACTGCATGTAAACGAGCATTCCTTATCTCTTCAATACTTACTGGCGGATTACTGTAATATAGATCGCATAGAGCCTTTATCTCTCTTATTTCGTTACTAGTTCTATATTTTGGCGGTTTAACAAGCGCTGGATGGAAACATAATATATAATAGGGGGGAGCCGCAAGAGCAAATTTCTCAGCAAATCCACTGTACCTCGCTATCTTACTTGTCACCCTAGCCTTGCAATAGGTTATCGGGTCAACAGCGTGCTCAGGTGGGACATAGCCTGTCTCAACCTCAATTATTAGGCTACCTAAGCCCTTCAAGGCATATATGTCACAGGTTATCCCATCTAAGGCGTACTCTAACTCCACAATATGATAGCCGCTTAAAATAAGATACTTAGCACACACTATCTCCATAACCGAGTGATTTATCTTAACAGCATTCCTTTTATAAAGGTGAATCAATTTATCCCTTAGCCTAAAAATCCGCTGAGAGACTCCTTCACTCTCCCCCCTACAAAGTTTATTCACGATGGCATCTAAATCCTCCTCAAAACGCTCAACAGACTTATCCAGTACCATAACTCAAAAACTATTGATCTTTACATTTAAAATTTTGTGCCAAAAATATTATATATATTAATCGTGTAAATTATTCTTGCTAAGCCAAGAAGTACGCTTTGAGCACTGTGTTTAGGTGAAGAGTGCGCCAGTTGAAACGGCTGAAAACTGGCGCGCGATAAAGACTTCACCTAAACAGGCCGGTCAGCGCTCAAGGCTTAGACTTGGCTTGGCAAACATTTATATTATTATTTTATTTTAATAAATTATTCGACCTCTATTTTCTTTAATTGCCCCTTATACATTTCGATTATCTCGTTCACAGTTGTTGCGTCATCAGGAGACTTATCTGTTCTATACCTTCCAGTAAACCTTGGAAATCTTATTGCGAGCCCACTTCCCCTCCTTATAATGTCTCTTGCGCATGTGTGGATTGGGCTTAGGGTTATCTCAGCTCCAATAACTTCTATAACCATCTTTGGTACAAACCAGACATCCGCTCCGATCTCAGAGTTAACCCGCGGGTGCTTATGGTTAATTTTGTAGGGCTCAAGCATCTTGGGGAGATTCTCTAGGTCTTCATCCGTAAATCCTGAGCCGCACTTACAGATTGTCTCAAAGGTGTCGTTCTCATGATTGTAGGCTGCTAGTAGCAGGGCACCGTAAGTTCCGGCCCTCTTGCCCCTACCATGAAATGCTCCGACGACGACTAGGTCCACAGTATCCGTCATCTCGCTCTTATAATCCCGCTTATATTTTATCCATAACCAGCCTCTAGCACCAGCCTGGTACATTGAATCCTTATTCAGCGATTTGCAAACGAGCCCCTCGCAGCCAGCCTCAACAGCCTCCTCAAAAAATTTCTCTAGATCCTCAACATTATCAATGATTACATACTTGGCCAGCTGAAACCTATCGCTCTGTTCAATTATTTTCTCAAGAACTTCGTGTCTAGCAGGGTAGGGCTCTAAAGTCAGATCCTTCCCATCTACGTAAAGGGCGTCAAAGGCGAACAACGAAACCGGATACTCTTCGGCAGCCTTGGCAATATCATATTTCCGCCTTCTATGCATGAGCTCCTGAAATGGCATCATCTCGCCGGTGTCTAAGTTTACGGCTACGCACTCAGCCTCTATAATCGCATCCCTAGCCTTAACATGGTTCCTAACGAGCTCAACAGCATCCGGATATTGGCTAGTTATGTTCTCGAGTCTTCTCGAGAATAAAAGAATTCTGTCCCCGTCTTTATGGGCCTGAATTCTCTCTCCATCATACTTGTACTCGGCGACGCATTTCCCTCCGAGCTTCTCAAGGATCTCGACCGGAGAGCTAAGTCTCTCAGCTAGCATGGGCCTAATCGGGTTGCCAAGGGACACCCTAAAGTTTTTAAGAGTCTCAATACCACCCTCAGCGAGAGCTTTTGCGACCTTACCGAGATCCGATGAAAGATTATAGGCTCTTTCAATAATATCCCTTGCGCTCCTGCCTCCGCCATAAGCTATCGCTAGGGCATCTAACATCGTCATATCCGCTATCCCCAAACGCAGCTTACCCGTAACGGTTCTAATAAGATACTTAGCCTCTTTTGGTGACGCGTCAGCCAACAGCCCAGCTAGAAGATTTACTTTTAGATCCATTGAGCCCTCGCCAGCGGCCCTAGCAATTTTGTCAAGCGTTTGATAAACCCTATCTACGGTCAATGGCTTCTGGAAAAAGGAGACTTGACGTCTCTTCTCCAGAAATCTTTGCGCAGTTTCCCCTAAATCTCCGGTTTTGGCTAAGTCCTCGTCAATCTCGCTTTCCTTTCTCCCAGAAGCTTTGGCGAGGGCCTTAAGGGCGAGCCTTTCAGCGACCCCCAATTCGATACCCATGAAGTCCGGGTAAAGTTTACCCTGAGTTAGATACACAACTTTGTCAATTATTTCCTTAGGTGTTTTTTTAAAGAGTTCAACCAGATAGTCGGTCATCTCAAGTCTCTTAGTTGTGCTTTCAATCCTTTCATAAACCTCTGTGACCAAAGAGTAATGCATCTAAATCACCATCAAATCTAAGAAATATAATTAAGAGAGGGCTCATTTAACCTTAGCTTCCACCTAAAGTTAAATGTTTTTAGAGGTGCCGGAAGCAAGTTTACAAAGGTATCTAAATCCTTATTGGAGGACGACAAGGCTGCCTTTAAATACTGGTGCACAGTCTATTTTAAAAAATATTTAATGTTATCGTTTCCTTATATCTTCATATCTTCCTAAAATAAGAGGGGTGGAGCAAGAAGTATTTGGACAATGTTACCTTTTTAGCGCATCCTCATTTCCTTACATACTCTCGAAACTTCTTGCCACAGCATTCATAGAGCTTTATGTGTACTTTAGGACCTAAGTCCCACTCTTTGATTAGCTTTGCTTCCTGGCCACAAACCGGGCATTTCATAAGAAACACTCAGCCTCCCTCATTATACTATAATATTCTGGCTAATTAACACTATTTAAAATTTAAATCAAAATAACACTTTCATAACAGTCCTTTACCTTTAATTAGGCGCACAATCATAAGCACATTCAACATATTCATTGAACTTTCTAAGTCTTCTTCTAATAAATTTTTATTTATCAATTTCTAAGATTTTAAATCTTAAACTATAGTTAATTGTCTTGGGAGTAAACATGGATAACAGCAGTCTACTAGAGGAGTATTTGAGGAGTAAGGCTAATATTCTGAGACTATATAGCCTTAGGTCTACGACGAAAGCTGAATCCGGCCACCCAACAAGCTGTCTCTCAAGCGCCGAGATCATCGCAACGCTTTTCTTACACGTTATGAACATCGATCCAGAGCGCATCGACTATCTAGACAATGATGAGTTCGTCCTCTCAAAGGGTCATGCCGCGCCAGTTCTATATGCGGCCTTGGCGGAAATAGGCGTGATTTTACCGGAGAAAATAATGACGTTAAGGGAGTTCACCTCCGAGCTTGAGGGGCACCCAGCTCCAAGGGTGAAGGGTATAAGGGTTGCAACCGGCTCCCTTGGTCAGGGATTATCTATTGGCTTAGGCATGGCGTATGCGAAAAAGCTCCTAGGAATTAATAGACGAGTTTACGTTCTTCTCGGAGATGGCGAGATGGCTGAGGGCTCTAACTGGGAGGCGATAAGTCTCGCTGGTAAACTTAGGCTCTCAAATCTGGTGGCGATAATGGATATGAATAGGCTTGGCCAAAGCGAGCCGACAATGCTTCAGTGGGATGGGGAAGCTTACGCAAAAAGAGTCGAGGCCTTCGACTGGAACGTCACAATATGCGATGGGCATGACATCAAGGATCTCATCAGGGCCTTCAATGAGACAAAGAGATCTGAAAAGCCATTCTTCATAATTGCTAAGACAGTTAAGGGGAAAGGTGTCAGTTTCCTTGAGGATGCAGAAGATAGGCATGGGAGAGCGCTTACTAAAGAGGAATTGGGTATTGCTGAGAAAGAGCTACTCCCAAAAATAAGACATGATATCGACTTTAAGCCAGAAAACTTCATTAAGGCTAATATCCCCGTGGAGCCGAGAAGAAAGTATGAGGTTGTCGAGACCAATTATAGGATTGGCGAGATGGTTACGACTAGAGAGGCTTTTGGCAGAGCCCTTGTAAAGCTTGGGGAACAAAACGAGAGGCTGGTGGTCCTGGACGGGGATGTTAAGAACTCGACTTTCACGATGTACTTCTTTAATAGGTTTCCAAGGAGGAGTCTGCAATGTTACATAGCCGAGCAGAACATGGTCGGCATAGCGACTGGAATGCAGGCGCAGGGGTTTGATGTGTTCTTCGCAACGTTTGCTGCCTTCCTTACAAGGGCATTTGACCAATTGAGGATGGCTGCATACTCTAGGGCAAACCTGAAGATATGCGGTTCGCATGCAGGCGTATCGATAGGGGAGGACGGACCCTCTCAGATGGGGCTGGAGGATATAGCCATGTTCAGGTCGATCTTCGGAAGCGTCATCTTATATCCGTGTGACGCTGTGAGCTCAGAGAAACTCACATGCGCGATGGCAAACTATAATGGTATCTCGTATCTTAGGACAACTAGGCCTAAAACGCCAGTGATATACAGCAATGATGAAGAGTTTCATATTGGCGGCTCAAAGGTCCTAAGGCGGAGCAAGAATGATGAGGCGTCAGTCATAGCCTGCGGGATAACAGTTCATGAGACATTAAAAGCTTATGAGATGTTAAAGGACGAGGGCATAAAAATTAGGGTTATTGATTGCTACTCCATAAAGCCAATCGACGCCGAGACGCTAATTAAAGCCGCTGAAGACACAAAGTACATAATAACCGTAGAAGACCACTACCCTGAAGGGGGATTGGGAGAAGCCGTAGCATCACTAGGCCTAAAACCACATATACTAGCCGTAAGGAAAATGCCCCACTCTGGAAAACCACAGGAACTCCTAACAGAGCAAGGAATAGACTCTAAAGGGATCGCGAAAAAAGTCAAAGAGATAATTTCATAGGGATGTAGTAAAATTATAATTATCTAGCGGTATAGAGAGCGGGGGTGGCAGAGCTTGGTCAAATGCGCGGGGCATATGGCAAAAATGACGCCATATGCGCGTAAGACTCAAGGTCAGAGACGGATGGGGTATCCCGTCCCATAGGGGTTCGTGGGTTCAAATCCCACCCCCCGCACCAATACCCCTAGTTCTGGTGCGGTTCACATAAGCCCGACTTTTAAATCTTCGAGTACAGAGTTTAATGTGAATGCGGATATTCATGATTATGCTGGTAGGCTTCGGAGGGCTAGAGAGGCTTTAGTTAGCTAGAGAATAGCGGCCTACTCATATCCTTCATAGATGCACGTTCTACAAGTTTAAGAACGAGAGCTGAGGGAGAGGGTAGGCTCAAAATAACTGCTAAAATACTTTGGGAAACCCAATTTTAGATTAAATCTCCCATAAAAGCGTAAGGATTATCATATTTTACTTGACCTTTACGGGCTAAAAATAGGTTCCGGGAGAACGAAGGGGCCGAGGGAAAAACAATAATAGAGAACCTATGGGCCTATATTTCTACGTTGGCGGCGGGCTCGGTTGATTAGATAATCCTCATGCCCTCGGTGGAGGACCACTTCCCCATCGCCCGCCGCCCAAGAAATATTATTGTGTAGCCTTATATGAGGTTATCCATTTCCTCAATCGTCTTTTATTTCAGGGTTATGTTTATGAGATGCCTCTATAATAGATATTTTGGCGATGAATGCTTCTATTACTCCCGGCGCAGACTATTAGGGGATGATGAGCCGAATAAAAGATTCTCGCGGGTAACATCTTAGGGCCAGGCATAGTCTTTCTCTTATATGCGGCTCAGTGCTGCGTGGGTCCATCATCCACTCATGTCAGTTGAGGGCCGCCTCATCGCCGCAACAACTAGTCAATACTGTTATATCCTCGGCTTAGGAATATTAATTTTTAGTTGTATTGTGGGATAAAATGGTCACCTCCAACGGCTCCGAGTGGCGTAGTCCATTGCCTTATGCCAGTAGTCGGTTTGGCGAGATAACCTACTCTTGGAATCCCATAGTTGGCTGCCTACACAACTGCGTCTATTGCTGGTCTAGAAAATACGCTGCTAGATTGGCCTCTAGAGGCATTGAGCCCTATAGGTCGTACGGCTTTAACCCAACATTTGTGGCTGAGAGACTTAGGCAAAAGCTTCCAAATAGAGGGTTCATATTTGTCTCGGACATGGGTGACATGTGGGGCGAGTGGATTTCAAGGGATTGGATTGAGAGCGTACTAAGGGTTGTTAGGTCTAAGCCTAGGACAAACTTCCTATTCCTAACAAAGAATCCAGCAAGATACCTTGAGTTCATAGGAGAGTTCAGCGATAACGTTGTCCTTGGAGCAACGATTGAGACAAATAGGGACTATGGGCTGAGCAGGGCCCCGTCGCCAAGGGAGCGTTATAAGGCCATGCTTAATCTGGACTGGAGGTGGAAGGCCATATTTATAGAGCCTATATTGGACTTTGACGATGAGTTCATAGGCTGGATACGTGAGATAAAGCCATGCATGGTCTACGTTGGATATGATAATCATGGAAATAGGCTTTCGGAGCCAGAGCTGGTGAAGACCGAAATACTCCTCAAGGCGCTGGTCAGCATAACGGAGCTTAAACTGGGGACTGTAAGGAGGGCATGGTACGAGAGGCAGCTCACCAGCCGCAAAAATTTATAGCGGCAATCATATAAGCAGTAATTATTGGGGATGATGAGGGTCGAAAGCGCGGACAGAAAAGTGGACTGTATGACAGGCTGGCTGATCACTGATCCCGCAGCAACCAAAATCTAATTTCTCCCAGAGAACCTTAGACCACTCAGGGCTACATATAAAATGAGATGAGATTATTAGGGGTGATAGGGGCGAGGCTGCTATCCCTATTATAGCACTCTACACTATTAATTGCTGAATAAACGCTCAGGTCTCGCAATCCTAAATAGCAGTAGCTGAGAAAAAGGGAAGACTGCTGTTAACGCTCCCACTATTATGGTATTGTAAACTCGGCTGAGGCAGTTATTGGGAGGCCGCTCCCCTCAAGCCAACCCGTTGCAACAGCCCTATACGTTCCGAGAGCCGGTGGCTTCAGCGGGCGCTCAAGCGGGATTGTAACTGTCACGTTCTCTCCGGGCTTAAGCTTCGTCAGAACCTGGGCCGCTATAGGCGTGTAGACGGGCACCCATACAGCAGCAATCTTCCTCTCAATAACAATTCCGTAGGCCGAGTTCGGGAAGACGATTGTCTCGTTTCCGACGTTCTCCAAGGTTACCTTCACTAAATAGTCCCTTCCGACCCTCTCAGCCTTAACACTTAGCCTCAGCACGTCGCTTGGGGTGGGTTTTATTGGCCCTATCGGTGGTACTGGCACTATAATTGGTCTGGATGGAGCCATTAGCGTAGCCCTTATATACGGCGTATTATCCTCAACAACGACCCTGCCGATCACTGTCACTTCCGCGCCCTCTAAAATCGGTAGCATGCGTATAATGCCCACGCGTCCCTCTCCAACAATGTAGATCCAACCAGTATCGTCTGCAAGTATCCACGAACCCTTCTTGGGCGGTGCGCCAGATGGCCCTAGAAGATCCTCAGGCGGCTTCTCTCCGCAGTAATTCCCTTCAACTCTAACTATCTTTCCATTAAAGGCTGAGGCGTTTGCGAGGATGTCACCAACCTTCACTCTCATCGAAGGCCTCTCAGGAACTATCTCCCTGGTCTCACGGAGAATACGGCCTATACCTTTAAGATCCTCAAGTATCTCCTTAATCACGTCCTTAATCTTCTTCCCAGCACCCTTAACTATTTCTGTTAGGTTCTGTATTATTTGGCCGAGATTTCCGAGACCAAGTCCTTCCATAACCTCAGTCTCATTCAACCCCTCCTCCCTAATCCTCCTAGTGAACTCATTACGGATCCTCCCAAAATTGATGACAAACTTCTCCGCCCTCTTCTGAAGCATCTCCTCAGCCCTACTCCTTAGGCGGACGAAGGCCTCTGATATAAGTTTATTTGCCTCGGCGAGATTATGGGCCGCGGTGGGGATATTACCTTGCTTTAGGAGTGGCCCTATATTATTCAGTAGGTTCTCCGCCTGAGAGAGTAGATCTTTAACTTCGGAGGCATTTGGCAGAGACTTGATACGCTCAATCCTCTCGAGTGACCTGTTAGCGGCGACCAGGAGGCCCTGCGCCTTCAGCTCAGGAGCCTCTCCAAACTCTAGGGGTGTCACGCCAGCCTGGCAGAGAATCTTATGGATTCCAGCGTAGGCATCCCTCAGCAGCCTCATAGCCTCAATGGCCCCCTTGATGGCTTCGGTGTACTTCCCGGTCTCGAGCAAGCTCTTAGCTTCCTCTAGGAGGTCTAAGCCCTGATCTCTGAGAGCAATCGTATCATTGAGGGATGAGCTGAGCCCGGCGTCCACGATGGCCTTCATAATCGTCTCATTCCCCTCAATCATATTTATGAGGGCGTTGACCCTCGCCTCAGCCTTAACGGCAACATTTATTATGGCTCTCGCCTTAGCCTCTAAGCCGTCCTCAGCCGCTGCGGGCAAATCTAGAGCGCCTGCCTCTGCAGCTACCGAAGAGAGCATTATTACTAGAGCAAGAGCCGTTAGACTTAGAGCCTTCAACCTCACATGCATCACCAAACATTAATATGCAAGAAGCCTAAGATAAGGGACACCTTGAAACGCCGCGTTTCATAGCTCTTGAGAGAATCTTTTAGCGCATTAAGGGATATTTAAGAGACCGCGGATAGGTTTTTATCGGTTGGTCTATATGCGCTTTAAGGCCGTTACAGCCGTAGCTCTCCTCCTTTCAGCCTTCTGCTTACTTGCATATCAGAATTTTACTCTATGGGGGAATAACGCAGCCCTCAGGGGTACTCTTGCCTCAGAAATATCTAGGAGAGCCGCCGTTGAGGGACTCTATGAAAAGCTCCTCGAAGATTATTATGACCTCCTTAAGAATTACACAAGTCTCTCTTCAGAGGCGGGGCGGCTTAAGATCCTATATGACGGTCTACTGGGCAACTATTCGGCACTCAGGGATCAGCATGCAAAGCTCGTAGAGGAGTATACTGCGCTCAATGAGACCCACAGCATATTGCAACGAGACCACATGTCCCTTATAACCAGATACATTGAGCTGGAGACGGCATACGCGGCATTAAACAGGTCATACGGGGAACTGCTTCAAGAACTTGCAGCCCTTGAGAGCATAGTTAGGGACTATGAGGAACTACGGGCAAAATATGACCTACTTCTAAGCGGAAACCAAGCGCTTCAAGAGGAGCTCCTGGCATTGAGGGGCCAATATGAGGCACTCTATAGGGCGCTTTATGAGCCCCTTTGGTCTAACATGACCGTTACGCCATCACTCAACGAGCTTAGAGAGTGGTTGGCTGAGGATGATACAGACAAGATCACATACAAAGAGTGGGACTTCGTATGCGGGGACTACGCCACAATGCTCTCTATGCATGCTAAACTTAAAGGCTGGGATATGGGTGTAGTTGCCGTGCTTGGTCACGACGCCGATAGGAAGATATTTGCGCATGCATTTAACGCCATAAGGTGCAGGGAGGGCTTAGTTTACGTTGAGCCGCAGAATGACCAAGTATTTTACGGGCCGATAATCGAGGGAATATGGTACATGCACCCTAACTATGGGATGATCTTCGTCGAAAAACTTATAGTCGTCATGCCATACCAGTCTCCACTTTAAACATTCCGCTCAGTAGAGCCGTGAAACGTTAAAATATCTTCACGGAAGATGCCAAAGGACTATTAACATATTCTTGGGATTGGGTCTCCTATTGGCCTTGCTATTATCCTTTTTCCGCCAATAACCGTTTCCATCACCACGCCATTAAACTTGTCAGTTACTTCGCCTATTATCTCGGCTTCTCTCCCCTCACTCGCCCCCCTAAGGAATTCTAGAACCTCATCAGCCTTCTCCCTAACAACGCCCATGATAACCTTGCCCTCATTACCTATCTCAAGCGGATCTAAACCAAGCATCTCACACGCAGCCCTAACTTGCTCGCATATCGGTATCCTATCCTCATAGATTAATATCCCAACGCCAGATTTCTCGGCAAACTCATTTAATGCGTCCGCTAGGCCACCCCTAGTCGGATCCTTCATTGAGACTACCCCGCCGACCTCGCCAAGTACACACTGGATCATCTTGTTTAACGGCTTAACATCTGATTTAACATCCCCGCCGAAGTCCAGCCCCTCCTGAGCTGATAGGACGGCTATGCCGTGGTCCCCTATAGTTCCCGAGATAATTATTTTATCGCCGGGCCTAAGGTTTGAATCCAGTATCCATCTGCTCCCAAAATCCTCCCTATATTTCCTAACAACATTGAGGTCCTTCTCCAAGTTCTCTGTCCTAAATCCTATGCCGGAGGTGTTTATCACGCAGCCCCCTAGGCTCCCCCTCTCAACAACTTTAGTGTCCCCAGTGACTATCGCCACACCAGCTTCAAGGCACGCCTCACGCATGCTAGCGAGTATTCGCTCAAGATCCCTCAATGGGAGACCCTCCTCAAGGATTAGCCCACAGGCAAGCGCCATGGGCTGTGCACCCATGACGGCGATATCGTTAACAGTCCCGGAGACCGCTAGGCGCCCAATATCTCCGCCAGGGAAGAAGATTGGCTTAACTGCATGTGAGTCACTTTTAAGCACTATATCGCCTACGACAGCAGCGTCGTCAAGGGCCTTTAGTGGGACAATTACATCGGGTATATCAAGGCCGCCAAAGAACCTAAGAATATATTTTCTGATAAAGTTATGCATAACTAAGCCGCCAGCGCCATAGAGCATCGTTATATATTCTTCACCAGCAGACAACCCTACACGCCCCGAGCCGTAGTACGGACACATAAAATATTTAATTATTATCGTAATCAAGTTTTCTTATGCATGAGTGGGCTCTGGCTGAGGCGATTATCTCCGCTGTATCTGAGACCGCTGAAAGGGAGAGACTTAGAGAAATTAGTAGTGTAGTGATCGTTATTGGAGAGCTACAGCATGTTAACAAGGATATACTTAGGTTCGCCATAGAGCAGCTCAAGCAGAATAGACTTACCGGAGCCAAGTTTATTATAAGATCCACTCGCGCCAAGTTCATATGCAGAGCCTGCGGCCATAAGTGGTCTTTAAAGAGGACTGATTTATCAAAGGATGTTAGGGAGGCTATACACTTCGTCCCTGAAACTGTCCACGCATACCTCAAATGCCCAGTATGCGGTAGCCCAGACTTCGAAATCTCTGGCGGGAGGGGCGTTTGGATAGCCAGCATAAGGGGCGAGAGATAAAAATGCTAGACCCAAGAATAAATGCTATAAATAATAGGCTAAGTGGAATAAATAGAATAATTGCCGTTGCGAGCGGTAAGGGCGGCGTCGGGAAAAGCATCATAGCTTCTACAATGGCCCTGCTATCAGCTAAAAGTGGACTTAAAAGCGGGCTACTAGACATAGATTTCACTAGCCCAACAACCCACATAGTCTTAAATGCCAGGGGCCTGCAGCCGGTCGAGGATAGGGGGATTGTTCCGCCGGAGGTAAATGGCGTAAGGTACATGTCGCTGGTATTTTACCTCGGCGATAAGCCCTCGCCGTTGAGGGGTCATGAGCTATCGGATACGCTGCTTGAGGTACTCGCATACACGGTGTGGGGTAGGCTAGGTCTGCTTGTAATAGACATGCCGCCGGGCATAAGTGACTTAACGCTCGACCTACTAAAATATGTGAGGGGGGCAGAGTATTTAATAGTAACCACGCCCTCAAAGATGTCTTTTGAAACCATCAGGAAGCTCATACTGCTCCTTAGGGAGCTTAGGGCGCCAATCCTAGGCGTAGTTGAGAATATGAAGATGGGCGGCGCGGACTATATTAGGCGGGAGGTAGAGGTCCTAGGAGAGAGATATTTGGGCGAGATACATTATGATGAGGGGCTGGAGGACACTCTCGGCAGAGTAGAGGAACTGCTAAGAACAAGATTCGCGGCCGAGGTTGGAGAAATCCTACGGAAGATCATTAATGTTAAGCCTCAATACTGAAATCTATATACTATTAAAGGGTGCCGGATTAATGGGAAGGAAGATTATTCAGGCCAGCAATATCTGCGCGCTCTGCCAAGGAAAGTATCCCAGTAGTGCGCTTTATACATGCGGCCGCTGCGGGCTGAGGTACTGCGGGAACTGTGTTCTGTTTGGGGATGGTGGAGTTATATGCTTAAGGTGCGCGGTGAAGAGAGTGACGCCGAGGACCCGGGAGAGCAAGTACATGAAGCTCGGCCAATTCTTAGCGAGGAGGGCGGGGGGTCTAAGCGAGATCACGCTCTCGTTCCATCAGATAGAGGAGATTATCGGAGAAAGGTTGCCTGAGTCTGCCAGAACCCGAAAGACCTGGTGGAGCAACATTAGGGGCAGGATGCCATCTGAAGCTTGGCTAACTGTAGGCTGGGCCGTGAAGGAGGTTGACCTAAAGGGGAAGATGGTAAGGTTCATTAGGGAGACAGAACCTAAAAAGGAGGCAAAAAGGAAAACCACAGAGGAAGCCGGGCCGGAATTTAAGGCTCTAGCCTTTAAAGCTAGGGCCACAGAAATAACTTTAAGGAAGAAGAGACCCTCAAAAACTAAATTGGCGATGCTACAGGCGCGCCTAAAGAATATTGAGAGACAACGTAGAGGTAGACCTTAAGAGCAGGTTACTTTAGAGGCGCAATCTCTCCCGCGAGCCGCAAAGCAATTATTTTTCACTCAAAAATAGGATAGATGGGATGGCATGATGGCTAAGGTTAGGGTTAAGTACTTCGGCAGGGTACGCGAGCTCTTCAGCGTCAAGGAAGAGGAATATGAGGTTGAGGACTCTAGTTTAGAGGATCTTCTCCTCAAGCATATACCCAGTAGACACGAGAGAACCGCTAGGGAGTGGAGGAAAATAATGTTCCCGGCTGAGGGGGGCACTAGCAAGATTGGAAGCTCGACGCTCGGGGGGAATTATTTAATATTCGTTAATGGTGAGCCACGTGACATAAAATATAAGCTCAAGGATGGAGATATAGTCGCAATTCTCCCACCAGTCGGAGGTGGATGAAGTGAGGATTAAAATTTCTGAGAAGCTCGACGACCTAAACGCGTTGCTCAGCGAGATTAAAAGATCTTCTAGTGAGGTGGGCGCGGTGACGATCTTCGTTGGTTCGGCTAGGGGCATCGGCAATAACGGTGGTAGGGTTTTGAGGTTGGAGTATGAAGCCTATGAGGAGGCTGCCGTGAAGGCTCTTGAGAGGATAATAGAGGACTTAAAGGGCAAGTATGGCATAATTGATGCGATAGTAGAGCATAGGACCGGAGAGGTTGGCGTTGGGGAGGACATAGTGTACGCCCTAGTCGCATCAAAACATAGGGAGGAGGGATTTAAATCAATAGTGGAGCTGATAGAGAGGCTAAAGAGGGAAGTTCCGATATGGAAGAAAGAGATAACGGATAAAGGGTCACGGTGGATAGAGAATCTCTAAGACCAGAGATTTTTGCTGTTCAGCGAGGGGCTAACTCCCTTTTAGCTTTAGCCCTTTCCTCCATCCCATAGTACATGGTCCACTTCAGCTTACGGGAGTCTCGACCAAGCTTAAGCTGGTTCTTCCTACACTTACTTGAACAGAACCAAAATATCGATCCATCATTATTAACGTACATTATCCCCGTTCCAAGATTAAACTCTCGGCCACAGAACGTACATCTCCTCGGCCTTGGCATCCATGCCCCAACCTTAAGCAGGTATTAAGATGAAGATCGGCTAAATAAACTTATAGTTTACTTTATTTTCTTCGCTTCCCTCTCCGTCTCCCTGAGCATAAGTACGTCACCTAGCCTTACAGGCCCCTTAACGTTTCTAGTAATTATTCTGCCCTTATCTGGCCCATCAAGTATTCTAACCCTAACCTGCTCTATCTCGCCAGTCACTCCAGTGCGCCCTATTATCTGGATTACCTCAGCCGGGGTTGGGGGGCCCTCAGCCTCCTTCTCAGTCTCCCTAGTCTCTCGCGCGGCCTTCTTGCTCAAGAGCTTTAACCACCCCTAATCTTCTGAACCCTCTCCATGATCTCCTTAACCAGATCGGCAGCCTGACCTGGATCAATTATGCAGGCGGACGACGCTGCAACTTCTATCCCAGCTGCTGAACCCAGCTTAGCCTTACTAGGAACATACACATATGGTACTTTACGCTCATCGCATAATAATGGTAAGTGGGCTACAACCTCCGGTGGATCAACATCCTCGGCTATTATGACCAGCTTAGCGAGACCCCTTTCCACAGCCTTAGTGGTCTCATTTATTCCTCTCCTAACTTTTCCAGTCCTCTGCGCCACCTGCACTGCCTCATACACTGCGTTAGCCAATTCAGGCGGAACCTCAAACTTCACATAAAATGGTTTCGGCATATGTCATCAACCTCATTTCCCATGGGATTCAGTTTCACCATAAACCCTAGAAAGAGCAGTTTCCCCCTATATACCTTACGGTTCCACTTTTGTTCATTATAAACTGCTTGGATGGAAAATCTTCGTAGCACCTTTAATAATTAGGATTACGGACCAAGAAGAACCCGTTAGCTATTGGGTCTAGGTCTATTATCTTCCTAACCCTTCCAGCTTATCGCCATATCCGCTGGCTTAAGCCCTATCAATCATAAGCCCCCTATAACGCCGCCATAAGCATCCAAAACATTAATAGGGCACATTGCTAAATTTGAGTAAAGTGCTGTGATGAGGGGCACTGATGCTAGTCTCAGAGGTGCTGCCTGGGCTCTTTATGGTTAGGGTTCCGCTCCCGGGCAGCCCGCTTAAAGCGCTCAACTCCTACGTCATTAGGGCGGAGAGACCATTAATAATAGACACGGGATTTAACATGGATGTATGCTACGCTGAGCTCGTGGGAGCCTTGAGGGAAATAGGGGTTAATTATGGGCGCGCTGACTATTTCATAACACACTTTCACCCGGATCACCTAGGTTTAGCGAGCAGACTAACGAACAGCGTTTATATGGGCGACATCGAGATCGAAGTCAAGCGGAACCTCGCCACTCTCAGATCCGAGAATCTACGATACTTTGAGATGAATGGTGTCCCGCGCAAGGATATAGAGGAGATGGCGATAAAACTACGTGAGTACGTTGAGGACATAAGCAACATCACCTTCCGGCCATTTAAGGACGGTGAAGTTCTAAAGTATGGAGATTATAAGTTGAGGACTATATTAACGCCAGGACACACGCCGGGCCACATGTGTCTTTATGATGAGGAAAAGAAGATCTTATTCTCCGGAGACCACATACTCTTCGACACGACACCAAACATCTCTTACTGGAGCAGGTATGACACACTAAAAGAATATATTAACAGCCTTGACAAAATCTACGAGCTTGACATAGACCTAGTGTTCCCCGGGCATGGAAGGCACCAAGGAGGGGTTAGGAAAAGGATCCTAGAGCTCAAGGGGCATCATAAGAGAAGGCTTGAAGAGATAATTGCGGCGTTAAAGAGCGGTGTGAAGAATGCATGGGAGATCTCTCGCCACATAACATGGAACATATCCTACAGTAACTGGGATAATCTTCCAGCAATTCAAAAGTGGTTTATCATCAGCGAAACCTTGGCGCACATCACCTACCTAGAAAACATCGGGCTCATAACCAAAGAAAACAAAGATGGAAAAATTTGCTATATTTCTTGAAAACTTCAAAATCTCCCACCATTAACGTTTTGCCATTTGGCATCAATAGATGCCCATTTAACCTTCTTTCGCCTTATTTGTGAGCATAGTAGGCTGTTATCTCCCCGTCTACACTATCTATTCTGACAAAGCCGAAGCGCTCAAACTGAACGACCTCATTGATTCTGACGATCTTTATCGAGCGCTCAGCAAACCCCTCGGCGATGGAATTGTCTGGCATCACAACTTTGCATGGAACACAAGCGTCTTCAGGGATCCAATGTATTAGTGGCGCATTAAGCCTCTTAGCCTCGCTATATGGCTCGCTGTGGAAGGTCGCGTCCACATAATCCTTGCTGGCGGTCTTAACCTTGACGTTGAATAGTTCCATTAGGCGCACAACCTTTCCAGCGGCAAGCTGCTCAACGTCCCTGCCAGAAATTAGGAGCGTTGCTGAGCCTCCAACTGGCCTTATATGGAATATCCTATCGCCCCTCTCAGGGCTGTCCGGGTGGAGTGGGATCCTCGCAACATAATCTCTTGGAATGCCCTCCACTATAAGTTTTATTGGGTTCCAGACGAAGAAGAATCTGTTAGCTATTGGGTCTATTATCTTCCTATTGTAGGCGTAGAGGTTCTCCCAGCTTACTGTTATGTCCGCGGGTCTGGGTCCTATCTCAAGTATAAGCCTCTTTATGGCTTCGGGCTTAATGCCCCTACGCTTAAGCGCCATGAATGTTGCTAGGCGTGGATCATCCCAGCCAGCATAAATTCCCTCAATAACGCCCCGAACAATCTTAGATTTACTTAAGGACGCGCCAACGATCTTAAGCCTACCATAATGTATCGCCTCAGGATACTCCCAGCCCAGATATCGGTACATGTACTTCTGTCTCTCCTGGTTTGTTAGGTGCTCCTTACCGCGTATAATATGTGTTATGCCCATCAGGTGGTCGTCTATACCACAGGCGAAGTTATACAGCGGCCAAACCCTATACTTCGAGCCGACTCTTGGATGCGGATACTTCTTCGTATCTATTATTCTGAGGGCAGGCCAATCCCTGATCGCTGGGTTCGGGTGCTTCAGATCCGTCTTTATGCGCACTACTGCCTCGCCCTCACCATAAACCCCGCCCAACATGGCATCCCACCTGCGCATCTGCTCCTCGGGTGGGAGACCCCTACATGGGCATGGTTCACCAACCATAACCCTCGCGTGGAAGTCATTAGGTTTACATATGCAAACGTAAGCGTAGCCCTCTGAAAGAAGATTCTCAGCATGCCTGTAATAAATTTCTATCCTATCGCTCTGAATATATTCTTCATCAGGCGGGCAGCCCAGCCACTCAAGATCCTTCCGAATCAAGTCCATGAACTCCAGAGAGGATCTCTTCAGCCTCGGATCCGTGTCCTCAAACCTGAGAATAAACTTCCCCTTATACATTCTAGCGTACTCATAGCAGAGGATTATCGCCCTAGCTGAGCCTATATGCAGGACGCAGTCCGGGTTCGGTGCAAACCTTGTGACAGCACGGCCATACTTCTCAACATTAGGTAGTGGGGGCAGCTCTCTCTCCCCAGCTTTCTCCTTCCTAGTCTCAGCTAAGGCCTCGGGCCATAAGGTCTTTAAGAGATCCATCTGTTCGCTCTGGGACAATTTATTGACTTCCTGAACAACCTCCTCGACAACTGCGGCAACAGTTTTTGCAAGCGTCTTTAGGTCAGGTCTCTTGCCCAAGAGCCTCCCTAAGACAGGTCTACTTTGAGCCTTCCCACCATGGGAGACCGCATTCAATAGAGCCATCTTCTTAGCCAGATCCCTAATAGCACCTAAGTCTATAATGTTGGAACTCAATTTTAGGAACCTCTGGATTAAACCCGGCTATATTCTTCTTTGAATAAGATACTCGGCGAACATCTTAACTTTTTTCCTATCTTCTTCCCTAGGTATAAGTCTCTCTATTCTGCTCCAGCCATCTTCAACCAGCCTCGAAGCAATGTTCTTAGTGTACTCCACCGCACCGCACTTATGCATTATGTCAATGGCCTTCATCTTGAGCGATTCGTCCTTAGTATGCATGCTGAGTATCCTAAGAAGATCTCTCCTATCGACCTCATCAGCCCTTCTCAGCGTATATATCACCATCAGGGTTATTTTACCCTCAGTTATATCCATGCCTAGGCCGCCCTTTCTCCTGGCAAATTCCTCACCAGTTATATCAAGTATATCGTCCTGTATCTGGAAAGCGACGCCGAGGGACTCAGCGAACCTACCAGCTCTCTCAACAGCCTCGTCGCTTAAGCCGGCTAGGATGGCTGCCATTTTAGCGGACATCCTAGCGAGGGTTCCCGTCTTATATGCGCACATCTGCAAATAATGCTCCTCACTTAGCCCCTCAGCTGGGATTAGGCCTCTATGCCAAGCTATGTCGATCGCCTGACCGATGCTTAGCTTCATCATCTCCTGGATGTAAACCTCATATATTTTCCTAGCAACATTAATTGGGATCCTATCCCGCTTATCGCTTAGGACTATCATCGGTAGGAAGTACATTGCCTGCGAGAGGTTTACGGCTATGTCTAGGCCGTAGATCCTGTATGTGCACGGCTTGCCCCTTCTCATCTCCGAAGAATCCTCTATATCATCGGCTATCAGCGTCCCGTTATGCACGACCTCCGGGATTATAGCGAAGTCCAGTGCGTCCTCCACGAATTCTCCGCCAAAGGCCTCGTATAACAGCAGAAATAACGCTGGGCGCCAGCGCTTACCACCCCTATCGAGAAACTCCCACATCGGCTCACTAATAGTCCTGTTAAGCGCATTAAAATCTACGCAGTAATCTGGTCGGAGAACTTTGAATAATAGCGAGCCCTCCGATAGGAACCTTGGAATATATTTCTCTATGCGAGCATCAACTTTCTTAGCAGTCTCTTCTAAGAAGGCTTCTATATCAGACAAGCCCACCTCGATATACCCCTCCTAGCATAAAGCAGATCCGGGTTGAAGCCCCTGGCCCTAAGCCAATCAGCAGTCCTACCAATTATAACCAGCGGAACCCTCTTTAAATCCTCTATGGATCTGGCGCCCGTCAGGAACATAACACACCTGAGCTGATTAACCAGGGATCCTAAAGCCCGCCTAGTCCCCTCAGGGCCCTTTAATGCCGCTAATAGGATTGGCCGGGCTAGCCCGGCCATGGACGCGCCCAGCGCGATCGCCTTAGCCACATCGAGCCCAGACCTTACCCCGCCAGAGGCTATAACCGGGATCTTAACTGAGTGAACTACCTCAACTAGGCTAACTACTGTTGGTATACCCCAGTCCCAAAGCAGCAAGCCGAGCTCCCGGCCGCGGTTGTCCCCGCGCTCAGCAGCCCTATGGTACTCCACGGCAGCCCAGCTGGTTCCCCCAGCGCCAGCTACGTCGATACAGGAGACCCCCGCCCTCTCCAGCATCCCAGCGACCTCATACGATACCCCACAACCAGTCTCCTTAACTATGAGGGGTATATCGATTCTGCTGGCCAGCTCGCCTATCCTACGTAGTATCCCAGCGTACACCGCTTCGCCCTCAGGCTGAATCGCCTCTTGAAGGGGGTTCAGGTGGACCGCTAGGGCATCCGCATCAATCATATCGACCATTAACTTAATCTCCTTAACGCCATATCCGGCTGCTAGCTGCGCTCCGCCAATATTAGCAATTACGAAGGCGTTCGGAGCCCTCTCCCTAACAATTCTATAAGTCCGCTCTAGGCTTGGCTTCTCTATGGCCGCCCTTTGGCTCCCAACCCCCATACCAAGCCCTAACTCCTCAATCGCCTCCGCAATTATAGCATTTATCTCTAGGGCCCTCTCCGTTCCGCCGGTCATCGCCTCGACGATTATTGGCGCGGAGAACTTATGGCCGAGGAAGACCGCTTCTGTCCTGACTTCACTCAAATTGATCTCGGGGGTTGCTCTGTGTATTAGGAATACCTCCTCGAATCCCGTCGTAGCTTTCTTTGCCTCAACATCGCACTCCACGCAGATCCTTATGTGGTCATTCTTTCTATCCTCGATCCCAGCATTATCCCTTAATAATCCTCGTCCCAACGACCTCTTCTCCCCTCAATGCCCTATAAACGCTGTTTTCACTTAAAGCGTTTATGATGAGTACCTCAACCCCCTTGGAGATAGGATCCATTATCTCAAGAACCTTGCCCATCATGCCACCAGTTACGTCGACAGCTCTAGATCTACCAGCCACGGAAATAATCCTCTTCAGGTCGCTTAAAGTTAACTCCTTGAGCAGGCGCGCCTCCGGGTTAATTTTGGGATCAGAGGTGTATAAACCATCAACATCCACGCCAAAAATAATCCTTCGGGCGTTAAATTCCATGGCAAGCCTAGCGGCTATCTGATCCCCTGATAGGACCGCAAAACCCTGATCATAATCCAGTACAACATCCCCATATAGGACCGGCACGAAGCTAAGCCTAATAGCGTTACTGAGAACATCTCCGTACAAGCCCGTGATCCTGCCTCGCCTAGTAACAATGAAGGATGAGGGCGCGATGCCAACAGCTGGGATGCCCTCATCCAGCAGGGCCTCGACAACAAGCATATTCAATTTAACCATTGAGTTATGCGTCTTTGAGAAGCCCATCATTTGTTCTCGACCCTTTAGGCCTCCGGCGATATCGTGCTCGACGGCTAATGGGTGGCCGAAGCTTCCACCTCCATGGATAACTATGAGGGGCGACGAGCGTGAAACCGCCATCTCATGAGCTAGGCGTCTTATCGCGGGCAGGTTTGGCGTTAACTGTTTATCCTTAAAGGTTATAACTGAGCCGCCGAGCTTAAGTATCGTAAGCTCACTCTTCAACCCTAACTCCCTCATGAGCTATATTGGCAATGATCGGCTCTCCGCCAGCCGCTCTAATGGCTTCTGCAATGCGGCCTACATCCTCCGGCATGGCCAGTGCCATGATGCATCCCCCTCCACCCGCCCCAGTCAGCTTAGCGCCCAATGCTCCAGCCCTTCTAGCAGCCCAGACGAGCTCCTCAATAGCCCAGTTTGAGACCCCAATTGCGTATAGTAGCGCATGGTTAATATTCATTAGATGCCCAAGAGTCTTTAAATCGCCGACTTCAAGGGCCTCAACGGCGAGCCTAGCAACCCTATCCCCGGCGTCTATAACGCCCTCAATAATTTCTGGGTAAAGCTTCCTAAGCTCACTCACACACGTGACTATCTTCCCGGTATCACGCTTAACACGCGTATCACCCAAGATAAGCGGTAAATTGACGCTAACCCTAAGCCGCCTAACACCATCACTCCTCCTATAAGCTAATAGGCCGCCGTACGTTGATATGGCTGGGTCCACTCCGGACGGATTCTCATGGGCGATCTTCTCCGCCTCAAGGGCTAGCCTAAAAATCTCATCTCTACTCAAATTCATTTCTAGGAGATTGCTAACCGCGGCCGTCGTTGCGACTATGACGGCTGCCGAGGAGCCTAGTCCGGATCCAATTGGTATCTGTGATTTAACCGTTATATCTAGGCCAACCCTTTTTCCAGCGATATCTAGGACTCTCTTCGCCACAGCATATATTGGCTTAAGCTTGGTATCCCCAAAGTGGCCCCTGATCGGCCTGTAAACGCCATCAAACTTGAACTCCCCGCATAGACCCAGTACATCAGATTCAATAACTACCTTACAGTCGGATCTAGGCCTAACATTCACATGCGCCCTTAAGTCTATAGCCACAACAATAGCTAACCTATTGTAAACGACGAAGTGCTCGCCGAACAGGATTGCCTTAGCTGGCGCAGATGCCCTTGAGGACTCCCTCAAACAGATCTTCACCTAGCTATGGATATAGCGGCATAACCTACGACGGCATGCGTGTCGCCAGTTATATCCCCGCTAGTCTTATAGCTCAGTAGCTCGGCACTCCCGGCACCAAGTTTCTTGGCCGCGGTTATAAGGGCTGCAATTGGGCCAAAACCGCATGCGCTCACCCGCCTAGACTCAAGAATAGAGTAGAAGAGCCTTTCGTCAAGCTTTAGGACAGCTTTTATCGCCTCAGCGTCCTTCTCATACGCGGTTTTCTGTGGCTCATAATGGGTCCAATCCGAAGATGCTATTATGACGACATTCTTACCCTTAAGGGCTTCAGCGAGCGCCTGCCCAACCTCTATTGCCGTCTCAAGATCTTGCATTAGGAAGCATATTGGGACAAACTTCAGCGAACTGCCATAGATATACTGTAAGAATGGAAGCTGAACTTCTATTGAGTGCTCATAAGCATGCGCCGATTCATCAACATCAATTATGTTTGAGTGGCTGAGTATCTCCCTAGCCGTCTCGCCATCTATCTCGGTATCTCCTAGGGGTGTGCGCCAAACCCCCCTATCCATTAGTGCAACCCCGCTTCCAATACCCTGATGGTTTGGCCCCAATATGACGAAAATATCTACATGGCCGTCCAATGCCAGCCTATAATATGCATTTGCTGCAACGGGGCCGGAGTACATGTATCCAGCATGAGGGCAGACCAAGCCAATTATTCTCCTCTCGCCAGCCTCTTTAAGTGATGGGAGGCTCCCGGGGCCAAATTTATGTAGGAAACACTCTTCAATCTGCCTCACAAGGGACTCTCTAGTGCCAGCATAGAAGCTCCCGGCATACCTCGCGTATCTAACTCTCAACAAAGCCGCACCCCGCAATCACAATATTCAGGATAAAGTATCTCACTTGAAAAATAAAATGTTAACCTTTTGAAGCTCTGCTGCAGAAGGTTACCGCTATTCCTGCTGGGTCTTCTCGACCAGTTTAACCTCGAACTCCTCGACGGGTATTGGAAGGTCCGCGTCCGGCATAAGCTCACCCCTCTCCCGGAGGACCTGTCTTGCCAGAAGCCAGTAGATTGCTGCCAGCGCCTTCCTACCCTTATTATTTGTCGGTATAATTAGATCTATATTTGTGAACTCATTGTCCGTGCTGCATAGGGCTACCACCGGCACGCCTATCTCAGCCGCCTCTCTAATCGCCTGGGAGTCAGCCCTTGGGTCGGAAACCAGAACTACGCTGGGCTCAATCCTCCCGGGGTACATCGGGTTTAGGAATAAGCCTGGTGGGAAGCGCCCTATTACGGGGGTGGCCTTAGTTACATCACAGAACTTTGAAACCGGCTCCTTCGCGTATAGCCTAACAGTAGTGGCCACAATTTTTGGGGGATCGAACCTGCTAAGGAACTTCGCAGCGACCCTTATGCGCTCATCAATCTTTCTTATATCGAGAACGTAGAGGCCATCCGGCCTAACTTTATAAATGAAGGGCTCCATATCCCTTGTTTTAATTTTCGTTCCAATGTGCATACCAAATGATAGGAAGACATCTTGTGGAAGCAATAGCCCTTCAATGGCAATAGCTTCGCTCTCAGGATTCTCCTTAGACAAATACTTCACCACCAACTAAATCTTGAGCCTTGCTATTATAGCTTTCTCGCCCAGCATCTCTTCAATGTATATTAGCTCATTGATTTTCGCCAACCTTTCACCGCCAACAACTCCAGTTTTTATTATTGGGCATCCAAGCCCAACAGCGAGGTGCGCAATATGGAAAGATGTGGTCTCGCCAGATCTATGAGATATTATTGGCACATACCCACTCTCTTTAGCAAGCCTAACGGTCCTTATGGCATCCGTCAAAGTCCCAACCTGGTTAACCTTAATGATCACCGCGTTTCCGGACTTCATTTCAACACCGATCTTAAGGCGCCTCTCATTAGTAGCGAAGAGATCGTCACCGCATACTAGGCAGCCCCTAACCTTAAAGGTTAACTCGCGGAAACCCTCAAAATCATCTTCATGAAAGGGATCCTCAATATACATTAACTTATATCTTTCAATTAGACCCAGAACATAATCAAGCTGCTCACCCGAATCTCTCTCTGCCCCTTCATTTGCATATACATAACGCTGCTTCTCAGGATTCCATAGAGTTGATGAAGCCATATCTAGGCCCAGCTTACACTCAAAGCCAACTTCATTAGAGATTTCCTCGCAGGCCTTTGAGACCACTTCAAGAGCTTTTTCATTCGATATGCATGGCGCCCACGCGCCCTCATCACCCTTTCCGCCAGTGAAGTTTGGATCAACCTTGACAAGTAGGTCTCTAACCCTCTTATGAATCCTAATGTTCGTCTCAGCTGCAGCCATAAAAGACCCCGCGCCCAATGGTAAGACCAAGAACTCTTGTATGTCTGGAGACTTCCCCAGCGTATGCCTACCCCCACCTAAGACATTGCCAAGAGGGTATGGTAGTTGACAGGCCATGTACCCGCCGAGGTACCTGAAGAGAGGTATGCCATATGAGTTGGCAGCGGCATCCGCAACGGCTAGGGAGACTGCGTAGGCGGCGTTACCACCAATATTCATAAAGTTTTCAGTTCCATCGAGTTCATGCAGTAGGTTATCTATTTCCTCCTGCTCCTCAGCGCTCATGCCGATTAGCTCAGGCGCAATAAGCTCCTCAACCTTCCTTATTGCCTCTTCAACCCCGCCCGGTGGATAGGCTATAACCTCAGCCTTGCCCCTACTGGCTCCGCTTGGGGCTGAAGCTATCCCAAAGCCCTCCACAGTAGCCACCTCAACCTCTATTGTAGCATCACCCCTGCTATCAAAGACTTTTCTCGCCCTAACATCCTCAATTATTGCGGCCATCAAATTTCCTCCTCAAACTCAGCCTTCTTCTCAAAGAACTTTATCACATCATCTATTATCTCGACATGGGAGAGGAGCATGCGCCTACAACAGTATCTGGTTAAACCTAAACTATCTAAAACTTTTTCCGGACTCTCTCCAGCTCTAACTCTCCTAGCAAACTCCTCCCACTTATCGCCGATAAGCTTGCCGCAAGTAAAACACCTTACTGGTATTATCATGAAAAATGTTCCTCCATAAGCTACCTGTAGCTTGTTTGATCTTGGGCCCTGGCGCCGGGGCCACCGAACTTTTTAGGCTCCTTTCTCCTCTGATCCCCCGCTAGTAACGCCCTATCAAATTTCAGGAAAGCTGATTTAAGCGCAGAGCTCTTAGTCCACCTGACGAGCCCCTTTGCAATAGCTATTCTTGCAGCCTCGGCCTGGCCTATGAAGCCTCCTCCCCTAACCTTAACATCTATGTCTAGGTTCTTCCATACCTTTTCTCCAGCTTCCATGAGCGGTTCAAGCATCTTTAGGCGGGCTACCTCAGGCTCATATATTTCTAGAGGCACATTATTTATGCGTATCCTACCCTTACCGGGCCTAATAATAGCCCTAGCGATGGCGGTCTTCCGCTTACCACTTACAACCAAAACCTTTTTTACCGTGGAGCTACTTGACAACTCCCTCACCACCATAATTAGCCTTGAAGGTGTCGAGATAACTCTAAAACAGTTATGTATTGGCCTCTGAGTTTACTGACATCGGCTTCAGGAATTGTTTCCAATGGTTTGTCCCTGAGCTCTGCTGGCACGCCCATATAAACCCTAAGTCTCCTAAAGGCTTCCCTACCGCGCGGCTGCTTATATGGGAGCATACCGCGTATAGCTCTCCTAACGATTCTATCCGGCCTCCTGGGATGATGGGGCCCCTTCCTAGGGTGGCCTATCTCCAAGTAATCGTGATGCTGCCCAAAAATCATGTGCCTATCTCCAGAGATAACTGCCTTCTCAGCATTAATTATTATAATTTTCTCGCCATTTAGCAGTCTCTTAGCAACTACGCTAGCCATTCTCCCAAGTATTAGGCCAGCTGCATTAATTATTCTTGTTCTCTCATCTATCTGCGGAACTTTCAAACCCCGCTCACCCAATTATTTTAACATTCGAACCCGTTAGATTAGATTCAATTAGCTCTTGTATTGATATGCATTTTCCCCCCGCTGTAAGTATCTTCTCGCGGGCTTGCTTAGAGAAGGCAAGGGCGGCAACCGTCACCGGGTGATCTAGCACCCCAGCCCCTAAAACCTTTCCAGGAACAACTACTATATCACCCTCGCAGGTATATCGATTTATACGGCTCACATTGACCGTAATGCGCCTGCTACGCGTCTTTGAAAGATATCCGGCAACCGCCCTCCATATTCTAACTTTATGCTGGATTGAGGTCTTCCTGAGCATACGGAGCAGCGCTATTAAACTCGGATTTGTTGTTCCCCGTTTCCTCACTTCACAACACACTCTCAACAAGACCCATAAACTCCGTAAACTTTTCTTCATATATCTTAAGGGTCTCAAATATTATCATTTCGACTGGTAACGATCCAACCGACTCAATGTAGAAGATGAAGACGCTTGGATCCCAGCTTACTGTTATTGGCGTAGGTTTGAGATCGCATACCCTAACACAATCATTGCATAAGATGCAGTCAATTTCTTTAACGACAACAATTCTATTATCCTCTTTGGCTAAAACTCTCCTTGGGCAGTATTCGACACATTTGCCACAAGCATTACACCTGGACTCATCTATCCTAATTATTGGCTTATATCTGTATATGCAGGCTGAAACTGGCTGCCACTTGGCGTGATCCTTGCCCCTACCAAGCCTTGCATAGGCCTCGAGCCTAACCCTCTGCCCGCTGGCAAGCTTGACTATTGGAATCTTTTCACTCACTGGAGCTATTGCCGGATCTTCTGGTATGAGGTCTCCTGAATAAACTGTGCGCGCACCCTTCTTAGCCTCTACATCGAGCGTAAATATTGCCCTACACTTTGGGCATCCAAGGTCGCTCCTACAATCACATTTCTCCGGGAGATTATATGATTTCA
Source organism: Bathyarchaeia archaeon (assembly GCA_038897035.1). GTDB lineage: Archaea > Thermoproteota > Bathyarchaeia > Bathyarchaeales > DTEX01 > DTEX01. The sequence continues at coordinate 76,627 of JAWAXF010000005.1, forward strand.
AATCTGTTTTGAGGGGAATTAAGCCTAGTCTCAGAGCAAGTATCTCATCATGCAGAACAGATGAATTTTCATATATTATGACGTCATCAATGGCCATTATTGGAACCTCAGCCAATATTATTCTCCTAAGAGCGTTCGCCATAGCGGCATTTATACCCTCAGTCAGAAAACTAACAGTCAATTCATTTCTGCTAAGTATCGTCACGCGCATAACTTATCTCTTCCACAAAAATGTTATACTCTTCTACCCCTACGCCCACCGGGCCGTCTACATCCATCGTGTGGTAACGGGGTAATTTCCTCTATTCGGCCAATCACCTTAAAGCCAGCCCTGGCAAGGGCCCTTATAGCCGCCTGCGCCCCGGGACCAGGCGTCTTCGGTCCTATGCCCCCAGGGGCGCGAACCCTTATGTGAATAGCATTTATACCCTTATCTTTTGCTATCTGAGCCGCATATGCGGCTGCCCTCATCGCGGCGTATGGCGAGGACTCCTGCCTATCGGCTTTGACAAACATTCCCCCCGATGCTCTAGCAATGGTCTCAGCCCCAGAGAGATCCGTTATATGGACTATAGTATTATTATATGAACTATAGACATGGGCTATACCCCACCTTAACTCTTCTTTCTTGCCACTCAACCCTAACCCTCCGAACTCTTAATTTCAGGCGCGGATGCTGTTTCTATAGCCAGCCTTAATGGGTGATTAGGATCACTAAGCGGGCTCGTTGAAGCATACGCTATTGTCCCTTCTTCATCTTTCTCGACGAGATAGCCTGGCGAGTATACCCTCTTACCATTAACGGTTATGTGACCATGAACTATTAGCTGGCGGGCCTGATGTGGCGTTTTAGCTAGCCCCTTCCTGAAGACTATTGTCTGGAGTCTCCTCTCTAAGATATTCTCAACGGTTACGTCTAAGACATTATCTAGCACCGCACCCTCGGGCAGTATCCCCAGACGTTTTAATTTTCCCAGAAGCTGTGTCTCCAGTTTAGCCCTCTCATCAGTCGGCATGCTAAGCAGGGATCGCGCCATGGCCCTTATCTTCGAAAGCATCGTCTTGGCACGCCAGAGCTCACGCTTATTCCTCAAGCCATACTGTCCAAGGAGGATAAGTTCGCTCCTTAGAACGTCGCTCCTCCATGGATGTCTCGGAGACTCATACTTCTTTTTAGGCTTCTTCGGATCACCCATAAAACCACTCCCCTACTTCGCTTTCTTCGCGCCTTTCTTTGAGACCCCAATCGTCTTACCGGTCCTGCCAGTCGTCCTAGTTTTCTGCCCGCGAACCTTGAGACCATAGGCGTGGCGGTATCCCCGCCAAGACCATAGCGTCTTCTCACGTTCTATATCAGCCTTAATTGTTAAGTCAATGTCGGATGAAATTAAATGTTTATCTTCTCCAGTCTCAAAATCCTTACGGCGATTAAATAGCCATTTTGGCAGATTACTTTTGGACAAATTCTTAATCATTTTCTCTATCTCTGCGATTTTTTCGCTTGGGAGGAGACCTATCCTCGTAGTGAACGGGACGTTGAGTTCACGCGCTATTATTTCAGCCAGTCTTAAGCCTACGCCCTTAATATCGCTTATAGCATCCACTACCGTTTTCGATCCATCCACATCCCTGTCAATTAGACGCACTATATGCCTAAACTCGGATGCCATGTATTAACCTTCCAGTTATCCAGTAATTAACAAGGATTTCATATAGTTATTTAAGTATATCGCTCAGCCTAAGAGTTAAGACTGACCGCTAGCTCTCATAGAACAAAAAGCATTAATTTAAGGGGCTAGGTAAAGAGCATGTTGGATGTGGTTGAATGATACTTTTAGTGGCTTCGAGGGGCGATGCTGCTGGGCTAAATATAGCGGGCAAGCTGATCGAAATATTTGGTTTTAGGAAAGATAATGAGAAAATTCTTGGATGCCCAACTTACGTGAAGGATCTAAGGGGCTCCGAGGAAGCTAAGCTCATCATAATTGAAGACGAGACAGTAAATATGCAGAGCGTACCCCCACTAAGCAGTCTAAGGATGATCATTTTTGTCTCAAGACACAGTAGTAAGAGCGGCACCCCAACACTATCAGTTCACACACCAGGAAACATTGGCGAAGCATATTTAGGCGGAAAACCTAGGAGGGTGTCCATCTCGCCAGCAAGTGCGATGAAGGCCGCCCTAATTGAGATGAAAACTGCCAGGGATGAGATGGGGCTCCCTTATGAGGTTTCCTACGAGTGCACGCATCACGGCCCATCCCTAGATATACCGGCAATGTTCATTGAGCTTGGAAGTACCCCGGAGCAGTGGAGAGACCAAAGGGCAGCCGAGGCTGTCGCCCGTGGAGCTATCGCCGCAGCCGAGAATGAGGTGGGTTACCCTGCGGCTCTGGGGATAGGTGGGCAACATTATAATGAGAAGTTCACCCGTATAGCGCTTACAAGTAGAATAGCTTTTGGGCACATGATACCAAAGTATGCTCTCCACGAGGTTGATGAGCACATTATTAAGCAATGTGTTGAAAGAACCGTTGAGGAGGTTGACAGGATAGTTTTAGATTGGAAGGGGATAAGGGGTGAAGACAAAGAACCGCTGATAGAGATCCTTGAAAAAATAGGTTTAAGTATCGAAAAAGTCTAAGTTATTGCCAATTGGGATTTTTCTCCCTAATTTTTGCCTCGAGGACGGAGGTCTCAAGATGAGCTTTGAGAAGGAGCCCTGGAAGAACCTCAGGTAGAAGAACCCCAGCGTTTATAGCTAAGTTTCTAGCATCTATTATAGCCTTGTTAAGGAGGAAGATTATTGTCTCCGACAGCGGGTAGACAGCGTTTATGGCCAAATTAAGTGCGCTTATGTAAGTTTCACAGATACCTCTTTTATACTCTTCAAGGTTTAACCTTATCTCGCTCTCAGGAATGACGATGCCGTTATCATAGACCACTTTAAGAGTTAAACCTAACTCAATGGGCTTTATGCCGAGCTTCGAGAGGACGGATGCCAGGCTCTCGCTTATAACTTCACCCTTCCTCGCAACAACAGTATCCTTAACAATCCAGACGCTTCCACTCTCTATACGAGTTGGTATGCCGACGGCATTAAGCTGACTTATTATTGGGCCGGGTGGCAGGCCAGTATTGCCAGCCGGAACAACTATATCTTCGGTAGCAACATCCCCTGCTTTAGCGGGCACCCTAACCTTACCCTTCTCTAGAAGCCTCATCAGCTTAAAGGGGTTATGGTTTGTGAAGATATAGACGTTGGGGCCCTGCATATACTCCCAGAGCTTATCTATGGAGGGGTCATCCCTAAGCTCCTTTAGCGCCCGCCTAACCAGTGTATTCTTATAAACCTTTAGATAAGCTATGCCCTCAAGCTTACTTCTTATCTCTTGGAGCTGTTGGGCCCTAACCTTATGTAGGCTCGCAACCCCGAGAACATTGTATTTACTTAGGAGAGACTTTATTTCCTCAACCTTCTCAGTTTTTTCAACAAGTGATTTACGAGTCTGGGCCAGCACATTAATCCTCCTCAAGCCTAATTTTTACAGGCGAGCCCATTGTTGCCTTAACATAGATTGAGGCTATATTTCTCACCCCTCTCTTAAGTTTTCCTTCAATCTTTCTTAAAACAACATCAATGTTGTCGGCTAAGTCCACATCACTCATATCTTCTGTGCCGACACGGCAGCTTAAGACTGGTTGTCCTCTCGTCCTAACCATAACGAGCCTTCTATGTCGCTCAATCTCCTTTTCTATATCCGCAGCTGGGGGGACGGGTGTCGGCATCTTCCCCCTTGGGCCTAAGATCGCGCCAAAAATTCTTCCTATGAGGGGCATTAATGGGGCGCTAGCTATGAAAAAGTCGAAGGATTTCGCTAGCTGCCTCTGTCTTTTTTTATCTCCAGCCATGCCCTCAATAGCCTCCTTTTCTAAGACAAGGTCCGCGCTAGCCCTCTTGGCTTTTAGGACCGCATCACCAGTAGCAAAGACGCACACATTAACCTTCTTCCCTATCGGATGAGGCAGCTCAATCAACTCTTGGATTCTGTTTTCCGGTTTACTCAAGTCTACGTCCCGAAGATTAATTATAAGCTCAATTGACTGCTTAAAGTTCCTCTTAGGAGTCTTCTCCCGCAACTCTTTGAGCGCTTCTAAAATATATTTCCTATCTATTGGCATTTAACCGCCTCCCGCAGGAGGAACACTCTACTTTGCCTCCCCAGCTTTTTTAATTAGCTCGTCGTATTTTCCAGCATCAATCTCCCTCAGGACGACCTTTGGATCTTTCCCCTCAACCGTTATACCCATGCTAACACAGCTGCCAATAATCTCTTTAACAGCTGCCCTTAAGGTTTTTGCCAACAGCTCACTCCGCTTTATCTTCGCAATCTTAATCACCTGCTCCATGGCGAGGTTTCCAATCTTCTCAGCATTTGGTTTACCTGAGCCCTTCTCAACACCGGCCTCTTTGAAGATCAAAGCTGATGTTGTGGGTATGCCGACCTCAACCTCAAACGACTTCGTCTCCGGATCAATAGTTACCTTAACTGGAACTCTCATGCCAACATACTCTTTAGTCAACTCGTTAATCTTGTTTACCACAGCGACGACATTCACGCCTAATGGGCCAATGGCAGGTCCTATGGGTGGGCCAGCAGTAGCCTTTCCACCATCAACAATGAATTCTAAAGTCTTCTTTTCAGCTGGCATTATATCACGACCCCGACCTCTTAGACACTAACCTAACATAGTCCACATGTACCGTAACTGGCAAGGGAAATGATGCCTCAAGTAACTCTATTGTTATTTCCTCCTTACTCTTATCTATATCCGTAACCCTAGCCCGCATACCCTTAAATGGTCCGCTCACGACTTCCACAATATCATTAATATCTATCTCTTCGATTATGGACTTAACAATAATGTATTTCTCCACCTCAGAGAAGGATAAGATGCCTGAAACCCTAGATTTAACATGCTTAATGTTCGCAGACGCTCTGTCAATGAGGTATGGGCCCTTAGCTTCAATAATTATATACCCTCTCAGATTTTCTGGCACAAGTATTGCCTTTATTGGAATATTATTTGCCTCAATACGCCCGGCCATTATTTTTGCAACGTTAAGCTCTTGACCGACTGAAGTGCTTATGGTAAAAAACCTCGCTTCCGCTTTTCCACTCAATCCATTCACACACCTAATGGTCTAAGGAGACTTGCGATGAAGTAAATTACGAAGCCTATTACGCCGACTATTAGCATCCCTAGGAAACAGATTTTTACGGATAACCAAAGTTCATCTCTATCAGGCTTCTTAGCGAGCTTAAGTAACCTTAAGCTTGCCTTTATGAAAGAGCGCAAACCCAAATTCACTCCACCACATCTAACTAATGCATATAGTGAGGAACTCGTCGAAAATAGAAACTTCCACAAACTTAAATTTTTCTACAGTTCTTTTAAGGGGGACGCCTTTAATGCTGCCGAGAGATGGATAAGAGGGGTTCTTAAGGAAGCCTTTCACCGGCTCTTAAGATCTTACTGACCGCATACTCACGACCTTTATAAATAACCAAAAGTCCATCAAAATTAAATCTAGTTCATCTAGAACCCGCCCAATTTTTATACTAATTAATTTCTAGGTATAAAACGAAATAAAAATTACTGCAATAGGCATAGGTGGCAAAGTTTTATGTTAAGCGAAATTTTTATATATGTATAGTTACAACTATACTAACCAAGTTTCAACTAACCCTCCATATGGCTGACATACATGCTCACAAAAAGCTTGGGGGTTCCGAAGAGAGCGTTACCCGTTCTCAATTTAGCTTTTACTGCAATCTCAACGGCGCTCGTGTGCGCTGCAACAATGTTCTTCACGGTGTACGTTCCGGCAACAAAGGGCTTCTTCAACGTAGGTGAATCTATGGTCTTCCTCTCAGCTATATTATTCGGTCCGTTTGTCGGAGCCTTCGCTGGTGGAGTAGGCTCCATGCTCGCCGACCTTCTACTAGGCTACCCTCATTACGCTCCAGCAACCTTGGTGATCAAAGCCTGCGAGGGCTTTGTGGTCGGCATCTTGAGCAATCGCAACCCAAAGCTAAGCAGGTTAAAATGGAGGTTAATAACGTCTATTCTAGGCTTAGCGGCAGGATTATTATTGGCAACCGTTGGCTCAACATATTATAGTGGAGAAATGGAATTAACATTGGGGCAAATGCTCTTAACATTTTATGTCCCAGAGGCCTTTTGGCTTGCATTGGGATTAATAGCCGCCGCCTCCACAGTATTAGCAGGTTTACTAACCGAGCCAGAGGTAGGCTGGCTGATACTCTCAGTCTTCGCAGGTGGATTCACTATGGTTCTGGGATACTTCATCTATGAAATGTACTTCCTGTTCTCGCTCTTCGGCATAGAAGCTTATGCGATAGCTGAGGTACCAGTTAACATTGGTCAAATGACCATAGGATCAATAATAGCCATACCGTTATCGAAGATAATTAAAGGATGCTTCGCTAGGCGAACGGCGCCGTCTCCTTAAAAATGACTAACCTCTTTTTGCAGACAGCACCCACGGTGCTGAGGACCGCGTGGCTAAATAGTACGATATTTATGTGAATAAATGCTAGTGTTAATTGTATGTCATCGGTTGACATCGCTCTAAAAGTCTTTCAGCAACTCGAGACAGAGGACTTAAGGGTACTGGCAGTAATAGAGGTCGATCTAAGCCGTCATAGGTTTGTTCCAGAGAGGGATATTCTTAAGCTGAGTGGACTCCCTGAAAAGGAGGTTAGATACCGGCTTGAGAGATTGATTGGGTTTGGACTAGCATATCGCTGGGTTGGATCATATGTTGGTTATATGCTGAGTATGGCTGGATACGATTGCTTAGCCTTAAATGCCTTCGTGAAGGCAGGGATATTAGAGTCGCTCGGTAAACCCCTTGGCGTGGGTAAGGAGTCAGACGTATATGATGCACTGACACAGCGCGGCGAGAGAGTTGCTGTAAAGTTCCATCGTTTAGGTAGAACTAGTTTCCGCCAAACCAGAAGACTGAGAGGATATGCTGTAGAAAGGAGGCATATAACTTGGCTCTACCAGTCAAGGCTGGCAGCCGAAAGGGAGATTGAAGCTCTTAGACTAGTTTACCCGTGCGGCGTATCTGCACCGAAGCCCATTGCCCAGAATAGGCATGTAGTAGTAATGGGAATGATAGAGGGCGACTGCCTTTTCCGTGTCAACCTACCAGATCCAGAGACAACCTTAAATAAAATCATAGAGAATGTGAGATTAGCCTACGTTGATGCTAGGGTGGTTCATGGAGACCTAAGTGAATATAACATTGTCATAACACCAAGCTGGCATGTATTAATAATAGACTGGCCCCAATACGTTAAAGTTTATCACCCAAGCGCTGAGATGCTTCTAAAGAGGGATGTATTAAATATACTAAAGTTTTTTAGAAGAAAATACGGCATAACTAGGGATCTAAGCGATACTTTAAAATATATTAAGGGAACTCTTATATCTAGATAAGCTTTATCGTTATGTAGGCACAATATTATATGTTATTATGAGCCTTTAGATCTTAATTAATGGTGGGATACGAAAGGACAAGGAAATTAATTGTTGGCGTTGATCCAGGGCTTAATTGCGCCCTAGCCATATTATCACTTGATGGGACACCTATCCTTCTTGAAAGTCGTAGAGAGTGGCCCCTAACTAAGATTATTGAGAGGATTAGGGAGTTTGGCGAGCCGACGATAATATCAAGTGATGTATCACCAGCACCTAGCCTCCCAGAGATACTTTCAAGGAAACTTAATGCTATACTATTTGAGCCAGCTATCCCCCTGAGCTCCGAGGAGAAGCAGAAGGTATCTAAAGTTTACGCCGAGCGTTATGGAATAAAACCGCAAAATGCTCATGAGGTGGATGCGTTAGCGGCGGCGATCAAAGCTTACCATTATTATAAAAGCAAATTTGAGCAAGTCGACATAAAACTCAGAGAACCCAGATGTAGTATTCCACCAGACCTCGTTAAGGACCTCGTCGCCAGAGGTTATAGTATAGCCAACGCGATAAAGATTCTGATGGAGAAAAACACTGGGCGCGAGCAAAGTGTCGTAGAGAAAGCTGTAGGAGAAGAGAGGCTTAAGGAGACTATTAGGAGGTTGGTAGAGAAGCTTATGCTTGAGAGAGAAAGGAATAGGCTCTTGAGAGATGCTAACAGAGAGCTTAACATGAGGATAGAGGAGCTGGAGGCTGAGATCAGGTCTCTGAAGTCTACTCTAGAGAGGATCCATAATGAGGAGGCTGCTAAAATAAGACGAGAGAGGGAGTATCAGCGCCTCCTTGAGGAAATAAGAGTCTTAAGGAGCAAGATAGCCGAGCAGGAGGCTCAGATAGAGTCTTATAGGCAGATACTTGGTCACCTTCAGCATTTAGGCGAGACAAATGTTAAGAGGGGATTAATTCTACTTAAACCAGTAGAGTCCTTCACGAAGGAGGGACTTGAAAGGGCATTTAAATTATATGACATCAAGGTTGGAGACATCGTCTTCATACTTGACCCGAGTGGGGGAGGGGCGACAACTGCTAAAAGTCTAGTTGCAAGGGGGATCAGAGCCGCCATCGTTAGGGGTAAGATGTCACATCAAGCCTTAGAGGTCTTTGAGGAATCCTCCGTGCCTGTTATCCCCGCTGACAAAGTGAATATTGTGTGGATTGAGGGATTACCGTATGCGGGTCAGGAGGAAGTTAAGAGACTGATTAAGAGTAGAGAGACGCATAAACTCGCGGATGCATTTGGGATGCTTAAGTCGATTATAGATGACCATCTAAGGGACGTTGGTAAAGGATAAAGTATAAGGCTCACTAATGATATTGAGGATTCTTGGTGGCGTGTTATGGTTCAGGAGTTTATTGAAGTCGATGACGTGGGCACGTTTAGGCTGGTTGCGGAGCAGGCGCCACTCATTATACGCAGGGATCCATACTTATTTGCGCAATATTTTTCAGCCATGGTTTACATAAACATGGCGAAACTCGATGAGAAGGAGGTCAAGAAGCTTTTTGATCTACTGCGCGGGAAAATGATCATAGTAAGGAGTCTTGTTAAGGCATCATCGATATCGGACTTCCTAGAGAAAGTTGGCGAGAAATAGCAAATTCTTCAAAACCTATATTCCCTCTTTAAGGATTCTTTTAAGCTCATTAAAGTTCCTTACAATTATGTCAGAGTGTTCTATAATCCATGGGCTTGGACTCTTAATCTTACACATGGTGATCGTTTTCTTGCCCTTGAACTTAGCATAGAATAGCTCCATACATGTTCCAGCTGAAAGCCTTGGCAGGTAAGCGATCAACGCATCACACCCGTCAATATCCTTAATATCCCTCTTAATGAAGCTACTTGGCGAAACACTGCTCCGCCAGCTCTGGTTTAACTGTATCCGGTAAAGGACTTTCTCACGCCTCCACGGATCAACCGGCTCATAACCATACTTTATAAGAAGGGCACTTATCTTATCCCTGTAAATCTGCTTATCCTCTACCCCATGAATCGGCCCAGAAATGAAAACCTTCTTAGCCATGCCGCAGCACACCCAAATAATAATTCAGCGAAACATACGTTAATTTTAAATTTTAAGTGGAAACATAGTATGTTAAAGGCTTATGGGTGGGAGTAGTATGGTTAATGTTGAGGGTTATGAGGTTCGCGAGGGGCTGTATTATTCTAAGGAGTGGGCCTGGGTTAAAGTAGAGGGTAATAGGGCTAGAATTGGGATAACTGACTACGCACAGAAGCAGCTGCGTGAAATAGTTTTCGTTGAGTTGCCCAGCGCTGGAGCAGAGATCAGGAAGGGGGAGCCTTACGGGACAATAGAGTCGGTGAAAGCGGTATCCGATCTGGTGGCACCATTAACTGGCAAGGTTGTTGAGGTAAATGAGAAGGTTACCGAAGACCCTGGGACAGTTAACCATGACCCCTATGGTAACGGATGGCTGATGATTATAGAGCCAACGAAATTAAGCGAGGAGCTAAAAGAGTTAATGACGTTTGAACAGGCCGTAAATTGGTATAGGGAGCAGGCAAAGAAGTAGCTTAAAAAAGAGATGAAATACATGCCGAGGAGAATAGTTATTATAGGTGCTCACGCGGCTGGCTGTGATGCTGCTGCGGCTGCCAGGCTGACCGATAGGCAAGCAGAGATAATAATGTTTACGCAGGAGCGCCATGCAGGGTACTCCCGCTGCGGATTACCATTTGTTATAGGCGGGCATATAAAAAGCTTCGAGGACCTCATAGTATTCCCGCCAGCCTACTTCAAGATGAATAAGATCGACCTTAGGACCGAGACTAATATTACAAGTATTGATGCTAAGGCTAAGACGGTCAGTGTGCAGTATAAGGATGGGCGTGAGGGGACCATTCAATATGATAGTTTAATAATCGCTACTGGCGCGAGGGCTGTTATCCCGCCAATTAAGGGTAGGGAGAAGCAAGGAGTATATACGCTGAGGACAATCGAGGATGGGCAGAGAATAGTTGAGGCTCTTAAAGGGGCCAGGTCTGCTGTAGTTGTTGGGGCCGGGCTAATAGGCTTAGAGATAGCCGTAGCCTTCGTTGAACGCGGAATAAAAACAACCGTCGTAGAGCTGCTTCCGCAGGTCCTACCAGCAATGCTTGATAAGGACATGGCGGACATGGTTCAGAGGGAGCTTGAGGCTAAGGGCATTAGGATAATTACTGGGCGGTCGGTTGACGAGGTGACTGGAGATGATAAGGTTAAGGGCGTGATGGTTGCTGGGGAGCAGATTTCGGCAGATATGGTTGTGGTTGCCACCGGCGTTAGAGGGAATGTTGAACTTGCCGAGAAGGCTGGAATAGCTCTAGGCGAGACGAGACTAATTAAGGTCAATATGCGTATGGAGACGAGCGTTAAGAACATCTATGCCTGCGGGGACTGTGTTGAGTCAGTTCACCTAATCACTAAGCGGTCTACAGTCAGTCAGCTCGGAACCACTGCTGTTAGGCAGGCTAGGGTTGCAGGGGTAAACGCTGCCGGAGGCTACGCGGTATTTCCAGGGGTCCTTGGGGCAGCTGTAACAAGGCTATTTGACCTAGAGATCGGCGCCGTAGGATTAACGGAAGCTTTTGCTGAGAGGGCTGGTATAGACACGGTTTCCATGATTTTGAGCGGTAAGACTAAAGCATCATATTACCCAGGAGCCCTACCGATAACCGTTAAGCTGACCGTTGATAAGGAGACGGAGAAGGTTATCGGCGCGCAGATCCTTGGTGGTGAGGGTGTAGCTCCAAGGATCAACGCGTTGTCCTATGCAATAATGAAGGAGATAACCCTAAGAGAGCTGGCGAAAGCTGAGACATGCTATGCGCCGCCACTCTCAGAAACATGGGATCCAATCACGCTGACGGCACAGGCGCTCATCAGAAAGATTAAGCCCAGATAGCCCCACTTTCTTTTTCATTTTCTATTCATTCCCTCTGTGATATAGTGTCTAGGAGATATACTCTTGTAAGCAACGTGAATTAATAAAACAAGTATTATTAAAAAATAAAAAAGATAAGGGAATTGTTTAGGGTAGTGGCCACGTTGCCTCAGATACGGGCACTGGGAAGCCAGGAGGAGCCCAGACTATCTTAACGTCCCATTTACCTTTGGATGTATCCCAGTAGAATTGCCCTATTGTGCTTATTGTGGGGCATAGGTGTTTATCTGGGGCGAATTTGACCCGACCTACGGGCATTTCTGTGTCAATTTTAGAGAACCCTTCATTGATTTCGTTCCTGTCAAGGGAACCTGCTATTTTGACTGCCTCTATACAAAGCATAAAGCCTGTATAATAAGCTCCCTCTCCCCAAGTCATTGACATATCGCCAAAAATTCTGTCCCAATTCTCTTTGAACCATTCATTTCCCTTATAGGGATAAGTATACCACCACCAGCATTCGACGCAAATTCCTTCAGCAAGCTCTCGGCCTAATGCCTCAGCTTCCGGAATCTTCATGCATCTACCCACGCCAAACATCTTTGGCTTAAATCCCATCGCACCGCACTGGCGTCTAAAGGGAATCCACTCAATGGGAGTTACATTCACGATGACTATGTCAACCCGTTCTTCCTTAAATTTAGCTATGACAGATGTGAAATCGGTGGTTCCCGGAGGTACTAAGCCGGGATCAATAATAGTCCATCCAGCCTTTTGTAGAGCTGGTACAATTTTTTCTTTAGCGTCACGACCGCTCACATCATCCGTGTAAAGTATGCCAAGCTTTCCATTAGTTAGCGCTTTATATTTACTTAGAAAAGAGGGCCAAGCTGTAGCGTAATCAGTATAATTGAAGGAAACATCCCAAGTCCATTTAAGCGCTTTTTCTCCCTCGGGAAAAGCTGCTCTAAGGTTCCTTACTAGCGTATCTATGGGGCCACCTCCAGAGCAAGGCACGCCGCCAACTTTCTCAATATTTATGACAGCAGGCACCACGTAAGGTGGAGGCCCTCCCTGAAGGGTCATGACGTGAACTTTCTTTTCAGTGACCATTTTTGTGGCAAGCTCAACATATGTAGCCACAACACTTTGCGCATCATAGAAAATTAACTCAACCGGATGCATTTTCCCAGTTTTTTGCAGGTACACCCCGCCCTTAGCGTTAATTTCCGTTGCAAGTGCAGTGCACATAATTCTTGCTCTTATCCCCTCAGGCGAATAGGCGCCTGCCAAGTTTGTCACTATACCTATTTTTATGGGTTCTCCAACTTCTCCTACCCCTTTTGGAAGGAAGAACCAGTATGCTGCGCCCGCTACTACGACAACAACCACAGCAATTATGGCAATAATTCGCCATGAAAACGTTTTTCCACTCAAAACCTTTACGCTCCAGACTAATTTGCCTTTAAGTTCTTTCATGTTATTTTGTTATATTCGCCAATTTAAATTTTTCCCAATTTTTATTATTTCGAGAAGTTCCTCCTAAAATGCTTTAATAAACATTTCAGTCTGGTTGACAACCCTTATTTTTAGCGGAACTTTATCAAAACCAAAAAATAAAAGGAGTTAAGAGTAGACAGGAGTCTGAAGTTTTCCCGTAAAAGTGCTACTTCTTCTTTTTTTCGGGCGGCTTATAATCGGGCGGCAGAACAGGGACGGCGTGTTCATCTAAGACGGGCTTCGTATAGCAGATTACTTCTATGAAGGGTCTGCGCACATTTCTGAAGACTATAGGTGCGTGAACTAGACCTGCTGGCACATAGATACATGAGGGCTTAGTTATGATGTATTTCTCCGCCTCTTCGCCTAGACCAAGCCAAAACTCAACCTCACCGCCCAAATCCGTAGGATTCTCAGGATCGGTTCCAAAAAACAGGAAAATTTCATCGGCAGTATGGTACATAGGCCAGCCACGAAAGATAAATTTTCCCTCTTTAGTCTGAAAGAGGGGTGGCCAAACTCTACCAGGAGGCTGGTGTGGCAATCCCGAATGCAATCTACTCAGGAAAAACTTTACCAGATCTGGCGATTGCTCAATAACATCACTAATTCCATCCCTTACGCCATCCTTTCTAATTATAAACACTTCAAAGTGATGGGGAAGCCACCGTATATCATTAGAATCGACCACAAGAAATTCACGAAATGGTTTTTCGCCTGGCTTAGCAGGGTACGGAGCATGCTTCAACTCGCTGATAAAATTCTCATATTTGCGTTCCATTCAACCACCAAATAAAAAGTATACCCTACATTTTAATATAAATATTTTTCAGAGTTTTATTATAAGCTTGATCAAATCTCTATTTAATCATGTAGCTTAGTGCAGATTTCCATAATAGGATCATTTCAAAGCGTCATATGATGCTTTGCTACAATAGAGCTTAAGGAAAGTATCTTTGGAAAATCTTTTTAAGGTAAAATGGAAATACTCTTCTTTGTGGTTGTGATAAATCCTAAAAAGGTAAAATTGTTTAAATTGGCAGAGGGCATGTATAGAAAGATATTGGTGCAGGGGAACCACTTGTTGGTTACTTGGAATTGGGCGCAGCCTAACGCTGAAGCAAAAATGCATAAGCATGACTGTGAGCAAGTAGTATATTTACTGAGAGGAGCACTTGAGGTAACCATCGAAGATAAGACTGAAAACGCTGAGGCTGAAGCAGTTATATTTATACCCAGCGGGGCCATGCATTCAGTTAAAGTTGTTGGAGAAGAACCAGTAATTTCAATAGATATCTACGCACCTCCACTCCAAAAAGTCATACAGGTTGAAAAACCTTAACAAAGAAGATCGAGCTCCTGTAACTAGACGTCATTAAAACCCTTCAAATTCATAAACTGAAACTTAAGTGAAGAGTTATAAAGAACTGAGAACTGAGAAATAAACGGAGGTGATTATAGGTGACGAAACTTGAGGGTAAAGTTGCCATAATTACAGGTGCCGGCTCGGGTATCGGCCGTGCAACGGCTATTTTATTTGCAGAGGAGGGAGCAAAAGTTGTCGTCGTTGACTGCAATACAGACACTGGGGAGGAGACTGCAAGCATTATTAGACAAAAAGGCGGTGAAGCTATTTTTATATATGCTGATGTCTCAAAAGCCTCAGACGTGCAAGAAATGGTAGAAAAAGTTCTTGCGAAATATGGAAGAATTGATATTCTCTTCAATAACGCGGGAACTAACTTAGCTCTCCCAGTAGAAGAGATAACTGAAGAGATCTGGGATAACATCATTAACACGAATCTTAAGGGCGTGTTTCTTTGTTGCAAATATGTTATTCCAGTTATGAAGAAACAAAGGTCGGGAGTCATAATAAACATGGGGTCGGTGTCGGCTCTTATTGGAACCCCCTATTTTGGGGCGTATTCTGCATCAAAGGGTGGGATACTGGCCCTTACCAGAACAATAGCTCTGGAGGTGGCCCCCTTTAACATTCGAGTTAACTGTATATGTCCCGGAACCATTGAAACCCCTTTGAGTAAGCGTACGTGGGAGAGAATGGGAATAGGTGAAGAAAAACGGGAAGAACGCGCTAAGCTAGTACCGTTAGGACGGGTAGGAAGACCGGAAGAAGTAGCGCGAGCGGTATTATTCTTAGCTTCCGAAGACTCATCCTACATGACAGGAGCTAATCTTGTCGTAGATGGAGGCTTCACCACAAGATGATTTTAGAAGAAAAGTGGCGCCAAAATAACTTTTTAGGATGATGCAAGTTTTGTCTAGTCACTTGAGAACATTCAATACGAGATCACATTAGTGGTAAGCAATTTACCTCGGCCTTCAGAGAAATTCACTTCGCTAAGACGCTGCTATCAACGGTTTTCTATTAATATTGGGCACGGTGGCATAAAGCAAAACGGAGATGATAAACTTATCCTCTAGCGGAATGGAATAATAGATGTATCTCATTAAACAACATAGTCTCCTAAAAGAAGTCCGCTAAAGACCTCTGCTTTACATGCCTAGTTTGCTTTTCTTTAATTTCTTCAGCTTCAACCTCCTTCGCTACAATACCCCTTTCCGGAAATATTATTATTTGCCCATAAACGCCATCATAGCCGGGTATAATCTTAACCTTTCCTTCCCGAACCCTTATGATTGCCTCGGCGATAACCTGATTCGATAATTTAGCAATCTCCTCAAATGACGCATCCATCAGCACAGCATATTCATTTCCAAACCTTGAGACTAAAATATTATATATGCTCCAAACTTTCTGAGAACTGGGCGAACCCGCGCCAAGAACAGCTGCCAAGACTTCTGAGAGAGGCAGCAAATGGATATATCCCGGAGTATTCTCTGGAACAAAGCCCGGCGGCCTATCAGCAAGCTCCTCAACCCTCTGCTCCACACCCTTAGTTAGCTGCTTATGGCAGACAGGGCACTTATTGCCAAGCTTGATTGCTTCAGCAGGCGGGAAGGAGACACCACATGATCTATGCCCAGTCCAATGATACTTGCCATAAGCAGGATTGGTCTCAATGGTCAACCTAAGTCTCCTAGGATCTTTGCTTTTAATGGCGTCTACCATTTCCCAGTATGTTAGGCGCTTTAGCTCAAAAAGATTGGCCTCACGCCCAATCCTCCACGGCCAAGTGGAGTGAGAGTCGCTATTCGAGAGTAGGGTGAACTTGTCCAACGCGCTAAGTCTCCAGTTCATCGGGGGGTCTGAGGACAAACCTGTCTCAAGGGCGAATATATGCTTAGACATGTCCTGATAGCAGTCCTCAACCCTATCGAAGCCGCTAAAGGCACCAAATATGCTGAACCATGGCGTCCAGGCGTGAGCTGGAAAGACTACATTATCCCTTGATACCTCCATAATCTCCTCGACAAGATGCGCCGCGGACATGTTAAGCGTGGGTCTCCCATCCGCCTCTAAGTCGCCGTACCTCGACAGGCGATCATTTATCTGTTCTGCGGTCTCAATGCTCGGCGTCAGTATTACGTGATGAATCTTTTTCGTCTCACCATCGAATACGAATATCGTTGAAACTTCGCCGGTAATCATAAAGTATACTGGCGATACCGACACTTCAGCTGGCTTATAGAGACCTGTCCTCTCAACCTCAACAAGATCAACTTTCAGCTCCCGGAGCCACCCGGGGTGTGTGAAGTCCCCAGTTCCGACCACCTTTAAGCCCTTGACCTGAGCGAAGCGCGTTATCTCCTGAATATTCATGCTGACGCTCGTGGCACGACTATACTTGCTATGGATATGTAGGTCGGCTATGACCCTCATCCTACAGCACGACCAAAACCATAATAACTTAACTCAGTAGTCCAATATTTATCTTGTTTTCAGCCAAAGCGACGTCTCTAAAAGGTGGGTCGGTGCGCACAATGTGATAGGGTACAGTAAGCGATCTAAAAACGAGACGCGCTTAGGGCCTAGGGTTCACTCCGTCTTTGAGAGAAGCATTAACAGACCTAAGAAGATGAGGGCTACGCTGATTGCCATGAAAAAGGACGAGGAAGCTCCTCCAAGACTGGCTTGGTAGGCGTATGCGCCGTGCAGTAGTATCACGCCAATAATTAGCAGCACTAGACCAACCAGCCGTTCCATGAAAAGCAGCAATATTGGTTCTCTTTTTACATGTCTCCCTTCCAAGCGATTCACCTAAAACCCGTATTCATTCCAGCTCTCTTAACCTTTCTGGCAAGTATTTGTCTACTATGTGAGTTAGCCCATATCTTGAGAAGGCTTCTAGCTCACATTTCCTCTGCGTCTTCATGAAAATCTTTAGCTCCCTCTGCCATAGATCCTCCTTATATCTTGGGTCGCGCATTAGCTCATTGAGCCGTTTCAAGTCAAGATCATCCAGCTTCTCACTCGGTAGCTTATAATTCACTATATCTGAAGCCCATACACCAGCCCACTTAGCGTCCGGCGTGGTTAAATCCCTAAGATGCGCTGCATTAGCCGAGCCGGAAATGATGACCATGGCAATGTGCATCCCCCATGGGTCTGCATCGCTGAATACGTAGACTGGAAGACCGAGCTCCTGATTAAGCCTACGAATAAAGTACCTTGTTGATCTAGGCGCTTGTCCACCAAGGAGAACCAATACGGCGTTAAACCTTTCGTGAACCCTTTCTTCGATGAACCTCGTGAAGAGACCACCCTTCTCAATGGCTATGATCTTATCGGCGCTCGTCTCGATGAACTCGGCTGACGTAAGTGCCGGGCCGATCATCACGCCATCCGGATGAGATGTCAAGTTAAGACGTCTTCCCTCGTAATTTGGGATAGTATATTCTATAGTTAGGTCCCCGAAGACGGCTGACCTCTCCTCTGGGAAGACATTAAAGTCTTCCCTCGCGTATCCTAAAATGCTCTCCAGATCCGTTATTATATTGTCGGATTCGTCTTGGCTTTCAAATGGGATGTCATATGCCTGTGCCGAGTAAAAGACGTCCCTGAGGGTTGATGTCTTCTGGCTTAACGTTAGTTCGTGGACAAAGTAGGCCATCCAAACCAGCTGCGTGACTGATCTAACGTGCCTAATGTTGCCAGCACTTCTCCTCTTCTTCTTATCCCCAAGCACATATTGTCTGAGGTTTGCGTCATAATATATATTGTCAGTCGATCTGCTAGGCATGGCGACTTGCGGGAAAAATCCTTTCTCCAGGTGCTCGTATATCCCTCGCCCAAAATTCTCAAGTCTCAAAAGGACATCTTTTCTTCTCTCTCTTGCAGAGAAGCTAGTCTCCCTCAAGCCTTCTCACCTTCCTTAAAAGGCTCTTTACGTCCGGCACTTTTCTCTCACCAGCAAGTCTAGCCGAGAACTCGGCTATTTTTGGGAGATACCTCGCAAAAACTGAGAAACGCTCTTTCTCATGCTTAACTTTCTCCTTTCTAGATAAATATAGCTTGAGCTTACGTGCAACTTCTCTTATGCCGTTCAGCATCTCCCGGCTTATCTCAGGCCTATCTGCAATCATTTCCTTGCCAACGGTCTTCCATGGGATCTTAGTGCTACATAAATGGACTAGGACCGCGATGGGCATGCTTGGCTCAACCCCATAGTTCCGCCAGTCAATTGACTTAACAATCTTCCAGCTAACGTCACCGGATTCATCGTAGACTAACGGTATCTTATTAGCGAACCTATACAACGTTATTTCATTATCATTTCTCACAGGAACCTTACCGCCATATGCCACCCCGACCTCAACGATGAATGGATGCCCGGAGTATGCCGAGGGCCTCCGCTGGGTGACCGCGACGAACTCTGGCTCAAGCTCCTTAAGGATACCAGCCTTGAGTATCTCTTCGCCTAGCGGTGATAGGCAGCTCGCGTCGGGGGGTAGGAAGCTATTGAAGTTTCTCATCGCCTGAACTAGCCTAACTATCTCCTCGGGCTTAAGCGTCTTCGGATCGATATCCTCTGGGAAACCCGCAAACTCTAAGAAGCTCCTCGCCGTCCGCTTACCAACCCTGTGAAAGTGCTTCTGCATGAAGTCTAGGAGGGTTTTGCATTGTGTTGCACGAATTATGCGGTACATTGTCTCAACATCAACTCCATGCGGATGTGGAAGCGTCTCCTTAGGCTGCGGCGGCAGCTTCGACACAGTCCTTCTAAACTTGTATAGGCGGCCCCTTGGGTCAACAAACATTATGTTAGCGTAAGGATTAGCGATGGCCGTCTGTTTAAGGTATTCGATTATCTTTGGCTTAGCCCTAGAGTAGTCGCCCTCAAGATTGACTTCAACGATTGTGCCATGCCACTGCTCATCATTAGTGTGCATCTTTCTTTCAAGGATTAGAGGGCGGTTCCGCTCAATATCTATCATTAACGAGTACTCGTAGATTTTTGGGCCGCCAGTACTCGATATTACTTTGACAGGCTTGTTGGTCGTTATCTGCCCATAAAGTATAGCCATTGTTCCGCCTAAGCCGAAGGTTCCGCGCGACTGCCTAAGCCTATATTTTGAGCTGAAGAGAAATTGGCAGAAGGCTAATGGAATGTAGTCAGGCGGTATGCCTATGCCATTATCCTCAACCCTAAGGGTGTAGAAGCCCTCCTCCTCAGTCTCGTTAGCGGATGATAGGCGTATGTAGATGTCCGGTAGAAACCCCGCTGGCTCAGTCGCATCAAGCGAGTTCTCAATAAGCTCCCTAATGGCCGAGAAGATAGCCCTAGCCGGATTAGAAAAGCCAGCTATCTCCCTATTCCTGTAGAAGAAGTCGGCTGGACTTATCTCCTGAAAAGTTTGGCTTATTGCCTGCACCCCCAGAGATGGGCAAGATTCTATACATTTTATTTTCTCGCAGACTAAATTAGTATTAAACTTTATAACATGTATAACATGTCAATATACTTATTCGGATGTGGGCGTTAAGGAGCCACCCTCCCAAAGCGTAAGGCGCCCTTTTTTCATCTCCTGTCTCTTCCTCTGCAGGAACCTGTAGACTGTTGAGTGCTCAGCTCCATTTATCAGCTTCAGGACAGCTTCCCTCGCAATGCTGACCTGCTCAAAATCTCCTATTATCGCGACGGTATGACCATAAACCGACACTAGAGCACCGCTCAGCTCCTCAATCATCTTTCTAGCCTTCCCCTCCCTACCAATAATTCTTCCTCTAATCCTCGTCAGCTCTGATTCAGACTTCCCTACATATTCCCTCAAGTCGATTATATCTAATGTAATATCTTCGCTCTCAAGAAGCTTAAAAGCTCTTTCTGGAGAGAAACCCCTTCCAATGGCTAAAACCACGTCTTTTGCCCTAAATAAGAGTGATGGATCTTCAGCCCCCTCCCTTAAAGTTATTACTACGTCGCCCGTTCCACTATTAATATCTAGGGTGACCGACAATTTTCTTTGTATATGTTCTTTTACAGTACCATTAGCCCCAATTAGGACGCCGATTCTCTCCTTAGGTATCTTTACTAAGAACTGCTGCGCCACCAGTAATCACCCTACATATTTCTTCAACGTCAATAACATTTACCCCAAT
The DNA here is from genome assembly GCA_038897035.1 of Bathyarchaeia archaeon. Classification (GTDB taxonomy): domain Archaea; phylum Thermoproteota; class Bathyarchaeia; order Bathyarchaeales; family DTEX01; genus DTEX01. The sequence continues at coordinate 97,103 of JAWAXF010000005.1, forward strand.
CTTAGAGAAAAACCTATTTATGTTCCCGATATCCCGTATTAGAAATTGTTCCGCCGTTGGATGCTCTATGGAGACTGCTTGGGAGAAATCGAATAGAACTGGTCTACCCCTCCAAACCATTACATTATATTCACTTAGATCCCCATGAACCAGCTTAGCGCCTCTATAAAGCCTTTTAACGTGGAGAAGTATGTTGCGGTACATCCTCTCCGGATTCTTTAACTCAACCTCCTTTAAAAGGGGGGCGCTGACACCATTCTTTCCTATAAACTCCATAATAAGGACATTTTTCTTCATGGCTATTGGGCGTGGGACCCTAACCTTAGCTTCATATGCAAGCTTTAAGTTCCTAAATTCCTTCTGAGCCCATTGGTAAACCAGATGCCTTATATCTCTCTTCACATCCTTAAACCTTGGATCCCCAATAATATAGGGGAGCCTACCCCTCCTAAACTCCGCCGAGACCGTCAAGAAAATTTTTATTGCTATCTCCTCACCGTTGGGCCCGACTCCCCAGTATATTCTTGACTCTTTTCCGGAGTTAACAACTCCATAAATCTCCTTAATTACCCCATCATTCATAAACTCATATATTGCCATTAGAGTTGATTTGTCAAAGACCTCCTCAAGAACCTCGTACTCCTCACTTCTCTTCTCCTTCATCCGCTGCTCAGTCTCATATTTCTTCTCCTCGCGCTCAATATCCTTCTCGGCTCTGTCTTTAAGCGACATCAGGTGGCCTCACTGCTACTGTATTGTTAAAAGACCCATCTGGCGGAGGCGTTCAGCCTGCCCCTTAGTATACCTCCAGATTATATCGCCCCTAGACTCGTGCTGAAAATCCCATGGCGAGACTAGGACTATGTCACCGATCCTTATCCATAGCTTACGCTTAAGCTTACCCCTTATACGGCATAAGCGCTCATAACCATCCTGACACTTGACAAGGACACGATCATAACCGAGCATCTTCACTACTACACCTAGACAATCGTTTCCGGAGGGGAGCACCAGCTCCTCACTAATCTCTTCTTCACTTACAACCTTCTTCTTACCCAAACAGACTCCTCAAACACTACTTCTTTAAAAATAATGATCCCTCCTTAAATATGTTGTATATTACCACAACGTATCGTTGACACAAAGTCTTATAAAGAGAAATAAGAGAATACTTTTTAAATAGGAGCGCTATCATTGGTAGGTGGGATACTTATTTTAATAGGAGGACTCGCTTACGCCGCCATAGGCGCAATATGCGGTTCAATAATAGAGGGGTTCTCGGACCCGTTGTGCCCCGGCAGCCATAATGGGGACAATAATATTCATTTACATGGCTCTTGGAGTAATATTTGGAATAATTGTAATCATTGGCGCAGTGATGATAAACAGGGCGGAGCCTAAAAGCGTTAGAAACGGCAGTATACTGGTTCTAGTATTTTCAATCCTAAGTCTCGTCTTCAGCGGCGGTGGATTCATAATTGGATTTATTTTAGGATTAATTGGAGGGATCCTTGGATTAGTTTGGAAGCCATCGCCTGAGACCGCCCCGCACCCTCACCTCCGCCCAGCCAATAAAAGATATTTAATCTTAACAAAAGGAGCGTAAATCACAAGGTTAATCACCCTACTATTAGAAAACTTACTGTTTTGCTACGAGTTTGTTGGTGAGAACTCTATGTTTAACTTATTTAAAATCACGAAGATAATCCTTTCAATAATCGCCTCAATATTTCTAGTTCTCTTAATTCTTTGCCCGCTGCTTCAACCGGAAAACACAATTAAAAGTTTAACGGGAAGATCCGGCATCATAGACAATTATCCTTTGAGTTTAAGGTTACCTACCCCCTGCCAGCAAGTTTACTTTTTCAGCGATATCTGGTGCCATCAAATGAGCGAGAGGTCTTTCTTTATTAATGGAAATCAGATGCCGGTATGCGCAAGGTGCCTTGGTCTCTTTATAGGAGTCTCCTTCGGCATAATATTACCATTCATCATTAGAATAAATGTTGATGAAAAGATTCATAAGAGAATTTTAACGGCACTTCTTGCTGTTATACCCCTCTCTTAGTTGATTCAACGGGACAGATTGCGGGATTATGGATTAGTATAAACCTTTCATCATTACTAGAGTGGGTAACAGGAGCCGTTGCCGGCACCTCTTTCGGCTTAATTTTAAGCATACTTGTCGATGTTATAGAATCATGCGCTATGAGTAGGGAACATTAAAAGACAAATATTATTCAAATAAGATTACTTCTACCTCCTCACCCTCATTTATTACGTCTAGGTTTATTGGCAGGATAACATATCCATCAGCCTTCGATAGACTTGTTATGTCGCCGGACTTCTTAAAGGCGGGGTATGCCCTCCCATCCACTATCTTAACAGTGAGAAAC